>NZ_JBIBBY010000011.1:0-260614 GCF_042900905.1 Streptomyces sp. NPDC012827 | reverse complement strand
GGGGGGGCGGGGGGGCGCCCGGCCCGGGGGTGGGGGGGGTTGGGGGGGGTCTGGGGGCCCCGGGGGGGGGGGGGCCCCGGGGGGGGGGGGGGGGTCGGCGGGGGGGGGGGGGGGGGGGGCGCCGCCCGGCGACTGCGAACTCATATCAGGCTGATGGCGATCATTTCTTCCGTACGACGACGAAGTCGGCCAGAGCGATCAGCTGTTCCCGTACGCGGGTGGGCATGTCCACCTCGTGCAGGGCGCGGATCGCGACGGTGTGCTGGCGGCGGGCCTCCTCGGAGGTCCACTCGCGCCCGCCGGCCTCCTCGATGAGGGCGGCCCGGTAGGCGAAGTCCTCCTCGGAGAAGGAGTCGAACTCGTTGGACTTGGCGTCCTCGGCGAGGAGCCGGGCGAGGCGCTCGGAGGCCTCCCCGCCGGCGGCGAGGGCGGCGACGACCGGCAGGGACTTCTTGCGCTGGCGCAGGTCGCTCCAGGTCTGCTTGCCGGTGGCCTCGGGGTCTCCCCAGATGCCGAGGAGGTCGTCGACGGCCTGGAAGGCGAGGCCGAGGTGGTAACCGAACTCCTCCAGCTTGTCGGCGGTGCGGTCGTCGGCGCCGCCGAGGACGGCGCCGATGGAGACCGCGCAGGCGAGGAGGGCGCCCGTCTTGTTGCCCTCCATCTCCAGGCACTCCTCGACGGTGACCCGCTCGCGGTGCTCGTAGGAGATGTCCTGGGCCTGCCCGTCGATGAGCTTGCGGGTGGCGGTGGTGAGGCGGCGGGTGGCCCGCCCGGCCTCGACGGTGCCGAGTTCGAGCAGCAGCTCGTTGGCGAGGGCGAAGAGGGCGTCACCGACGAGGATGGCCTGCGCCGGCCCGTGCACCTTCCACACCGTGTCGCGGTGGCGGCGCTGCTCGTCGCCGTCCATGAGGTCGTCGTGGAGCAGCGAGAAGTTGTGGACGAGTTCGACGGCGACGGCGCCGGGGACGCCGATCTCGGGCGCGGCCCCCGCGGCCTCGGCCGAGATCAGGGCGAGCGCGGGGCGCACGGCCTTCCCGCTGTCGGCGTCCGTGGGCCTCCCGTGGGCGTCGATCCAGCCGAAGTGGTAGGCGGCCACGGTGTCCATGGGCGGTGCGAGGCGGTCGACGGCCGCCCGCAGTACGGGGGTGGACAGGGTCCGTCCCCGTTCCAGCAGTGCGGTCACGTCCGCGGTGTCGACGGCCGGGCTCCCCGGATGCGCTGTCGGCACGGTCTCTCCTCTTGTTCCGGTACTCACACTCATACCGCCTCCTGCAGCGGGTGGTCGTGGCGGCGGCCGAAGGCGGAGAGCGCGGCGCCCGCCGCGGCGAAGCCGCTGCGGACGGCGCCCTCCATGGTCGCGGGCCAGCCGGTGGCGGTCCACGCGCCGGCCAGGTAGAGGCCGGGGGCGTGGGTACGGGCGCCGGGCCGGAGCCGGCCGACGCCCGGGGTGGGCGCGAAGGTCGCCGTCCGCTCCCGGGTGACGAAGAAGTCGCGGATCCCGGCCCCGCGGGCGGCGGGCAGCAGCCGCTCCAGCTCGGGCAGGTACCGCGCGCGCAGGGCGGCCACGGGCTCGTCGATGTCGTCCTGGGCGGCGGACTGGGAGACGGCGAGGTACTGGCCGGGCCCGGTGAGCCCGGAGGAGCGGGTGCGGTCGAAGACCCACTGGACCGGGGAGCCGAGCGCGGTGAAGAAGGGCTGCCGGAGCACCTTGCGGTCGTAGACGACGTGCAGGTTCAGGATGGGGGCGGTGCCGATGTCGAGGAGCCGGTCGGGGTCGTCGAGGGCACCCTCGGGCAGCAGGTGGTGGGTCTCCTGCTGGGGGACGGCGAGGACGACGGCGTCGGCCTCGACGGTCTCGCCGGGCAGGGCGACCGCCCAGCGGCCGTCGGCGGTACGGGAGATCCGCTCGGCCTTGGCCCGGAGCACGGTGCGCACGCCGAGGCCGGCGAGGGCGCGGGCGGCGAGGGTGTCGTGGAGTTCGCCGAGGGGGACGTGGGCCCAGCCGATGTCGGCGGCGCCGGGCTCGGAGAGGAGCCCCGTCCTGAAGACCATGGCGGCCAGGCCCATGGAGGCGTGCGGGGCGGTGGCGTTGAGGGTGGCGACGCCCACCAGGTCCCACAGGGCTTCGATGGTGCGGGGCGTCTGTCCGTGCCGGCCGAGCCAGGTGGCGAAGTCGATGCCGTCCAGGGCCGGGTCGGCGGGGTCGAGCCGGCGCAGGGCGAGCGCGGCACGGCCGACGGATGCGCGTTCGGCGAGGGAGAGATGGGGGTACGTGGCGAGGCTGCGGGCCAGGTGCAGTGGTACGGGCAGGGCGTCGCGCCGCAGCCGCCCGAGCCGGGGGCCGCGCGGGTGGGCCACGTCCAGGACGGGCACGTCGAGGCGGTCCTGGAGCGGCGCGAGGTGGGCGCCGCCGATGCGGTCGAGGAACCAGCGGTAGGCGGTGCAGCAGCGCAGGTAGACGTGCTGGCCGTTGTCGACGTGCAGGTCCCCGCGGCGGAAGGAGAAGGCGAGGCCGCCGAGGCGGGGCCGCCCTTCGAGGAGGGTGACGCGGACCCCGGACTCGGCGAGCCGCAGGGCCGCGGTGACTCCGGCGAGGCCTCCCCCGACGACGACCGCGTGCCGCCGGCGGCCGTCCCCGTGGCCGGTGCCGTCCTCGGCGTCCCGCCCGGTACGGACGCCGGCCTCGCGGCCGGCGGGTTCCGTCCGGCCGTCCTGCTGCCGGACGGCCGGTGCCGTGGCGTCCGGAGCGAGCCGGCCGGCGGTGGCCGGCGGGCGGTGCCGGTCGGGCGCCGGGCCGGGGGTGGAGGTGGTCGCGTCGGGCGTCACGCCGGCTCCGTTCGGGTCGTCGCGGAGGGGAGGACGGGGCCGGCCGGGGAAGCGGCCCGCACCGCCGCCGGACCGGGCGCGTACGGGCGCGTGCGCGGGCCGCCGGGGGCGGGCGGGCGCGTCACGCCGTGCTCCGGAGGGTGCGGCGGGCGATGTGGCGGGCGTCCAGGCCGGAGAGGCCGCGGACGGCGACGTACGCCTTCTCGTGGCCGGGGAGCGAGACGCGGCCCCGGAGGACGGCCTCGGGGTCGCGCTCGATGCGGTCGAGGAGACGGCGGTAGATGCCGGCCATCGCGGCGACGCAGGCGCCGCTGCGCCGGTCGAGCAGGGGCAGCAGCCGGTAGCCCTCGGTGAACAGGGCCCGGGCGCGGCGCACTTCGAAGTGGACGAGGCCGGCGAAGTCGGCGCCGGCGGGCGGGGTGTCGGCGGCGAAGCCGTCCTGGCAGCCGAACTTGGCGAGGTCGTCGGCGGGCAGGTAGGTCCGGCCGCCGGCGGCGTCCTCGCGGACGTCCCTGAGAATGTTGGTGAGTTGGAGCGCGAGCCCGAGGGTGTCGGCGTACTCCGGGGCCCGGTCGGCCCCGGCCGCCCCGGGCTGCGTGCCGAAGACGCCGAGCGAGAGGCGGCCGATGGCCCCGGCGACGCACCGGCAGTAGACCTTGAGGTCGTCCCAGTTCTCGTAGGTGGCACCGCGCACGTCCATGAGGACGCCGTCGATGAGTTCGTCGAGGCCGCCGAGGGGGATCGGGAAGCGGCGGGCGGCGTCGGCGAGCGCGACGGCGACCGGGTCGGTGTCGTCCTCGGCGACCTCGCCCCCGCGGATCCGGTCGAGTACGGCGCGGGTGGCCTCCAGGCGCTGCCGCTTCTCCTCGGGCGGGAGCGTGCCGTCGCCGATGTCGTCGACGCGCCGCGAGAAGGCGTACAGGGCGGACATGGCCTGGCGCTTCCCGGTGGGCAGGAGACGGATGCCGTAGGCGAAGTTGCGGGCCTGCTGTCCGGTGACGGCCTCGCAGTAGCCGTACGCGGCGCGCACGGGCGCGGACGTCCGGGGCTGTTCCTCCACGGTGGCGTTCACCCCTCTCTCCGCGCCCTGAGCAGCACGGCTCCCGCCTGGCGCATCAGGCTCGGCTTGGTGGGCCCCGGCGGGCCGGGCAGTACGTCGAATCCGGCGGCGGCGACGGCGTCGAGCGCGGCGAGGCCGCCGGCGGTGAACCCGGCGAGGAGGAGCCGCAGGCGCCCGCGGACACTGCCGACGAGGGGGATGCCGGCGTGGAGGAGGGCGCGGGCGCGGTCGGCCTCGAAGGCGACGAGGGCGCGGACGGAGGCGCCCGCGGTGGGCCGGGCGAGGTCGTCCTCGGTGACGTGGAAGCGCTTGAGGTCCTCGGCCGGGAGGTAGATCCGGTCGCGGCGGAGGTCCTCGGCGACGTCCTGGAGGTGTTCGACGATCTGGAGGGCGGTGCAGATCTCGTCGGAGCGGCGGACGCGCTCGGGGGTGGCGGTGCCGGTGAGGGCGAGGACGAGCCGGCCGACGGGGTTGGCGGAGAGTTCGCAGTAGGCCAGGAGGTCGTCGTACGTCTCGTAGCGGCGGACGAGCTGGTCCTGCCGGTTGGCGGCGATCAGGCCGAGGAAGGGGTCGGGGGTGAGCCCGTGGCGCCGCACCGTCGGCTGGAGGGCGCGGAGCAGCGGGTGGCGGGGGGTTCCGTCGAAGACGCGGTGGAGGTCGGCCTCGAAGGCGTCGAGGAGGGCGAGCCGGTCGCCGGCGCGGTCGGGGCCGAGGCCGAGGAGGCGGGCGTCGCCGCCGCCGGGGGCCAGGTCGCCGTCGCCGATGTCGTCGACCAGGCGGGCGTATCCGTAGACGGCCATGAGGTCCTCGCGCCAGGCGCGGGGTACGAAGAAGGGGGCCACGGGGAAGTTCTCGTCCGCGGCCTTGCCGAGGGTGGTGCGCGAGGAGGCGCCGGGCCGCGCCTGCGGAGCTGCCGTCACCGGGCGGCGCCCGGCGCGGGGACGGCGGCACCCTCGTGGAGCTGGAGATTCTGCGTCATGGCCGTCACATCTCCCGTTCTACACTGCCGATCCAATCCATCCTATTTCGGACACGCCGCCGAGCCCTGCCGGAGGGACCTCGAAGGTGGGTCGGTGGCCTCGGGGATGTCACCCTGCGTGCCACGGAACGGACCGGTACAGCTTACGTCGTACGGGACACCTCGCCGTGCGGGGGTGCCGGGGGCCGGAAGGCAGGTGCCGACGGGCCCCTCAACTTCCGTCGCCGGGCGTCCCGTTGGGTCGTCGGCGCCGGTCAGAGCCCTCGGGTGCCGGAGACGACCATGGCGAGCGTCGTCTCCACGACCGCGTCCCGGCGCGGGGCCGGCAGACGCCGCAGCGGCCCGTCGAGCAGGAGCAGTGACAGTCCGTGCACGGCCGACCACACCGCCGCGCAGGCGGCCGGACGGGTCGCGGCGCCGGAGGGGGTACGGAACCGGCCAAGGATCTCCAGTGCCTCCCCCAGCAGGGCGAAGGCCCGGCACTCGGGCTCCTCGGTGGGGAGGTCGGCGGCGGAGCCGTGTCCGGGGGCCGGGCGGACGGTGTGGAACGCGGCCCGGTAGAGGCCGGGCTGTTCGAGGGCGAAGGCGATGTATCCGCGGCAGAGGGCGGCGAGCCGGCGCTCGGCGGCGAGGGCGGGGTCGTCGGCGCCGGGTTCCCGGGCGGCGGTCCGTTCCATGGCGGCGGCGAGCCGTCGCCGGGCGTGGCCCCCGACGGTACGGAGGAGTTCCCCGCGACCGGCGAAGTGGCGGTAGGCGGCGGTGGGCGAGACACCGACCCGGCGGGCCGCCTCACGCAGGACGACCCGCTCGGGGCCGCCCTCGGTGGCGAGGTCGACGGCCGCGCCGATCAGCGCGTTGCGCAGATCGCCGTGGTGATAGGTCTTCCCGCCCGAGGTCGCTGCCATGGGGTCATCCTGCCCGATGTTGACCGCATGAACATTCCGCGCGGGGCGCGACGCGGACGCGGGATCCCCCCTGCCGGACGGGCGGCAGGGGGGATCCCGGAGGCTCGGCGCGACTCAGCGGGCGGTCTCGCGCTCGTACGCCTTGAGCACCTCGTCGGTGGGCCCGTCCATGAGGAGCTGGCCCTTCTCCAGCCAGAGCACCCGGTCGCAGGTGTCCCGGATGGACTTGTTGCTGTGGCTGACGAGGAAGACGGTGCCCGCCTCCTTGCGGAGCTCCCTGATGCGCTCCTCGGAGCGGATCTGGAACTTGCGGTCGCCGGTCGCGAGGGCCTCGTCGATGAGGAGGACGTCGTGGTTCTTGGCGGCGGCGATGGCGAAGCGGAGGCGGGCGCCCATGCCGGAGGAGTACGTCCGCATCGGCAGGCTGATGAAGTCGCCCTTCTCGTTGATGCCGGAGAAGTCGACGATGTCCTGGTAGCGCTCGCGCACCTCCTCGCGGCTCATGCCCATGGCCAGGCCGCCCAGGATCACGTTGCGCTCACCGGTGAGGTCGTTCATCAGGGCCGCGTTGACGCCGAGCAGCGAGGGCTGGCCGTCGGTGTAGACCTTGCCGCTCTCGGTGGGGAGCAGTCCGGCGATGGCCCGCAGCAGCGTGGACTTGCCGGAGCCGTTGGAGCCGATGAGGCCGATGGCCTCGCCGCGGTAGGCGGTGAAGGTGACGCCGCGCACCGCGTGGACCTTGCGGACGCCCCGGGTGACCTCGGCCTTGCCGCGGCCCAGGATCCGGCTCAGGGCGGCCGTGGCGCTGCCCTTGCCCCCGCCGCCGGCGTTGACCCGGTAGACGATGTGGACGTCGTCGCAGATGACGGTGGGGACGTTGCCCCGGTCGGTGTCAGCCACGGCCGTACCTCTCCTCGGCCTTCCAGAAGTAGACGAAGCCGCCGATGCCGAAGGCCAGGGCCCAGCCGAGCGCGGTCGCCCAGACGTGCGACGGCAGGTTCTCGGAGCCGTACCCGTCGATCAGCGCGAAGCGGATCAGGTCCATGTAGACCGCCGCCGGGTTGTACATGAGGACGTCGGCGATCCAGGCGGGCTTGTCGGCGAGCATCGCGGGGATGGAGAACATCACGCCCGAGGCGTACATCCAGGTGCGCATGACGAAGGGCATCAGCTGGGCGAGGTCGGGCGTCTTGGCACCCATCCTGGCCACGATCATCGCGAGTCCCACGTTGAACACGAACTGGAGGAAGAGCGCGGGGATCAGCAGCAGCCAGCTGGCCGAGGGGTAGCTGCCGAAGGCCATGGCGATCGCCACGAGCACGATCATCGAGAACAGCAGCTGCTGGAGCTGCTGGAGCGAGAAGGAGATCGGCAGGGTCGCGCGCGGGAAGTGCAGGGCGCGCACCAGGCCCAGGTTGCCCGAGATCGACCGTACGCCCGCCATCACGGAGCTCTGCGTGAAGGTGAACACGAAGATGCCGGTGACGAGGAAGGGGATGTAGACGTCCTCGCTCATGCCCCGGCCCGCGCCGAGGATCAGCCCGAAGATCAGGTAGTAGACCAGGGCGTTGAGCAGCGGGGTCGCCACCTGCCACACCTGGCCCAGCTTGGCCTGGCTGTACTGGGCGGTCAGCTTGGCCGAGGAGAAGGCCAGGATGAAGTGGCGGCGGCTCCACAGCTGGCGGACGTACTCGAACAGCCCGGGCCGGGCGCCGCTGACCGAGAGACCGTACTTGGCGGCCAGCTCGGCCGGGGCCAGGCCCTCGTCGACGGACGGAGGCGCGCTCGTCGCGACCGCCCCGCCCTGGTGTGTGTCACTCACAGTCGAAACTTTCGTGTTCAAGATGCGCGGCACGTCGGGTACCACGATGTCAGACGACCGGGGGGCGACCCAGCCGGGTCAGCCGCCACACCGTACGCCATCTCATCGGGCGTCGCGGACCGCAGGGAGCCGCCCACCCGGCGCGGAATCCGCCGGCCCACGCCTTCAGCGCGGAGGGCGAGGGCCGCCGGGCCAGGGTGAGCAGGAGCCAGACGCCGAGATAGACCGGCACCAGGGGCGCGGGCAGGTTGCGACGTGCCAGCCACACTCGGTTGCGGGCCACGTTGAAGTGGTACGTCGCGTGGCGGGAGGGTGCGGTGGTGGGGTGCAGCAGCACCATGTCGGAACGGTAGTCGATCATCCAGTCGGCGTCGAGCGCGCGCCAGGCGAGGTCGGTCTCCTCGTGCGCGTAGAAGAACTCGCCGGGGAGCGTGCCGACTTCGGCGAAGACCTCGGTGCGGACGGCGTTGGCGCCGCCGAGGAAGGTGGTCACCCGCGAGGAGCGCATCGGGTCGGAGGCACGCAGGCGCGGCACGTGCCGGCGCTGGGTGGCGCCGGTGTCCGGATCGGCGATCCGGAAGCTGATGATGCCCAGGCACGGGTCCGCGGTGAAGGCCTGGCGGACCAGCTCCGCGGTGTCCCGGTGGGCGAGGAGCCCGTCGTCGTCGAGGAACAGCAGGACGTCCACGTCCCCGCCGCCCGGTCCGAAGGCCTCGATGCCCACGTTCCGGCCGGCGGGGATGCCCACGTTCTCCGGCAGCTCGACCGTGCGCACCCCGTCGGGCACCCCGGTGACCGGGGCGCCCTGGCCGACCACGACGACCTCGACGGGGTCGCCGTCCTGCGCGGCGATCGAGTCGAGCAGCGCGCGCAGGTCGTCGGGGCGGTCGCCCATGGTGATGACGACCGCGCCCACCTTCAGCGGGGTGCCCACGGCGGTCCTCACCTGAGCCTGCTGGACACCAGGATCGACACCAGGTGCAGCACGGTCTGGAGGAGGGCGATGCCGGCGAGGACGGCGACGCCGAGCCGGGAGAGGAAGAGGTCGCCCCGGATCTGGTCCCCGATCGCGAGGACCAGGATCAGGAGGGAGGCCTCGATCCCCAGGATCAGCCGGTGGAACTTGAGGGCGGCGGCGGCCCGGCGGGCCAGCGCCATGCCGGACGAGCGGGGCTCGGCCGCCGACTCCTGCACCGGCGGCAGGCCGCCCTGGTGGCGGGCGACGCCGACCAGGTCGGTCTCGGCCTTGATCAGGATGGCGCCGAGGGCGGCGAGGGTGCCGAGGAAGGCCCACAGCCAGTCGATCCGGCCCGGACCCCACAGGTCCGCGGCGCGCAGGCCGAAGCCGGCGAGCACCGCCGCGTCGCAGAGGTAGGCGCCGACGCGGTCCAGGTAGACCCCGCCGAGCGAGTACTGCTTCTTCCAGCGGGCCACCTCGCCGTCGACGCAGTCGAGCAGCAGGTAGAGCTGGACCATCACCACACCGAGCACGGCTCCCGGGATGCCGGGCACCAGGAGGGCGGGGGCGGCGAGGACGCCGCACACCGTCATCAGGTAGGTCAGCTGGTTGGGCGTGACCCGGGTCGTCACCAGGTGGCGGGTGATCCGCAGCGAGATCTCCCGCATGTACAGGCGGCCGCCCCAGTGCTCGCCGCTCCGCCGGTCCTTCACACCCGGCGGGTGGACGACCGGGCGGAGCTCAGCTACCGATGGCTTGGGCATAGTCGGCGTACGCGTCCCTGATCTCGTCGTCGGACAGGTCGAGGTGTTCCAGGATGGTGAAGCGGCCGGGTCGGGTCTGCGGGGCGAAGGAGACCGCCCGTACGAACTCGTCCACGGTGAAGCCCATCTCCTCCGGGAGCACCGGGAGGCCGTGCCGGCGCAGCGTCTCGACCATCAGCGCGGACTCGTCGCGGGCGCCGCGCAGGTGCATGGCGAAGGCCGCGCCGAGGCCGCACTGTTCGCCGTGGCTGGCGGCGCGGGCCGGGTAGAGCAGGTCGAAGGCGTGGCTGATCTCGTGGCAGGCGCCCGAGGAGGGGCGGCTGTCACCGCTGATCGACATGGCGATGCCGGACATCACCAGGCCCTCGGAGAGGGTGACGAGGAAGTCGTCGTCGCCGACGCCGCCGGGGTGGCGCAGCACCGCCTCGCCCGCGCTGCGGGCCATGGCGGCGGCCAGGCCGTCGACCTTCTCTCCGGTCTCGCGGTGGGAGAGCTCCCAGTCGGCGATGGCGGAGAGGTTGGAGATCGCGTCCCCGATGCCGGAGCGGACGTAGCGCACGGGGGCGTCCCGGATCACGTCCAGGTCGATGACCAGGGCGATCGGGGTGGGGACGCCGTAGGAACCGCGGCCGTTGTCGTTGTCGAGGGTGGAGATCGGCGAGCAGATGCCGTCGTGCGACAGGTTGGTGGCGATGGCCACCAGCGGCAGACCGACCCGGGCCGCCGCGTACTTGGTCACGTCGATGATCTTGCCGCCGCCGAGGGCCACCACCGCGTCGTACCGCTTGCCGCGCATGGCGTCGGCGAGTTTCACGGCCTCGTCGATGGTGCCCCCCGCCACCGGGTACCAGTCGGCACCCGGCAGCTCGGCGGCGAAGCGGTCCCGCAGCTTGAGGCCGGAGCCCCCGCTGATGGCGACGGCGATCTTGCCGTTGCTGGAGATCCGCTGGTCCGCGAGGAGCGCGGACAGGTCGTCCAGCGCTCCGCCGCGGATGTCGACGACGACCGGCGAGGGGATCAGCCGGGTCAGTACTGGCACGCGATCTCACGGCCCTTCGCGAGGTCGTCGTGGTTGTCGATCTCGACCCACTTGACGTCGCCGATGGGGGCCACGTCGACGGTGAAGCCGCGGTTGACGAGCTCCTGGTAGCCGTCCTCGTAGTAGAGGTCGGGGTCGCGCTCGAAGGTGGCCTTGAGGGCGTCGGCGAGCTCCTCGGCCGCCTCGGGCTCGATCAGGGTGACGCCGATGTACTCGCCGGTGGCGTCGGCCGGGTCCATCAGCTTGGTGATCTTCCGGACGCCCTGGCCCTCGGCGGTGACGACCTTCATCTCCTCGTCGGCCAGGCTCTTGACCGTGTCGAGGGCGAGGATGATCTTCTGGCCGTTGCCGCGCGCGGCGAGCAGGGTCTTCTCGACGGAGACGGGGTGGACGGTGTCGCCGTTGGCGAGGATCACACCGCGCTTCAGGACCTCACGGGCGCACCACAGGGAGTAGGCGTTGTTCCACTCCTCGGCCTTGTCGTTGTCGACGAGGGTGAGCTTCAGGCCGTACTTCGCCTCCAGCGCCTCCTTGCGCTCGTAGACGGCCTCCTTGCGGTAGCCGACGACGATCGCGGCCTCGGTGAGACCGATCTCCGCGAAGTTCTTCAGGGTGAGGTCGAGGACGGTGGTGTCACCGTCGACAGGCACGAGGGCCTTCGGAAGGGTGTCGGTGTAGGGGCGCAGACGCCGTCCGGCACCGGCTGCCAGTACGAGGCCGATCATGCTGTTTCTCCTTCGTCGTGAACGGCGGGTGCTCCGGAGGAGACCCAGAAGCGGATGGACTCCACGAGCACCACGAGCGCGACGGCGCCCGCGAGGGCGGTCACTGCCAGGGTGAAGTCGTCGCCGCGGTCCGCGAGCAGGGCGGCGAGGACGGCCACCAGGAGCGTGCGCCCCTCGTGTCCGCCGGTGACGCGCACCAGCCAGGAGGGCGGCGCGCCGGTGCCGCCGCGGATGCGGTACACCGTGTCGTAGTGATGGTAGGCGACCGCCGCGACCAGCCCGAACGCGGCGGGGAGGGCCTGCGGGGCGTCGGAGCGGGCGGCGAGGACGAGGACGGTGGTGTACTCGGCGGCGCGGAAGAAGGGGGGGACCAGCCAGTCGAGGGCGCCCTTGAGGGGGCGCGCGACGGCGAGGCCGGCGAGGGCCGCGTAGCCGGCGGCGACGGCGATCAGGCGGGGGTCGCCGAAGGGCAGCAGCAGTGCGCCCGTGATCATCAGGGCGGCGCCGAGGAGGGCGACGAGGGGGGCGGGCGCCGGGAGGCGGCGGCCGGCCTTCGCGACGAGTTCGGCGAGCGGGCCGGAGTCCGCGAGGTCGGCGAGCGCCCGGGCCGCCCGGTCGGGCCGCCCGGCACCCCTGCGGGACAGCGAGCGCAGCAGGCGGCCGGCGGTGGTGTAGCAGGCACCGAAGGCGCAGCCGGCGATCAGGGCCCAGAAGACGACGCGGGGGCTGGTGAGGGCGGTGAGGACGGCGATCATCGCCCAGCGCTCACCGATCGGCAGGATGATCATGCGGCGGGCCCAGACGGTCCACCCGACGCCGTCGAGCCTGCTGGAGAGGGCCAGGCTGGTCTTGGCGGCGGCACCGGTGGTCGCGGCGTTGGCCTCGTTGAAGGAGAAGTCGACGACGTGCCGGCAGGTCATGAGGACCATGGCGCCGAGGGCGAGGGCCCACACGTCGTCGCCGTCGCGGGCGGCGCCGAGGGCGAGGCCCGCGTAGAAGGCGTACTCCTTGGCGCGGTCGAAGGTGGCGTCGAGCCAGGCGCCCATCGTCGAGTACTGGAGCGCGTAACGGGCGAGCTGCCCGTCGGTGCAGTCGAGGACGAAGGAGACGAGGAGGAGGACGCCCGCCGCGACGTAGCCGCCGCGGGTGCCGGTGGCCGCGCAGCCGGCCGCGACGAGGGCGGTGAGCAGCGAGGCGGTGGTGACCTGGTTGGGGGTGAGCCCCCGGCGCGCGCACCAGCGGGCGATGTACCGCGAGTACGGGCTGATGAAGAAGGTGGTGAAGAAGCCGTCGTGCGCCTTGACGGCGGAGCGGAGGCGGACGGCCTCGTCGTCGACGGCGGCGACGGCGGCGCGGGCCTCGTGGCGGGCGGCGGCGTCGGTGGGCACGGTGGCGACGAGGGTGCCGAGCTGGGGCCGGTGGACGGGGACGCCGCCGGCGTCGAGGGCGTCGGCCAGGGCGCCGGTCAGGTCGTCGCCGGTGGCGGCGGCCAGCGCGCGGGCCAGCGCGGGCCGGGCCTCGCGCTGGGCGGTGACGGCGCCGGGTGCGGCGGCGGCCGGGAACCGGGGGTCGGTGAGCGCGAGGCGCAGGGCGTGCAGGTGTCCGACGAAGCGGGGGTCGACGAGCGCGACGCGTTCGGCGGCCGGGACGGCGGCCAGGAGGGCGCCGGTCTCCTCGGGGCCGGAGGCGACCCGGACGTCGAAGCCGAGCGACCGCAGATCGTCGTCGAGCGAGGATCCGGGTGCCGGCGGGCCGGTGAGGATGGCGGTCGACAGACGAACTCACTCCTTGGAGCTGACGGAGGGGCCGGCGGGGCCTTGGCTGCCCCGGGCACGGCGGTGCGGGCCCGGCACCGGGCGGCGGCACGTCGGCTGAGGCTATCGGATGAACGGAGGGGGAGTTCACCGAGGCTTCGCGGGGCGGACTCCCCCGGGCCCCGTGGTGTCCGCCCGGCCGCGCCGCCCGTGGCGGTGATCGTCAGGAGTGACCGGCGGTCCGCTCACCGACCCCGGGGGGCCGGCCTCCCGGACGGTCCGCGGGAGCGGTGCACCGGAGGTTCCGTCCGTCCGCGCGCCTGCCGCGCGGTTCATGACCAGGGCGGACATCACCGCAGGTCAGAGCCAATGACAACGGTGTTCAGTACCGTGTTGCACATACCCCCCACCCGTAGTTCACTGGCGTCTCGGGGCACAGGAGTACGACTCGACCGGGAGGCCATGGGCATGGGGGCTGGACACGACCACGGGCACGGCCACGGGGGACCGCCGCCGACGGGGACCGCAGGGGCCGCGTACCGCAGCCGGCTGCGGATCGCCCTCGGCATCACGCTCTCCGTGATGGTGATCGAGATCATCGGCGGTGTGGTCGCGGACTCGCTCGCGCTGATCGCGGACGCCGCGCACATGGCGACCGACGCGGTCGGCCTCGGGATGGCGCTGCTCGCCATCCACTTCGCCAACCGGCCGCCGTCCGGCAACCGCACCTACGGCTTCGCGCGGGCCGAGATACTGGCGGCCCTCGCGAACTGTCTGCTGCTGCTCGGCGTGGGCGGTTACGTCCTGTACGAGGCGGTGCAGCGGTTCATGGAGCCGGCCGGGACCAGGGGCGGGCTCGCCATCGCCTTCGCGACGGTCGGCCTGGTCGCCAACGTGATCTCGCTGTCCCTGCTGATGCGGGGGCAGAAGGAGAGCCTCAACGTGCGCGGCGCGTACCTGGAGGTGCTGGCGGACGCGCTGGGTTCGGTGACCGTGATCGTCGCGTCCGGGATCATCCTGCTGACCGGCTGGCAGTACGCGGACCCCATCGCCTCGCTCGTGATCGGCCTGATGATCGTGCCGCGCACGGTGAAGCTGCTGCGCGAGACGCTCGACGTCCTCCTGGAGGCGGCGCCCAAGGGGGTCGACATGGCCGAGGTACGGGCTCACATCCTGGCCCTGCCGGGGGTGGACGACGTGCACGACCTGCACGCCTGGACGATCACCTCCGGGATGCCGGTCCTCTCCGCGCACGTGGTGGTGGACCAGGGCGCGCTGGACTCCGTGGGGCACGAGAAGATGCTCCACGACCTCCAGGGCTGCCTGGGCTCCCACTTCGACGTGGAGCACTGCACCTTCCAGCTGGAGCCGGCCGGGCACGCCGCGCACGAGGCGAAGCTCTGCCTCTGACTGTTAGGCTCCCCGGACAGACACGTGTGGGAGAGGAGCTGAGGGTGATGACCGTCGCGACGGAGGCCGCCCCGCGCGGCCGTGCCCGGTCCCGCTTCCAGCTTCCGGGCCTCCGGTCGGCCTGATTCCGGTCCTTCCACCGGTACGTCACGTCGTCGGCCGGGGCCCTTCTCACAGAGGGTTTCCACGTTGTCCGACAACGCTTCCTCCCCGCACGACCCGTCCGCCTCGCACGAGGCGTTCTTCGCCCTGCACCACGGACTGCCGCGGCAGGGTCCCGGCTCCGACGCCACCACCCGCAGGCTCCTCTCGCTCGTCGGGACGCTTCCGGAGCGTCCGCGCGTGCTCGACCTGGGCTGCGGTCCCGGCCGTTCCGCGCTGCTCCTGGCCGCCGAGGCGAACGCCGAGGTGACGGCGGTCGACATCCATCAGCCGTTCCTGGACGAACTGCGGGCGGCCGCCGCCGCGCGCGGTCTCGGCGGCCGGATCCGGCCGGTGCGCGCCGACATGGCCGCGCCGCCCTTCCCCGACGGTTCCTTCGACCTGGTGTGGGCCGAGAGCTCCGTCTTCGTCGTCGGCTTCGACCGGGCGCTCGCCGCGTGGCGGCGGCTGCTCGCCCCCGGCGGTTCCCTGGTGCTGACCGAGTGCGTGTGGACCAGCGGGGAGCCGGGCCCCGCGGCCCGCGCCTTCTGGGATCCGCGTTATCCGCTCCGTACCGTCACCGCGAACGCCGCGGCGGCGGTCGCGGCCGGCTACCACGTCCTCGGGACCTTCCTCCAGCCGGAGACCGACTGGGAGGAGTACTACGGCCCGCTCGCCGCGCACGCCGACGCGGCGGACACCACGCTGCCGGGCATGGACGCCGCGGTGTCCGGCGCGCGGGCGGAGATCACCCTGCGCCGCGAACACGGCGGCGAGTACGGCTACGCCGGTTTCGCCCTGCGTCCGGCGGACCCGCGCTGGACCGTCCGCCCCGAGCGGCCGGGCGACCGGGCGGCGGTGCGCGCGGTGGTGACCGCCGCCTTCGGGCGTGCGGCGGAGGCCGACCTGGTCGACGCCCTGCGCGCCGACCCCGGCGCCTGGCTGCCCGGCCTGTCGTACGTGGCACAGGCGCCCGACGGCACGGTGGCGGCCCACGCGCTGCTCACCCGGTGCCGGGTGGGCGGGCGGCCCGCCGCGGCCCTCGCGCCGGTCTCGGTGGCTCCGGCGCACCAGCGGTCGGGGGCCGGCCAGGCCGTCGTACGGGCGGTGCTGGACGCGGCCCGGTCGGCCGGCGAACGGCTGGTGCTGGTCCTCGGCCATCCGGAGTACTACCCCCGGTTCGGCTTCGTGAGGGCGTCGGCGTACGGGATCCGGCCGGGTTTCGAGGTGCCGGACGAGGCGATGATGGCGCTGGTCCTGGACGCCTCGGAACCCGTCCCCGGGGGCGACCTCGTCTACCCGGCGGCTTTCGGCGTCTGACCGTCCCGGTGTGACCGCCGCTCCCGCCGCGCCGTTGTACTCCGGTGCGGTGGGAGCGGCGACGCCCGGCCGCCGAAGTACGGACAAGCCGGTTTTGTACGGCAGACTGAGGTGGCCCGAGCGGGCCGAGGACCGAAGCGAAGGATGGGTATGCCGACCACACCAGCCACCGCGGCACAGATCTCGCCGGAGATCCCGTCGAACGGTGTCCAGCCGTCGGGAGACCCGGCGCCGATCATGCTCGAACTGGTCGACGAGGACGGGAGGACCATCGGTACGGCGGAGAAGCTGGCCGCGCACCAGGCGCCGGGGCAGCTCCACCGCGCCTTCTCGGTCTTCCTCTTCGACGAGGCGGGGCGGCTGCTGCTCCAGCGCCGCGCCCTCGGCAAGTACCACTCCCCCGGTGTCTGGTCGAACACCTGCTGCGGCCACCCCTACCCGGGCGAGGCCCCGTTCGCGGCGGCGGCGCGGCGCACCTTCGAGGAGCTCGGCGTCTCGCCGACGCTCCTCGCGGAGGCGGGCACGGTCCGCTACAACCATCCGGACCCGGCCTCCGGCCTGGTGGAGCAGGAGTACAACCACCTCTTCGTCGGGATGGTGCAGGCGGCGCCGCGCCCGGACCCGGAGGAGATCGAGGAGACCGCCTTCGTGACCGCCGGGGAACTGGCCGAACGGCACGCGACGGCGCCGTTCTCCGCCTGGTTCATGACGGTCCTGGACGCGGCGCGCCCGGCCGTCAGGGAGCTGACGGGTCCGGCCGGGGGCTGGTGATCCGTGTCTCCGGCGTGGCCCCGGGCGGGGCCACGGCCGGGGACAGCGGCAGCGCCGCCCAGATGATCTTGCCGCCCGTCGCGGTGTGCTCGACGTCGCAGGTGCCGCCCGACTCCAGCGCGATCTCCCGGACGAGGAGCAGGCCGCGTCCGCCGGTCTGGCCGTAGTCCGCCTCCAGGGCCTTGGGCCGGTAGGGGTGGTTGTCCTCGACCGAGACCCGGAGCCACTCGGGGCCGATCGCCACCTCCACCGCTATCTCCGGGGAGAGCAGAGCCGCGTGCCGGACGGCGTTGGTGACCAGTTCGGAGACGATCACCAGCAGGCCGTGCAGGATGTCGGGATGGACGGGGACTCCCTGGCGCACCAGCAGGTCCCGTACGGCGTGCCGGGCCTGGGGGACGGAGACGTCGACCGCGGGAGCGGTGAAGCGCCAGACTCCTTCGTAGGACGGCGGCCGGGCGGGGACACCTCCAGGGGTCTCCATGGTCCGGTTCCCAGCCTCGTGCTCGATTCTCGCCACGGATCGAGTCTTGGCAATCGGAGCGGCCGGCCCGGCCTACTGACCAGAAGTCGACACTTATCGACCACCTTCCGATCGACCGAGTATGCCGATGTCAGTTGTTCGACCGGTTCTGCACGTCTTCTGAGGGCTTTGTCGGCCGGTCCGCCGGGGTGCCGGGCGTCACCATACCGACGATCCGCCGGCCGCCCACGCCGATGGCGATCAGCCCGAGCCCGTCGAAGAGGAGCGCCAGGGAGAAGAAGGTCCCGAGGACGTACCGGCTGCTGGACGGCCAGTCGAAGAGGACGAGCAGGCCGAGGAGCAGCCCGAAGGCGCCCTGGAGCAGGGTCCAGCCGAACTGCGGGCCGCGCACCACCACACTGCCGACGAGCCGGAACACCCCGCCGGTGAGGAACAGCAGGGCGGCGAACATCGTCAGCGCCTCCGCCGAGCCCTCCGGGTGGCGGATGACGACGAGTCCGGCCGCGATGTTCAGCGCGGCCACCACGACCGCGAGCCAGAAGTAGCCGCCGCCCCGGGACTGGACGGCCTGGAGCAGTCCGACGAGGCCGCCGATCAGCAGCAGCCAGCCGAACAGCAGCATCGAGGTGAGGGTGGCGAGGCCGGTGTAGACGAGGCCGACGACACCCCCGATCACGAGCAGGGCGCCGAACGCGGCGAGCCAGCCGAAGCTGCGGTTCAGCCGCTTCCCCTCGCGGGACATGGACCCGTGGGGGTCCCGGTCGTGCGTCTCGTGGGCGTCCTTGGCCATGCGGTGCCTCCTCGGAACGACCCCTTCCTGATCGTACGTTCGGGGCCGGTGGATAGCATCCGGCGCATGGAGCCGCAGCTGAGGGACACCGTCGAGGACGGGGTCGCGACCGTCGTCATCACCCACCCCGCCAAGCGCAACGCGATGACCGCCGCGATGTGGCGGGCGCTGCCCGGCGTCCTCGACCGGCTCGCCGCCGACCCGGCGGTCCGGGTGCTCGTCCTCACCGGGGAGGGCGACACCTTCTGCGCCGGCGCCGACATCTCCACGCTGCGCGAACCGGGCGACGAGCAGCAGCGCCTCGCCGTCCGCGCCGAGGAGGCGCTCGCGGCCTTCCCGAAACCGACGCTCGCCGCCGTCCGGGGCTTCTGCGTGGGCGGCGGCAGCCAGCTGGCCGCCGCCTGCGACCTGCGCTTCGCCGAGGAAGGGGCCCGGTTCGGCATCACCCCCGCCAAGCTGGGGATCGTCTACCCGTCCTCCTCGACCCGGCGGCTCACCGCCCTCGTCGGGCCGTCGACGGCCAAGTACCTCCTCTTCTCGGGCGAGCTGATCGACAGCGAGCGGGCGCTGCGGACCGGACTCGTGGACGAGGTCCACCCGGCGGGCGGGGCGCTGGACGAGCGGGTGGCCGCGTTCTGCCGGGTGCTCGCCTCCCGGTCGCTGCTGACCCAGGCGGCGGCGAAGGAGTTCGCCGACGGCCGCACCGACCGGGACGCGTACTGGACGGACCGGGCCGCGGGCAGCGGCGACACCGCCGAGGGCGTCGCCGCCTTCCTGGAGCGCCGGGCACCGCGGTTCACCTACGGGCGCTGAGGTCCGGGCCGGGCGTCCGGAAGGCCGGGCACCGGCCAGCCGGCGGTCCGGGCGGAGCGTGCCCGGGGCTCAGTCGCGGGCGAACTGCTCGGCGCGGGCGTCGCGCCAGCGGGCGACGAGGTGGGCGGGGGCCTTCTCCGGGGAGCCCGCGTCGTACGGCGGCCGGGGGTCGTACTCGGTGAGGAGCTGGATCGTCTGGGCCGTCTCGTCGCCGGCGATCCGGCCGAGCAGGTGCAGGGCCATGTCGATGCCGGAGGAGACCCCGGCGGCGGTGACGTACTTGCCGTCGAAGACGACGCGCTCCCCCGTGGGCTCGGCGCCGAGCGCGCGCAGTTCCTCGTACGCCAGCCAGTGGGTGGTGGCCCGGCGGCCCGTCAGGAGCCCGGCGGCGCCGAGGAGGAGCGAGCCGGTGCAGACGGAGGTGGTCCAGGTGCTGGTCTCGTCGGCGGAGCGGAGCCAGGCGCCGATCTCCGGGTCGTGCATCGCCTGCCGGGCCTCCGGTCCGCCCGGGACCAGGACGATGTCGGGGTGCGGGACCTCGGCGAGGCTCCAGTCGGCGACGAGGGCGAGGCTGCCCTGGTCGTTGCGGACGGGGCCGGTCTCGCGGGCCACGAGGACGGTCTCGGCGCCGGGGAGCCGGGCGAGGAGTTCGTACGGCCCGACCGCGTCGAGCGAGGTGAAGCCGGGGTAGAGGAGAACGGCGATCTGCATGCGGATCCCTTTCAGGTGACTGCGGCCGACATCGGAGGGTGGGGTGCGGGTCGGGGTGCCCGTCAGCGGACGGGGGCGTGGAAACGGCGGCGGTAGTCCGCCGGCGCGGTGCCGAGCGCCTTGGTGAAGGCGCGGCGCATGGCTTCGGAGGTGCCGTAGCCGGAGGCGCGGGCGACCTCCTCCACCCCGAGGGTGGTCGTCTCCAGGAGGCGCCGGGCGTGTTCGAGCCGCACCCGGTCGACGTACCGGCCGGGGGTGGCGCCGGTCTCCGCCCGGAAGGCGCGGGCGAAGTGCCGGGGCGAGAGCCGGACGCGGGCGGCGAGGGCCTCCACGGAGAGGTCCGCCTCCGGGTGCTCGGTGATCCAGGCCTGGAGGTCCCTGAGCGGCTCCCGCCGGGCGGTCTGGGCGGCCAGCTGGGCGCTGAACTGGGCCTGGTTCCCGGGCCTGCGGAGGAAGACGACCAGGTGGCGGGCGACGGTGAGGGCGGCGTCCCGGCCGAGGTCCTCCTCGACGAGGGCCAGGGCGAGGTCGATGCCCGCGGTGACGCCGGCGGAGGTGGCGAGCCTGCCGTCCCGGACGAAGATCGGTTCCGGATCGACCAGGACGCCGGGGTGCCGGCGGGCCAGGTGCTCGCAGGCGTTCCAGTGGGTGGTGACGCGGTGGCCGTCGAGGAGCCCCGCCTCGGCCAGGAGCAGGGCGCCGGTGCAGACCGAGACCAGCCGCTCGGCGCGCGGCGCGTGGACGCGCAGCCAGTCGATCAGGGCCGGGTCGGGGCTGCGGGTGCCGTTGCCGCCGGGGACGAGGAGGGTGTGGGGCGGCCCGCAGGAGAAGGCCTCGTCGAGGCCGGTGTCGGGCAGGAGCCGCAGACCGCTGCTGGTCCGGACCGGCCCTCCGCCGAGGGAGGCGGTCGTGACCGGGTAGGCGCCGGGGTCGCCGGCGGCCGCCGCAGCGCCCGTGAAGACCTCCAGGGGGCCGGTGACGTCGAGGCTCTGCACGTCGTCGAAGAGGGCGATCAGCACGGGGCGGCGGGTCATGCCCCCATCCTTCGGTCCAGGCGGGTACGTCCGCAAGGACGCCGACCCCACCTTTCCTGCCATGCCGGACGGACCTCCTCCGGGCCGGGGCGTACAGGGCGGCGGGCCCCCCGTTCCGTCCGTACCGACCGGTAGGTAAGGTGCGCGGCATGACGAGCGAACTGCCGCCGCGCGCCGGACGGCGCTGCCACAACGCCCTCAACCCGCTGCACTCCACGGTCTACTTCTCACCCGACCTGGACCGCGAGTTCACCGCCCTCGGCTTCACCGACTCCAGCGCCATGCGGCTCGCCTCGCGCAGCGCGGCGCTCGGCGCGGTCGGCGCGGGCACGGTGGCCGCCACCTTCTACAACTACAACCACGCGCTGCTCGCCCGGCACCTCCCCGCCGTCTGGGAGACCGCCTCCCCCGCCGAGGTCCTCGCGGCGCGGCTGCGCGCCGCCGACGCCACCCTGCGCCGCCTGCTCGGCGAGGAGACCGTCGCCTCCGCCGAGATGGCCGAGGCCGCCGGGCTGGCCCTGCGCGCCGCCGAGGCCTGCACCCGGCACGCCCGGCCGCTGTACTCCGCCCACGCCGACCTGCCGGTGCCGGACGCGCCGCACCTCGCCTACTGGCACGCCGCGACCCTGCTGCGCGAGCACCGGGGCGACGGCCACCTCGCCGCGCTGCTCTCCGCCGGGCTCGACCCGGTGGAGGCGCTCGTCTCCCACACCGCCACCGGCAAGGGCATGTCCCCGCGCTGGGTGCTCGGCTCCCGGGGCTGGGGCCGCGCCGACTGGGACGCGGCCGTGGAGCGGTTGCGCGGACGCGGACTCCTGGACGCCGGCGGTGACCTCACCGAGGCCGGTACGCGGCTGCGCGAGGAGCTGGAGGAGCACACCGACCGGCTCGACGCCGCCCCGTACGAACACCTCGGCGCGGCCGGTGTCGAGCGGCTCACCGAGCTGGCGCGCGGCTTCCTGTTCACGGCGGCGGCCGCGGGCGCCTTCCCGGCCGACCTCGTCGGCAAGGGCTGACCGGGCGCGGCGCGCGCGGCACGGGTCGGTTACCGCGTCCGGGTGACCGACCCGGCACAATGCACACGCAAGCAGGAGGCACGAGAAGGCGAGTCGGGACACCGTGACGACGTCCATCGAAGCAAGGATCGCCGAGGAGCTCGGCGTACGCGAGCGGCAGGTGAGGGCGGCCGTCGAGCTGCTCGACGGCGGTTCGACCGTCCCGTTCATCGCGCGCTACCGCAAGGAAGCGACCGAGACGCTCGACGACGCGCAGCTGCGCACGCTGGAGGAGCGGCTGCGTTACCTGCGCGAACTGGAGGACCGGCGGACGGCGATCCTCGACTCGGTGCGCGAGCAGGGCAAGCTCACCGAGGAGCTGGAGGCCCGCATCCTGGGCGCCGACACCAAGGCGCGCCTGGAGGACATCTACCTGCCGTTCAAGCCCAAGCGGCGCACCAAGGCCCAGATCGCCCGCGAGGCCGGTCTCGAACCGCTCGCGGAGGGGCTGCTGGCCGACCCCTCGGTGGAGCCGGCCGCCGTCGCGGCGGCCTTCGTCGCCCCGGACAAGGGCGTGGCGGACGCGGCCGCGGCCCTGGAGGGCGCGCGGGCGATCCTCACCGAGAAGTTCTCCGAGGACGCCGACCTCATCGGCGAGCTGCGCGAGCGGATGTGGGTCCGTGGCCGGCTCGTCGCGAAGGTGCGGGAGGGCAAGGAGGAGGCGGGGGCGAAGTTCGCCGACTACTTCGACTTCGCCGAGCCGTTCACGGCGCTGCCCTCGCACCGGGTCCTCGCCATGCTGCGCGGCGAGAAGGAGGACGTGCTCGCCCTGGAGCTGGAGCCGGAGGAGCCGACCGGCGGACCCTCCTCGTACGAGGGGACGGTCGCGGCCCGCTTCGGCGTCGCCGACCGGGGCCGGCCCGGCGACAGGTGGCTCCTCGACACGGTCCGCTGGGCCTGGCGCACCCGCATCCTCGTCCACCTCGGCATCGACCTGCGGCTGCGGCTGCGGACGGCCGCCGAGGACGAGGCGGTCCGGGTCTTCGCGGCCAACCTGCGCGACCTGCTGCTCGCCGCCCCCGCGGGGACCCGGGCGACCCTCGGGCTCGACCCCGGCTACCGTACGGGCGTGAAGGTGGCGGTGGTGGACGCGACCGGGAAGGTCGTCGCCACCGACACGATCCACCCGCACGTCCCCGCGAACAGGTGGGACGAGGCGCTCACGAAGCTGGCCCGGCTCGCGAAGGAGCACGCGGTCGAGCTGATCGCCATCGGCAACGGCACGGCCTCCCGCGAGACCGACAAGCTCGCCGGTGAACTCCTGGCCAAGCACCCGGAGTTGAACCTGACCAAGGTGATGGTCTCGGAGGCCGGCGCGTCGGTCTACTCGGCCTCCGCCTTCGCCTCGCAGGAACTCCCCGGCCTCGACGTCTCCCTGCGCGGCGCCGTGTCGATCGCCCGGCGGCTCCAGGACCCGCTGGCCGAGCTGGTGAAGATCGACCCGAAGTCGATCGGCGTCGGCCAGTACCAGCACGACCTGTCCGAGGTGAAGCTCTCCCGCTCCCTGGACGCGGTGGTCGAGGACTGCGTGAACGGGGTCGGGGTCGACGTCAACACCGCCTCCGCGCCGCTCCTCTCCCGGGTCTCCGGCATCAGCGCGGGCCTCGCCGAGAACATCGTCGCCCACCGGGACGCCCACGGGCCCTTCCGCTCCCGCAAGGCGCTCAAGGACGTGGCCCGGCTCGGCCCGAAGGCGTACGAGCAGTGCGCGGGCTTCCTGCGCATCCGGGGCGGCGACGACCCCCTGGACGCGTCGGCGGTGCACCCGGAGGCGTACCCGGTGGTGCGCCGGATGGCGAAGCGGACGGGCGGCGAGGTCGCGGCGCTGATCGGCGACACCGCGACGCTGCGCTCGCTGCGGCCGGCCGACTTCGTGGACGAGACCTTCGGTCTGCCGACGGTCACGGACATCCTGCGCGAGCTGGAGAAACCGGGGCGCGACCCGCGGCCCGCGTTCCGGACGGCCACCTTCAAGGAGGGCGTCGAGAAGATCGGCGACCTGGCGTCCGGGATGGTCCTGGAGGGTGTCGTGACGAACGTGGCCGCCTTCGGGGCGTTCGTGGACATCGGCGTGCACCAGGACGGGCTCGTGCACGTGTCCGCGATGTCGAAGAACTTCGTCAAGGACCCGCGCGAGGTGGTGAAGCCGGGCGACGTGGTGAAGGTGAAGGTGCTGGACGTGGACATCCCGCGCAAGCGGATCTCCCTCACCCTGCGCCTGGACGACGAACCGGGCGCGGACGCGGCGGGCGGCGCGCCGAAGCGGGACCGGGGCGAGCGCGGTGACCGGGCGGCGAACCGGACCGGCCGTCCGCCGCAGCAGCGCCGTGGCGGCGGGGGCGGCGGCGAACGCGGCCAGGACCGGGCCCGCGACCGCGGCCAGGCGTCGGCACCCGCGCCGTCGAACAGCGCGATGGCCGACGCCCTACGCAAGGCGGGGCTCCTCGACGAGAACGGCCGAACCGAGGGGCGCCGGGGGCGGCGCTGATCCGTGGGGGCGGGGGCGGCGGGCAGTCCGGGGCCGGCTGCCCGGCGCCCGGCGCGAGAGGAAGTCCGACTTCGGGGGGATCCATGACGGAGGACACCGGCCGGCGCGAGCGGCACCTCGACGCCGTCGCCTCGGTGATGTCCGGGGCGCTCTACGCGAGCGCGCTCCACCTGATCGCCCGGCTCCTGTGACGGAAGGCGGACTCTCCGGGGGGCTGGGGCAACGGCCGTGTCCGAAAGGGAGCGGCGTCCGGTTCCTCGGGTCACCCCGGGCCGGTGGGGCGCAGGGAGGATCGCGTCCCGGGCGTACCCGGGTGATCCCGACAACGCCGGGATCACCCGGAGGGCCACGGGGCACAGCGTGCGTGCGCATGGGGGGCACTTCGGAGGCGAAGCTCCGGGGCGGTCGCGGGCCGGGCGCGACCGCACGGACACCGGCTAGGGCGCGAAGCGCAGCGCCCAGTCCGCGCGGTGGGCGACCGTGAGGTCGTCGTCCTCCGTGAGGGGCGTGAGGAGGCGGCGGGCCGTCGTCGGGTCGGCCTGGACCAGGTCGACGATCTCGGTGGCCAGGCCGTCCTGGTCGTCGCCGAGGTCGACGGCGGAGGCGCGGACCAGGACCGGCAGGACCGCCGTGCCGCCGACTCCGGCGAGGACGCCTCCGAGCAGCTCCCGGGCGTACCCGTTGCGCTCGCCGACCGCGCGGGAGAGCTCGGCCTCCAGGCGCGGCAGGAGCCCCGGGCCGCCGTTCGTGGCGACCTCGTCGGCGAGGTCGATGGTGGCGTCGACGTCGGCGTCGAGATCGTCCAGCATCGCGAGGAGCCGGGTGAGGGAGTCGTCGGTCATGGTGCCTCCTGGAATGCGCCGTCCACGAGGACGGGGACGGTCGTCGAGGTGTCGATCCCGGCGGCCACGGCCACGTCCTGCGGATAGCCGTACTCGTACAGTTCACGGCCCGATGCGCAGCCGTGCAAGGCGGCGACCGGGTCCTCGGTCGCGTCCCACAGCGTGGCCGCCGCGGTCGCCTCCGGGGTCAGGGGGTCGGGCCCGGTGAGGGCCCGCAGGGCGGCGAGGACCGCCCCCGCGCCGAGCAGGTCCTCCAGGGCGGGGCGCAGGGAACCGTCGGGCCACCGCTCGCCGGCGGCGATGACGGCGAGCGGCCGGTCCTCGGAGCCGTACCCGCGCTCGGCGAGCCGGCGGGCGACGGCCGTGCGGTTGCGCAGGGACGCCGCGATCACGGTCGTGCCGCCGGCCTCGGCGGCGATGGTGGAGCCGTTCGGCGAGGGCAGGACGAGCCGGGGCGGCAGGGGGGCGGCGGCGCGCAGGGCGGCCGGGGAGAGCGACCAGGGGTGCTCGGGGGTCGTCTCGGCGCGGCCGACGGCGAGCGCGGCGCCGGCTCGCCGGGCGTACGCGGCGGCCGTGGCGTCCCGCCACCGGTACGGGTGCACGGCGGCGCCGCCCTCGACGGCGACGCCGACGGCGGTCGTGAAGGACAGGACGTCCACCACGACCAGGCAGGCGGCGCCGGAGCCGAGGGCTCTCGCCTCGACGGGGCCCCAGCCGAAGGAGACGGTCACCGGAGTTCGGTCACCGTGCCGCCGGCGACTTCGAGGCGGCGGGTGGTGCGCACCGCGTCGAGCATGCGCCGGTCGTGGGTGACGAGGAGCAGGGTGCCGGTGTAGCTGTCGAGGGCGGACTCCAGCTGCTCGATCGCCGGCAGGTCGAGGTGGTTGGTCGGCTCGTCCAGGACGAGCAGGTTGACGCCCCGGCCCTGGAGCAGGGCCAGCGCGGCCCGGGTGCGCTCGCCCGGGGAGAGGGTGGTGGCGGGCCGCAGCACGTGCTCGGCCTTGAGGCCGAACTTGGCCAGCAGCGTGCGGACCTCCGCGGGCTCGGTGTCGGGGACGGCCGCGCAGAAGGCGTCGAGCAGCATCTCCGTACCGTGGAACAGCTTGCGGGCCTGGTCGACCTCGCCCACGACGACCCCGGAGCCGAGTGTGGCGTCGCCCGAGTCGAGCGGCAGACGGCCGAGGAGCGCGGCGAGGAGGGTGGACTTGCCGGCGCCGTTGGCGCCGGTGACGGCGACCCGGTCGGCCCAGTCGATCTGGAGGGTGGCGGGGCCGAAGCGGAAGTCGCCGCGGCGCACCTCGGCGTCGCGGAGGGTCGCCACGACCGAGCCGGAGCGCGGGGCGGCGGCGATCTCCATCCGCAGCTCCCACTCCTTGCGGGGCTCCTCCACGACGTCCAGGCGTTCGATCATGCGCTGGGTCTGCCGGGCCTTGGCGGCCTGCTTCTCGCTGGCCTCGCCGCGCAGTTTCCGCCCGATCTTGTCGTTGTCGGTGGCCTTGCGGCGGGCGTTGCGGACGCCCTTGTCCATCCAGTTGCGCTGCATGAGGGCGCGCCCTTCGAGGGCGGCCTTCTTGTCGGCGAACTCCTCGTACTCCTCGCGGGCGTGCCGGCGGGCGGTGGCCCGCTCCTCCAGGTAGGCCTCGTAGCCGCCGCCGTAGAGGGTGATCCGCTGCTGGGCGAGGTCGAGTTCGAGGACCTTGGTCACGGTCCGGGTGAGGAACTCGCGGTCGTGGCTGACGACGACGGTGCCGGGGCGCAGTCCGCGCACGAAGGCTTCCAGGCGCTCCAGGCCGTCGAGGTCCAGGTCGTTCGTGGGCTCGTCGAGGAGGAAGACGTCGTAGCGGGAGAGGAGGAGGGAGGCGAGTCCGGCGCGGGCGGCCTGGCCACCGGAGAGCGAGGTCATCGGCTGGTCGAGGCCGACGGTGAGGCCGAGGGTCTCGACGGTCTCCTCGGCGCGCTCGTCGAGGTCGGCGCCGCCGAGGTTCAGCCAGCGCTCCAGGGCGACGGCGTAGGCGTCGTCGGCGCCCGGGGTGCCGTCCACGAGGCCCTGCGTGGCCTCGTCCATCGCGGTCTGGGCGGCGGCGACACCGGTGCGGCGGGCGAGGAAGTCGCGCACGCTCTCGCCCTCGCGGCGCTCCGGCTCCTGCGGGAGGTGGCCGACGGTGGCGGTGGGCGGCGAGAGCCGCACCTCGCCCTCCTCGGGGGTGTCGAGTCCGGCGAGCAGCCGCAGCAGGCTGGACTTGCCGGCGCCGTTGGCGCCGACGAGGCCGATCACGTCGCCGGGGGCGACGACGAGGTCGAGCCCGGCGAAGAGGGTGCGTTCGCCGTGGCCGGCGGCGAGGTCCTTGGCGACGAGGGTTGCAGTCATCAGGGGATGCATCTTAGGCGGCGGCGACCACGGCCCCCGGCCGCGGGCTCGGCGCCCTGGGGTCACGGGCGCCGCCGCCGGGTACGGTCCCCGCCATGACGAGCGACGTGATCGTGGTGGGGGGCGGGGTCGTCGGGCTGACGACGGCGGTGACCCTGGTGGAACGCGGCCTGCGGGTGCGGGTCTGGTCGCGCGAGGACGTGACGGCGACGACGTCGGCGGTGGCGGGCGCGCTGTGGTGGCCGTACCGGATCGAGCCGGCGGCACGGGCGGGCGCCTGGGCGGTCGAGTCGCTGCGGGTGTATGGGGAGCTGGCTGCCGATCCGGGGCGGACCGGGGTGCGATGGGTGGCGGGGGTCCACGCGGACACGGTCCTGGCGGGGCTCGGGCCGTGGGCGCGGGAGGTCGAGGGGCTGCGGCAGCTGTCGGCCGGGGAGGTGCCGGGGCCGTACACGGTGGGGATCGCGGGGCGGTTGCCGCTGATCGACATGCCGGTCCATCTGGCCTGGCTGCGGGGGCGATTCGAGCAGGCGGGCGGGGTCTTCGAGCGGCGGTCGGTGACCGGTTTCGGGGAGGCGGCGGAGCGGGCGCGGGTGGTCGTGGACTGCACGGGTCTTGGGGCCCGGGAGTTGTCGCCGGACACCGGTCTGCGGCCGGTGCGGGGGCAGTTGGTGCTGGTGGAGAACCCTGGTGTCGAGGAGTGGTTCACGGCGGCGGACGCCGCGTCGCGGGAGACCACGTACTTCTTTCCGCAGCCGGGGCGTCTGGTGCTCGGCGGGACGGCCGAGGACGGCGCGGAAAGTCTCGTCCCGGATCCGGCGACGGCGGAGGCGATCGTGGCGCGGTGCGCCCGGGTCCGGCCGGAGATCGCGGGGGCGCGGGTGCTGGGTCACCGGGTGGGGCTGCGGCCCGTGCGGGCGGCCGGGGTGCGGATCGAGGCGGTGCCGCTGCCGGGCGGCGGACGCCTGGTGCACCACTACGGCCACGGGGGCGCGGGGGTGACGGTCGCTTGGGGCTGTGCCCGCCGGGCGGCCGATCTGGTCTGCGGCTGAGTGCGGGCACGGGCGGCCTTGCGAAGGGTCTTCGCAAGGCCGCCCGCCCCGTACACGGCTCGTCCGCCGTTCGCGAAGGTGACGGCGGGAAGCGGTCCGTGCCGGGCCGCCGTCCTGGCGTTACTTCCAGAGCGGCGGGCGGTTGTTCTCCTCCGCGTCCCGGCACTGGCGGGCACGGCGCTCGAGGGACTCGGCGCGGGCCAGGGCCTTACGGGCCTCGGCCGGGGCACCGAGCCGCCTGAGCTGGGCGGCGCGGTCGCGCTCCTTGCGGGCCTCCGTCCGCAGCTTGGTGATGTCGCAGGTGACGGTCTTGGCGGCGGAGGCCGGACCGGCGGCCGCGGTCTGCCCGACGAGCAGGCCCCCGGCCAGCAGCGTCGTGGCGAGCAGGGCGGGCAGGGCACGGCGCAGCGGCGTCGCGTTCCTCATGGGTTCTCCGGATGTCGTTCGCGAGGCTCCCCCCGCCGAAGCGGGGCGGACCTCTGAGGCATGGTCAGTACCAGTCGGTAACTTTACCCTGGTGAAGATCACCAACGCGCTCTCCGGAGCCGGGGTCACGCGATCGTCAACACTCCTCCACAGGACGCGCACCGACGAGGTGATAGGTGGCGCGCCCGTCGAGGAGCAGCGGGACCAGCGCGCGCTGCGACTGGCGCACCGGGACGAACGCCCCGCCGCCCTCCCGGTGCACGGTGACGCCGTGCAGGGCGAGTTCGTCGCCGACCGCTGCGTACTGGGCGGCGTCGAGACGGTAGCCGCAGGGCGGGTCGGCGAGGATCTCCCCCGGCTCCGGCGGGTCGTTGTCGGCCCCGCCGAGGAAGACGGGCCCCCGGTCGGCGAAGCCGGCGTGCCGCGCGAGCGCGGTGGCCGCGCCGAGCGCCCCGCGCCGTTCCTCCAGGTAGGCGAAGGCGCCGTCGAGCGCCGCGTGTTGGGTGGCGACGCGGCGCTGCCGGACGAGGGTCGGGTCGCCCTCCTCGGCGGCGCCGGAGGGATCGACACGGGTCTCGACGAGCAGCCCGGCGGCGTGCTTGATGCCGGCGGTGTTGCGCAGGATGCGTTCCTGGCCGTCGCCCGCGACCTGCTTGACCGGTTCGCCGGTGAGAGGGTCGGTCCAGATGCCGTAGATGCCCGTGCTGTGTCCGGCGCGCGCGGCGGCGGGCCGTACGTACGATTCCGAGAGCGTCCGGGACTCCTCGTGGACGCGCGGGTGGGTGTCGAGGCTGCGCGGCCAGAGGGCGAGCAGGTCCTTGTCGTAGTAGTGCGGGGTGGCGCCGTACTCGTGGAGGTCGTACACGAGGTGGGGCCGCCGGTCGCGGATGACGGCGGCGAGGGCCCGTGCCTCGGCGGTCCGCAGGGCCAGGTGGTCGCGGTTGATGTCGATGCCCTGGCTGTTGCCGCGGGTGTCGGCCTCCCGGCCGTCGGGGTTGGCGGTGGGGACGACGAGGACGGTGGTGCGGGCGAGCAGCCGGCGCGTGCCGGCGTCCCGGGCGTACGCGAGGTCGCGCACGGTGCTCAGACAGGCCTCGCGGCCCGAGGGCTCGTCGCCGTGCTGGCTGCAGACGAGCAGCACGGTCGTGGTCCCGCCGCCCTGGGGCGGGCCGGCGGGGCGTTCCGCGCCGACGGTGACGAGCCGGAGCGGGCGGCCCTGGGCGGTCGTGCCGATGGTCCGCGTGGACACCCGGTCGCTCGCCCGGTCGACGGCGGCGAGGAAGTCCCGCTCCTCGTCCTCGGTGGTCCAGCGGCCGCCCCCGCTGGACTCGAAACCGGTGCGCGGGGCGGCGGCGCCGCCGGCCGCCGTGGCGGGTGCGGTCACGAGCGGCAGGCCGAGGACGGCGGCTCCGGCGACGAGGGCGAGGGCCCGCCGGTGACGGCGGTGCGCGGGACGGGGCTTCATCGGGCGGCTCCGGGGAGGCGGGGCACGGTCACGGCGACCGGCGGGACGGCGGTGGCCGGCGCGGACACGGCGGGCGGGCTCGCGCGGGGCGGCACGGGCGCGGCGGGCGCCGGCCTTGAGGTGGCCCGCGTGAAGGCGCCGGGCCCGCCGACGAGGGGGACGCGCGCCCAGGTGCGGGTGAGGTCCAGGGTCACGGTGGGAGTGGTCGACGGCAGGTCGAGGGGGCCCTCGTCGGTGCCGGCGACGATGAGGGCGAGCCGGTGGCCCGCGGGCACCACGTGGTCGGTGGCGGCCAGCTTCAGGGTGAGGGTGTACGGCCTGCCGGGGGTCAGGGGCCGCCCGGCGCGCGGGTCGGCCCAGGTGCCGAGGTCGGCCCAGCCGCGGCTGATGACGGTGTGCGCGACGTCGGTGGTGCGGGCGCGGGTCTCCTTGTAGCAGGCGCTGTCCCCGGGGGTGCTCGCGCCCCAGCAGGTGCGCTCGGGGAGCGTCGTGATGCCTTCCCCGGACGCCGCGTAGTCGCGGATGGTGTCGGGGCCGAGGTCGACGAGGACGGCCGAGAGGTGCGCCGTGGAGGTGCTGGGGGTGGCGGTCACGGTGACCGTCGAGCCGCCGGAGACCCGCAGCGGGCGGGAGAGCGGGCGGGTGACGAACCCGGCCTTCTCGGGGGTCCGGCTGTCGACGCGGGCGGCCCAGTCCAGTTCACCGAGTGACGGGTCGTCGGTGAAGGCGGCGGTGGCGCCGGGGGCCGCCGGGGCGCGGCCGAGGGTTCCGGGGCCGCCGGCCGGGCCGGTGGCGGGGCGCAGGGTGGTGGCGGAGGTGCCGCGCGGCGGCCAGTGGCGGTCGGTGGTCCACCGGTCGGGGGCGCGTTCGATGTCGGCCATGGGCTCGCGGTCGATGCCGTTGTCGAGGCCGAGCAGGTAGTGGTCGAACCACCGGTGGAGGGTGCGCACCCAGTCGGCGCGGCGGAGGTCGAAGGGGTCGACGTGCCCGGCCTGGGAGAGCCAGATCTTCCGTTCGACGCCGTGGGCGGCGAGGGCGTCCCACCACTGGCCGAACTGGTTGGCGCGGACGTTGAGGTCCTGCTGTCCGTGGACGACGAAGACGCTCGCCCTCACCTTGGCCGCGTCGCGGACGTGGTCGCGCTCGTCCCAGGCGGCGGTCCGGTCGCCGCTGTACGGGGTGCCGGCGGCGATACGTTTCTGGACGGCTCCGCAACGCTCCCTGGCGGCCGGGCTGTTGACATAGTCGGAGAGCCAGGTCGGGTTGGCGTCGTAGAGCGGGGCGCCCTGGGAGTGGAAGTAGTCGTACCAGGAGGATATGGCGCCGATGGGCACGATGGTCCGGAGCCCTTCGACCCCGGTGGCGGCGACCCCGTTGGCGACGGTGCCGTCCCAGCTCTTGCCGATCATGCCGACGTTCCCGGTGCTCCAGGCGGTGGCGTCGGCCGGGGTGCCGCCCGTACGGCTGGTGTACCCGCGGGCGCGGCCGTTCAGCCAGTCGACGACGGCCTTGGCGGAGAGCACGTCGGAGCGGCCGCCGACGTCGTCGCAGCCGTCGGAACGGTTGGTTCCGGCGAGGTCGACGGCGGCGAAGGCATAGCCGCGCGGCACGAAGTAGTTGTCGTAGAACAGCGGGAGACCGACGGGGCGGCCCTCGGCGTCGTAGGTCTTCTTCTGGCTCTCGTTGCCGCGCCCGCAGCAGGCGTAGTAAGGGCTGGCGTCCATGATGACCGGCACCTTGCGGCCCGCGGCGGCGGGTTCGCGGGGCCGGACGATGTCGACGGCGACCCGGTCGGCGCGTCCGTCCCCGTCGCCGTCGAGCCCGGTGTCGACCCAGACGGACTCCCGGACGGCGTCCGCGTACGAGTGGACGGGACGTGACTCGCGTACGGCGGGCCCGGGGCGGGCCCCGGCGGGGGTGACCGCGCCCGCGAGGAGCGCGGCCGCGGCGGCGAGGACGAGGGTTCCGTAGGGCAGTCGGGCTCCGCGGGTTCTCCGCTTTCGCATCGGCATGGGCGGGAACGTACCCCGGCCGGCTCCCGCGCGACAGGGTGCCGGGGCGGTCGGGTGGGCCGCGCGTGTCGCGCGCGGCGGGGGTGGCCGGGGCGGCACGAGGGGCGGACGGAACGGGCGTTCCCGGGCACAACGGGCGGTTCGTGTCGGCCGAATGGCGATCGTGTGACGGCGGGCCCTCTGGACGTGACGGTCCGTCGGGGCGCTGAATAGTGTCGCGAGCAAGGACCGACGCCCACCCGCGCGTCTTACGTGACTGATGACTTGGGGAGCACCCGTGCATCGCAGACTGATCGTCCCGAGCGCCCTCGCGGCCTCCGTCCTGCTGGTGATCCCGGCATCGGCGGCCGGCTTCACCCCGGGTGCCCCGGGCATCGGCGATTCCTACTACCCCGCCAGCGGCAACGGCGGCTACGACGTCTCGCACTACGACCTGCGGCTGAAGTACCAGCCCGCGACCGACCTGCTGGAAGGGACGGCGACGATCCTCGCCACCACCCGGCAGAACCTGTCGCGGTTCAACCTCGATCTGGGGCTGAAGGTCGGTGAGGTCCGCGTGAACGGCCGCCCCGCCGCCTTCACCACCTCCGGGGACCACGAGCTGGAGGTCACCCCGGCGGTCCCGCTGGAGAAGAACCGGGCGGTCTCGGTGGTCGTCCGGTACGCCGGGAAGCCCTCCCAGCTGAAGATAGGCGGCTGGACCGCCTGGCACCGCACCCCCGACGGCGGCGTGGCCGCGCAGGAGCCGGACTCCGCCGCCTGGTGGTTCCCCTCCAACGACCATCCGCTGGACAAGGCCACCTTCGACGTCTCCGTCTCGGTGCCGGACGGCACCCAGGCCATCAGCAACGGTGTGCTCCTGTCGCAGTCCTCGCGGCTCGGCTGGACCCGCTTCAACTGGCGCTCCGACAAGCCGCAGGCGAGCTATCTCGCCACGCTCGCGGTCGGCAGGTTCGACATCACGACCGACACCACGGCGAACGGGCTGCCGGTCCTCAACGCGTACAGCAAGGACCTCGGTGACCACGCGGGGGCGGCGCGCGCCTCGATCGAGCGGACCACGGAGGTCACGGAGTGGCTGGAGTCGGTCTTCGGGCCGTACCCCTTCAACTCCCTCGGCGGCTACGTGCCGAACGTGACCAGCGGCTACGCCCTGGAGACGCAGACCCGGCCGTTCTACAGCCCGCGCCAGTTCGCGAACGGCGCGAACGTGTCGGTGGTCGTGCACGAGCTGGCGCACCAGTGGTACGGCGACAGCGTGTCCGTCGGCGACTGGAAGGACATCTGGGTGAGCGAGGGCTTCGCCCGGTACAGCCAGTGGCTGTGGTCCGAGAAGGAGGGCGAGGGCACCGCGCAGGAACTCGCGGATCACGTGTACGCGCAGCGCGCGGCCGACGACGCGTTCTGGACGGTCCGGCCGGGCGACCCCGGCCCGGAGAACCAGTTCCACGTCGCCGTCTACGACCGGGGCGCGCTGGCGCTCCAGGCGCTGCGCAACGAGATCGGCGACGAGGACTTCTTCGCGATCCTGAAGGGCTGGCCGACCCGGTTCGCGTACGGCAACGCGCGGGTCGCGGACTTCGTGCGGTACGCGGAGCAGGTGTCCGGCAAGCCTCTCGCGGGTCTCTTCGACACCTGGCTGTACCAGCCGTCGAAGCCCTCGGAGGCGACGGCGGCCGCGGTCGGCCTCGGTGTTCCGGCCGCCGCGCGCTCGGCGGGCACCGGGGTCGCGGCTCCGGCGGAGCCGAGGTCGTGGAAGAAGATCGCCGCGACGAACACGGTCCACGAGCACCGGAACGGGGACGGACACGGCCGGGGGACGGCCGGGGACCACGCGCACGGCCCCGGGCGCGCGGGCCGCTGAGCCGGCCGCCCGGCGACGCGGGGCCCCCGGCCGGCCGGGGGCGGCCGCGCGGGGCGTCCGTCAGCGCTCGTGCCGGGCGCGGCGGGCGGCCCGGCGGGCGCGGCGGGCCAGGGGCAGGTAGCGCAGCCGCTCCGGCAGGACGGGGACGGTCAGGCGGACGGCCCGGGCGAAGCGGCGCAGCGCCCGCTCCTGACCCTCGGTCCACTCCAGGCCGAGGGCCTCGCGGGCGTCCGGCGGCATGAAGCCGACGGTGAGGAAGGCGCGCAGGCGCAGGAACGGGCGGCGCAGGACCGGCCAGAGGAGGCGGAGCGCGAGCCGGAGCGGCAGGGGGCCACGGTCGGGGGCGGGCACCGGCTGGTCGGTGTCGAGCAGCTCACGGACGACGGCCGTGACCTCCAGCTCCTCGGCGAGGACGCGCCGGTAGTACGGCCAGAACTCCTCGATCGTCCCCGGCATGTCCCGGTCGTGGATGCCGAGCACCCGGCCGACCTGGAGCCATTCGGCGTACAGCTGCCGCTCCTGCGCCTCGGTGAGAGGCCGGGCCAGCAGGCGCAGGCCGTGCCGGTAGACGGGGTAGCCGGTGGCGTGGACCCAGGAGTAGTAGGCCGGGGTGAGGGCGTGGTAGCGGCGGCCGTGGGCGTCGGTGCCCCGGATGGTGCGGTGCAGCTCGCGGAGCCGGCGGCCCTCCTCGGCGGCGCGCTCGCCTCCGTACACCCAGAGCTGGACCGAGCGCAGCGAGCGCTCGCCGCGGCCCCAGGGGTCGGTGCGGAAGACGGAGTGTTCGTCGACGCCGGCGCCGATCGCGGGGTGGGCGACCTGCAGGGCGAGGGCGGCGGGCAGCATGAGCAGGGCACGGACGTCCCCGGCGACGCTCCACAGCACGCCGCCGACGGGCGGCGGGGCCGGGTCGGCGGGGGCCGGCCGCTGCCGGCCCGGGGGCGCGGCGGGGGTCTGCCGCGGGTGGTTCACGGGGTGCCTCTCCTCATCCGTCCTCGCGCGTTCGCGCGGGTCCTCCGTTCCAGGCTGCACCCATGACGAAGGGGCCGTCGCCCCGGCGCTGCGGCCCCGGGCGACGGCCCCTGTCTGCGTACGGCTCAGGCGCGGTCGGCGCCGACCGGCTCGCCGACGATGCGGGCGGCGAGGGCGTGGGCCCAGGCGTCGACGTCCGCGGTGAGCTCGCGCTCGGCGGCGGCGCGCTCGGCGGCGATCTTCGCGGAGCCGGCGGCGAGGATGGCATCGCGCTCGGCGGCGCCCTCGGCGCGGGCGGCGGCGATGGCGGCCGAGCCCTCCTCGACGGCCTTGGAGCGGATGCGGGCGGCCTCGTGGCGGGCCTCGGCGAGCTCGGCCTCGTACTGCTCACGGATCTGAGCGGCCTCGGTGCGCAGGTCGTCGGCGCGCTCGGTGCCGCCGGCGATGGCGTCGTCGCGCTCGTCGAGCGTGCGCTTGATCTTCGGCAGGATGCCCTTCGCAAGGATCAGGAAGGTGAGCCCGAACAGTACGGCGCCGAGGAGGAGCTCGGCCCAGACGGGGTTGAGCGGACCGAGGTCCGTCTTGAAGATCTGCGAGTTCGCGAGGGTCATGGCGGGCATTCTACCTGGTCGCAAAAGTTACGAATCGTACACCCGGTCGAGAGTTGGCGCGCTTGTGCGCGCCCGGCAAGATTCCCGGCATCCGAAGGCTACCGGAAGGTAACCCAGGCTGATTGTATGTGCGGCGCCAGGTCAACCCCCCACGTCTCCTAGGGAGTTCACGTGCCGTTCGCCGCACTGCGCCGCACCTCCGGCGCCGCCCTGTCCTTCGCGCTCGCCGCCGCCACGCTGGCCACGGCCGCGCCGGCCGCCTCGGCGGCTCCGGAGACGGCGGCCGCGACCCCGCGCGTGAAGGTGCTCACGTACAACGCGTTCCTCTTCTCCAAGAGCCTCTACCCGAACTGGGGGCAGGACCACCGGGCGAAGGCGATCCCCGCGGCCTCCTTCTTCCAGGGGCAGGACGTCGTCGTGCTCCAGGAGGCCTTCGACAACTCCTCCTCGGACGCCCTCAAGGCCAGCGCCGCCGCGCAGTACCCGCACCAGACCCCCGTCGTGGGCCGCTCGAAGACCGGCTGGGACGCCACCGGCGGCGCCTACTCCACGACCACGCCCGAGGACGGCGGGGTGACGATCCTCAGCAAGTGGCCGATCGTCCGCAAGGAGCAGTACGTCTACAAGGACGCCTGCGGCGCCGACTGGTACTCGAACAAGGGCTTCGCCTACGCCGTCCTGGACGTGAACGGCAGCCGCGTCCACGTCGTCGGCACCCACGCCCAGTCCACGGACCCCGGCTGCGCGGCGGGCGAGGCGGCGCAGATGCGCAGCCGCCAGTTCAAGGCGCTCGACGCCTTCCTGGACGGCAAGAACATTCCGGCGAACGAGCAGGTGATCGTCGCCGGCGACCTGAACGTCGACTCGCACTCCCCCGAGTACGCGACGATGCTCGCCGACGCCGGGCTCGCCGGGGCCGGCGCGCGCACCGGGCACCCGTACTCCTTCGACACCGAGCTGAACTCGATCGCGGCGGAGCGCTACCCGGACGACCCGCGCGAGGACCTGGACTACGTCCTGCACCGGGCCGGGAACGCCCGCCCCGCCGACTGGACCAACCACGTGGTCCTGGAGCGGAGCGCGCCGTGGACGGTCTCCAGCTGGGGCACGCAGTACACCTACTCCAACCTTTCCGACCACTACCCGGTCCTGGGGTACTGATCCCGCCGGCCGCCGCCGGCGGGGCTCAGTACCCGGTGCCGCACACGATGCCGTAGATCCAGAAGCCGACGACGGCGGTGACGCAGAGCAGCACGAACCAGGAGCCGGCGCCGGTGTGACGCGTCCTGCGGGGCCTGCCGGGCTTCGCGGGCCGCGGCGGCCTCCCGGCTCCCCGGGGCCGTCCCGCACGGGACGGCCCCGCGGCCGGTCCCCCCACCGGAGCCGCCGCTTCCGCGACCTCGGCGAGCAGCCGCCGGCAGACGGCGGCGAGCTCGGTCGTCCCGGCCGTCAGGTCCACGACCACCTCCGTACGGGCCGGAGCGGTGGTCCCCCCGTCCAGGAGCCGCCCCGCGCGCAGCAGCGCCCGGTCCTTGCCCCCCGTCGGAGCGAGGCTGATCCACCGGTCCACCTGCTCGTTGCGTATCACCACCCCGCCCCCGCGCTCGCGGTACACGGTGTGCTCCCGCCACAGGACCCCGGCCAACGCCTGGGCGGTCTCCCTGAGTTGCGCGTACATTCCACTCCCCCTCACTGCGGTCCCCCGCCTCGGTCGGCCGCCGACTCTAACCCGCGCGTCGGCGCCCCGCCGCCACACCCCCGCCCCGGCGCCCCTTACGCGCCGAAGTCGTACACGGTGACCGGTATGCCCCGCTCCACGAGCCGCCGGACCACCAGCGGCTCCACCTGGACGCACCGGGCCGCGCCGAGCCCGAAGGTGTTCTGGGCCGTCGCGTCGCCCCGCGCGTACGTGATGCCGTTCATGAGGATCACGCTAAGGGGTGGCACCGACAACGGCCGCAGTCTTTTACAGCACTGGTGCGACAGCAATACTGTTGAAGTCAGGCGGGCCGGGTGGTCCGGGTGAGCGGGAAGTGAGGCACCTCGATGGGCGGCGAGCAGGGTGGGGGCGGGCAGCCGGGGGTGGCGGCCGGGTACACCGTGGACGAGCTGGCCGCGCGCGCCGGGGTGACCGTGCGGACCGTGCGGTTCTACGGGACGCGGGGGCTGCTGCCTCCGCCCGTGATCGGGCCGCGGCGGGTCGGGCGCTACGGGCCGGAGCACCTGTCTCGGCTCGCGCTGATCGAGGAGCTCCAGCGGCAGGGCATGACCCTCGCGGCCATCGAACGGTACCTGGAGCAGCTGCCGCCCGACCTCAGCGCCCGGGACCTGGCGGTGCACCGGGCCCTGGTGGCGTCGTGGGCGCCGGAGTCCGCGGAGTCCATCACGCGGCGGGAGCTGGAGCGGCGTGCCGGGCGGGAGCTGACCGACCGGGACGTGGACCGGCTGGCCGCGATGGGCGTGCTGGACCGCACGGCGGAGGCCGACACCTTCCGGCTCGACGGCGCACTGCTGCGGCTCGGCGTGGAGCTGCTCGACGTGCCGATCGACCACGAGACGATCCTCGCCTCCCGCACCGTGCTCCTGGCGCACGCGCGGGCCGCCGCCCAGGAGCTGGCCCGCCTCTTCCAGGAGCAGGTGTGGAACCCGTACCGGGAGAGCGGCGAGGACCCGGACCACCTGACCGCGATGAAGTCGCTCTCGGCGCACATGCAGCCGATGGTGATCCAGGCCCTCGTCACCGCCTTCCAGCGCTCGCTCAGCGAGGAGCTGAGGACGGCGTTCAGGAGTCGGTGAAGACCTCGCCCCGGTCCGCCTTCTCGATGAGGAGGGCCGGCGGGGCGAAACGCTCGCCGTAGGTCTCCGCCAGCTCGCGCGCGCGGGCGACGAAGCCGGGGAGGCCTCCCTCGTAACCGTTGATGTACTGGAGCACGCCGCCGGTCCAGGCGGGGAAGCCGATCCCCATGACGGAGCCGATGTTGGCGTCGGCGACCGAGGTCAGGACGCCCTCCTCCAGGAGCCGGACGGTGTCCAGCGCCTCGGCGAACAGCATCCGCTCCTGCATGTCGCGGAACGGGATCTCGTACCCCGGCTTGCCGAAGTGCTCGCGCAGGCCCGGCCACAGGCGGCCCCGCCTGCCGTCCTCCCCGTACTCGTAGAATCCGGCGCCGCCGCTGCGGCCCGGGCGGCCGAACTCGTCGACCATGCGGTCGATGACGGCCTCGCCCGGGTGCGTGCTCCAGGTGCCGCCCGCCTCCTCGACGGCCTTCCTGGTCTCGTTGCGGATCTTGCGCGGCAGGGTGAGGGTCAGCTCGTCCATGAGGGAGAGGACCTTCGCCGGGTAGCCGGCCTGGGCGGCGGCCTGCTCGACGGAGGCGGGCTCGATGCCCTCGCCGACCATGGCCACGCCCTCGTTGATGAAGTGGCCGATGACGCGGGAGGTGAAGAAGCCGCGCGAGTCGTTGACGACGATCGGGGTCTTGTTGATCTGCCGGACCAGGTCGAAGGCGCGGGCGAGGGCCTCGTCGCCGGTCCGCTCGCCCTTGATGATCTCGACCAAGGGCATCTTGTCGACCGGCGAGAAGAAGTGCAGGCCGATGAAGTCGGCCTGGCGCTCCACGCCCTCCGCGAGGACGGTGATCGGCAGGGTGGAGGTGTTGGAGCACAGCAGCGCGTCGGGGGCGACGATCTCCTGGATCTCCTGGAAGACCTTGTGCTTGAGGGCGGTGTCCTCGAAGACGGCCTCGATGACGGCGTCGCAACCGGCGAGGTCGGCGGCCTCGGCGGTGGGCGTGATGCGGGCGAGGAGGGCGTCGGCCTTCTCCTGGGTGGTGCGGCCCCGGGAGACGGCCTTGGCGCAGAGCTTCTCGGAGTACGCCTTGCCCTTGGCGGCGGACTCGGCGGAGACGTCCTTGAGGACGACCTCGATGCCGGCGCGGGCGCAGGAGTAGGCGATGCCGGCGCCCATCATGCCGGCGCCGAGAACGGCGACCTTGCGGACCTGGCGCCGTTCGACGTCCTTGGGGCGGCTGGCGCCGGAGTTCACGGCCTGGAGGTCGAAGAAGAACGCATGGATCATGTTCTTCGCGGTCTGTCCGGTGACCAGCTCGGTGAAGTACCGGGACTCGATGACCTGCGCGGTCTCGAAGTCGACCTGGGAGCCCTCGACGGCGGCGGCCATGATGTTGCGCGGGGCCGGGTAGGGGGCGCCGTTCAGCTGCTTGCGCAGGTTGGCCGGGAAAGCCGGCAGGTTGGCCGCGAACTTCGGGTTGGACGGGGTGCCGCCGGGGATCTTGTAGCCGGGGACGTCCCAGGGCTGGCGGGACTCCGGGTGGGCGTCGATGAAGGCGATGGCCTTGGCCATCATCTCCTCGTGGGTGGCGGCCAGCTCGTGCACGAGCCCGTTGTCGAGGGCGCGCTTCGGGTTGTACTGGGTGCCCTGGAGCAGCACCTTGAGGAGGGCGTCGGTGATGCCCATGAGGCGTACGGTGCGGGCGACGCCGCCGCCGCCGGGGAGCAGGCCGAGCGTGACCTCGGGCAGGCCGATCTTGGAGCCGGAGGTGTCGAGGGCGACGCGGTGGTGGGAGGCGAGGGCGATCTCGTAGCCGCCGCCGAGCGCGGCGCCGTTGATCGCGGCGACGACGGGCTTGCCGAGGGTCTCGATGCGGCGCAGGGCCCGCTTCATCTCCATGGCGGCGTCGAAGATGTCCTGGGCGTGCCCGGGGCCGGCCTGGATCATGTCCTTGAGGTCGCCGCCCGCGAAGAAGGTCTTCTTGGCGGAGGTGTAGATGATGCCGCGGATGGAGTCCTTCTCCGCCTCGACGCGGTCGGCGACGGCGGCGAGGGAGGCCCGGAAGGCCCGGTTCATGGTGTTGGCGGACTGGTCGGGGTCGTCCAGGACGAGGGTGACGATGCCGGTCTCGTCCTGCTCCCAGCGGATGGTGGTGCTCTCGCTCATGACTGCTGCTTCTCCGTTAGAGGGTTCGGACGGGACGGTCAGACGCGCTCGACGACGGTGGCGATGCCCATGCCGCCGCCCACACAGAGGGTGGCGAGGCCGTAGCGCTTGTCCTGGCGCTCCAGCTCGTCGACGAGGGTGCCGAGGATCATCGCGCCGGTGGCGCCGAGCGGGTGGCCGAGGGCGATGGCACCGCCGTTGACGTTGACCTTGTCCAGCGGGATGCCCATGTCCTTGACGAAGCGGAGGACGACGGCCGCGAAGGCCTCGTTGATCTCGACCAGGTCGATGTCGTCGATGGTGAGGCCGGCCTTGGCGAGGGCCTTGCGGGTGGCGGGGGCGGGGCCGGTGAGCATGATGGTCGGCTCGGAGCCGGAGACGGCGGCCGAGACGATCCGGGCGCGCGGCGTGAGCCCGTACCGCTCGCCGACCTCGCGGGAGCCGATGGCGACGAGGGCGGCGCCGTCGACGATGCCGGAGGAGTTGCCGGCGTGGTGGACGTGGTCGATCGCCTCGACCCAGTGGTACTTCTGCAGGGCCACCGCGTCGAAGCCGCCCAGCTCGCCGATGTCCGCGAAGGACGGCTTCAGCTTGGCCAGGGAGTCGGCGGTGGTGCCGGGGCGCAGGTGCTCGTCGTGGTCGAGGACGGTGAGGCCGGCGCGGTCCTTGACGGGGACGACGGAGCGGGCGAAGCGGCCGTCCTTCCAGGCGGTGGCGGCGCGCTCCTGGGAGAGGGCGGCGTACTCGTCGACGTCGCGGCGGGTGAAGCCCTCGATGGTGGCGATGAGGTCGGCGCCGATGCCCTGCGGGACGAAGTTGGTCTCCAGGTTGGTCATCGGGTCGGCGAACCAGGCGCCGCCGTCGGAGGCCATCGGGACGCGGGACATGGACTCGACACCGCCGGCGAGGACCAGGTCCTCCCAGCCGGAACGGACCTTCATGGCCGCCATGTTGACCGCTTCGAGGCCGGAGGCGCAGAAGCGGTTCTCCTGGACACCGGCGACCGTCTCGGGCAGGCCCGCGGCGATGGCGGCGATGCGGGCGATGTCGGAGCCCTGGTCGCCGACGGGCCCGACGACACCGAGGACGATGTCGTCGACGGCGGCCGGGTCGAGGCCGGGGTGGCGGGCCTGGATCTCCCGGATGAGGCCGACGACCAGGTCGATGGGCTTGGTGCCGTGCAGGGAGCCGTTGGCCTTGCCGCGTCCGCGCGGGGTGCGGATCGCGTCGTACACGTACGCTTCGGTGCTCACGGGAAGCCTTTCGCGAGGAGGGTTCTTCGAGGAATGCGGGGGCGGTCAGCCGAGGAGGGAGCGGCCGATGATCTCCTTCATGATCTCGGTCGTGCCGCCGTAGATGGTCTGGATCCGGCCGTCGGTGAAGGCGCGGGCCACCGGGAATTCGCTCATGTAGCCGTACCCTCCGTGCAGTTGCAGACAGCGGTCGGCCACCCGCTTCTGGAGTTCGGTCGCCCACCACTTGGCCATGGACGCGTGGACGGGGTCGAGGCCGAGGCCTTCCGGGTCGGCGTGCTCCTCGATGCAGCGGTCCACGAAGGCGCGGGTGACGGCGCACTCGGTGGCCATCTCGGCGATCTCGAAACGGACGTGCTGGAGCCGGGCCAGCGGCCGGCCGAAGGCCTCGCGCTCCTTGACGTACCGGGTGGTGATCTCCAGGAGGTGTTCGGCGCCGGCGATGCCGGCGACGGCGATCGCGAGCCGCTCCTGGGCGAGGTTGGTCATGAGGTGGACGAAGGCGCCGTTGAGCTCCCCGAGGAGGTTCTCCTTGGGGACGCGGACGTCGCGGAAGAAGAGTTCGGCGGTGTCCTGCGCCTTCTGGCCGATCTTGTCGAGGTTGCGGCCGCGTTCGAAGCCTTCCATGCCGCGCTCGACGACGAGGAGCGAGAGGCCGTGGGCACCGCCCTCGGGGGTGGTGCGGGCGACGACGATCACCAGGTCGGCGAGGATGCCGTTGGAGATGAACGTCTTGGAGCCGTTGAGGATCCAGTGGTCGCCGTGGTCCTCCGCGGTGGTGCGGATGCCCTGGAGGTCGGAGCCGGCGCCCGGCTCGGTCATGGCGACGGCGGTGATGATCTCGCCGGAGCAGAAGCCGGGCAGCCAGCGCCGCTTCTGCTCCTCGGTGGCGAGGGAGGTGAGGTAGGGGCCGATGATGTCGTTGTGCAGGCCGATGGCGAGCCCGGGGGCGCCCGCGCGGGTGAACTCCTCGGCGAGGACGGCGCCGTAGCGGAAGTCGCGGGTGCCGCCGCCTCCGTACTCCTCGTCCACGGCGAGGCCGAGGAGCCCCTGCCGCCCGGCGGCCCGCCAGACGTCGCGGGAGACGATGCCGTCCTTCTCCCAGCGGTCGTAGTGGGGCAGCACCTCCTTCTCCAGGAAGGTGCGGACGGTCGCCCGGAAGGCCTCGTGGTCCTCGGTCCAGAGCGTGCGCTTCATGCGGAAGTCTCCTGGGGGTGCAGGGAGGGTACGGCCCAGTCGCGGGCGACCTCGGCGGTGTCGGCACCGGGCAGGGCCGGGCCCGTGCGAAGGGTGCCGGGGGTGGCGGAGAAGCGGGGCGCGGGCGCCGGCTGGACGGTGCCGGCGTGCTCGGCGAAGGTGCCGCGGGCGGCGAGGTGCGGGTGGGCGGGGGCCTCGCGCAGGGAGAGCACGGGGGCCACGCAGGCGTCGCTGCCGTCGAAGACGGCCGTCCACTCCTCGCGGGTACGGCTCCGGAAGCGCGCGGCGACGGCCTCGCGGAGCTCCGGCCAGCGGGCGAGGTCGCCGCGCGGCGGGGCGGTCCGCGGGAGGCCGAGCAGACGGACGAACTCGTCGTAGAACCGCTCCTCCAGGGCGCCGACCGCCATGTGGCCGCCGTCGGAGGTCTCGTACACGCCGTAGAAGGGGCAGCCGCCGTCGAGGAGGTTGACGCCCCTGCGGTCCTGCCAGCCGCCGGCGGCGAGCATCGCGTGGATCATGGTGGTGAGGTGGGAGGCGCCGTCCACGATGGCGGCGTCGACGACCTGGCCCTCGCCGTGGGCGCGGGCGTGCTGGAGGGCGGCGAGCACTCCGACGACGAGGTAGAGGGAACCGCCCGCGTAGTCGCCGACGAGGTTGGCGGGGACGGTGGGCGGCCCGTCGGGGTCGGGGCCGATCATGCCGAGGGTGCCGGTGAGGGCGATGTAGCCGATGTCGTGTCCGGCGGTGGGGGCGAGCGGCCCGTCCTGGCCCCAGCCGGTCATCCGGCCGTAGACGAGCCGCGGGTTGCGGGCGAGGCAGGCCTCCGGGCCGACGCCGAGGCGCTCGGCGACGCCGGGCCGGTAGCCCTCCACGAGGATGTCGGCGCGTGCGACCAGGTCCAGCACGGTGGCGGGGCCGTCCCCGGCCTTGAGGTCGACCAGGACGGAGCGTTTGTTGCGGTTGGTGAGGTCGTGGGCGGGGTCGATGCCGAGGCCGGCGCCGCCGGGGCGGTCGACGCGGACGACGTCGGCCCCGAGGTCGGCGAGGAGCATCGCGGCGAAGGGGCCCGGGCCGATGCCGGCGAGTTCGACCACCCGGACCCCGGTGAGCGGGCCGTTCCGGGCGGAGTGCGTCGTGCTCATCGGGCCCCCAGAGTGTGTGACAGCAATGATGTAACACCGAGGATGCTAGGAACGTGTTCCACTCGGCACAAGCCCCCCGGCCGAGCAAGCGCTTGGAAAATCCCGGCGGTGGAGCGGGGGGCCGCTTCCGCTATCCTCCGCCGACGGCATGCGCGCGGGCGCGCCGCAGGGGAAGGCGAGGGGCCGGATGACGACAGGGGCGGGGCGCGACGGGGCCGGGGCGGTGGGCCCGGCGGACGGGGCCGGCGAGGCGGTGGCCAAAACGGGACGGACGCCGGTTCCGCCGGGGACCGGCTCAGGCGCGGGTGCGGGGGACGGAGCGGGTGCGGGCGGCGCGGGTGCGGGGAGTGGTGCGGGGCGCCCGGCCGACGAGGCCCCGGAGGCGGACCGGGCCCCCGAGGTGGACGAGGCCCCGGGGGCGGGCGACGGTACGGGGGCGGATCGCGGGGCGCGGCCCTACGACGTGGTGCTCTTCGGGGCGACCGGGTTCGTGGGCGAGCTGACCGCCGCGTACCTGGCCGAACACGCGCCGGCCGGGTGCCGCTGGGCCCTCGCGGGCCGCAGCGCCGGCCGTCTGGCGGCGCTGCGCGACCGGCTGGCCGCCCGGTGGCCGCACTGCGCCGGGCTGCCGCTCGTCGTCGCGGACTCCGCCGACCCCGGGTCGCTGCGCGAACTCGCCCGCTCGGCGCGGGTGGTGGCGACCACCGTGGGCCCGTACGTCTGGTACGGCGAGGAGCTGGTCGCCGCCTGCGCGGAGGCCGGCACCGACTACCTGGACCTCACCGGCGAGGCGGAGTTCGTCGACCGGATGTACGTCCGCCACGACGCCCGCGCCCGGGAGACCGGGGCCCGGATCGTGCACGCCTGCGGCTTCGACTCGGTCCCGCACGACCTCGGCGTCCACTTCACCGTGCGGCAGCTGCCCGAGGGGGTGCCGCTGCGCGTCGACGGCTTCGTCCGGGCGGGGGCCGCCTTCTCGGGGGGCACCTTCGCCTCCGCGCTCACCGCCTTCGGCCGTGGGCGGCAGATCCTGCGGGCCGCCCGCGAGCGGCGCCTGTACGAACCGAGGCTCGTCGGCCGGCGCGCCCGCGCCCCGCTGGGCGGCCCCCGGTTCAGCCCCGAGACGGGCACCTGGGCACTGCCCCTGCCGACCCTGGACCCGCGGGTCGTGGCCCGCTCGGCGGCCTCGCTCGAACGGTACGGGCCGGACTTCCGCTACCGCCATTACGCGTCCGTCCGGTCGCTCCCCGTGGCCCTCGGTGGCACGGCGGCCGTGGCCCTCGGCGTCACAGCGGCCCAACTCCCGCCCGTGCGGCGCTGGCTGATGTCCCGTTACGCGCCGGGCCGGGGGCCGTCCGCGGAACGGCGCGCCCGCAGCTGGTTCACGGTCCGCTTCGTCGGCGAGGGAGGCGGCCGCCGCGTGTTCACCGAGGTCTCGGGCGGGGACCCCGGCTACGACGAGACGGCCAGGATGCTGGCCGAGTCCGCCCTCTGCCTGGCACTCGATCCCCTCCCGAGGACCGCCGGCCAGGTCACGACGGCGACGGCGATGGGCGACGCCCTGATCGAGCGCCTCCAGGCGGCGGGCATCCGCTTCCGGGTGGCCCATCGCGAGTAACCGGCGCGGGGACGCCGGGGCGTCGGGCGCGGGGCCGTTTCCGGGGGCCCCGCGCGCCGACGGCCCGCCGCTGCCGGGGTGTTGACGCCGGCGCCGGGCTCAGGCCTCCGCCGGCGGCACCACCGCGTCGACCTCGATCTCGACGAGCCACTCCGGGTCGATGAACCGCGAGACCTCCACGAACGTGCAGGCCGGGCGGATGTCGGTGAAGCGTTCGCCGTGGGCGCGGGCCGCCTCGCGCCAGCGGTCCGCGTCGGTCAGCAGGACGCGGGTGCGCACCACGTCCTCCAGGCGGGCGCCCGCCTCGCGGAGCGCGGCCTCGGCGATGTCCAGGCACCGGACGGTCTGGGCGTAGACGTCGCCCGGGCCCACGGTCGTACCGTCCTCGGCGAGCGGCGCCGTGCCGGCGACGGCCACGTGCGCGCCGGTGCGGACGGCACGGGAGAACCCGATCCCGGGCTCCAGCGGCGAGCCGGAGCCGACCAGTTGACGTCCTCGATTCTTCTGCGTGTCCATGGGCTCATCCTCCCGGACGGGCAGCGAGAGCCTCCTTGAGGGCACGGCGGCAGAGGGCGTCGGCGTGCCGGGTCGTCTCCGGGACGCGGTAGCGGGGGCTGAGGTGGAGGGCGTGGGCGCAGGCGTTGGTCAGGGAGACGCGGTGCCCGACCGAGACGAAGACCGGTTTGATCCCGGCCTGGGTGCGCAGGGCCCGCCCGACCTCCTCGCCGTCGGCCAGCAGCGGCGCGAAGTCGCCCCGGGCGCCGCCGGGTTGCTCGTAACTGAAGGTGAAGGGGTTCTTCGCGACGCCGATGGAGGGCCGGCCGGTCAGCACTCCGAGGTGGCTCGCGAGGCCGAAGCGCCGGGGGTGGGCGAGGCCGTATCCGTCGCAGACGAGGAGGCCGGGGTCGGCGGTCAGGGTGTCGAGCGCGGCCAGGACGGTGGGGATCTCCCGGAAGGCGAGGAGGCCGGGGACGTAGGGGAAGGAGACGCGACCGACGGCCGTGGCCCGTTCCACCACCTCCAGGGTGCGCGCGTCGAGCACGACGGCGGCCGCGGCGACCAGGTCCCGCTCGTCGTCGTAGGCCACGTCGAGCCCGGTGACGTGGCCGGTACCGACGGCCGGGCCCTCCTCGTCGAGCACGAGCCGCTCGCGCAGTTCCCGCTGGACCTTCCGCGCGGCGTCCTCGTCGGCGGGCCCGCCCGCCGGAATGTCGTTGATCGTCATGATGCGGCCCACCCTACGGCCCGCCCCCGCTCCCCCGCCCCGGACCGGCGGCCGGCGGGCGCGGGTAGCCTGGCCCGCATGTTCGTACTGGAATTGACCTACACCGCGCCCGTCGAGCGGGTGGACGCGCTGCTCGACGCACACGTCGCCTGGCTGGACGAGCAGTACGCGGCGGGCGTGTTCATCGCGTCGGGCCGGAAGAACCCGCGCGACGGCGGGGTCATCCTCGCCGCCGGGGTCGACCGCGCGGAGATCGAGAAGATCGCGGCGGCCGACCCGTTCAGCGTGGAGGGCGTCTGCGCCTACCGGATCACGGAGTTCTACGCGACCAAGACGGCCGGGGACCTCTCCGCCTACCGGGAGCGCCTGCCTTCGTAAGGGTGCCCCGGGGTCTCCCCAGGACCTAGGCCGTGTCTTTCGGATCTTGCCGGGGGAGCGGCGCCTGATCCAAAAGACACGGCCTAGGTGTATTGCTCACGAGCGTTGTTGACACTGGTTTGGTCTTGATCATGGCGAAGACCTCCGGTGTGGTGGGAGCTGTCTAGGAACTCACCGCACGGAGGTCTTCGTGCCCCACCGTAATGCCCGGCTGACCGTTCACGGCAGGCGGATACTGGTCGAACGTGTCCTGGCGGGCCGTCCCGTCGCGCATGTTGCCGCGGAGATGGGGATATCCCGTCCCACTGCCCACAAATGGGTCCGCCGCTGGCGGAGTGAGGGCGACGCGGGCCTGCACGACCGTTCCAGCCGGCCCCGCACGACACCGCACCGGACCTCCGCCGCCCTGGAGGCCCGGGTCTGCCGCCTGCGTTCCGAGCGCAAGCTCGGCCCCGCCCGGATCGGCCCGATCCTGGGCCTTCCCGCCTCGACCGTCCACCGCATCCTTCGCCGGCACAACCTGAACCGCCTCGCCTGGCTCGACCGGCCCACCGGCGAACCGATCCGACGCTACGAACGGGCCCGACCCGGCGAACTGGTCCACGTCGACATCAAAAAGCTCGGCAACATCCCCGACGGCGGCGGCTGGCGAACCGTCGGCAGGACCGCCGGCGACCGTAATCGCCAGGCCACCACCACCGCACGCAAGAACTGCGCGCCGGTGATCGGCTACAGCTACATCCACTCGGCCGTCGACGACCACTCCCGCCTGGCCTACAGCGAGGTCCTGCCCGACGAACGCCAGCACACCGCCATCGCCTTCTGGCAACGCGCCAACGCGTTCTTCAACGCACACGGCATCACCGTCGAACGCGTCCTGACCGACAACGGCGCCTGCTACAAATCCAAGCTTTTCACCCAGACCCTCACCGCAGCCGGAATCGCCCACAAGAAGATCCGCCCCTACCGACCGCAGACCAACGGCAAGGTCGAACGCTTCAACCGCACCCTCCTCGACGAATGGGCCTACCTGAGGCCCTACACCTCGAACACCGAGCGCACCGAAGCCCTGGCAGACTTCCTCCACACCTACAACCACCACCGCTGCCACACCGCACTCAACGGACACCCACCCATCACCCGCGTCAACAACCCTGCGGCTCAATACACCTAGGGAGTGCCCGGAGCGTTCCGCGCGAGCCGGGCGACGCGGCCCTTCTCGCCCGAGGCCCAGCAGGCGCCGTCGCGCGTGCAGTCCACGGTGTCGTACGAACCGGTGTCGACGGTCCGCCAGGTGCGGCCGCCGTCGATGGTGAGGTCCGTGCCGGTCGGGCCGACGGCCAGGGCGGCGCGGGTGCTGTGCGGGAGCCAGGCGACGCCGGAGCGGTAGGCGGGCGGCGGCGTGGCGGCGGGCCGCCAGGTGCGTCCGCCGTCGTCGGTGACGGCGGCGGCGCGGGGCGAGGGCTGGTCCTTGCGGTAGTCGCCGCCGACGGCGATGCCGTGGGCGCGGTCGCGGAAGGCGAGTGCGAAGACGCCCCGCGCGGGGTCACCGGCGGGAACGGGGGTGTCGGTGGCGGTCCAGGTGAGGCCCCGGTCGCCGGAGTGCAGGACCCGGGCGGTGGCGCCGCCGCCGGTGGCGAGCCACACGTCGCGGGGGCCGGCCGTGACGAGGCACTGGCCGCTCGCGGCGAAGCCGGCCTCTCCCGGGAGCGCGGCCGGCATGCCGGTCGTGGGGAGCACCTCCCAGGTGCGGCCACCGTCACCGGTGGAGAGGATGCGGTACCTGCCGTCGACGGGGTCGCTCATGGCGAGTCCGTGGCGGTGGTCGAAGAAGGTCATGCAGTCGTAGAAGGCGCGCGGATCGGTGTTGCGGAAGGACTCGGTCCAGGTGGCGCCGCCGTCGTCGGTGCGCAGCACGCGGGAGGCCTCGCCCTCCCCGATGGCGAGGACGACGGCCCGCCGGGCGTCGAAGGCCTCCACGTCGCGGAACTCCAGCTCGGCGGCCCCCGCCGGGGAAACGTTCCGCCAGCTCCGTCCGCCGTCGGTGGTGCGCAGCACGGTCCCCCGGGAGCCCGCCGCCCAGGCGGTGCGCCGGTCGACCGCCGCGAGGCCCCGGAACCGGGCGTCGGTGCCGGTCGGCGTCAGCTCCCAGCCGGCCGTCGCGGCCGCGGGGGTCTCCCCGGCCCGCGCCGTACCGCCCAGGCACAGCGCGAGCGCCGCCCCGGCGAGGCCCAGCGACATCATTCGTCTCGTCTTCCCCATGGACGTCATGCCGCCGGAAGCTAGCGGCACCGCCGGACCGCCGTCCAGAGCGCCTCCCCGGACGGAGAGCGGTCGCCGGTCGGGTCGCACAACGGCGACGCGAGTGGTGGGGCGGGGCGGTGACGTAGCTCACGCGCGACCCCAGTGCACGTTCCGGCCCTCCCGGCCGTCTTCTCAGGTGTCAGGTGGCCTGGTGTCGGGGAGACGCACAGGATCCGAGCCCGGTTGAGAGGAGCCCGTCGTGTCCGCCGTCATCGAGCAGGCCGTCCAGGCCCGTCTGGTCGCATCCGTTCCCCGGATGGAGACCGTTCCCGCCACTCTGCGCTACGACCGCGAGGACCCGTACGCGGTGAGCATGGCCTTCCCTCCGCCGGCGACCCTGGAGGGGGTCGAGGTCTCCTGGGCCTTCGCGCGCGAGCTCCTCGCGCAGGGGGTCGAGCGGCCGGCCGGGGACGGGGACGTCCGGCTGCGGCCGTACGGCTACGACCGCACGGTCGTCGAGTTCCACGCCCCGGAAGGGGTCGCGATGGTCCACGTCCGCACCTCGGAGCTGCGCCGGTTCCTGGAGCGTTCCCAGCATCTGGTGCCGGCCGGCCGGGAGCACCAGTACCTGGACTGGGACCAGGACCTCACGGAACTCCTGGAGGACCGCCCCTGAATCTCCGGGAGGCCCCAGCCACCCCGGAGATGCCCCCGAGCCGTCCCGGAGGACCGCCCCGCGCCGTCCGGCCGTAATTCGATTGCCGCCCCTCCGGCGGGGCCCTACCGTCGTTCCCGTACCTGATGTCTGCCGGGAGGAGACCGGTCCCTTGTCCGTCTGAGGTTGCGAGACACCGTGCCGCGCGTGCCCTTCGTGCCGTGTGTGCCGTTCTCGACCTCGGCGTACGAGCCGGATCCCTTCCTCCGCCCGCGCCCCGGTGTCTCACGCGTCGCATCCAGCCCACGCTCGCGTGACCGGGAGACCTCCATGGCACATCACCCCACTTTTCTCACCTGCACGTCCCTCTCCTTCTCCTGGCCGGACGGGACGCGGGTCTTCGACGACCTGCGGCTCACGGTCGGCCCCGGCCGCACCGGGCTCGTCGGACTCAACGGCTCGGGCAAGTCGACCCTGCTGAAGCTGCTGGCCGGGGAGCTCACGCCCTCCTCCGGGGCGGTGCGCGTGACCGGTGCGCTCGGTCATCTGCCGCAGAACCTGGTCCTGGACACCACGCGCCGGGTCGACGAGATCCTCGGCATCGCCGGCGAACGGGCCGCCCTGCACGCCATCGAGGCCGGTGATCCTGCGGAGGAGCACTTCGCGGCGCTCGGCGACGACTGGGACGTCGAGGAGCGGGCCCTGGCCACACTCGACCAGCTCGGACTCGGCCACATCGGCCTGGACCGGACGGTCGGGGAGGTCTCGGGCGGTGAGTCGGTGCTGCTGCGCCTGGCCGCCCTGCTGCTCGCCCGGCCCGATGTACTGCTGCTCGACGAGCCGACCAACAACCTCGATCTGTACGCCCGTTCGCGTCTGTACGAGGCGGTGGAGAGCTGGTCCGGTGTCCTCGTCGTGGTCAGTCACGACCGTGAACTCCTGGAGCGGGTCGACCGGATCGCCGATCTCAGGGACGGCGCGGTGACCTGGTACGGCGGCCCCTGGTCCGTGTACCAGGAGGCGCTCGCGGCCGAGCAGGAGGCGGCGGAGCGGATGGTCCGCGTGGCCGAGGCCGACGTCCGGCGACAGAAGCGTGAACTGGCGGACGCGCACATGAAGTTGGCGCGGCGCAGGCGGTACGCGCAGAAGAGTTTCGAGAACAAGGTCGTGCCGAAGGTCGTGGCGAACACCCGGCGGAACGCCGCCCAGGTCTCGGCCGGCAAGCACCGGACGCTGCACGCGGACCGGCTGGCGGAGGCGCGGGAGCGGTTGGACACGGCCGTGGAGGCGGTACGGGACGACGACGAGATCCGGGTCGAACTGCCGTACACCTCGGTGCCGGCGGGACGGGAGGTGCTGCTGCTGCGCGACCTGGAGCTGCGGTACGGGCCCCGGGTCGCCGGCGCGTTCGAGCTGCGGGGGCCGGAGCGCATCGCGCTGATCGGCCGGAACGGGGCGGGCAAGACGACCCTGTTGCGGACGATCGCGGGCGAGTTGACGCCGGTGTCGGGCGAGGTGGCGGCGCGGGTGCCGCTCCGGTTCCTGCCGCAGCGGCTCGACGTGCTGGACGACGGTCTGAGCGTCGTGGAGAACGTGGCGCGGTTCGCTCCGGCGGCGATGCCCCACGCGATCAGGGCGCGGCTCGCGCGGTTCCTGTTCCGGGGCGGCCGGGCGGACCGGGCGGTGGGCACCCTGTCGGGCGGGGAGCGGTTCCGGGCGACGCTCGCGGCACTGCTCCTGGCGGAGCCGGCTCCTCAGCTGCTGATGCTGGACGAGCCGACGAACAACCTGGACCTGGCGTCGGTACGGAAGCTGACGGCGGCTCTCGACGCGTACGAGGGGGCGCTGATCGTGGCCAGTCACGACCTGGCGTTCCTGGAGTCGCTGGGGATCACGCGCTGGCTGCTGCTCGACGGCGAGCTGCGGCCGACGACGGCCGAGGCCGTGGGCGCCCTGGGCGCGGCGGACCGCCCCTGAGGAGCGGGGAGTGACCGAAGGGACATCCGGGCACAAGGGCATGGGGCCGGCCGGCGCGGCGGTCCCGGAGGCAGCGAGGGCGCCGGGGCCGGTTGCCTGCGGTGAGTAGTGGGTTCCGGATGGGAGGAGCGGGGGACGGCGACGTGACCTGCGTCTCCGGTGACCCGCGCCAGCAGCGAACATAACGGAACGTAACCGGACATCGCAGGGACGGGCTTGGCCGGGGCCTTACGGGGCCTTAACCTACGGTTTCGTAACCTACGAAGCCGTAGGTAGATCTGTATGTCCTTCCCCTCCGTCCCCAGGAGTTCCCTTGACGCTCACCTCTCCCCATCTCGGCAGTTCGACAGAGTGGACCGACGCGCGGCTGCTCTACGCCTTGGAGGAGGTGGTGGAGAAGGAGCTCAACCGCCACCTGCAGGTCACGAAGGACTGGATGCCGCACGAGTACGTGCCGTGGTCCGACGCCCGGAACTTCCCCGGATTCTTCGAGGACGGCGAGGCCTGGGAGCCCGCGCAGTCCAAGGTCACCGACATCGGCCGGATCGCCCTCGTCGTCAACCTGCTGACCGAGGACAACCTGCCCAGCTACCACCACGAGATCGCGACCCTCTTCGGCCGTGACGGCGCCTGGGGCACCTGGGTGCACCGCTGGACCGCGGAGGAGGGCCGGCACGGCATCGTGATGCGCGACTACCTGCTCGCCTCGCGCGCCGTGGACCCGGACAAGCTGGAGCAGTTCCGGATGGCGCACATGAGCGAGGGCTTCGAGTCCGACAACCGGCACTCGATGCTGCACTCGGTGGCGTACGTCGCGTTCCAGGAGCTCGCGACCCGCATCTCGCACCGCAACACCGGGCACCAGTCCGGCGACCCGGTCTGCGACCGGATGCTGGCACGCATCGCCCTCGACGAGAACCTGCACATGATCTTCTACCGCAACCTGCTGGGCGCGGCCTTCGAGATCGCCCCGGACCTGACGATGCAGGCCGTGCGGGACGTCGTGGTCAACTTCCGCATGCCGGGGCACGGCATGCCGGGCTTCGAGCGCGCCGCGGCCCAGATGGCGATCGGCGAGATCTACAACCTGCGCATCCACCACGACGACGTGCTCCAGCCCGTCCTGCGCTTCCTCAAGGTGCTCCAGATCGAGGGGCTCGGCCCGGACGGTCTGCGCGCCCAGGAGGAGCTGGGCCTGTACATGAACGGCCTGGACAGCGAGGCGAGCAAGTTCGACGAGCGGCTCGCCGCCCGCAAGGCCCGCCTGGCCGCCCGCGCCGCCGGCTGAGCCCGCCCGCACGGCCCACGGCGCCGGCCGGGTCCGGCGCCGCCGCGCGAACGCGCGGCGGGTCAGCGGCGCTGCTGCCGCTTGAGCCGCACGCGCTCCTTCTCCGAGAGTCCGCCCCACACCCCGAACCGCTCGTCGTGGGCGAGGGCGTACTCCAGGCACGCGAGGCGCCCCTCGCACGCGCCGCAGAGCTGCTTCGCCTCACGGGTCGACGAACCCGGGGCGGGGAAGAAGAACTCCGGTCCGGCCTGGGCGCACAGGGCGTTCTCGCGCCAGGAGAGGTCGGGGTCCGTCAGCACATCGGTGTCGGTCATCTGCATGCCTTTCACCGTGCCGGACCCTCGTAAACACGCCATCAACGTTCGATCAATGGCGTGGGCGCGGCGGCCGGTTCCGGCGCGTCCGGAAGATGTCCGCACGGTCGTGCGTTCAGTACGATGGGGGCCATGAGCGGCACCAGGACGGACGGGCGCGTCGAGCGCGGCAATCAGACGCGGCGCCTGGTGCTCGGCCGCACCGTGGACATCGCCTCGGTCGAGGGGCTCGAAGGCCTCTCCCTGGGGCGGATCGCGACCGAGCTGAAGCTGAGCAAGAGCGGGGTGTTCGCGCTCTTCGGCTCCAAGGAGGAACTGCAGCTCGCGACGGTCAGGGCCGCCGCCGCGGTCTTCGCCGAACGCGTGGTGAAGCCCCTCGCCGACGTGCCGCCGGGCGCCCGCCGGGTGCGCGAGCTGTGCCGGGCCTGGCTCGCGTACTCCTCGGAGCGGGTGTTCACGGGGGGCTGCTTCTTCTACGCCGCCTCGGCGGAGTTCGACGCGCGCCCCGGCCCCGTCCACGACGCGATCGCCCGGGCCCGGCTCGACTGGTCCGCGTACATGGAGGGCGCGATCGCCGAGGCCTGCGCTGCGGGCGAGTTCGCCGCCGGTACGGACGTCGAGCAGCTCGCCTTCGAGATCATCGCCCTCATGGAAGCGGCCAACGCCCGGTCCGTGCTGCTGAGCGAGACCTCCGCGTACGACCGTGCCGAGCGCGGCATCACGGCCCGCCTGCGGTCGGAGGCCACGGCCCGCGGCCGGGCGGCACTCGACGCCCCGTAGGACCCGTACGGCCCCCGCGAACGCCAGGGCGGGCCCCGGCCGGGGAGCCCCGCCGCGTCGGACCGGACCGGCTCCGCGCGACCGGAGCCGCATCACTCCGCCGGTCAGACGGCGCCCGCGTCCAGCGGCGTGGCGGTCCGGTCCGGGGAGGGGAGCCCGTGGCCGCTCTCGTCGCCGGTGAGGAACGCGACCGCCTCGGCGATCACCGACGGGTCGGTCAGGATGCGGCGGTGGCCGAGCCCCCGGGTGATCACGAGCCGTGCCCGGTCGCCGTGGACGCGGGCGAGCAGCCGGGCGTGGGCGAGCGGGACCATGTCGTCGCCCTCGTCGTGGAAGAACAGGACGGGGCCGTCGAGCGCGGCGGGGGCGCGGTCGGCGCCGAAGCGGTCCCAGATGCCCGGCTCTTCGGGCGCCAGGTGCCGCTCGACGTGCTCACGCATCCGCAGCATCACCCGCTCGTCCACGCCGAGGCCCCGTCGGAAGGCGTCCGTGAGCAGGTCGAAGGAGCCGACCCCGCCCAGGCCGACGAAGCGGTCGGCGCGCAGGCCGTCCCGCAGGGCGAAGAGGGAGGCGAGGACGCCGAAGGAGTGCGCGAGGACCGCGTCGAAACCTCCGTGCCGCTCGTGCAGCTCCCGGATGACGTCGCGGTATTCAAGGATGTTGCTGGCCCTGCCGGGGGCCGCGCCGTGGCCGGGGACGTCGAAGGCGACCGGGCTGTGACCCCGCGCGAGCAGCTCCTCGGCGAAGGCGGTGAGCCGGGAGGCGCGCGAGGACCAGCCGTGGACGAGCAGGACGGGCCGGTGGCCGTCCCCCCACGCGTAGGTGACGGCTTCCTTGCCGCGTACCCGCAGCCGCCCGGTACGGGCCGTGGCGAACAGGTCGCGTTCGACGGGGCGGAGGGCCGCACGGCCGAGCGGGCGGACGAAGAGGTGGAAGGCCGAGCGGCCGGCGGGGCCCGGGGCGGCGCGGGCGGCGGTGTTGAGCACGGTACGGACGAGCGGAGCCATCGGGTACATGCCGGATCTCCTCGGTCGGCCTGGATGCGGGAAAATGCTAGCACGACCGTTCGTGTTGTTTTATGGCCGAGGGCACGGCGGGACGGCACCCACCCGGAAGGCACCGCCCCGCCCGCACGTCTCACTCCGCCCCGCCCTCCGAGCGCCCCTTCCGCACGGCCGCCTTCTTCACCGCCGGCTTCTCCCCCGTCTCCTTCGTCACGGCCGTCTCTGTCGTCACCGCCGTCTTCTTCGCCACCGCCTTCTTCGCGCGGCTCGGCTGCACCCGTTTCGGCTCGCCCGGCATCTTCGGGTACTCCGGCGGATAGGGCAGGTCCCCGAGCCCGTGCTCCGCCTCGTCCCGCCGGGCCAGTTCCAGGAGCGATTCGAGGCCGAACCGCTCCGCGTCCATGTCCGCGTGGACGTCGCCGACCTCCGCGTAGCGGACCGGCATCGTGCGGATGTCGAAGTCCTCGGGAGCCACCTCGCCGATCTCCTCCCAGCGCAGCGGCGCCGAGACCGGGGCGTGCGCCCGGGGCCGCACGGAGTAGGCGGAGGCGATGGTGCGGTCCCGGGCGGTCTGGTTGTAGTCCACGAAGATCCGCGAGCCCCGCTCCTCCTTCCACCAGCGGGTGGTCACCCGCTCCGGCATCCGCCGCTCCAGCTCGCGGCCACAGGCGATGGCCGCCCTTCTGACCTGGGTGAAGGTCCACCGGGGCGCGATGGGTACGAAGACGTGCAGCCCCCGGCCGCCGGAGGTCTTCGGCCAGCCGCGCAGGCCGTGCTCGTCGAGGACGGCGCGCAGTTCGTGGGCGGCGCGGACCGCGTCGGCGAAGTCCGTGCCGGGTTGGGGATCGAGGTCGAGGCGCAGCTCGTCGGGGTGGTCGGTGTCGTCGCGCCGTACCGGCCAGGGGTGGAAGGTGACGGCGCCGAGGTTGGCCGCCCAGATCACGGCCGCGGGTTCGGTCGGGCACAGCTCGTCGGCGGAGCGGCCGCTCGGGAAGGTGATGTGGGCGGTCGGGATCCAGTCGGGCATGTTCCGGGGCGCGCGCTTCTGGAAGAACGACTCACCCGTCACTCCGTCGGGGTAGCGCTCCAGGGTCGTCGGGCGGTCCCGCAGGGCACGGGTGATGCCCTCCCCGACGGCCAGGTAGTAACGGACCATGTCCAGCTTGGTGTAGCCGGGTTCGGGGAAGTACACCTTGTCCGGGTTGGAGACCCGCACGGTCCGGTCGCCGACTTCGAGTTCCACCGCTGCCGCCTTGCCTGCCATGCGGGCCAGCCTAGGCCGCGCGCACAAGTCCCGCATACCGGACAATCGCCTCATGGATCTGCCGGTGATGCCGCCCGTGAAACCGATGCTCGCCAAGTCCGTCAAGAAGATCCCGCCCGGGATGCAGTACGAGGCGAAGTGGGACGGCTTCCGGGCGATCGTCCACCGCGACGGGCCCGAACTCGTCATCGGCAGCCGCACCGGCAAGCCGCTCACCCGCTACTTCCCGGAACTGGCCGAGGCGCTGGCGGACCGGTTGCCGGAGCGCTGCGTGGTCGACGGGGAGATCGTGATCGAGCACGACGGCCGGCTGGATTTCGACCGGCTCACCGAGCGGATCCATCCGGCCGCCTCCCGGGTCCGCATGCTCGCCGAAACCACCCCGGCCCGGTTCGTCGCCTTCGACCTGCTCGCCCTCGGGGACGAGTCCCTCCTCGACGCCCCGCTGCACGCGCGGCGCACCGCTCTTGAGCGGATGTTCGACGGGATCGGCGCGCCCGTGCACCTGGCCCCGGCCACCCGGGACGCCGCGCTCGCGGCCCACTGGTTCGAGCGGTACGAGGGCGCGGGTCTGGACGGGGTGATCGCGAAGCCCCTCGACCTGCCGTACCGGCCGGACGTCCGCCTGATGTACAAGATCAAGCACGAGCGGACCGCCGACGTGGTCGTGGCCGGCTACCGCTTCCACAAGAGCGGCCCGGTGGTCGGCTCGCTGCTGCTCGGCCTGTACGACGACGGCGGCACCCTCCAGCACGTCGGGGTCTGCGCGGCCTTCACCGCCGCCCGGCGCGCCCAGCTCGTGGAGGAGCTGGAACCGCTGCGCATGGATCCGCCGACCGGGCACCCGTGGGCGGCGTGGACCGACGAGGCGGCCCACGAGGGGGCGCGCCTCCCGGGGGCGCCGAGCCGCTGGTCCGGCAAGAAGGACCTGTCGTGGGTGGCGCTGCGGCCGGAGCGGGTCTGCGAGGTGGGGTACGACCACATGGAGGGCGACCGCTTCCGGCACACCGCGCAGTTCAAGCGGTGGCGCCCGGACCGCACCCCGGAGTCCTGCGGCTACGCGCAGCTGGAGGAGCCGGTCTCGTACGACCTGTCGGAGGTCTTCGGGTAGGAGCCGGTGCGCCGCTCCCCGGAAGGGGCCGGAGGACTCCCCCACACTCGCGCCCGCGCCGGGGCCTTCGGTCGGTGCCGGAGGGCCGGACGGGTGGACGCTAGAGCGTGAGATGCTTCACATTCGCCGCCGGGTGCGCATGATCCCCAACAGCCCTGTCACGTACGCGGGTTCGAGGGACAACCGCCCGGCTCCGGAAGCCCGTCCGGGCCCCTCCCGGCGCCGCCCCGCCCCGCACCTGCGGGAACGTCCCCGTCCGCGATCACCGTGCCGGCGCGCCCCCGCCGCCGGGTCGTCGCACGGGGCCCCGCCGGGCCCGCCGGAGCGGGGCCGTCCCGTCGCGGGCCGGTGACGTCCCCGTACCGGAACCCGGACCGCGATCCGGTACGTATGGAGGTGAGACACCTTCCGTACCGCTCCCGGACCGACTAGGACTGACCCGTGATCGCCACCCCCTCCCCCCTCGTACCCGTCCCGATCCCCGACCGTGTGGCCGCGATGATCGGGTCCTGTCTGCCGCTGCACGTGCTCCAGGCGGAGTTCGACGCGGACTGCGCGGTGCGTGAGGTGCACCGGTTCCGCGGGCCGCTCTGCGCGGAGGACCGGGCGGACCGGGAGCACGCCCTCGCCGCCCTGGCCCGCGCGAACAAGATCCTCGCCAAGCACCACCCCCAACTGCCCGTCACCCGCTGAGCCGACGGCGGGCGCCTGACACCCCGTCGGCGGGCGGGAACCGCCGCCCCGCCGCGTACACCGGTCGGCCGTCCCCCGCATGCACGCGGGCGGGGGCGGTGTGAGGCTGCGAGAGTGACCACGACCAGCGACGCAGCGCCCGCGCCCCCGGCCGCCACCGCACCACCGGTGCTCGACGGCCGCCGCCGCACCATCGTCTTCGGCACGATCATGCTGGGCGTCCTGCTCGCCGCTCTCGACCAGACGATCGTCGGCACGGCCCTGCCCACGATCGTCTCGGACCTCGGCGGCGCCGCCCACATGTCGTGGGTGGTCACCTCCTACCTCCTCGCCGAGACGGTCGCGACCGTCCTGGTCGGCAAGTTCGGCGACCTCTTCGGCCGCAAGGTGATCTTTCAGATCTCGGCGGTCGTCTTCATCACCGGCTCGTTCCTCTGCGGTCTCGCGACCGACATGACCATGCTGATCGTCTGGCGGGGTCTCCAGGGCATCGGCGCCGGCGGCCTGATGGTCACCTCCATGGCGCTCATCGCCGATGTGATCCCGCTCCGGGAGCGCGGCAAGTACCAGGGTGCCATCGGAGCCGTCTTCGGGGTCTCCACCGTCATCGGGCCGCTGCTCGGCGGCCTCTTCACCGACCACCTCAGCTGGCGCTGGGCGTTCTACGTGAACGTGCCGCTCGCGATCCTGGTGGTCCTGGCCGCCGCGCGGACCATCCCCTCCGTGCGCTCCGTGCGCCGCCCGGTGATCGACTACGCGGGGATCGCGCTCGTCGCCGCCGGCTCCAGCGCCCTCATCCTGGCGACGAGCTGGGGCGGCAACGAGTACGCGTGGGGTTCCGGCGTCGTCATCGGGCTGTTCGCCGGAGGCCTGATCGCCCTCGCCCTGTTCTGCCTGGCCGAGATCCGGGCGGCCGAACCGATGCTGCCCATGCGGCTGTTCCGGAATCCCGTCTTCACCGTCTGCTCCGTCCTCAGCTTCGTGGTCGGCTTCGCCATGCTCGGCGCGATGACCTTCCTGCCGACCTACCTCCAGTACGTCGACGGTGACTCGGCCACCACCTCGGGCATCCGCACCCTGCCCATGGTCGTCGGCCTGCTCATCGCCTCCGTCTTCAGCGGCAACGTAGTCAGCCGCACCGGGCGGTACCGGATCTTCCCGATCGCCGGCTGCCTGGTCATGGGAGTCGGGCTCTACCTGCTCTCCCTGATGGGGCCGGCGACGGGCACCTGGCTGGAATCCCTGTACATGTTCGTGCTGGGAGCCGGGATCGGCCTGTGCATGCAGGTGCTGACCATCGCCGTGCAGAACACCGTGGAGTACGCCGACCTCGGGACCGCCACCTCCGGCGTGACCTTCTTCCGCACCCTCGGCAGCTCCTTCGGGACCGCCGTCTTCGGCACCCTCTACGCCAACTCCCTGAGGACGGATCTGTCGGCCGGCGTCCGGGAGGCCTCCGCCCTCGGGGCCGGCGCGGGACTCGACCCGGCGGCCGTCGCGCGGGCCGCGCAGAGCCCGGCCGGGGTCCACGGACTGCCTCCGGACGTGGCCGCGCCGGTCGTCGGAGCCTACGCCGACACTCTGCAGACCGTCTTCCTCTGGACGGTGCCGGTCGCCGCCGTCGGCCTCGTGGTCGCGCTGTTCCTCAAGCAGGTCACGCTGCGCGACTCGGTCCGCGCCGCCGCACCCGACATGGGCGAGGGCTTCGCCTCCCCCACCACCGGCGGCGACTCGGCGAAACTGCTCGAACTGGCCGTCGGCCGGATCCTGCGCCGCACCGACCTCGACACCGCCCGGCGGATCGTCGCCGCCTCGGACACCCGGCTCGACACCGCGGGGGCGTGGGCGGTGATGCAGGTGGAACTCCTCACCCGGACCGTCGGGCACGCGAGCCTCGGGCTCGTCGCGGCCCGGCGGCGCGTCCCGCCGGAGGTGCTGCTTCCGGTCTTCGACCGGATGGTCGACGAGGGCTTCCTCACCCGGGACGGCAACCTGCTGTCGCACACCCCGGCCGGCGAGCGGGAGGCGGCGGTCATCACCCGCGCGTGGGGCGACTGGCTCGCCGACCGCCTGGAGAAGGAGCGCGGCCGGCCCAGCGGGCCGGAGCTGCGGGCGGCGACGGACGCCATCGCCAAGAAGGTCGTCGCCGAGGACCTTTCCGCCGGTCGCCCGGCCGGACGCCCGTCCGGCGCGGTCCTCACCGCCCGGCGCTGACCCTGGCCGACGCGGTCCTCACCGCCCGGCGCTGACCGTGGCCGACGCGGGCCTCACCACCCGGCGCTGAGGCCCGGCCCGTGCGCGCCCGGGCCCGGGTCCCCGGTCACGCCAGGAACTCGCCGTCGACGTACACCCACGCCCCCTCGTGGCGCGCGAACCGGCTCCGCTCGTGGAGCGCGCCCGGCTCGCCGTCGTGGACGTACCGGGCCACGAAGGTGACGGTGCCCTGCTGGTGGAAGGCGGTTCCGTCGGAGGTCTCCCGGATCTCCAGGCCCGTCCAGCGCAGGGAGGGGTCGAAGTCGACCCCGGCGGGGCGGGTACCCGGCGCCCAGGTGCGCAGCAGGTAGCCCTCGTCCCGCACCACGAAGGCGCTGTAGCGGGAGCGCATGAGCAGTTCGGCGGTGGGCGCCGCGCCCGCCGTGCCGTCGTGGAACCGGCCGCAGCACGACCCGTACGCGGCGTCGCGCCCGCAGGGGCAGGGGGACGCGGAGGTCACGGCGGGGGCCGCGGGGGCCGCGGGGCGTGTCGTACGGGGACGGGTCTTGCGTCGGGACATGCCGTCATTCTCCCCCACCGGCACGCGGCGCCCCCGGCCGGCAGGTGGACGACTCCGTGGACGCCCGGAGCGGACCGGACGGCCCCCGCGAGGGGCCCGAGTAGCGTACGGGCATGAGACTGACGATTCTCGGAGGCGGCGGATTCCGGGTGCCGCTGGTGTACGGCGCCCTCCTCGGCGACCACGCCGCGGGACGGGTCACCCACGTCACCCTGTACGACCTCGACGCGGCGCGGCTCTCGGCGATCGCCCGGGTCCTCGCCGAGCAGGGTGCGGGGGTGCCGGACGCGCCGGCCGTGACGGCCACGACCGATCTGGACGAGGCGCTGCGCGGGGCCGACTTCGTGTTCTCCGCGATCCGGGTGGGCGGCCTGGAGGGGCGGGCGGCCGACGAGCGGATCGCCCTGGCCGAGGGGGTCCTCGGGCAGGAGACCGTGGGGGCGGGCGGGATCGCGTACGGCCTGCGGACGGTGCCCGTCGCCGTGCGCGTCGCCCGGCGGATCGCCGAACTCGCCCCCGACGCCTGGGTCATCAACTTCACCAACCCGGCCGGCCTGGTCACCGAGGCGATGTCCCGGATCCTCGGCGGCCGGGTCGTCGGCATCTGCGACTCCCCGGTCGGGCTCGGCCGCCGGGTCGCCCGGGTGCTCGGCGCCGACCCGGACGAGGCGTGGATCGACTACGTGGGCCTCAACCATCTCGGGTGGCTGCGCGGGCTGCGCGTCGGCGGCCGGGACCAGCTGCCCCGGCTGCTGGCCGACGAGGAGGCCCTGGGCTCCTTCGAGGAGGGGAAGCTGTTCGGGCCCGAGTGGCTGCGCTCGCTCGGCGCGATCCCCAACGAGTACCTGCACTACTACTACTTCAACCGGGAGGCGGTGCGGGCCTACCGGTCCGCCGCACGCACCCGGGGCGCCTACCTGCGAGACCAGCAGGCGCGCTTCTACGAGGAGGCGGCCCGGCCGGGGACGCCGGCGCTCGAGGCCTGGCACCGCACGCTGGCGGACCGCGAGGCGACGTACATGGCGGCCAACCGGGAGGCCGCCGGGGCCGGCGGGCGGGCCGGGGAGGACCTGGAGTCGGGCGGCTACGAGAAGGTGGCGCTCGCCCTCATGCGGGCCGTCGCCCGCGACGAGCGCGCCACGCTGATCCTCAACGTGCGCAACGGGACGACGCTCCCCGGGCTCGACGCGGACGCGGTGATCGAGGTGCCGTGCTTCGTCGACGCGAACGGCGCTCACCCGGTGGCCGTGGCGCCGCTCCCGGACCACGCCGCCGGCCTGGTGACGGCGGTCAAGGCCGTGGAGCGGGAGGTGCTGGCGGCGGCGGAGAGCGGTTCGCGGGCGGCGGCCGTGCGGGCGTTCGCGCTGCATCCCCTGGTCGACTCGGTGGGGGTGGCCCGGCGGCTCCTGGACGGGTACCTGGAGGCACACCCCGGTCTGGCGTACCTGCGGAGCACCTGACGGCGGCCCGAGCCCGTCCCCGTGACCGCCCCTCGACGGCCCGGTCGCTTCCCGCCGTACGGCCGGTGAACGTCTTTACGCGGCCGGGGCCGCGTCCTAGGCTCGCGCCCCATGACTGGACTGCGACGCACGCGCGTGCGACGAGGAGTGGCCCGGCTGGCCGTCGGCTGTCTGCTGGCGGCGGGGCTGACGGGCACGGGGGCGGCCGCCGCCCGGACACCGGCGGTCGCCGGGGGACCCGTCGTCGTCCCCGTGCAGACCACGGGTCCGGCCGAGAAGAGGTTCAACCTCGTCTTCCTCGGCGACGGTTACACCGCCGACGAAATGCCGGTCTTCCGGGCCGACCTGGAGCGGCACCTCAGCACCCTGTGGAGCATCGAGCCGTTCGCCTCCTACCGCTCGTACGTCAACGTGTGGGCGGTCGAGTCGCCGTCGGAGGACTCGGGCGTGGACTGCGATCCGCGGCTCGGCTCCCCGGACCGTGACACCGTGCTGGACATGGGCTTCTGGGGCGGGTGCGACCCCGGCAGCGTGCAGCGGCTGCTGACCGTCGACGGCGCGAGGGCGGGGGCGCTCGCGGATCTGGTCCCCGGCACGGGCCGCGCCAACCGGCAGATCGTCGCCCTCGCCCACAGCTCCACCTACGGTGGCGCGGGCGGCGGTTATGCCACCGCGTCCGGCGGCAACGCGCTGTCGGCGCTCATCACCCCGCACGAGATCGGCCATTCGCTCGGCGGTCTCCAGGACGAGTACGACTACTACGCCCGGGGTGTGCCCGGGGGCGCCTACGACGGTGAGGAGCCCGCCTCCGCCCACCACACGCTGCTGACGGAGGCGCAGATGCGGGAGCGGCGGGCCAAGTGGTGGCGCTGGCTCGGCGAGGAGAGCGAGTCCGGCGGGGTCATCGGCCGGTACGAGGGCGGCCTCTACAGCACGAGGGGGGTGTGGCGGCCGTCCCGCCACTCCCTGATGAAGACCCTCGGGTACGCCTTCGACCAGGTGGAGCGCGAGGTGATGGTGCGGGCGATCTCCGCGAAGGTGAACCTGGTCCAGGACCACACGCCGAGCACGGCCCCGATCGGCGCGGACCGCACCGTGTGGGTCGACACCCTCCACCCGGTGGGCGGCGCCCTCTCGGTGACCTGGCGGCTCGACGGGCGGACCCTGCCGACCGGGGGCGCGCGCACGGTCGACCTGCGGAAGTGGGCCCTCTCCCCCGGCGCGCACACGCTGACGGCGACCGTGACGGACCCGACGCCGTTCGTCCGCGACCCGGCCGTACGCGCCTCGCCGGCGCTCACCCGGACGGTGACGTGGACCGTGGACCCCTCGCTCGTCACGACCCCGGCGGCGGTCGCGCCCGCCTTCACCGGGCACACGCCCACCGGCGCGCCGGTGGGCGCCCGGACGGTCGTCCACGCGGAGACCACCCACCCCGTGGACCGCGTGCCGAAGGTGCGCTGGCGGCTCGACGGCCGGCCGGTCCCGACCGGGCCCGACGACCGCGCCCTCGACCTGCGGAAGCTGGCGCTCGCGCCGGGCACGTACACGTTGACGGCCGGCATCCCGGGCACGCGCGAGCAGCTGCGCTGGACGGTCGACGCCCGGCCGGCCGCGGCCGCGTACGAGCTGTCGGCTCCGCTGCGTACGGTCCGGCGCCCGGGCAGCCCCGTAGAGTACGTGTACGACGGGCCGTTCACGATGCGGCTGACGGCCCGGGACGACCAGGAGGGCGCGGTCGTCAGCCAGTTCCGGGTGGACGGCGACGGCTGGTACACGTACTACGGCTGGCCGACGGACGCGCGGGCGCCGTTCCTCTTCACTCCGGGCGGCACGGTGATCGACGGCCTCGTGTACGGGAAGCTGGGGCGGAGCCGGGCGGTGCCGTGGGACGACGCGACGCCCGACCTCGGCACGCACACCGTGGAGTACCGGACGATCGACGCCGCGGGCAACGTGAGCCGGCCCCGCTCCTTCCGGGTGACGCTGGTCGAACCGGGGCGGTGAACGGCGGGGGCCCGTGGACCGTCCGGGTCCACGGGCCCTCGCCCGGCGTCACGGGTGCCGATCAGGGCTTGCGGGCCACGCCGGCCCAGCCGGGGATCGGGTCGTCGCCCTGCACCGGGACCGGTTCACCCAGCTCGGGGTGCCAGTCGGCGGTGAGGGAGACCCCGGGGTCGACCAGTTCGAGGCCCTCGAAGAACGCGGCCAGCTCGTCGCGCGAGCGGGGCCGCAGGGTCAGGCCGCGCGCCTTGTACAGGGCGCTGGCCTTGACCGCGCCCTCGGGGTCGAAGTCGCCGGTGACGTGGGAGAGCACCAGGTAGCTGCCGGGCGCGAGCTTGTCGACGATCTTGGAGACCAGTTCGTAGGCGCCGTCCTCGTCCCCCACGAAGTGCAGCAGGGCGAGCATCGACAGGGCGATGGGCCGGTCGAAGTCCAGGACTTTGCCGGCCCGTTCGAGGATGACCTCGGGCTCGCGGGCGTCCGCCTGGATGTACTCGGTGGCCCCTTCGGGGGTCGAGCGCAGCAGGGCGGCCGCGTGCGCCAGCACGATCGGGTCGTTGTCGCAGTAGACGACGCGGGACTCGGGGGCCGCCTCCTGCGCGATCTGGTGCAGGTTGGGCTCGGTGGGGATGCCGGTGCCGATGTCCAGGTACTGGCGGACACCGGCGGCGCTGAGCCAGCGGATGGCACGGTGCATGAAGGCACGGTTGACCCGGGCCATGTCCCGCCCGCGGGCGTCGACCGTGAGGAGCTGGCGGGCCATCTCCTCGTCGACCGGGTAGTTGTCCTTCCCGCCCAGGAACCAGTCGTACATGCGCGCCGGGTGCGGCTTGCTGGTGTCGATGCGTGTCTCGCTCCGCGACGGTGCGGGGTCCTGGCTCATCGGCTCTCCTGGGGAAACGAACGGGTGGCGCTGCTACAAGAGTTACGCGATGGTAGGGGCGGGACGGAAGGGTCAGGTGAGCAGGAAGTCGGCCTGGCCGGATTTCGCGCCCCGGATGAAGGCCTCGATCTCTCCGTGGGTGTAGATGAGCGCCGGTCCTTCGGGGTCTGCGGACTGTCGCACGGCGACTCTGCCGTCGGCCAGCTTCATGGCCTCCACGCAGTTGCCCCCGTTCCCTCCGCTCCAGGGCTTGTGCCAGCCCTCGGCGCCGAGCTCGGCGGCGGGCATGCCGTTGTATATGCGATCCATTCACAGCTCCTTGCGGAGGTCCCGGAGGATCTCCTTCGTGCGTGGTACAGACGCGGCCTGCGCCGCCATGCGGTCCATGACCTCCAGGTGGGCCGCCACCTCGGGGCGCGCGTCGAGGTAGACGGCGCCGGTGAGGTACTCGCTGTAGACCATGTCCGGGAGTTCGGGCACGGCGAAGCGGAAGAGGACGAAGGGACCGTACGTGCCGGGGTGGTGGCCGGACGCGAACTCCGCGATCTGCAGGGTGACGTGCGGCCACTCGGAGACGTCGAGCAGCCGGTCGATCTGGGCGCGCATCACCTCGGGCCCGTCACCGACCGGTCGGCGGAACACCGTCTCGTCCATGATCACCCAGAACTTGGGGGCGTCCTCCCTGGTCAGCAGGGACTGGCGCTCCATCCGCAGGGCGACGTGGCGTTCGAGCTCCTCGGTGTCCTCGGCGTTCCTCGCGCCGACCGCCCCGCTGCGCAGAATGGCGCGGGCGTACCCCTCGGTCTGCAACAGACCGGGGACGAACTGGGGTTCGTACTCCCGGATGAGGCTCGCGGCCCCCTCCAGGCTGACGTACATGGAGAACCAGCCGGGCAGCACGTCGTGGAACCGCTGCCACCAGCCGGGGAGGTTGGCCTCCTCCGCGAGGGCGACGAAGCCCTCCGCCTCGGAGTCCGTGACCCCGTACGCCTTCAGCAGCAGCTGGACGTACGGGATCTTCAGCGCGACCTCGGCCGTCTCCATGCGGCGCACGGTGGCCGGGGCCACGCGGAGGATCCTCGCGGCCTCCTCGCGCTTCATGCCGGCCCGCTCCCGCAGATCCTGCAGGCGCCTGCCGAGCACGACCTGCCCGACCGTCGGGGCGGACCGCGGCTCGCTCACTCTCAGACCTCCCCGACGCGCTGTGTGCGTCGAGTGTGCCACGAAGGCGGGACAGAGAGAACAGCGCACTCTGCAATTTTCAGAGTGCCACTTGCCAAGTGTCTGCGGCAGGAGGACAGTGTTCCGGTGAACCGGTACACGCTGCCGCCCTGCGCTCGCGCGCGCCGGTGTCAGCGCCGTACGGCACTCCTGCCCACTGTTGTGAGGAACCGGTCGTGGCTTCTGGTAACGCGCAGCCCTCAGGTCTCATGAGCCCTCGTGTCATGGCCCCGCGCCCGCAGCCACGCACCGACGCCGACCGCCGCTTCGCCTTCGAACTGCCCGCCCGCACCGCCTCGGTGGCCCGCGCCCGCCGGCTCGCCGAGGAGCGCCTGATCCTGTGGGGCTGCGGCCCCGACATACGCGACACGGTCGCCCTCATCGTCTCCGAACTCGTCACCAACGCCGTCGTCCACACCGCCAGCGGCCGTGTCGTCTGTGAACTGCGCGAGGGCGAGGAGACCCTGCGGATAGCCGTACGGGACGAGGGCGGCCCGGCGGGCCCGCGCATACGCGACTGCGGTGCGGAGGAACGCGGCCGCGGCCTGCTCATCGTCGACGCGCTCGCCACCTCGTGGGGCGCCGAGCGCACCGGGCACGGCACCGCCCAGACCGTCTGGGCGGAGCTCGCCCACGGCATGGGGGAACCGTGCTGAGGTCCCTCCTCGTGCCCCGCGCCCGCAAGTCCCCCGACCCGGACGGCCCCGGTGCCGGACCGCTCGGCGGCACCCGGCTGACCGTCCCCGACGGGCTGCGCGCCGGGCTCGGCCGCGACGCCGTCGGCGTCCCCGCCCGCTTCGGCTTCAAGATCCTCTCCCGGCTTCCCGCCAAGGGGTGCGTCTACGCGGACAGCGACTGGTGGTGGTGGCTCGTCCCCGCCGGCTCGGACGCGGACCTGACCTGGCCGCTGCCCGCCTGTTACGCACCCGGCGCCGAGATCCCCGACCGGCGCCCCCGCCTCATCCACCGGCCCGACGGCGACTCCCCGTACACCCCGCCGATCCCCCTCTACCTGCTGGTCTGCCAGCTCACCGGCATCGCGCCCGCCTGGTCGGCCCCCGTCCGCGCCGGGAGCGCATAGGCTCGGCCCATGTTCTCCCCGCAGGGTCCCACCCTCCGCGAACTGGCCGTCCAGGCGCTCTCCTCGGTCGAGACGGCTACGACCTGCTGGCCGGGAAATTCGACGCCACCCCCTTCCGCACCCCCGACCGGCTCCTGACCGCCGTCTCCCGGACCCTGGAGGAACTCGGTCCCTTCGACGCGGGTCTCGACGTCTGCTGCGGTACGGGCGCCGGGCTCGGTGTGCTCCGCTCGGTCTGCGCGGGCCGGGTCACGGGCGTCGACTTCAGCGCCGGGATGCTCGCCGAGGCCCGCCGCGCCCGTCCCGGGGCCACGCTCGTCCGCGCCGACGCCCTCGCCCTGCCCTTCGGCCCGGCCTTCGACCTCGCCGTCAGTTTCGGCGCCTTCGGCCACTTCCTGCCCGACGAGCAGCAGGCGCTCTTCCGCCAGGTCCACAGCGTCCTGCGCCCCGGCGGCACCTTCGCCTTCCCGGTCGGTGCGCCGCCCGCCGTGGGTTCCGGCCTCTACTGGGCCCTGTGGGGTTTCGACGCCGTGATGCGGGTGCGGAACGCGCTGTGGCGCCCGCCCTTCGTGATGTACTACCGCACCTTCCGCCTCCCCGAGGTACGGGCCCGCCTGGAGGCCGCCGGCTTCGACGTGTCCCTCGTCGCCGTCGAGGACCTCGGACGGCGCGAGGACGGCAGCCCGCGGTGCCGGCTCGTCGTGGCGCGCAAGAACTGAAAGGCGCGCCCGTCAGGGCACGGGGCCGCTCCACACGCCGGCCTCCCGGTCGAACCCCACGGTCACCTCGACGTCGAGCACGCCCGCGGCCCGGGGCGGCAGGTCGAAGCCATGAGCGGCGACGGCCCGGCGACCCGGCAGCAGGGTCCCGGTGAGTCCGAGGCCGAGGTCCGGCCCGGCGTCGAAGACCCGCGACGCCTCCCGCCCGGCGCCGTCACGGCCGCGCACCTGTACGGTCGCGAGCTCCAGCCGGGCGTCCGACCCGTTGGTGACCGTGATCTCCACGGTCACCGCCACATGGCCGGCGGTGTGTCCGGCCGCGGCGGAGGACGGCGTGAACCGGGTGGGCGCCGACACGGTGACCTCCACCCCGTCCGCGTGCCGCTGCGTCCGGCCGAATCCGAGCGCGCCGGCGGCGGTCGTCCGGGGCGGCGGCGCGGACACGGAGGTGCCGCCCGGCGGCGGCCCCCCTCCGGAATCCCGGCCGCCCAGGACGCCGGTCCCCGCGAGCACACCCACCAGGGCGACGGCGAGGGCGAGCAGCCCGGCCAGAACGGGAAGCAGCGCCGGCCGGCGGCGCGGGGGCGGCGGAGCCGGGGCGTTCAGGGGCCCCGAGGGCGGGCCGGCGGGAGGTCCGCCGCGGCGGGGCGGCCACCGTGAGGTGTCGTCGTCGGTCATGCCGTGCCTCCGCCCCTCGTACGGGACGCGTGATCCCCTCAGCGTAGGGCGGCCCATCGGACCGCGCACCCGGGACCCGCCGTCGCGGAGGGAACGCGAGAGGCCGGTCGATCAGTGCGATCGACCGGCCTCTTGACCTGGTGTCCGAGGGGGGACTTGAACCCCCACGCCCGATAAAGGGCACTAGCACCTCAAGCTAGCGCGTCTGCCATTCCGCCACCCGGACTAGGTGTCTCGCCGCCTTCGGGGTTTCCCCCGCGGCGACATGGATAACTCTACCAGGGGTTCGGGGCGCCTTTCACCAGCGTTTTCCGTGGTCAGCGGGGGTGGCGGGGGCACCGACGGGGATCTGGGCGAATTGTCCGGGCGTGATCCACCACGTGCGTCGGCTCGTGCGCGGACGGTGGCGGCCAAGGCCGGGAATCCGGGAGAAGCGCACGTCGGAGGCGTGCCGCTGGAAGGGGGAGGGGAGCCCGACGCCCCCCGACGCCGGCTCCGTGAAGCCACCCTGACAACCGGGGTGCGGTCCAGGCCAATGGCCCGGCCGGAATACGTCAGGTCGCCGTCGCGCCGCGGACGGCGGTCAGGCGGGCGGAGACGACGACGTTGCCGGTGTAGCCGGTCGCCGGGGTGAACGTTCCGCCGCAGGTGATCAGGCGGAGTTCCGGGACGCCGGTGTCGCCGTACACCCGGGCCGCCGGGAAGTCGTCCTTCGGCACCACCTCCACCCCGTGCACGGTGAACACGGCGGTCCGGCCGTCCCGGCGGAGGACCTCCACGCGCCGGCCCCGGGTGAGGGCGCCGAGACCGTGGAAGACCGCCCTGCCCCGCGGGGTGTCGACATGGCCGACGACGACGGCGGTGCCGCGCTCACCCGGGGTGACGGCACCGGTGAACCAGCCGGCCGTCCTCTCCTCCTCCGGGGGCGGCGCCTCGATCCAGCCTTCCGCGTCCAGGCCCACGGCGGTCACCGGCGCGTCGACCCGGAGCGCCGGGACCCGCACCCGGACCGGCGGTGAGGCGGGCAGCGGGCCGGCGGCGTACGGGGCGGGGGCGCGGGCCCCGGCCGCGTCCGGCGCCGAGGCGGCGAGGGGCTGCGGAGGGGCGTCGGTCCGCAGCTCCGCCGCGCCGCCGCGCACCAGGTGCACCCCGACGAGGAGCGCCACGGCGACCAGACCCCAGGCGCCGTGCCGGTGGGGCAGGCCGGCGGCTCCGTCCGGTTCCGGTGTGTCCCGCACCCGTCCTCCTCCTCGTACCCGCGCTGACGGCGGGTGGCGCCCCTCCGCCCCGGACCTCGTCACACCGGGGCGGAGGGGCCGTCCGTCGGCCAGGGGCCGTTCCTCAGGCCCCGCCGTCCGCGCCGCGCCGGCGGATCAGGACGACGGCGGCGGCGAGCGCGCCGGCGATGAGGACGGTGCCGCTGACCAGTTCGGTGACTCCGAGGCCGGTGGAGCGGGCGTCGCCGAATCCGGCCTTGACGCCCTTGTGGGCCCCGGGGGGCCGGCTCGCGGACGAGCCGGAGGCGAGGGTGAGGGTGGTGGTGCCCCGCTCGCCCTTGCAGTCGAAGGCGATCTCGTACCGCGCACCGGCCTTCGCGTCGGCGTCGACGGTCGCGGTGCCGGGGCGGCCCCCGGTGAGCGTCACGGTGTCGAAGATTCCGGAGGTGACGGTCACGGACGGCGCCTCGCAGCCCTCGGCGGTGAGGGTGACGGTGCCACCGGGCGCCACCGTCGCCGGGGTGACGGAGAAGCCGAAGGAGGTGATCCCGTGCTGCTGCCCGCCGTCGCCACCGTCCCCGCCGTGACCGAGCGGGGCCGGAGGCACCGGATCGGCCGGGTCCACCGGTTCGGACGCGTCCGCCGGAGCGAGGGGGTCGACGGGTGCCGGGAAATCCGAGGACGGCGGGGAATCCGGGGACGCCGGGGGTTCCACCGGAAGCGGGCCGACCGGGTGCGCGGGGGCCGTACCGGCGGTGGCGTCCACGTTGTCACCGGGGCTTCCGGGGGGTGTCGCTGCCACGGTGTCGGCCGGCCCCGGGACCGCGCGATCGCCCCCGGCGGCGCCCGCTCCCACTGCGGCGCCCGCCGCGTCGCCCTCGCCGGCGAGGGCCGCCGGTGCCGCGAGGCCGAGGGACAGGGCGGCGAGCAGGGTGGCGGAAGCGGCCGCACGGACACGTATCGCGCGCATGGGGACCTCCGGGTCACGCGGGGGTCGCGGGCGCGGAGCCGTTCCGCGGCCGAGGAGTCCGGTGCGACCCTCGCCGCGATCGAAGCTAGGCGGGGCCCCGGCGAGCCGCCACCGGGCTCCGCCGAACGGGGTGGTCCGCCGGAGGTCAGGGGACGCGGACCACCTGACCGGCGTACGAGAGGTTGCCGCCGAAGCCGAAGAGGAGGACCGGCGAGCCGGAGGGCAGCTCGCCGCGCTCGACGAGCTTGGCGAGGGCGAGCGGGATGGAGGCGGCGGAGGTGTTGCCGGAGTCGACGACGTCCCGTGCCACGACCGCGTTGACCGCACCGATCTTGGCGGCGAGCGGCTCGATGATGCGCAGGTTGGCCTGGTGCAGCACGACACCGGCGAGGTCCTCCGGGGCGATGCCGGTGCGGGCGCACACCTCGCGGGCGAGGGCGGGAAGCCGCTGCGTGGCCCACCGGTAGACGGTCTGGCCCTCCTGGGCGAAGCGCGGCGGGGTGCCCTCGATGCGGACGGCGTGGCCCATCTCGGGGACGGAGCCCCACAGCACGGGCCCGATCGCGCCGGTGTCGGTGTCGGTCGCCTCGACGACGGCGGCCCCCGCGCCGTCGCCGACGAGGACGCAGGTGGTGCGGTCGGTCCAGTCGGTGACCTCGGTCATCTTGTCGGCGCCGACGACCAGGGCGCGGCGGGCGGCCCCGGCGCGTACGGCGTGGTCCGCGGTGGCGAGGGCGTGGGTGAAGCCGGCGCAGACGACGTTGAGGTCCATGGTGGCCGGGGAGGTCATGCCGAGGCGGGCGGCGACGCGGGCGGCGGTGTTGGGCGAGCGGTCGACGGCGGTGGAGGTGGCGACGAGGACCAGGTCGATGTCGGCGGGCGTGAGTCCGGCGTGGGCGAGCGCCTTGCCCGCGGCGTGGGCGGCGAGCTCGTCGACGGGCTCCTCGGGGCCGGCGACGTGCCGGGTGCGGATGCCGACGCGGCTGGTGATCCAGGCGTCGTCGGTGTCGACCAGTCGTTCGAGGTCGTGGTTGGTGAGCACCTTGGCGGGCTGGTAGTGCCCGAGCCCGGTGATGCGAGTGCCCGTCATACCGGGACCCCCTCGGTGAGTCGTTCGTCGGCAGGACCCCCCAGTCTCGCCAGCGACCGGTGGGTAACCGGGCACGTGATCCGCCAAGATTCCTTCACATCGCTTGGCCGACCGTGACAAGGCCTGCGGTGGGGGCGGCCCCGCACGGGAAGAAAGGTTCCGGCGCGGTGGGCCGGGCGGGAGGGAGAATGGGCCGGTCGGGTCGGCGTGAGCGAAGTGGGTGCGGTGCATGGGACGGGTCACGGAGCGGCGGCGGGTCGTACGGATCCGGGGCGGGGCGGTGAACACCCGGCCGGACACGCTGGTGGCCGAGGAGCCGCTGGAGATCCGGCTGAACGGCCGTCCGATCGCGATCACCATGCGTACGCCGGGTGACGACTTCGCCCTCGCGGTGGGCTTCCTGGTCAGTGAGGGCGTGCTGGCAGCGGCCTCCGACGTGCGGAACGTCGCGTACTGCGCCGGGGCGAGGGACGACGGCGGGAACACGTACAACGTGGTGGACGTGCGGGCCGCCCCCGAGGTCGTGATCCCGGAGATCACCCTGGAGCGGAACGTCTACACGACCTCCTCGTGCGGCCTGTGCGGCAAGGCCAGCCTGGACGCGGTACGGACCACGGCCCGTTTCCCGATCGCGGACGCTCCCCCGCTGCGGCTGACGCCGGAGCTGCTGTCGGCGCTGCCGGGGCGGCTGCGGGAGGCACAGCGCGTCTTCGACTCGACCGGCGGACTGCACGCGGCGGCGCTGTTCTCGGAGGACGGCGAGCTGCTCGACGTCCGGGAGGACGTGGGCCGGCACAACGCGGTGGACAAGCTGGTGGGGCGCGCGCTGCGGGAGGGGCGCCTGCCGCTGGAGCGGGCGGTGCTGCTGGTGTCGGGGCGGGCCTCGTTCGAACTGGCGCAGAAGGCGGTCATGGCGGGGATCCCGGTGCTGGCCGCGGTGTCGGCGCCGTCGTCGCTGGCCGTGGACCTGGCGGCGGAGGCGGGGATGACGCTGGTGGGCTTCCTGCGCGGCCCGGACATGAACGTGTACGCGGGAGAGCACCGCGTCGTGCTGTGACGCCGGGGCGGTTCGGTGCCGCGCCGCCTCCCGGAGCGGTGCGCCCGGGAGGCAGGCCGCGGCCGGGACGGTCAGTTCTTCGCCGGGTCGACCATCTGGAGGGTGAGCGCGGGCGGGGGCGGGGCGATGCCGGGGCCGCCGGCCTCGGTCCAGGCGAGGATGGCGTCGAGGGAGTCGTCGTCCAGGGTGAAGCCGACCCACGCGGCCCGGCCGCCGCGCCGCCGGCCCTCGGTGGAGGGCTGCACCACGACGATGTTGCCCTGGGCGCAGGGGCCGAGGCAGTCACTGGTGCGGACGGCGAGCCGGCCGCCGGAGGCCGCGGCCGCCTCGCGGAGCCGGGCCAGCTGTCCGGCGTGGTCGGTGCCGGGGTTCTTGCGGGCGTCTCCGCAGCAGCAGCCGCGGCAGACGACGAGGGAGCAGGGGCGGGCCCCGTACCGTATCGGGACGCGGCTCACGCGGGGCCGTCCAGGGTGATCGCGGAGACGGCGGCGACCGTGCCGAGGCGGGGGAAGTCGAGGTCGACCGAGGCCCGGTGCTCGTCGGCGGTGAGGGCGGACATGGCGTCCTCGGCGAAGACGAGGTCGTAGCCGTGGTCGCAGGCCGCGCGGGCGGTGGACTCGACGCCGAGGTTGGTGGCGACGCCGCCGAGGACGAGGGTGGTGGTGCCGAGTCCGGAGAGCAGCTCGTGGAGGCCGGTGTCCTGGAAGCCGCCGATGGTGCGCTTGACGACGACGGGCTCGTCCTCGCGGACGAGTTCGGCCACCAGTCCGCTGCCGGGCGGCTGGCGGTCGACGTTCGGCCGCTCGGCCCGGAGGTGGATTACGGGCGCGCCGGCGGTCCGGAAGGCGTCGGCGAGGCGGCCGGCGGCCGAGACCACCTCCGTACCGGGGCGGGGGGCGAGGGGCAGCGCGACGAGGCGCTCCATCAGGTCGACGAGGACGAGCGCGGTGCGGCCGGGATCGAGTGCGGGCATGGGAGCACCGTAGCGGCCCGGATGATCACCGGGGGGTGGGCGGGGGTGTGATCCGGCCGACGGGACGTCCGGGGCTCCGGGGCGCACCTCCGGGGCCGCCGGGCGCCGGGGGCCGGAGCGCGGGGCTTCCCGATCACGGCCCCGCGTGGTCCGCGGCCTCCGGGTCGCGGGCGCGGCGACGGGCCACGACGGCGCAGACGATCAGTTGCGTCTGGTGGTACAGCATCAGCGGCAGGACGGCGAGCGAGGCCTGAGCGCCGAAGAGGACGCTCGCCATGGGGAGCCCGGCCGCCAGGCTCTTCTTGGACCCGGCGAACTGGATGGCGACGCGGTCGGCCCGCCCGAAGCCCAGCCGTTTCGCGCCGTACCAGGTGAGGGCGAGCATGACCGCCAGCAGGACGGCCTCGGCGGCGAGGAGCAGCCCCACCCGCGCCGGGGTCACGAGCCGCCAGACGCCGGCGACCATTCCTTGGCTGAAAGCGGTGTAGACGACGAGGAGGATCGACCCCCGGTCGACGAGCCCCAGCACCTTCTTGTGCCGCAGGACGAAGCCGCCGATCCAGCGGCGCAGGAGCTGCCCGGCCACGAACGGCGCGAGCAGCTGGAGCACGATCGTGAGCAGGGAGTCGGCCGAGAGACCGCCGGTGCTGCCGCCGAGGAGCGCCGCCGCGAGCAGCGGGGTGAGGACGATGCCGGCGAGGGACGAGAAGGAGCCGGCGCAGATCGCCGCCGGGACGTTTCCCCGGGCGATCGAGGTGAAGGCGATGGAGGACTGGATGGTGGAGGGCACCAGGCAGAGGAAGAGGAAGCCCGTGTACAGCGGCGGGGTGAGGACCGCGGGGACGAGGCCCCGGGCGGCGAGCCCGAGGAGCGGGAAGAGGAGGAAGGTGCAGGCGAGGACGGTGAGGTGGAGCCGCCAGTGGCGCAGGCCGTCGAGTGCCTCCCGGGTCGAGAGGCGGGCCCCGTAGAGGAAGAAGAGGAAGGCGACGGCCGCGGAGGAGGCTCCCTGGGCGACGGTGGCGGCGGTGCCGGAGGCCGGCAGGAGCGCGGCGAGTCCCACGGTGGCGAGCAGGGCGAGGACGTAGCCGTCGACCGGCAGCCAGGAGGGCAACGGTCGGCGGGCACGGGACGGGGCCGGGGATCCGGCCGCACCCGGGGAGCCGGCCACGTCCGTACGCGCGGATCCGGCCGTGCCGGGGGCGCCCTCGGGCCCGGGGGCGGTCGGGGTGCTGCTCGGGGTGTCGCGGGTCGTCACGTCCCCCATCCTCCGGTACCGGCGGCGGAACGCTGCGGCCGGCCGTCCCGCCGGGACCCGGGGCCGGCCCGGCGGACCCCGCCGGCGCGGTGGCCGGGGCGTGCGCGGCCGGTACGGATTCCGTGGAGATTCGGCACCGGCGGACGTACCGGGTGGTCGGCAACCTCCGCGGGCGGTCCGAGACTTGTCCCCTCACCCGGCCTGACCTGGCGCAACGGGCAAGGTCCCGGCTTGGTGAAGCCCCTCCCACGGGGCAGGCCCGTGGGGTACCGTCACCCGCGCCGTACGGAGAGCGACAACGGCCCCTTTCAGCCACCGAGCCGTCGAGGGAGGAGCAGGTCAGTGCGTGAGTTCACCGTGCCGCCCGTCGAGGCGGCCGTACGGACCGGCGGCCTGGCGGACACCGTGTTCCGCCGCGCCGAGGAGGCTCCCGAGCACGTGGCGCTCGCCCGCAAGGGCCCGGACGGCCGCTGGCGGGACGTGACGGCGGCGCGGTTCCGCGACGAGGTCCTGGGGCTGGCGAAGGGTCTGATCGCGCAGGGCGTGCGGTTCGGGGACCGGGTGGCGATCATGTCCCGGACCCGCTACGAGTGGACGCTGTTCGACTTCGCCCTGTGGACGCTGGGCGCGCAGCCCGTCCCCGTCTATCCGACCTCCTCCGCCGAGCAGGTCTTCTGGATGCTGCACGACGCCGGGGTCACCGCCTGCGTGGTGGAGCACGAGGACCACGCCATGACGATCGGTTCCGTGGTGGACCGGCTGCCCCGGCTCCAGCGGCTGTGGCAGCTGGACGCGGGCGAGGGCGCGGTCGCGGAGCTGACCGCCGCGGGCGCCGGGATCGGCGAGGACGTGGTGCAGCGCCACCGGCGCGCGGTCACCCCCGAATCGGTGGCCACCGTCGTCTACACGTCGGGCACGACGGGGCCGCCCAAGGGCTGCGTCCTGACCCACGCCAACTTCATGGTCGAGTCCGACATGCTGATCGGCCGCTGGGAGCCGGTCTTCCGCTCCCGGCCGGGCGACCAGGCGTCCACCCTGCTCTTCCTCCCGCTGGCGCACGTCTTCGGCCGGATGGTGGAGGTGGCGGCGGTACGCGGCGGGGTGAAGCTCGGCCACCAGCCGGTGATGGCCGCCGCCGAGCTGCTGCCGGACCTGGCCGCGTTCCGGCCGAGCTTCGTCCTCGCCGTCCCGTACGTCTTCGAGAAGATCGTCGACGCGGCCCGCCGCAGGGCCGAACGGGAGGGGAGGGGAGCCCCCTTCGAGAAGGCCGTGGAGGTGGCCGTCCGCTACGCCGAGGCGCTGGAGCACAAGGCGTTCGGCCTCGGCCCCGGGCCGTCGGCCGCGCTGCGCGTGCAGCACCAGTTCTTCGACAGGACGGTGTACGCCAGGGTCCGCGAGGTGCTGGGCGGGCGGATCCGGCACGCGATGTCGGGCGGCTCGGCGATGGACCGCCGCACGGGACTGTTCTTCGCCGGCGCGGGGGTCACGGTCTTCGAGGGGTACGGCCTGACGGAGACGACGGCGGCGGCCACCGCGAACCCGCCGGGCCGGGTCAAGTACGGCACGGTCGGGCAGCCGATCCCCGGCACGACGGTGCACATCGCCGCGGACGGGGAGGTGTGGGTGCACGGCGGACAGGTCTTCTCCGGCTATCTCAACGCCCCCGGGGAGACGGCCGCCGTGCTGAACGACGGCTGGCTCGCCACCGGTGACCTGGGCGCGCTCGACGAGGACGGCTATCTGACGATCACGGGCCGCAAGAAGGAGATCCTGGTGACCTCGGGCGGCAAGAGCGTCGCCCCCACCGCCCTCGAGGAGCGGGTGCGCGCCCACCCGCTGATCGCCCAGTGCATCGTCGTCGGCAACGACCGCCCGTACATCGCCGCCCTGGTCACGCTCGACCAGGAGGCGGTGGAGCACTGGCTCGCCATGCAGGGCCGGCCGCCGCTGCCGCCGGCCGAGCTGGTGCGCGACCCGGCCCTGGAGACGGAGATACGCCGTGGGGTGGTGGCCGCGAACACGCTGGTCTCGCAGGCGGAGTCCATCCGGACCTTCCGGATCCTGGCACACCCCTTCAGCGAGGAGCACGGCCTGCTCACGCCCTCCCTGAAGCTGAAGCGCCGGGCGATCGAGACGGCCTACGCGGCGGAGGTCGAGGCGCTCTACCGCTGAGTCCGGCCGCCGGATCAGGTCCCCCGCGCGACGGGGCGCGGTCCGGCGGTGCGGAATGCGGAGGCGGGGATGATCGTTCACGCTGTGGGGGTACGCGAAGGCGTACCCCTTCGTACGAACGCGACGACGTAAGGATCCCATCCACGTGAGCACGGACAGCAAGGTCCCCTCGGTCACCCTGAACAACGGCGTGGCGATGCCGCAGCTCGGCTTCGGTGTCTGGCAGGTGCCGGACGACGAGGCGGCGACGGCCGTGTCCACCGCCCTGGAGGCCGGCTACCGGTCGATCGACACGGCCGCGATCTACGAGAACGAGCGGGGCACGGGCCGTGCCCTCGCCTCCTCCGGGATCCCCCGCGAGGAACTCTTCGTGACCACGAAGCTGTGGAACAGCGAGCAGGGCTACGACTCGACGCTGCGCGCCTTCGACGCCTCCCTGGAGAAGCTGGGGCTCGACTACGTCGACCTGTACCTCATCCACTGGCCGGTGCCGTCGAAGGACGCGTACGTCGACACGTACCGCGCCTTCGAGAAGATCCAGGCCGACGGACGCGCCCGGTCGATCGGCGTGTCGAACTTCCTTCCCGAGCATCTGGAGCGGCTGATCGCGGAGACCTCGGTCGTGCCGGCCGTCAACCAGATCGAGCTCCACCCGCAGCTGTCGCAGGCGGCCGCGCGGGAGGCGCACGCCCGGCACGGCATCGCGACCGAGGCGTGGTCGCCGCTCGGCCAGGGCCAGGGGCTCCTGGAGGTGCCGGCCATCGTCGCCGTCGCCCGGAAGCACGACAGGACACCGGCCCAGGTGGTGCTGCGCTGGCACCTCCAGCTCGGGAACGTGGTGATCCCGAAGTCGGTGACGCCCTCGCGCATCCGCGAGAACATCGACGTCTTCGACTTCGAGCTGGACGCCGAGGACCTGGCCGCGATCGCCGCGCTGGACGAGGGCCGGCGCCTGGGCCCGGACCCGGCCGTGTTCGACTTCGGCGCCTGAGACAGGGCACAGCGGGACGACCCCGGGGGCGCGCACGGCGCCCCCGGGGTCGGGCGCGTCGGGCCCGGTCGCGGGGACGGCGCGCCGTACGGTCGCACCTGTCGTGCGGCCGGCACCGGTCGCACCGGTTCGCGGCCGGTTCGTACCTGAGGAGGGGTGGAGAAGCAGTGGGTACGGTGAACGGCTCCCCGGGGCCGGTCGAGGAGGGGCTCTACCGGGTGCGGAACGTGGCCAGCGGGCTGCTCCTGGAGGTGTACAAGGGGTCGTCGCGCGGTGGCGCCAAGGTGCAGCAGGGCGCCGAGAAGGGCACGCCCGGCCAGCACTGGCACGTCAGCCAGGTCCCGAACGGCGGGGGCCTGTACCACCTGGTGAACGCGGCGAGCGGGAAGCGGCTCGACGTCGCCAACGCCTCGACGGAGAACGGCGCCCGCATCCAGCAGTGGAGGGCGAACAACTTCGGCGCCCAGGAGTGGATCATCGAGCAGGACCTCCAGTCGCCGGGCACGGTCACGCTGGTGAGCTTCATCAGCGGGCTGCTCCTGGAGGTGGCCGACGAGTCGAAGGAGGAGGGGGCCGACATCCGGCAGTGGGAGGACACCGACTCCCCCTTCCAGTGGTGGCGGCTGGAGCCGGTGTCCTGACGCGTACGGGGGGCGGGTCCGTCCCCCGTACGCCGGCGGGCCGCCGTGCCGCGCGGCCCTGTCACCAGGTCTCCGCCTCCGCCGGTGACCGCGACGGCCGGCTGCGACCGCGCCCCCGCCATGTCGTTGCCGCGAGCGGCAGCAGCAGGACGGAGAGCATGGCCGCCCCCACCAGCGCGGCGGCCGTGTCGGTGGCGAGGACCTTCTGGTCGACGCCGATGGCGGTGAGGGCCGCGACGAGCGGCAGGCAGGTCGACGCGTACAGGGCGAGCGCGGGTCTGCCTCCGGGGCCCAGGTCCCGGGGGGCGAGCAGGTACGCGGGCCCGCCGCGTACGAGCAGGAAGAGCAGCAGGAACACGGGCAGCAGGAGGAGCTCCCGCCCACCGTCCAGCAGGGCCTCCAGGTCGAACTCGATGCCGGTGACCACGTAGAACAGAGGCACGAGGAAGCCGAACCCCAGTGCCTCCACCCTGCCCATGACCTCCTCGCCGTGCCGGGGCGACGCGCCGCGCAGCACGAGCCTCGTCAGGACCCCGGCGGCGAATGCGCCGAGGAGGATGTCGAGGCCGAACACGTGCGCGAGACCGAGCATGCCCGCGAGCAGCAGCATCACGAAGCGCACCGCGAACTGCCCGCTGCTGTGCAGAGTGGTGTCGACCAGACGGGAGAACCACGGGGGCCGGGGCCGCAGCGCCCACCGGACGGCCAGGGCTCCGACGACCGCGAACCCTGCCAGCAGCGCCGAGGACTCGGCCGGCCTGCGCCCGCTCAGCAGCAGCGCCATCGCGAGGATGGGCCCGAACTCTCCGACGGCCCCGAACACCGACATCACGGTCCCGAAACGGCCGCGCAGCTCGCCCTGGTCGCGCAGGATCGGCAGGACCGTGCCGAGTGCCGTGCTCGTCAGCGCGGTGCCGATGACGAACGCCGTCGTGGTGCCGCCGTCCGTGAGCGGGAACGCGAGTCCGATGCCGAGTGCGAGGGAGATCAGCCAGGCCGACGTGGCCCGCCGCAGGAGGGGACCGCGGACGGAGGCGAAGTCGATCTCGTACCCGGCGAGAAAGATCAGCATGGCGAGGCCGAGCTCCGACAGCGTGCTCAGGACCTCGTCGGAGTGGGCCCAGCCGAGGGCGTGCGGACCGACGAGGATGCCGAGGGCGATCTCGAAGATGACCAGCGGGACGCGGACACGGCGGGCCGCCGCGTCCGCGAGGAGCGGGGCAAGCGTGGCCGCCGCCATGATCAGCACCAGCGTGCCGGGATGGAACATCGGCTTCCCTACGGGTCGGTCGGGTCGGTCGCTCCGATGCGGCGGGAGCGGCCCCGGTGTGCCGCGCCCTCAGGGCCCGGGAGGCGGCCGCCGAGGCGGCGAGGTGTGCGACCACCGCCACGCCCACCGCCAGGGGGCATCCATCCGTGCGCGCCGCCGCCCAGCAGGAGCGCCGTCCGGACCGCTCCGCACAGCGGCAGGCCGAGCACCGCCGTCGCCACCGCGCGGACCTGGGCGCTGCCGGCCCGGCGTTCCCGGCGGTGGCTGGCGGGGATTCCGTGCCGCGGTCACCGGTCACCCCGCCCCGGCCCGGCGGCCGCCCCGCATTCGCGCCGCTGTCCGTGGTGTGCAGCCATCCATGAGGACCATCCAAGGGCACGCCGGACCGGCACGCGTGCGGGAGTCGGCCGATCGGGTCGCCGGGGCAGGGGCCCGCGGGCTGGAGGACAGGAACGGACCGGGCGCCGGCTATCCCTTGCGGGCGGTGTGGACGGTGCGGGCGGTCAGGTGGAAGACGTCCGGGCGGTGGTGGAGGGACCGGTTGTCGGCGGGGTCGAGGAGGCGGTCGAGGGTCGCGCGGTCCTCGGCGTCGAGCGAGGGGCCGAGGGCTTCCCGCAGGCGGGTGAAGGTGGTGACCGCCAGTTCGCGGACGACCGGGGACACGGGGGCCGGGGCGTCGGTGAGGAAGGTGCGGGTACCGGCGGGCGTCAGGCCGGCGGCGCTGAGGAGGGCCCGCCAGTCCTCCGTCTCGCCCTTGGCGCCCGGCAGCTCGGCGCGCATCCGGGCGAACCGGTCGGCGTTCAGGGCGTCGAGCCGTGCCTCCAGGCCCGGGCGGCCGAAGCCCAGGTCGCGCGGGAGGTGGCGGGGCGGGAGGCCGCCTTCCACCAGGGCGACCAGGCCGCCGGGGCGCAGCAGCCCGGCGAACGCGGTGAGCGCCGCCCGCTGGTCGCCGAGGTGGTGCAGGGAGTTGCCCGCCCAGATCAGGTCGGCCTCGCCGAGGCGGGTGAGGTCCTCGGGGAGCTCGGCCCGCAGGGTGCTCACGCGGGCGCCGAGTCCCCGGGCCTCGGCCCGGACGCGGGCCCGCTCCAGGAGTTCGGGGCTCGCGTCGACGGCGACGGCCTCGGCGGCGGGGAAGGCCTCGGCGAGCAGGGTGGTGACGACACCGGGGCCGCTGCCGACGTCGAGGACCCGGCGCACGCCGTGGACGGTGCCGAGCGTGCCGAGCCAGGCGGCCGCTTCGGCGTAGGCGGGGCTCGCAATCTCGGCCTCGGCCACCAGGAGCGGCGCGAGGGCGTTCCAGTCCGGCTGACCGCCCTCGGGCCCGTGGGCGTGGGTGTGCCCGTGGCCGTGCGCGTGGTCCGGGGCGTGGGTGGCGGTGGAGGTCTGCGGGGCGTGGGATGCGGAGTGCTGACTCATGGCTCCAGGGTGGTGGGGATGCTCCCGCAGCGCGAGAAATCTTGCTGTTACGGCAAACGGACGCCGTCGTTTCGAGCCGCCCTCGGGGCCGGGGTCACGATCAGGACCCGGGCCTCCGTCACCGGCCGGGCCGTCGGCGGTGCCGGGGCGGCACGTCCGCGCCGTACGGGCGGTCAGCCGCGCCGGACGTAGGCGGCCAGCGGGTAGCGGGGCTCCGGGCGGGGCCGGTCCTGGTCCGGGAGGGCGGCGAGGGCGGCCGTGAGGCGCTCGGTGTCCGTGGCGTCGCCGCGGTACCAGGAGGCGTAGTTGCCGCGCCGCAGCCGGTTCGCCGTGCCGCGGGGGGTGGCGCCCTGGCCGTGGCCGGTGAAACGGGTGCCGGGCGCGGGGTCGAGGCCGTGGGCGGCGGCGTGCCGGGTGAGGCGCGCGGAGTCGTCGGAGGCGGACCCGGTCGCCCGGTGGGGGCGCAGGAGCGCGTCGATGTCGCTGCCGACGTCGTGGGCGGCGTCCTTGTCGACGGTCGCGATCAGGACGCCACCGGGGCGGAGCACCCGGGCGGCCTCGGCGACGATCTCCTCGGCGTACGGGACGAGGTGCAGGAGCCAGACGGCGCAGACGGCGTCCAGACAGGCGTCGGGCAGCGGCAGCCGCCGGGCGTCGGCGCGGACGGCCCGTCCCGGCAGGCGCGCCCCGGCCACCCGCAGCATCGCGTGGGCGGCGTCGGCCCCGTACACGCGCAGGCCGGGGCGGGGGAGGCGCTCGGTGACGAGGCCGGTGCCGCAGGCGAGGTCGAGCAGGGTGCGGGTGCCGGCCGGGAGGAGCCGGAGCACGGCCGCGGCGGCGGCTTCCGCGCGCGGCACCCCGCCGCGCGTCTCGTCGTAGTGCGCCGCCTCGGCCTCGTAGTCCAGCACCGTGTCCCCCATGGACACCGGATCCTACGGCCCGTCAGGTGGCGCCGTGGCCCGGGGCGATGCCCTGGACGCGCTCGGCGAGGGTGAAGTCCTTCTCGGTGAGGACGCCGCCGGCGGAGTGGGTGTGGACGGAGACCGCGACGGTGTCGTAGCCGAGGGTGAGGTCGGAGTGGTGGTCCAGTTCCTGCTGGATCTGGGCCACGTGGACGACGAGCGCGGTCGCGGCGAAGTGGTCGGCGAGCCGGTAGGTGCGCAGGAGGCGGTCGTGCTCGACGGCCCAGCCGGGGAGCTCCCGCAGGCGGTCCTCGATCTCCTTCTGCGACAGCGGCTGTGTGGGCACGGCGGTGCTCCCTCCGGTCGGGCGGCGCGGGCGGCGGACAGCGGTCCAGGAAGGAAGGTACCCGGGTCCCCCTCTGGGATACCGTCTGCCCATGACAACCGTCGTGAGCGACACGGGAGTGGGGCCGCTGCTGCGCGGATGGCGCGAGCGGCGGCGGTTGAGCCAGCTGGAGCTGGCGCTGCGCGCGGACTCCTCGGCCCGGCACATCTCCTTCGTGGAGACGGGCCGTTCCCGGCCGAGCGAGGAGATGATCCTCAAGCTCGCGGAGCATCTGGACGTACCGGTACGGGAACGCAACGCGCTGCTCCTGGCGGCGGGGTACGCCCCCCGGTACACGGAATCGCCGCTCGACGCGCCGCACCTCGAGACGCTGCGGGAGGGCATCGAGCGGCTCCTGGAGGGCTACGACCCCTATCCGGCACTGGTGGTGGACGGCTCGTACACCGTGGTGGCGGCCAACCGGGGCATCGGTCTGCTCCTCGACGGGCTGCCGGAGCACCTCGTGGCGCAGCCGGCGAACGCCATGCGGATCACCCTCCACCCGGAGGGCCTCGCCCCCCGCATCCGGAACCTGCGGGAGTGGCGCGGTCATCTCCTGGCGCAGATGGAGCGGCAGATCGCGCTGGTGCGTTCGGAGCCGCTGCGCGCGCTGTACGAGGAGGTCGCGGCCTATCCGCTGCCGGAGGGCACCGGTGACGCGGACGACCGGCCGGACCCGGAGCCGTACCCGTACTTCGCGCTGCCGCTGCGGATCGAGCACGACGGGCAGGTCCTGTCCTTCGTGTCGTCCATCTCGACCTTCAACACCCCGATGGACGTGACGGTCGCCGAGCTGGCCATCGAGACGTTCCTCCCGGCCGACCCGGCGACGGTCGCGTATCTGCGGTCCCTCAGCGGCTGACCGCCCGCAGGGCGGTCCACTGGAGGGCGGCGAAGCCGGCGACGGTGGCCGCCTGCACGGGCGTCCACAGGGCACCGGCGGTGGTCGGCTCCAGCCAGGCGACGAGGGCGACGACGCTGAGGACGGCCCAGAGGACGTTGGCGTCGACGACCAGTTTGACGGCGAGGGCCGGGGGCTGCGGGCGGGTCGCGAGCGCGCCGACGGCCGCGGCGAACAGGGTGAGGAACACGCCGAGTTCGAACAGCAGCGCGGCGTCCACGCCGAGGAGTTCGCCGAGCGGCCCCGAGGCGGCCAGGTAGGCCAGCCCGTTGGCCCCGGTGACCACGGCGTCGAGGGCGAGGAAGCGGCGCAGCGCGGAGTGCGGCCGGGTGGTGCGGGCGAGACCGGCGAGCAGGGCCTGGGACATGGCGGATCACTCTCCAGAGGGGACGTTCGCGGGGCGGTGAGCCGGAGCCCGGGCGGAGTGCGCCGCCCGGGTTCCGGTGTCTGCGAGCATGCCGCGCGGCCCGCCGGGGGTCGATGACGCCGGAGGTAATGCCGCCGGCGGACCGGGGTGCCGGCCCGTGCCGCGTCCGCCGGGCCCCGCTACGGCAGCGGAACCGGATCCGCCGTCCCCGCGGCGGTCGCCGCGCGCCGCTTGCGGGCGGACATGACGGCGTGGACGAGGACGCCGGCGAAGAGGAACAGCACACCCTGGTAGACGGCGGCGTAGCCGGAACCCGCGACGAGCCAGAGGGAGAAGCCGAAGGCGGCGAGCGCGAGGACGGCGTCCCGCACCAGGCGGGCGCGGTGCACCCGCTCGGCCTGCCCGGAGAGCAGGAAGTAGAGCTGGGCCGCGGTGGAGAGGAGGTAGGGGACGGTGGCGGTGAAGGTGGTGACGAGGACCAGCGTCTCGAAGACGCCCTCGGTGCCGACCGTGTAGTTGTACACGGTCAGGAGCGAGGCGAGGACCACGGTGACGAGGACGCCGACGGTCGGGACGCCCCGGCGCTTGACGGTGAAGACCTGGGGGAACAGTCCGTCGCGGGCGGCGGCGTACGGGGTCTGGGCGCTGAGCAGCGTCCAGCCGTTGAGCGCGCCGACCATCGAGACGAGGGCCATGCAGGCGACGGCGGCCCCGCCCCAGGTGCCGCCGAACATGAGGTTGACGGAGTCGGTGAAGGGGGCGCTGGACTCGACGAGCCGCTCGTGCGGGACGGTGCCGAAGACGGAGACCGTCGTGAGCAGGTAGAGGGCGGCGGCGCCGAGGGTGCCGAGGACGGTGGCGCGGCCGACGTTGCGGCGCGGGTCGCGGACCTCGCCGGCGCTGACGGCGGCGGACTCGACGCCGAGGTAGCTGAAGAGGAGGATCGCGGCGGCGGCGGTGACGGCCCCGGCGGCGCTGCCGTCGGCGTCGCCCCGGAAGGGGCCGAGGTTGGCACTGTCGAAGAAGAAGAACCCTCCGACGGCGACCAGCAGCAGCGGTACGAACTTCAGGACGGTCGCGACGAGCTGGACGGCGCCGACGTAGCGGGTGCCGGCGAGGTTGGCGACGGCGGGCAGCCACTGGATGAGGAGCGCGGCGCCGATGGTGGCGGGTTTCGCGTCGTGCAGCGGCACGAGGGCGTCGAGGTAGCCGACGGCGGCGACGGCGAGCGCGGCGTTGGAGACCCAGGCGGTGATCCAGTACGACCAGGCGGCGAGGAATCCGGCGAAGTCGCCGAAGGCCTCGCGGGCGTAGACGTACGGGCCGCCCGTCAGCGGGTGGCGGTGGGCGAGGCGGCCGAAGACGAGGGCGAGGGCGAGCGCGCCGAGGGTGAGGATGCCGAAGGCGACGAGGCTGATCGTGCCGTGCGGGGCGACGGAGGCGGGCAGCAGGAAGATGCCGCCACCGATGATGTTGCCCATGACCAGGGCGGTGGCGACGGGGAGTCCGAACCGCCGGGTGTGCCGGTCGGCCGCGGGCGGCTGTTCCGTCGTGCGCCGGGGGGTGGTGGTGGCCGTGCTCATGGGGTGGTGCGCCTTCCGTCGTGCAATCCGGACCATCGTCCGATACGGCGAACAGGCGTCCAAATCACTGGTTTTTGTCCGGCGCGACCACCCCGTCAACCGGAAGAAGTTGCTCCGCTTCAGTTTCGGACCGTGAATCCTCTACGGGCGGCAGCGGTACCTGCGGCCCCGCGCACTCCCGCAGCCAGCGCCGCAGCACCCGGTGCACCCGCTCCGCGCCCACCAGCTCCTCCCCCTCCGCGACCGGCGGCGACAGCTCGGGCGGCGACAGCAGGAAGGCACGGGACTGCGCGCCGCCGAGGCCGCCGTGGGAACCGATCTGCTCCTCGAAGGCGTGCACGGTCCCGGTCGCCGGGTCGTACATCGAGTTGACCATGATGTCCGCGACGTGCGGGAAGCCGTCCGTCCGGCGCACCGCCGCGGCCGCGCCCGGCCCGAAGACCGCGAGCGGCCCGTCGTCCGTCAGCTCGGCGACCGGGACCTCCACCCCGTCCCCGGCGAGCACCACCGAACCGTGCTCCGCGCTCGCCACGAGGAGGAAGCCGACGCCCGGGTGGTGCGCGAGGGTGCGCAGCAGCGCCGGATGGCGCCGCTCGATCTCCTCCCGGGTCATCCGGTGCGGCACGTCGGGGAAGGAGATCAGCCCCAGGTTGCCGGAGGCCAGCACCACCGGCTCGGACGGCCGGGCGGGCAGCTCCCGCTCCCGCTCCTTCTCCTCCCCCTCCTCCACCGGCCGGTGCAGGGCGCCGCGCAGCGCCTCCTCGGCCGCGTCCCTCGCCTCGGAGCCGCTGCGCGTGCGCCGGACGCGGCGCGGCACCGGCAGCCCGCACCCGGCCCGTACGAGATCCTTCAGGGTCAGCCCGTACGCCGACTCGAAGGTCTCCCCCGGACTCTGGCCGTGGTCGGAGAGGAGCACGATCCGGTAGGGGCGGGGCGCGTGCTCGGCGACGGTCGCGATCAGCCCGATCGCCCGGTCGAGACGGCGCAGCACCTGGTCGGTGTCCCGGCCCTGCGGGCCCGAGTGGTGCGCCACCTCGTCGTACGCCACGAGGTCGGCGTACACGCAGGTGCGCCCGGCCAGCACGTCGCCCATCACCGCCGCCACCACGACGTCCCGCTCCACGACCGTGGCGAAGGCCCGGAGGAAGGGGTAGGCGCCGCCGCGCGACACCCTCGGCGTCTCGCGCCGCAGCCGGGCCCGGGCGGACTGGTACATCTCGCGGACGCACTCGGCCGCGAACGAACCGGCCGTGCGGACGGCGTTGGCCGGATCGGAGAAGTAGGCGAAGTACCCGGCCCGCGAGCGGTTGCGCGGGCCGCGCCGGGCGGCCGTCGACAGGACCAGGGCGACCTGGTCGGCCCCGCCGCTGAAGAGGTTGCCCCGGGAGGCGCCGTCCAGGGTGAGCAGTCCCCCGTCACCGGTGCGGCGCACGGCCCGGCGCTGGAGCTCCACGGCGCTCGCCGGGCGGTTGGACACCATGAGCCGGCCGGTGTCCTTCTCGTACCAGCGGAAGGCGGGCACGTCGTGGTTCGAGCCGTGCAGGATGCCGAGCTGGCTGGCGCCGGTCTGGCTGGACCAGTCGGTGCGCCAGGGGATGAGCCGGTGGCCCGCGGCGAGCCAGCCGGCGACGGTCGGCATGAGGCCGTCGGCGACGGCGTCCCGCAGCACGTCGTACCCGACGCCGTCGAGCTGGAGGAAGACGGTGCCGGCGTCGGGCGCCGGGGTGGAGCGCGGGTCCCGGGGGCGGGTGCGGCCGGTGAGCCGGTAGAGCCGCCGCCGGTAGGCCTCGTCGTCGCGGACGGCGAGGCCGGTGGCGGTGGCCGAGGCGACCGCGGACATGACGGCGGCGACCACCACCGCCGTCTCCGGATCGGCGGCGCCGCGCCCGTCGGGGATGAGCCAGAGCGCCACGAGCAGCAGCGAGCCGTTGAGGAAGAAGCCGAGGAGGCCGAGGACGAGGGCGGGCACCAGCAGCAGCGCCCGGACGGCCAGCGGCCAGACGAGCGCTCCGAGCAGACCGAAGGCTCCGGCGCCCCAGGCCGCCGTGAGCGCGGTCCTGGTGAGGCTGTCGCCGTCGGTGGACTGGAGCTGGAAGTCCGGCAGCAGCCCGGCCAGGAGCAGCATGGTGAGGGTCGACACCGCCCACACCACGACGATCCGCGCCACGGCGCGACCCGCGGTCCGCCAGCGGCCGGCGCCACCCCATCGCCCGTCACCCACGCCCGGTTCGCCTTTCGCCGGTCTCCCTTTCGTCCTGTTCCTGCCCCCCAGCGTGGCACACCACCCGGGACGGGACGGGAAGCGGGACGTCAGCAGCCGTCGTACCCGGCCGTGGGCATGGACAGCCGCCGGTGCACCCCTGCCTTGGCCGCCGCGTCGTACACGGGTTCGTCAAGTCCGACCGTCTCGACCCGGACGCCCCGGCGGGCGCACTCCGCGCGGAAGCCCGCCACGGAGGTCAGCGCGCGGGCCAGGACCCGTTCGCTCGCGGCGACGAAGAGATCGACCGCGCCGGACTCCACGTCCGACCAGAGCTCCGCGTGGTCGGGGCGGATGCCGTAGCAGAGCAGCTGGCTGGCGAGCACATATCCCCGGTCGTCGGCCCAGCGGGCGCACATCGCGTGCTGGCTCCGCGTGTCCACCAGGAAGGGGTCGCTGTCCAGCTCCTCGAGCGGGGTGAGGCTGGCGATCGCCGCCACCCGAACGTCGTCCATGACCCGACCCTACTGCGGCGGACGACCCCCCGGACATCCTCCGGACACCGTCGTGGGCGAGCGGGCACGGTGGGGGGCGGCGCCCCGGCACCCGACCGCTCTACCCTCGTGGCACAAGGCCCGTGGCGCCGCTCCCGGCGGCGGGCCCGCGACGAGGGAAGGGCGGCGTGCCGGTGGAGATCACCTGGTGGGGCCACGCGACCTGCACGGTCGAGGACTCCGGGGTCCGTTTCCTCACCGATCCGCTGTTCGCGCGGCGCCTCGCGCACCTGCGGCGGCGGCGCGGGGCGCTGCCACCGCCGGAGGCCGCGGCCGCCGAGGCCGTCCTCGTCTCGCACCTGCACGCGGACCACCTGCACCTGCCGTCGCTCGCCCGGCTCGCGCCCGGGACGCGGCTCGTCGTGCCGCGCGGCGCGCCCGCCGCCGTACCCGGTCTGCGCCGGCTCGCCCGGTCGCGAGGGCTGCGCCTGACGGAGGTGGCGGCCGGCGACGAGGTGGTGGTGGAGGGCGTGACGGTACGGGCGGTGCCGGCGCTCCACGACGGGCGGCGGCTGCCGTTCGGGCCGCACCGCTCCCCCGCGCTCGGGTACGTGGTGGACGGCGAGGCCCGCACCTACTTCGCGGGCGACACCGGTCTGTTCGACGACATGGCGGAGGCGGTGGGCCCGGTGGACGTGGCGCTGCTCCCGGTGGGCGGCTGGGGCCCGTACCTCGGCCACGGCCATCTGGACGCGGGGCGGGCCGCCGAGGCGCTCGCCGCCCTCTCCCCCGCGGCGGCGGTGCCCGTGCACTACGGAACGTACTGGCCGATCGGGCTCGACGGGCTCCGGCCCCACGAGTTCCACGCCCCCGGAGGGGAGTTCGTCCGGCTGGCGGCGCGCCGGGCGCCGAAGGTGACGGTGCATCTGCCGGACCACGGCGAGCGGGTGCGGCCGGAGGTCGCCCGGTGATCGACGGGCTGGTGGCGGCGGTGGGCGAGCTGCCGCCGGAGTCGACGCAGCAGGCGGTCGGTTACCCCACCCTCTTCCTGCTGGTGGCGCTCGGGGCCCTGGTGCCGGTGGTGCCGACGGGGGCTCTGGTCAGCTCGGCGGCGGTGGTGGCCTTCCACCAGACGTCCCCGTTCTCGCCGCTGTTCGTCTTCCTGGTGGCCTCCCTCGCCGCCTGTCTCGGGGACGCGGCGCTGTACTGGCTCGGACAGCGCGGGATCCGTTCCCGCAACGGCTCCCGGTGGCTGGCCTCGCTGCGCGGGCGGGTCACCCCGGAGCGGCTGGCACGGGCCCGGGAACGGCTGGACACCCACCAGGTCCCGGTGCTCGTGCTGTCCCGTCTCGTGCCGGCCGGGCGGATCCCGGTGATGCTGGCGTGCCTGCTGGGCGGGACGCCGCTGCGCCGGTTCGTCCGGGGCGACCTGGTGGCCTGTCTGGCGTGGGCGGCGACGTACCAGCTGATCGGGGTCCTCGGCGGCTCCCTCTTCCCCGAGCCGTGGCAGGGCGTGGTGGCGGCGGTCGCCCTGGCCCTGCTGATCAGCGGGGCCCCCGCGGTGTGGCGCCGGGTCCGGGGCGCGCGGGGCGACGCCTGACGGACGAGCGAGGGCAGCGGCCGGGCGGGTCACGGCACGAGGACGCGGGAGCCGCCGACCGGCAGGTCCCAGAGGTCCTCGCGGGGCAGTCCGGCGCGTTCCCAGGCGGCCCTGACGCGGGTGAGCGGTTCGAGGACGGGTTCGGAGGAGAGGACGAAGGTGGCCCAGTGCATGGGGGCCATCCGGCGGGCGCCGAGGTCCTGGTGCGCGCGGACGGCCTCCTCCGGGTCGGTGTGCACGTCGCTGAGCCACCAGCGCGGGTCGTAGGCCCCGATCGGGAGGAGCGCCAGGTCGATCCCGGGGTGGCGGCGGCCGATCTCGGCGAACCAGTGGCCGTATCCGGTGTCGCCCGCGAAGTACACGCGGTGGCCGGCCCGGTCGGTCAGGACCCAGCCGCCCCACAGGGTGCGGCAGGTGTCGAGGAGGGTCCGCTTGGACCAGTGGTGGGCGGGGACGAAGTCGAAGCGCACGCCGTCGAGTTCGGCCGCCTCCCACCAGTCGAGCTCGGTGACGCGGACGAAGCCGCGGCGGGAGAACCAGCGTCCGAGGCCGGCCGGGACGAGGACGGGGGTGTCACGGGGCAGGCGCCTGAGGGTGGGGGCGTCGAGGTGGTCGAAGTGGTTGTGGCTGATGACGACGGCGTCGACGGGCGGCAGGTCCTCCCAGCGGACGCCGACGGGCGTGATCCGGGCCGGGGTGCCGAGGATGCGCCGGGACCACACGGGGTCGGTGAGGACCGTCAGGCCGCCGATGCGGACGACCCAGCTCGCGTGGCCCACCCAGGTGACGGCGACGGTGCCGGGGCCCGCCTCGGGGAGCGGGCCGGGCTCGAAGGGCAGCAGCGGGATGTCGCGGAGCCCTTCGGGGCGGGGCCGGACGGCGCCCTCGCGGGCGAGTCGCGCGAAGGCGCGGACGCCGGGCAGGGGGGCGGTGAGCCGGTCGGCGAAGGTGCGGGGCCAGTCCTGGCGCAGCCGCCCGACGGGCTGGAGCCCGCCGCCGGGGGCGACGGCCCCGGAGGAGCCGGCCGTGGGGGTGGGGCCGCCCGGGACCTCGGTGGCCCGGGCGGGGCGTGCCGTCCGTTCGGTCATCGGCGGGGCTCCGTTCTGCGCGGCGGCGGGGTGGGCGGGGTCGGCGGGCGGGTCAGTGGAGTTCCTCCAGGGCGGTGGCGAACTCCGTGAGCGCACGGGCCACATGGGGGACGGCGACGGGGTCCGGCGACACGAAGGTCTCGTCCCGCTCGTTTCCCGTGGCGCCCAGGAACATGCCGGTGTCGCACCGCACGCGCAGGGCGCCGAGTTCGTCGCCGAAGCGGTGGCCGCCGGGGACGGTGGCGCCGAGGCGGGCGGTGAGGTGGTCCTCCAGCTCCAGGGAGTCGGTGACACCCCGGGCGGCGAGGCCGGTCCGCAGGGGGCCGAGATCGGCGTAGAGGTGGCGGCCGGCCTGCGGGGGCCTGGCGAGGGCGCCGGCGGCGAGGACGGCGCGGTGCGCGGCGGCGGCGAGCAGCCCGTGGACGGTGGCGGCCCGCCGGGCGCGTTCGGTGACCTCCCCGGGTTCGTCGAGGGCGTGGGCGGCGGCGGGGGCGACGGGCCCGGGGACGACGGCGCCGAGGGCGGTGAGGACGTCGAGGACGCGGGCTCTGCGGTCGGCCCAGCGGTCGGCGCGGGAGGGGGCGGTGGGCGGGAAGCGGGCCACGGCGCACGGCCAGGCGGCCGGGGCGAGGGCGCCGGCGAGGTCGGTGAGGACGGTGACGTCGTCGGGGCACATCTCGGCGGGGCTGAGGAGGACGGTCCCGTGGGGCCGGTGGAGGGTGTCGCGCCAGGTCTCGTCGCTGACGACGTGCAGGCCCTCGGCGACGGCCGCCTCACAGGCCTCGCGGACCAGTTCGGGCGGGGGGACGGTGCCGGTGGGGTCGTCGGCGACCGAGAGGAGCAGCAGGCGGGGGTGGCCGCCCTCGGCACGGACCCGCCGGACCGTCTCCAGGAGGGCGTACGGGTCGGGGACGCCGCCGCATTCGGCGGAGGTGGGCACGTGGTAGGCGGGCCGCCCGAGGAGCCGTGCCTGCGGGGTCCACCAGGCGGGGCAGGGCCGGGGCAGCAGCAGGTCGCCGCCGTGGGCCGCGAGGAGAGCCAGGAGGAGGGCGGGGGCGCCGGGGGCGGCGACGACGTCCTCGGCGTGGGTCCGCAGCCCGCGCCGCCACCAGTAGCCGGCCGCGGCCTCGCGCAGGACGGGCCCGCCGCCGGGCGGTTCGGGGGCGGGCCGTCCGGCGGCCGCGGCCACGAGGGCGGCCAGGGAGGGGAGGACGGGCAGGCCGGTGTCCGGTGCGGGGGGCCCGTACCGCACCGGCCCGCGGCCCTCCGGAGCCGTCCGCCCCATGTCCCGTACCTCCTGAGCGCACACGGGGGCGCCGGGCAGGCACCCCCCGTGCCCTTTATACGGAGGTTCGGGCGGATTCGCCGCCCCAGGAGGGGCCGGGGAGGGACGCACGCGGGCATCCCGGGCCCGAGGCCCCCTTCTCAAGCCGCCTTCTAGAAGGGTTCTCTAGAAAGGGTGGGCGGCGCGGATACGGGAGCCGGGCCGCCTCCGTACGCGTGCCTCCCCGCCCTTTCCCCTCTCCCCTCTTGGAGCGTCCCGATGTCCTTACGCCGCAAGCCGGGTCTCACCCTCGTTCTCGCCCTCGCGGGCGCCCTGCTCGCCGCCGCGCCCGCGGCGGCCCACGCCGAGTCCCGCGCCGGGGTGTCCGGCGACCACGCCGCCACCCTCGCCGCGCTCAAGGAGCTCAACGCCAACGGCGGCCCGGGCGCGGGCGTCCTCGCGGGCGGGCCCGCCGGTTCCTGGCACCTCTCCTCCGGCACGGCGACCCTGCACACCGCGGACTCCCTCGCGCCGGACGAGCACTTCCGGGTCGGCAGCCAGTCGAAGACCTTCCTCGCCGTCGCCGTGCTGAAGCTCGCCGAGCGGGGCGGCCTCACGCTCGACGACCCGATCGAGCGGCACCTGCCCGGCGTGGTCACGGGCAACGGCCACGACGGCACCCGGATCACCGTGCGGCACCTGCTCCAGCACACCAGCGGCATCCCCCGTGACGGCGTCCTCACGCCGCAGGCGGGCGCCGACGGCACGTACACGCTCGCCGCGCTGGTGAAGGAGGCCCTGCGGGAGCCCTCGGTGGCCGCGCCGGGCACCACCTGGGCCTACTCGAACGGCAACTACGAGATCCTGGGCATGCTGGTGGAGAAGCTCACCGGAGCGCCCCTGCACCGGGCCGTCACCGACCTGGTGATCACGCCCCTCGGCCTGGGCGACACGGTCTTCCCGGCCCCCGGCGACCGGGTGGTGCCGGCGCCGCTGATCCACGGGCATGCGGGCGTGCGGGTCGGCGGCTTCTTCTGGTGGACGGACGTCACGCGCTCCCACGAGCCGTCGCTGTTCCACGGTTCGGGCGCGATCATCTCCACCACCCGGGATCTCACCACGTTCTACCGGGCCCTCTTCGACGGCCGCGCGCTCCGGGCCGCGAGCCTCGCCGAGATGACCCGGACCGTTCCCCTGACCCCGGGCGGCACCCCGGCGGACCCCGGCTACGGCCTGGGGCTCCTGAAGCTGCCCCTGCCCTGCGGCGGCGGCGCCTGGGGCCACGACGGCGGTGTGCCGGGCTACTACTCGGAGACCCTGGTGACCGAGGACGGGCGGTACGCCTCCGGCATCACGAACGCCCAGCTCAACGGCGCCCCGGCGACGGCCATGTACAAGACCCTCACCACGGCCCTGTGCGAGGACCGGCCGTAGGCCCGCCGGCTCCGTCCGTCCCGCTGCCGTCGTTTCCCTGCGGGGGCGGGGCGGGCGGGGCCAGAATGCCGCATGACGATACGTGAGGCGTCCCCCGAGGACGCGGCGGGCATCGCCGCCGTGCACGTCGGCTCGTGGCGCGCCGCCTACGCGGCGCTGCTGCCCCCGGAGTTCCTCGACTCGCTCGACGTGACCGAGCGGGCCGCGTGGTGGGAGGCGCGGCTGAGGGCGCCGGACGGGCCGACCGTCCTGGTCGCCCCCGGTCCGGGCGGGCGGCTGCTCGGGTTCTCCTGCCTGCGGCCGTGGCCGGGCGGGGACCTCGACCCGGCGACCACGGCCGAACTCGCCGCCCTGTACACCCTGCCGGAGGCGTGGGGCACGGGCCTGGGGCGGCGGCTGACGGAGGCCTCCGTGGAGCGGCTCCTCGACGACGGGTTCCGTACGGCCCTGCTGTGGGTGTTCGCCGGGAACGAGCGGGCCCGGCGGTTCTACGAGGCGGCGGGCTGGCGGGCGGACGGGGCCGTGGCCCGGGAGGAGACGGGAGGCGTGCTCCTCGACGAACTCCGCTACGCACGGCACCTGTCGGAGTGATCCGCCCGGTCCGTATGGCAAGACGGGGGTCTCACCATACGGCCGTACGTGCGTACGGTGAGGGCACGCACCGCATCCGAGGGAGTCGCTTCCATGCCGCACGCCTCCGAGCCGTCCGCCCCCCGGGAGACCGCCGTCTACACCCACGGTCATCACGAGTCGGTCCTGCGCTCGCACACCTGGCGGACCGCCGCCAACTCCGCCGCCCATCTGCTGCCCGAACTGCGCGCGGGGCTGGACGTCCTCGACGTGGGCTGCGGGCCCGGGACCATCACCGCCGACCTGGCCGCACTGGTGGCGCCCGGGCGGGTCACGGCCGTCGACGCGGCCGGGGACGTCCTCGCGAAGGCCCGCGCCGTCGCCGGCGAACGGGGCCTGGACAACGTGGTGTTCGCCGTCGCCGACGTCCACGCCCTGGATTTCCCGGACGACTCCTTCGACGTCGTCCACGCCCATCAGGTGCTCCAGCACGTGGGTGATCCGGTACGGGCCCTGGGCGAGATGCGCCGGGTCTGCCGGCCGGGCGGTGTGGTCGCCGCCCGGGACAGCGACTACCGCTCCTTCGCCTGGTACCCCGAACTTCCTGGCCTGGACGACTGGCTGGCGCTCTACCACCGGGTCGCGCGGGCCAACGGCGGCGAGCCCGACGCCGGGCGGCGCCTGGTCTCCTGGGCCCGGCGGGCCGGTTTCACCGAGGTGACCGCCACCGCGTCCGCCTGGTGCTTCAGCACGCCCGGTGAGCGGGAGTGGTGGAGCGGTCTGTGGGCGGACCGCACGACCTCCTCGGACTACGCCGGCCTGGCGGTGGGCGGCGGCCATGCCACGGCCGGCGAGCTGGCCGCCGTCGCCGGAGCCTGGCGGGAGTGGGGCGCCGATGAGGACGCCTGGTTCATGGTGCCGCACGGCGAGATCCTCTGCCGCGTCTCCTGAGCGGGGGGCGGGCCGCCGGCCCGGGCCGGCGGCCGGGCGCCGGAATATTGCCGGGCGGGACGGTGGAGGGCGCCGTAGGGTGGCCGGTCGGCGCGCCATGACGGCGCCCACCGCCCCCATGAGCACAGGGAGTACGAGGCATGGGCACCCAGCACACCTACCGGGTCATCGTGCGCGGCACGTTCGACGAGCTGTCCGAGGAGGGCCGGGCCCGGCTGCTCGCCGAGGCGGACGCGCACGGGCTGAGCGCGATGCGGTTCAGCGAGGAGGGGTCGCTCGCCTACGACCGGACGCTCAAGCACTTCTCGTACCGGGTCGTCGTGGTCTCGGACGCGGAGGACGGCGAGGAGATGGCCGGCGCCCTCGCGGAGGAGCGGGCGGAACGGGCCCTGCGGGAGCTGGGGCACGGGTACAAGGGGCTGCGGTCGACGGTGACCGACCTCGACACGATGAAGATCAACTACAAGCGGTGATCGCCCAGCGCTCGTGGTCCCGCCAGGCCCCGTCGATGAACAGCATCGCCGGCGAGAACCCTTCGAGGCGGAAGCCGGCCCGGCGGACCAGGGCGCGCGAGGCGGTGTTGCCGGGCTGGATGTTGGCCTCCAGGCGGTGCAGCTCCATCGGCCCGAAGGCGTAGGCGAGGAGCAGTCCGAGCGCCTCGGTGAGCAGGCCGCGCCCGGCGGCGTGCGCGAAGGCGCCGTAACCGAGGGCGCCGCTGCGGAAGGCGCCCCGCACGATGTTGTTGATGTTGACGAAACCGGCGATGGCACCCCCTTCGGCGTGCTCGCACACCAGGAATCCGGCACGGGCCGGGTCGTCGGTCAGCGCGCCCGCGTAGGCGGCGTACGCCTCCGTGGTACGGGGCGGGAACAGCCACGGGCGGTGCAGCTCCCGGCTCTCCTCCGCCCGGGTGGTGAACTCCTCGGCGTCCTCGGCCGTGAAGGGCCGCAGTCCCACCCGGGGGCCCGAGGCCAGGTAGCGCTCAAGATCGTCGTCGGACATGGGCCCAGGGTAACGACGGGACGCCCGGCGCGCGGTGCGAGCCACGTGAACTTGTCAGACAGCTTTCGCCGACTACCGTGGTCCCGGACGGACGGGATCAGGAACCGAGGAGGAGCCGTGGCGGGCAGCGGGCAGCGGCGGCGGCCGGTCGTGGCGCTCTACGAGCGGATCGCGGACGCGGTGCACGACGGCACCTACCCGCCCGGCTCCACGCTGCCGTCCGAGCCGAAGCTCGCCGCCGAGCTCGGGGTGAGCCGGCCCGCCCTGCGCGAGGCGCTGCTGCTCCTCCAGGAGGACGGACTCCTCACGGTACGGCGCGGGGTCGGCCGCACGGTCAACGCCCGGCCGCCCCGGCGCGGCTTCGAGCAGGTGCAGCCGCTGGAGGGGCTGATCGGAGCGGGTGAACCGCTGCGCGTGCGGGCCCTGCTGCGGACGGTCGAGGAACCCACCGACTTCACCACCCAGCACCTGCACGCACCCGCGCGGGCGGAGCTGCGGTTCTGGGAGTCGGTCCTCACCGGGGAGGGGGTGGCGGCGGCGCTGAGCCACGAGTGGGCGGCCGCGGACGAGGTGCTCGACGCGGTTCATCCCGCGTTCGCGCGGGCCCTGCGTGCGGTCGACGGGGAGCCGGGGGCGGCGGCCGTCTCCATGCTGGCGGTCCTGATCGACGCCTCCCGCGAGACGGCCCTGAGCGCGCACAGCGGCATCACGGCCACCCTGCTGGGCCGCCGGCGCGGGGAACAGCTGGGGCGCCCGGGTGACACCCCCGCCGTCCTGGTCACGCAGGTCGTACGGGTCGGGGAGACACCCGTCCTCGCCGCCAAGCACATGCTGCCGACCGGCGCGCCCGCGCTGCCGGTGCTGCACTCCCACTGACCGCGCCGCCGGGGCCGGCCGAGGGCGCGGTCCCCGTGTCCGGGAGGCGCCGATGAGCCGCCGGACACCCCGCGGTGGGCCGCTGTCGCCGGTGTCACAGCGGCCGCCCGGCCCCGTGCCGTACACTTCCCGGCCATGCACTTGTCTGACAACCCTGCCACGCCTGTCGGCGCCTCCGTCTCCGAGTGGATCCGGCGCGCCCCGAAGGCCGTTCTCCACGACCACCTCGACGGCGGGCTGCGTCCCGCCACCATCGTCGAACTGGCCCGCGCGTGCGGCTACACCGCGCTGCCCACCGAGGACCCGGCCGAGCTGGCGGTCTGGTTCCGGGACGCGGCCGACTCCGGTTCGCTGGAGCGCTACCTGGAGACGTTCGCCCACACCTGCGCGGTGATGCAGACCCGCGAGGCGCTGTTCCGCGTCGCGGCCGAGTGCGCCGAGGACCTGGCGGCCGACGGGGTCGTCTACGCCGAGGTCCGCTACGCCCCCGAGCAGCACCTGGAGGGCGGCCTGACCCTGGACGAGGTCGTCGAAGCGGTCAACGAGGGCTTCCGCGAGGGCGAGCGCCGCGCCGGCGGCCGGATCACCGTCCGCACGCTGCTCACCGGCATGCGCCACACCGACCGCTCCCTGGAGATCGCCCGGCTCACGGTCGCCCACCGGGACAACGGTGTGGCCGGTTTCGACATCGCCGGCGGTGAGATCGGCAATCCGCCGGCCCGCCACCTGCCCGCCTTCCAGCACCTGAAGCGGGAGAACTGCCACTACACGATCCACGCGGGCGAGGCCGTCGGCGCCGAGTCGATCCACGAGGCCGTGCAGGTCTGCGGCTCCGAGCGGATCGGCCACGGCGTGCGGATCACCGACGACATCGCCGAGGACGGCACGCTGGGCCGGCTCGCCGCGTACGTGCGGGACAACCGGATCGCCCTGGAGGTCTGCCCGACCTCCAACCTCCAGACGGGCGCGGCGAAGGACTACGCCTCGCACCCGATCGACGAGCTGCGCCGACTCGGTTTCCGGATCACCCTGAACACCGACAACCGTCTCGTCTCCGGCACCACCATGAGCGAGGAGTTCCAGCACATGGTGGACGCCTTCGGGTACGGCCCCGAGGTCTTCGAGGAGTTCACGGTCGCCGCGCTGGAGGCCGCGTTCCTGCCGCTGCCGGAGCGGCAGCGGCTGATCGACGAGGTCGTGCGCCCGGGGTACGCGGCGCTGTAGGCGCCCGGACGCAGACGACCTGCACGCGCCGTGCCGCCCGGTCCCTCGGGGGACCGGGCGGCGCGGCGCGTCCGGCTCAGCCGACCCGGCCGCCGGTCAGCGGAAGGCGCAGGACGCCGGTGTCCTCGGGGGCGCTGACGATCGTCACCGGCTTGATGCCCCGGTTGCCGGTGTAGGCGGTGTCGCTCGCCGCGACGACGAACCGCAGCCGGTGTCCGGCCTCGTAGCGGTGGGCGACGGCGGGCAGTTCGACGGTGAACGGACGGGTGACGTCCGGCACCCTGACCGGCGCGACCAGCCGGTTGACCAGGGTGGTCGTACCGTCGGGGGCCACGTCGTAGAGCTTGGCGAAGAGGACGAGCTTGTCGGCGGCGTCGCCGGAGTGCTGGACGCGTTCGGCCGCCGGGGAGACGACCTTCAGGGTGGCGCGGGGTGCGCCGACGAGGTCGACGGGACCGGCGAGCGGGGCGCTGGTCCAGCCGAGGTGGGTGCCCGGCAGGTCGTAGGGCCGGGGGTCGGGCAGCCCGGCGAGACCGGCGAGCGAGGACTCCGAGTGGCTCGTGGGCAGGAGCCCGTTCACGTACCGGCGTGCCCCGTGCGTGACCTTCGCCCGGCTGTCCACCAGCGCGCCGTCACCGGAGAGGTACAGCTCCTGGCCCGCGTCCGGGACCCGGTCCGCGGTCCCGTAACCGCTCGCCCAGGCACGGTGGTAGGCGAAGGCCGGCCCGGGACCGGCGGTGGGATCACGGCGCAGATGCCGGTCGAACCAGGCGAGGACGCGCCGTCCCACGTACGAGTTCTCGGGCGCCCCCAGGTCGAGTTCCCCGGGCGCGCCGCCACCGCTGTGCCCGGTGGACTGCCAGATCATCCGGGTCTCGACGCCGCGCTTCCTGAGCCGCTCGTAGGTGGCCGTGGCCTCGTTGAGGGTGAAGAGGCTGTCGGCCTTGCCCTGGACGAGGAGGGTCGGGGCGTGCACGCGGTCGAGGTACGAGACCGGGGAGACGCGCCGGGCGAAGGCGAGCATCTTCCCGGTCTCCGCCGCCGGGTAGCGGCCCGAGTTGAGCAGCCGTACGGTCTCGCAGGCCTCGGTGACGAAGTGGAGGCAGCCGAGCGTGTTGATCCTACTGGGGTCGAGGGAGGGCGCGAGGAGCGGCTGGCCCTCGCCGATGAGGTAGAAGCCATTGGCCCACTGCCATTTGAAGACGCCGGGGGTGTCGCGGTCGGCGGCGTTCGGGGCGAGGGAGTGGGCGAGGTCGTGCCAGGTGATGAGCGGGACGAGGGCGTCGAGTCGGCGGTCGACGGAGGCGGCGGCGAGCTGGACGGCACCGCCGTAGGAGCCGCCGACCATGCCGACGCGCGGGTCGTCCGCGCCGTCCTTCAGGACGTAGTCGACGCGGGTCCCGTCGTCGGCGGCGCGGGTACCGGCGAGGAAGTCGACGAGGCGGGCGGCCGCGCGGCCGTCGATCTCGGGGTCGTCGAGGGAGATGAGGCAGCCGGAGGCGCCGAAGCCGAGCCCGGAGTAGACGAGGCTCACGTAACCGCGCGCGGCGAAGGCCTTGCCGATGGCGTCGGTGGAGCCGTCGCGCTTGCCGCCGCCGAAGCCGTTGGTGGCGAGCACGGCGGGCGCGGGGCTGGCGGCGTCCACACCGGCGGGCCGGTACAGGTCGGCGTCGACCGCGCAGTTCCGGTCCCCGGCGCGGACGGTGAAACGGAGAGGGGTGACGGTGTACGGGGCCGGCTCGGCGACCGTCGCCGCCGTGGCGCCGGTGGTGGCGCGGGCGCCGGGTACGGCCGCGCCCGCGGGTGCGGCGAGGGCGAGGGGCGCGGCCAGGGCGGTCGCACCGACCACCCACGCGAGGGCCTTGCGGGATCGGGGGACGGCACGGCGCACGGAGACCTCCACACGGGGAACGGCACCTGGCGTCCGATCGGCGTACCGACCGGTAGGTACCGGGTCGGCGCCCATGGTGGGACACGTGTCATGAGGCCGTCAACGCTTCCGGCACAGGTTGTTGACGGGAATTCAGCGACGGTCGCCCGGCAAGGGGACGCCCGGGGCCCGTCAGAGGAGGGCCGGGACGTCCAGGGTGAGCGTCGCCGCCTCCGCGTCGAGCACCGCCGGAAGCCCCAGCGGCACGGTGAGCGCCGTCCCGCTGTGTCCGAAGCCCATCTCCTCCACCACCGGGACGCCGAGGCCACCGAGCCGGTCGGCCAGCACCGCCCGCACCTGCTCGTAGGGGCCGCACTCCTCCCAGGATCCGAGCCCGATGCCCGACACCCCGTCCAGCCAACCGGAACGGAGCAGTTGGGTGAGGATCCGGTCCAGCCGGTACGGCTCCTCCCCGATGTCCTCCAGGAGCAGCAGCCCGCCGCGCGCCGAGGGCCGGCCGCCGGGGGTGCCGAGGCCGGCCGCGAGGAGGCTGACGCAGCCGCCGAGCGTCACGCCCCGCGCGCGGCCGGGCACCAGGGCCCGGGCCGTGCGAAGGCCCAGGACGCGGACGGTTTCCGGCTCGAGGAGAGTGGCGCGCAGGGACTCCTGGGTGCGGGGGTCCCGCAGGAAGGTGGTGGCGGCGACCATGGGGCCGTGCAGGGTGGCGAATCCGGCACGGACGGCGAAGGCCTCGTGCAGGACGGTGACGTCGCTGTAGCCGACGAAGACCTTGGGTCCGGCCTCGCGGATCGCCCGCCAGTCGACCAGGTCGGCCATGCGCTGGGCGCCGTACCCGCCGCGGGCGCAGATCACCCCGGCGACCGACGGGTCGCGGTACGCCTCCGTCAGGTCGCGGGCGCGGTCCCGGTCGGCACCCGCCAGGTACCCGAGGGCCGGGTGGGTGTCGAGGACGTGCGGGGCGACGACCGGTTCCAGGCCCCAGCCGCGCAGGACGGCGAGGCCGGCCCGGAGACGCTCCTCGGGGACCGGCCCGCTGGGGGCGACGACGGCCACCCGGTCCCCCGCCCGCAGACGGGCGGGCCGGGCGAGCGCCGTCACGGGGGCGGGGGCGGTCATGTGCGCAGCTCCAGGTCCGGCACGTCGGTCCGGCTGAAGCCGAAGATCCGGGCGTAGAGGGCGAGTTCGGCCTCCAGTGCGCGGACCAGCGTGTCGGCCCGGCGGAAGCCGTGGCCCTCCCCCTCGAAGGTGAGGTAGGCGTGCGGAACGCCCCGGCCGGCCGTGCGGGCCAGGAAGCGCTCGGCCTGCGCGGGCGGGCAGATGACGTCGTCGAGCCCCTGGAGCAGCAGGAACGGGCTGGTGAGGCGGTCGACGTGCGCCGCCGGTGAGCGGGCGTCGTACCGCTCGGGCACCTGGTCCAGTGGGCCGACCAGGCCGTGGAGGTACTGGGACTCGAAGTCGTGGGTCTCGCCGGTGGCCCAGGCGCGCAGGTCGAGGACGGGGAAGAGGATCGTGCCGCAGGCGTAGACGTCGGTGAGGACGAGGGAGGCGGCCGCCGTCCAGCCTCCGGCGCTGCCGCCGCGGATGGCGAGCCGGGCGCGGTCCGCGGTGCCCTCGTCGGCGAGGGCCGTGGCGACGGCGGCGCAGTCCTCGACGTCCACGACGCCCCACCGCTCCCGCAGCCGTTCCCGGTACGCCCGGCCGTAGCCGGTGGAGCCGCCGTAGTTGACCTCGGCGACGCCGATGCCACGCGAGGTGAAGTAGGCGATCTCCAGGTCCAGGACGAGCGGGGCGTGCCCGGTGGGTCCGCCGTGGGCCCAGATCACGTAGGGCGGCGGGGTGCCGGCCGGGCCCGTGTGCCCGGGGTGGTGCGGCGGGTGGAGGTGGGCGTGGATCTCGCGGCCGTCCGGGCCGGTGAAGGTGCGGACGGCCGGCTCCGTGAGGTAGGCCGGGTCGACGGCGTCGGTGTGGGCGGCCGCGACCACCCGGGAGCGGCCGGTGCAGGTGTCGAGTTCGACGATCTCGTAGGAGCGGCGCGGTCCCGCGGCGACGCCGGTGACCCGGGTGCCGTGGGCTGTGAGGGTGGAGGCCCACTCGGTCCAGGGGCCGACGGCGTCGACCAGGGTGCCGGTCTCGGGGTCGAGTATGCCGAGGGCGGTGGCGCCCTTGCCGTGGACGACGGCGATCAGGCCGTTGTCCAGGGGCTGGAACCAGTTCAGCCCGATCTTCCAGAGGGGCCCTGCGAACTCCTCCTCCCGCGGGCAGAGCGGTTCCGGTGCGCCGAGGGTCCCGTCGGGGCGGGGCGCCGCGCGGTACAGGTTCCACCAGCCGGTGCGGTCACCGGCGAGGAGCAGCCGGCCCGAGGCGTCCCAGTCGATCTGGGCGATCGACTCCCCCGGTCCGCCGGCGACGGTCCTGGCCCCGTCGAAGGTGCCGGCGGGGGTGACCTCGGCGAGCACGACCTCGGTGCCGTCCCAGGGCATCCGGGGGTGGTCCCAGGCGAGCCAGGCCGCTCTGCGCCCGTCGGGCGAGAGACGGGGGCCGGTGACGAAACGGTGCCGCCCGTCGGACAGTTCGCGCACGGCCCGGCGGTCCTCCGCGGCCGAACCGTCCAGGGGGACGGCCGCGATCACCCGGCGGACGTCGGTCGGGGCGGGTCCGGTGAACTCCTCCAGGACGCACCACACCTCTCCCCGTTCGGGACGCAGGACGGGGTCCACCCAGCGCAGTCCGCCGCCGACGGCGGAGAGGGGGGTGAGCGGCCGGGGCGGCGCACCGGTGCCGGCGTCCGGCTCGTACACGTACAGGCGCTGGTCGGGGAAGTGGCTGAAGACCACGAGCGGCCCCGCGCCGGGCCGGCCGGCGGCGGCCCAGGGCCGTCCCCCGTACTCGATCACCCGGCTGCGGACGTTCCAGGGTGCGGGCAGCACGCAGTCCTCCGTGCCGTCGGCCCGGCGCCGGACGAGGGCCCGCCGGCCGTCTTCGGCGGGACGCGGCGCCGTCCACCACAACTCCTCGCCCACGGTTCCGAGGTACTCGGGCCGCCCGTCGTGCGCGGCGGCCAGCGCGGCCCCGACCGGCGAGGGCCAGGTCCCGTACGGCGCCTCCGTCTTCGCCGGCCCGTCCCCGTTCACCGGCCCGCCTCCGGCACGGTCGCCCGTGTCCGTCGCTCCTCCGCTCACGCCGGTCCCTCCCCCGGTCACGGTCCTCATTCCCGCTTCCCCGCTTTCCGGCCTAGGCCGATGTCAGATAGTGGTCGAGCACGCGGACGCCGAAGTGGAGGGCGTCCACCGGGACCCGTTCGTCCACGCCGTGGAACAGGGCTCCGTAGTCGAGGCCCGGTGGGAGTCTGAGCGGCGAGAAGCCGTAACCGGTGATGCCCAGCCGGGAGAACTGCTTGGCGTCGGTGCCGCCGGACATGGTGAAGGGCACCACGTGCCCGTCGGGGTCGAAGCGCTCGACGGCGGCCCGGAGCTTGGCGAAGGTCGGCGAGTCCACCGGCGCCTCGAGCGGCACCTCCCGGTGGTGGAACTCCCAGCGGACGCCGGGCCCGGTGAGCCGGTCCATCGTCGTGGTGAACTCCTCCTCGCCGCCCGGCAGCGTCCGCCCGTCCACGTAGGCCACGGCCTGGCCCGGGACGACGTTGACCTTGTACCCGGCCTCCAGCATCGTCGGGTTGGCGCTGTTGCGGACGGTCGCCTCCACGAGGGCGGCGGCCGGACCCAGTTTGTCGAGCAGCGGGTCGACGTCGAGGTCCGGGTCGGCCGTGTCGACGTCGATGCCGTACAGGGCGGCGAGTTCGGTGAGGGCGGCGCGGACGGTCGTGGTGAGCCGGACCGGCCAGGTGTGCGCGCCGATCCGGGCGACGGCGGCGGCGAGCCGGGTCACCGCGTTCTCCCCGTTCACCTTGGAGCCGTGGCCCGCGCGCCCCTCGGCGGTCAGCTTGAGCCAGGCGGTGCCCCGCTCCCCCGCCGCGATCGGATAGAGGGTCGTACCCGGCTGGGGATGGAAGCTGAACGCCCCGGATTCGCTGATGCCCTCGGTGCAGCCCTCGAAGAGGGCGGCGTGCCGGTCGGCGAGGAAGCCGGAACCGTCCTCGGCGCTGTCCTCCTCGTCGGCCGTGTAGGCGAGGACGATGTCGCGGCGCGGGCGGACGCCGCGCCGGGCCCAGGAGCGGACGACGGCCAGCACCATCGCGTCCATGTTCTTCATGTCGACGGCGCCGCGCCCCCACACCACTCCGTCGCGGACCTCCCCGGAGAAGGGGTGGACGGTCCAGTCGGCGGGCTCGGCGGGGACGACGTCCAGGTGACCGTGGACGAGCAGCGCCTCGGCGGAGGGGTCGGTGCCGGGAATGCGGGCGACCACGTTGGTGCGGCCGGGGGTGCGCTCCAGGAGGGTGGGTTCGATGCCGGCCGCGGCGAGCCGCTCGGCCACGTACTCGGCGGCGGGGCGCTCGCGGCAGTCACCGCCGCCCCGGTTGGTGGTGTCGACGCGGATGAGCTCGGAGGTGAAGGTGACCACCTCGTCGAGCGCCGCCGCGTCCGGTCCTGGGAGCTGCTCAGCCATACTGCTCCTCCACCGCGGCCGAGACGATGGTCGTGACCGCCTTGAACGTGCGAATTGCCTCGTACATCGTCCCCCCGGTGTAGGCGACGCGCCGCTCGCCGCTCCGCACGACGCCGGGAACCACCGTGGCGGCGGCACCGAGGTGCTCGGCGTCGAACTCCACCTCCACCGTGAACGGCCCGCCCGCCACGGGTTCGTGCCGCACGGCGAGCGCGGTGGCCTCTTTCGCCGCGGCCCGGATGTCGGCGGCCGTACGGGCCGGCGTGCGGCACACCGCCGCGTACCGCGAGACGTAATCCTTGACGGCGACCTTGTGGGCCTCCGGCGCGTACCCGAGGGCGTCCTCGCAGGTCAGGTCGTCGCCGGTGACGAGCACGACCGGCACGCCGAACTCGGCGACCACCCGCGCGTTGAGCAGGCCCTCGCCGGCCCGCTCGCCGTCGAGCCAGACCCCGGTGATCGAGTTGGCGAGGTAGGTGTGGGCGAGGACGCCCTCGGTGCCGGCGCCGGTGTGGTAGCCGACGAAGGCGATGCCGTCGACGTCCCCCCGCTGCACGCCCTCCACCATGGAGAGCGCCTTGTGCCGTCCGGTGAGCATCTCGACCCGCTCGTCGAGCCGCTCCAGGAGGAGGTTCCGCATGGTCCAGTGCGCTTCGTTGACGAGGACCTCGTCGGCGCCGCCGTCGAAGAAGCCGAGCGCGGCCGCGTTCACGTCGGAGGTGAACATCGACCGGCAGCGCTCCCACTGGGGCGTGCCGGGCAGCACGTCGGCGGGCCAGGTCACGCCGGTCGCGCCCTCCATGTCGGCGCTGATGAGGATCTTCATGCCTGGCACCGTACGCGTCGCCCCCCGCCCCCACCACCCCTGTGGAAAACCGTCGTTGGCCTGGACCTGTGGTGTTCACCGGGACGGCGGTACGGTGCCCCGTCAGCGGTCGGCGAGGGTGCGGGGGTCGGCCTCGGCGAGGCGTCGCAGCGCCGCGGCGGCCCGTTCCTCCGGCGGCGGTCCGGTGAAGGTGACGACGGCGGTGTGACGCGCCAGCGGTTTTCGACGGCTGATGGCTCGAATCGGACGAAAGAGCTTCAAGAGGTACGTATAGGCTGTCGGCCGCAGTTGTCGTACCCGACCCTTCCGGAGCGCTCTCGGTGACCATCGCCCTCGACCCGTCCGACGCCGCCCCCGCGGCTCCGTCGCCCGACCTCGCCGCCGATTCCGCCGCCGTGGCGGAGGAGCCGGAGTTCTGGGTGCCGGAGGCCCGGGGCGACGGCGCCGCCACCGGCGCCGGCCCCGCCGGGGAAACCGATCCCGACGCCGGCCCCGCCGTGGAAACCACCCCCGATGCCGCCCCCGACGCCGGCTCCGACGCCGACCCCGTGGTCGTCCAGGACGCCCGCGACTTCGGGGTCTACGCCCGGACCGGTGGCTGGACGTTCGCGCTCAAGGTGGCCCGCAGTGTGCGGCCGGGCGGGCAGGCCGCCGAGGGCACCGCGCGGGCGAAGGTGTCGGCGAAGGCCTTCGCCGCCCTCGCCGGCTGTTCGCCGGAGCGGGTCATGCGCCACTACAAGGCATGGGACATGGCGGCCGACGACGGCCTGGTGCCGCAGTTCGAGGTCCTGGTGCCCGGCGAGGACGTGGAGCTGCCCGACGCGGACGTCTGGCTCTCCTACTACACCTCCCGCAACAGCGCCTCCTCTGTGCGCGGCCAGGCCATCAGCGCGGCGGCCGAGGCGGAGGGCATCCGGCCGACCAAGGCCCTGGAGGTCGCGGAGAACCCGACCGCGCTGCGGGCCGCGATCCTGGCCGACCCCGGGACGGCCGAGGCCGCGTGCGGGGCCCTGCTCGACCGCATGAAGGAGGACCCGGCCCTCCAGACGGAGCTGGCCCGGGCCATCGCCACCACCGAGGACCTGAAGAAGGCGGTCGCGCACGAGGCGAAGGCGGCCGACCGCATCGCCTACGTCCGCCAGATCGCGGAGAACGGCCGGGTCAGGACCCCCGCCGGGCAGACCGTGGAGGCCCCGGCGGAGCTGCGTGCCGAGGCCGAGCGGCACCTGTCCCTCCTCGACGAGCTGGACGACTCCGAGGAGGCGGGCGAGTGGGCCGGTGAGGCGTACGAGGCGGTCCGGGGCCTGGTGGCGAAGGCGGTCGAGGAGGACCCGGCGCTGCGGGTCCAGGAGCGCAGGACCCGCTTCTACAACAGCCTCCAGAAGGCGACGAAGGTCTTCGAGGAACTGACCCTGGACGAGGTGATGGAGGAGGACATCTACGAGGAGGACATGCTCCAGCGCCTCGAAGCGCTCCAGGAGGCGATCGGCTCCTGCATCAGCGCGCTGCGCAGGGCGACGACCGCCTCCTCCTGACCCGGCGCCGGTCCCCCGGGCCGCCCGGCTCAGTCGTGGTGGCCGAGCTGGAGGTCGCGCTCCGTGCGGCCGCCGCCGGCCACCTGGAGGACGGTGGCGACCGGCGGGTAGCCGGCGGCGATGACCGTGTACTCGCCCGAGGACAGGTCGACGAAGCGGAAGGTGCCGTCGGGGCCGGTGGTGAGGGTGTCGACGACGTTCCCGGCCGCGTCGAGCAGGGTCACGCGGGCGTCCTCGACGGGACGCCCGCCGCCGGCCCGTACCGTGCCGCGCAGCACCGCCCCGCCGGCCAGTTCGATGTCCTGGCGGGTCTCACGGGAGGACTGCACGCTCACCGGGAGGGCGGCGGGCCGGAAGGCGGGGGCGCTGGCGGCGAGGGTGTACTCGCCGGCGACCAGTTCGCCGATGACGTAGCCGCCCTCGCGTCCGCTGCGGGTGGAGGCGACGACCTCCCCGCGCACGTCGGTGAGGGTGACGGCCGCGTCCCGGACGGGGGTGCCGTCGGCGGTGAGGACGGTGCCGGCGAGCCGGCCCGCGCCACCGAGGACCACGTCGAGTTCGACCGGCCGGTCGCCGACGGTCACGGAGACGGCCTGCGGCTGGTGGCCGCCGGCGGCGGCGATCAGCACGTACGGGCCGGGGCCGGGGACGCTCAGCGCGTACCGGCCGTCCTCGCCGCTCGCCCCGCGCCCGATCTGGCGGCCCTGCACGTCGATGAGGGTGAGCGCGGCCCGGGGCACGCGGCTGCCGTCGTGGTGCTGGACGGCGCCGCAGACGGGGACGCCGGAGTGCGGGGGCGGGGCGGCGTGGCCGGCCGGGGGCGCGGCGTGCCGGGCGGGCGGGACCGCCTGGGCCGCGGTGTCGGCGAAGGAGTCGGTGCGGGCCTCGGTGGCGGGGCTGTGGTGGGACACCAGCGGTTTCTCCTTGAGGAAGAAGGCGAGGACGAGGCCGAGTACGAGGACCGGCACGAGGTAGAGGAAGATCCGCGGCATCGCCTCCGCGTACGCCTGGATGTAGGCGTCGCGCAGGGCGGGCGGCAGGGTGTGGACCGTCTGCGGGGTGATCGACTCGGCGGGCGGGAGTCCGGCGGCGCCGGCCGGGGCGGGGAGGGCGGCGAGTCGGTCGCCGAGGGCGTCGTCGAGCCGGGAGGCGAAGAGGGTGCCGAAGACGGCGGCGCCGACGCTGCCGCCGATCTGGCGGAAGTAGTTGTGGGCGCTGGTGGCGGTGCCGAGGTCGGTGGGGCGGACGGAGTTCTGGACGGCGAGGATCAGGACCGGCATGACCAGGCCGATGCCGGTGCCGAGGACGGCCTGCCACAGGCTGTGCGTGAGGCGCGGGGTGTCCGCGTCCATGCGGGAGAGCAGCCACATGCCGAGGACGGAGACGGCGCCGCCGGCGAGCGGGTAGATCTTGTAGCGCCCCGTACGGGTGATCAGCTGGCCGGAGACGACGGAGGCGAGGACGATGCCGCCCATCAGGGGGAGCATCAGCAGCCCGGACTCGGTGGCGGTGGCGCCCTCGACCATCTGGAGGAAGGTGGGCAGGTAGCTGGCGGCGCCGAAGAGGGCGATGCCGATGACGGCGCCGACGAGACCGGTGACGGTGAAGACGGAGTCGCGGAACAGGCGCAGGGGGATGAGGGGTTCGGGCGCGAAGTGCTCGACGACCAGGAAGAGGAGGGCGGTTCCGGCGGCGCCGCAGCCGAGGCCGATGATGACGCGGGAGTCCCAGGCGTACTCGGTGCCGCCCCAGCTGGTCAGCAGGACGAGGCAGGTGGAGGCGGCGGCGAGCAGCAGGGTGCCGAGGACGTCGAAGCGGGCGCGGGCGGTCGGTTTCGGCAGCTTGAGGACCGTGGCGACGACGGCGAGGGTGAGGAGTCCGAAGGGCACGTTGAAGTAGAAGCACCACCGCCAGGAGACGTGGTCGGTGAAGAAGCCGCCGAGCAGCGGGCCGGCGACGGAGGCGAGGCCGAAGGCGGCGCCGATGAGCCCCATGTACCGGCCGCGCTCCCGGGCGGGAACGATGTCGGCGATGATCGCCTGCACGCCGATCATCAGGCCGCCGGCGCCGACGCCCTGCAGGGCGCGGAAGGCGATCAGTTCGTCCATGGTGCGTGACCAGCCGGCGAGACCTGAGCCGATGACGAAGACGACGATGGCGAAGAGGAAGACGCTCTTGCGGCCGAGGAGGTCGCCGAGCTTGCCGTAGACCGGCAGGCCGATGGTGGAGGTCAGCAGGTAGGCGGTGATCGCCCAGGACATCCGGTCCAGGCCCTGGAGTTCGCCGACGATGCGGGGCAGGGCGGTGGCGACGATCATCTGCTCCAGCGCGGCGAGGAGCAGCGCGAGCATGAGGCCGCAGAAGACGAGCCGGACCCGGCGGGGGTCGAGGGCGGGCTCGGGGCCGGTGGGGTGCGGGGGGCCGCCGGGCGGGCCACCGGCGGGGCGGCCGGTGGCGGGGGCCGTGTCCTCGCCGGTGTCGCGCGCGGCGGGGGCGCCCGTGAGGAGCGGTTCCGTGTCCGCGAGCGCGGTGGTCCCGGCCGGCTCCCCCGTGCCCCCGACGTTCTTCGCCGTCGTGATCCCGCCCACGCGCTGCTCCCCTCGTCACGGCCTGCGGCCGTCACGGTCCCTGCTCGTCACGGCCTCTGCGCCGGGCCATTCTTCGCATCGGGCGCGAAGCGGGAGCAAGTCGGGCGGGGGCGGCGGACGATGGGGAGCGACGCGGCGAACGCCCTTGCGCCCCCGCGCACTTGGGCGCTCATCAGCGCGTTTGCCGCGTGCTCCGCGCCCCCTATGCGCGTACGGCAGGGGCACGGGGGCGCGGAGAATCCACCCGTACAGGGGAACGCCCGGGGCGTTACTTCTCGGTCTCCTCGGCGAGGCGGGCGAGCACGGCGTCGTAGATCCGGGCCAGCCCCTTGGGCGCGAAGGTCCGCTCGAAGAAGCCGCCAATGCCTCCGGCGCCGTTCCAGACGGTGGTGACCACGACCCGGGACTTGCCCTCCCCGGCGGGGGTGACGACCCAGGTGGTGACCATGGAGGAGTTGCGGTCCTTCTCGACGAGCTGGCCGTCGGTCGGCTCGGTGACCTCAAGGAGGCAGTCGCGGACGCGCTTGCTCGTGGCCTGGAGCTTCCAGTGGACGAGCGTGCCCTCGCCGTCGCCGCCCTCCCGTACCTCGTACTCGCTGAAGTGCTCGGGGAGCAGCTTCGCCCGCGTGCCGCTGTAGTCCGCCAGCGCGTCGAACACCGTCTCCGCGTCGGCGGCGACGATCCGTTCCGTGGTGGCCTCGACCTGCGCCATCGCATTTCCTCCAGCTCGTGATTCCTCGGGGACCCCAGGGAACCACGTGGCCTGCGGGGCGCGAAATCCGGGTTGCGGCGATCAAGGGAACATGTGTTCTATTCTGAGCCCACGACCGGCCCGCACCCCCGAGGAGGCGTCCATGCGCTGGGACCACCTGGGCGACACCCCCGCCGCTCCCGCCGACACCGCCCTGTTCGGTACGGACGCGGTCACCACCCGTACGTTCGACACGCCCGAGTTCCGCGGCATCACCTTCCACGAGGTGCGGGCCCGCTCGATCCTCAACCGGGTGCCCGGGGCCTCCCGCATGCCGTTCGAATGGACGGTCAACCCGTACCGCGGGTGCAGTCACGCCTGTGTCTACTGCTTCGCCCGCAGGACGCACAGCTATCTCGACCTCGACACCGGTCTCGGCTTCGACTCGCAGATCGTGGTGAAGGTGAACGCCCCCGAGCTCCTCGTCCGGCAGCTCGCCTCGCCGCGCTGGCAGGGGGCGCACATCGCGATGGGCACCAACGTCGACTGCTACCAGCGGGCGGAAGGCCGGTACCGCCTGATGCCCGGCATCCTCACGGCCCTGCGCGACCGGGCCAACCCCTTCTCGATCCTCACCAAGGGCACCCTGATCCTGCGGGACCTGGACCTGCTGGTCGAGGCGGCCCGGGTCACCGAGGTCGGCGTCTCGGTCTCGGTCGGCTTCACCGACCAGGAGCTGTGGCGGACGATCGAGCCGGGCACCCCGTCTCCGCAGCGCCGGCTCGACGTGGTCCGCGCCCTCGGCGAGCACGGCATCGGCTGCGGGGTGCTCATGGCCCCCGTGGTGCCCTTCCTCGGTGACGGGCCCGAGCAGCTGCGGGAGACCGTCCGCGCCATCGCCGCGTCCGGCGCCACCTCCGTCACGCCCCTCGTGCTCCATCTGCGCCCCGGCGCGCGCGAGTGGTTCATGGAGTGGCTCGGCCGGCACCACCCCGGCCTCGTGCGGCGGTACGAGCGGATGTACGGGGACGGGGCCTACGCGCCGACCTGGTACCAGCGCCGGATCACCCGTCAGGTGCACGAGTACGCCGCCGAGTTCGGCATCGGGCCGGCGGGCCGGGGCGCGTCCCGGCGGATCTCCGGGCCGGAGAACCACCCTCCGGGGACGGCTCCGGCGCGGGCGCCCGAACAGCTGACACTGCTCTGAACCCCCGCCTTTCGCCCTCCTTTCGGGTCAACTCTCGGCCGGGCGGGTCCCGTCGCGGCCCGTGCGGGGCACGCACGCCCTATGACCTCACGCGCAGGAATGCTGATCGCCGCTGGAGCGATGGTCGCCGGGACGGTCACCGTCCTGCCCGCCTCCGCCGCCGGCCCCGCCGGGCCGGCCCCCCGGCCCGTGCCGCCGCTCGTCTGGACCGACTGCGGCACCAAGGCCTCTCCGAAGCTCCAGTGCGCCTCCCTGAAGGTGCCGCTGAACCACGACGACCCGGCGGGGCGGACCGTCACCCTCGCCCTGACCCGCGTCCCGCACACGGCGAAGACCTTCCAGGGGCCGCTCCTGGTCAACCCGGGTGGGCCCGGCGGCAGCGGACTCGGGATGGCCGGCCACGTCGCGTCCTCGCTGCCCCCGGAGGTCGCCGCCCAGTACGACGTGATCGGCTTCGATCCGCGCGGGGTCGGCCGGAGCGAGCCGGCGCTCGACTGCCGGCCCGGTCACTTCGCGCCCGTACGGCCCGACTCGGTGCCGCGCGGGGCGGCGGCCGAGCGGGCCTCGGTGGAACGGGCCCAGGAGTTCGCCGCGGCCTGCGGGAAGAAGCACGCCGACGTCCTGCCGTACATCGACACGGTCAGCACCGCCCGTGACCTGGACCGCATCCGGCACGCGCTGGGCGCCCCGGCCCTGAACTACCTCGGCTACTCGTACGGCAGCTATCTGGGCGCGGTCTACGCGCGGCTGTACCCGGACCGGGTGCGGCGGATGGCCCTCGACTCCGTGGTCGACCCGCGGGGCGTCTGGTACGAGGACAACCTCGCGCAGGACGTCGCCTTCGACTCCCGCCACAAGGCCTTCATGGCCTGGGTGGCCCGGCACGACGCGGTGTACCGGCTGGGCACCGACCCGGACGCGGTCGAGGCGGCCTGGTACCGGATGCGGGAGGACCTGGCCGCGCGCCCGGCCGGCGGAACGGTGGGCCCGGGCGAGCTGGAGGACACCTTCCTGCCGGGCGGGTACTACGACGGTTACTGGCCCCGGCTGGCGAGCGCCTTCTCCGCGTACGTCAACGACGGGGACACGGCGGCGCTCGTGGCGGCGTACGAACGGTACGGAAGGTCCGACGCCGCCGCCGACAACGGCTACTCCGTCTACACGAGCGTGCAGTGCCGGGACGCGGCCTGGCCGCGCGACTGGAGCGTGTGGCGCAAGGACAACTGGGACGTGCACGCCAAGGCACCGTTCTCCACCTGGAACAACGCCTGGTACAACGCTCCCTGCGCGTTCTGGCCGGTGGAGCCGCTCAGCCCGCCGGACGTCCGCAACGACGAGGTGCCGCCGGTCCTCATCCTCCAGGCGACGGACGACGCGGCGACCCCCTACGAGGGCGCCGCGGCCCTGCACCGGCTGATGCGCGGTTCGAGCCTGGTGGTGGAGGACGGCGGCGGGAACCACGGCGTGTCGCTCGCCGGCAACGCGTGCGTGGACCGCCACCTCGCCGCCTTCCTGGCCACGGGCGCGGTGCCGCGCGGCAAGGCCGGCGCGGAGGCGGACGCGGTCTGCGCGGCGCTGCCCGAACCCGAGGCCGCGTTCGTCCCCGCGACCGGCAGGACCCCGGGGAAGGCACCGGGGAAGCAGGCCCGGGGCGTGGTCCCGGAGCGGGCCGGCGCGGAAGCCCGGGGCACGGCGGTGCGCGGGGAGGCGGCCGGCGGGGCCGCGGGGACCGGCCGGGCCGGCGAGGCCGCCGGGGCCGCCCTCCACGCGCTCCTCGGCCACGTGCGCTGATCTCCCGGCCGGGCGGGGGCTCCCCCGCCCGGCCCGCACGCCGTGGTCTTCGCCACAGACGGTGCCCGCACCCCCTCGGGTGGCGGGCACTGTCGGTGGCGTGCGCGAGGATGTCCGGCATGACCAGTCACCTCACCCACGTCCCCGCACCCGAGGGCCTCGCCGCCAGCCCCCAGTACAGCCACGTCGTCTGGGGCACCGGCCGGTTCGTCGCGATATCGGGGCAGTGCGCCCTGGACGCGTCCGGGGCCGTGGTGGGCGAGGGGGACGCGGTGGCCCAGGCACGTCAGGTCTTCGCCAACCTGGAGCGCTGCCTGGCGGCGGCCGGTGCCGGTTTCGGGGACGTGGTGAAGCTGACCTATTACGTCACGGACGTGGCCCACCTTCCGGCGGTACGGGAGGCGCGGGACGCCCACTTCGCCGGGGCGCCGCTGCCGGCGAGTTCGGCCGTGCAGGTCTCCGCGCTCGTCCGGCCCGAACTGCTGGTGGAGATCGAGGCGTTCGCGCTGGTGCCGGAGGGCCCCGCCGCGGTGCCGGACGGGACGGGGGCGGAGCTCCGCCTGGTGCGCTGAGCCTCGCGCCCGGCCGTCCTCAGGGGGCGAGCCGGGCCAGGGACCGTTCGGCCTCGCGGCCGAGGCGGGGGTGCGGCAGGGCCGCCTCCAGGGCGGGGCGGGCCCGGGGGTCGCCGAGGGCGCCGAGGCCCTCGACGCAGGCGAGGCCGACCCGCCAGTGCGGGTCGTCGGGAGCGAGCCGCCGCCCGAGGACGGTGATCAGGGCGGGGACGGACTCGGGGGCGCGCAGCCCGGCGAGGAGCCGGACCGGCACCAGGGCGTAGGCGACGCGGAGTTCGTTGGTGGCGAGGGCGGCGGCCGCGCGGGCGGTGCGCGGGTCGCCGAGCCGGACGAGGGCGTGGGCGGCGGTCACGCAGCGCTCGGGGTCCCGGTGGTTGAGGAAGAGGATCAGCGACTCGAAGGCGCGCCGGTCCCCGGAGAGCCCGAGGGTGACGGCGGCGATCTCGCGGGCCCAGAGGGGTTCGCCGGGGGCGGTGAGGACGCGGTGGAGTTCTTCGCAATCGCGGGCGGCGGCGAGTTCCGCGAATGCCGGCGGGAGTTCTCCGGAGTCGTTCTCGATCTCGTCGCGCAATCGATCGATCATCGAGCAGAATTCCGGATCCTCGGCGATTTCCATGAATGCGAGCCTATCCGCGATCCAGATCACACTTTCTCAACTTCCCAGGACTGGCGCGCTCGTTACCGGCCGGTTAGTCTCAGGTGAGCGGGGCACCCCCCGCGCTTCCCACATCGGCCTGGTGACGCAGCCGTGGTGGGAGGTTCCGTGCCGCGAGGTGCGGGACTGTTCGTCGGTTCGGCAGTTTCGACGTGACTCCGGGACAGAGTCCGTCGCTTTTCACCAGGGCCCCGCCCCCGTTCTCCGGGCGCTGCCCGTGTGCTTTTTGCGCCCTTTCGCGCGCCACTGCCTTCAGTCGTCACTCTTCCTCCCTGGAGTCCCCTGATGGACACCCCTCTCTCCACCATCGCCGTCGTCGGTCTCGGCACCATGGGCTCGGGCATCGCCGACGTCCTCGCCCGGGCCGGCCGCGAGGTCATCGGCATCGACATCAGTGACACCGCCGCCGCCCGTGCCGTCGCCGCCCTGGAGGCGTCCACGGCCCGCGCGGTGGCCCGCGAGCGGATCACGGAGGAGGAGCGGCAGGACGTCCTGGCCCGCTTCCGTACCTTCTCCGACCTCCAGGCGGCGGCCGGGGCGGACCTCGTGATCGAGGTCGTGCCGGAGTCGTACGAGACGAAGCTGGAGGTCGTCCGGGCCCTGGACGGCATCGTCCGGCCGGACGCGATCGTGGCCACCGGCACCAACGCGCTGTCGGTGACCCGCCTCGCCGCCGACTCGGCCCACCCGGAGCGGGTGATCGGCCTGCACTTCTTCACCCCGGTCCAGGCGATGAAGCTGGTCGAGGTGGTCTCGTCGGTCCTGACCGACCCCCGGGCCGTCGAGGCCGTCACCCGGCTCGCCGAGGACCTCGGCAAGGAGCCGGTCGCCGTGGGCGACCGGGCCGGTTTCATCGCGGACGGGCTGCTGTTCGGCTACCTCAACCAGGCGGCCGCCATGTACGAGGCGAAGTACGCCTCCCGCGAGGACATCGACGCGGCCATGAAGCTCGGCTGCGGCCTGCCGATGGGCCCGCTGGAGCTGCTCGACCTGGTCGGCATCGACACGGCCCGTACCGTCCTGGAGGCCATGTACGCCTCCTCGCACGACCGGCTGCACGCCCCGGCGCCCATTCTCCGGCAGCTCTCCGAGGCCGGTCTGACCGGCCGCAAGGCGGGACGCGGCTTCTACTCGTACGCGGCGCCGGGCTCGTCCGAGGTGGTGCCCGACGCGCTCACCCCGGTGGCCTCCGGCGCCGGCGCGGCCGGCCGCGAGGTCCGCACGGTGGGCGTGGCCGGCTCGGGCACCATGGCCTCCGGGATCGCCGAGGTCTTCGCCAAGGCCGGGTACGGAGTCGTCCTCGCGGCCCGTTCCCCGGAGAAGGCGGAGTCCGCCAAGGCGCGGATCGCGAAGTCCCTGGCCCGCTCGGTCGACAAGGGCAGGATGTCGGCCGGCGACCGGGACGAGACGTTGGCCCGCATCACCCCGGCGGGTTCGCTCGACGCCTTCGCCGAGGTCGACCTCGCCGTCGAGGCCGTCGCCGAGGACCTCGGGGTCAAGCAGGAGCTGTTCGGGCGGCTCGACAAGATCTGCAAGCCGGGCGCGGTGCTGGCCACCACGACCTCCTCGCTGCCGGTCGTGGCCTGCGCGCGGGCCACCTCCCGTCCGCAGGACGTCATCGGGATGCACTTCTTCAACCCGGCCCCGGCGATGAAGCTGGTCGAGATCGTCCGGACCGTCCTGACCTCCGACGAGGTCCACGCGACCGTCCGCGAGGTCACCGCGAAGATCCGCAAGCACCCGGTGGACTGCGGCGACCGGGCCGGTTTCATCGTGAACGCGCTGCTGTTCCCGTACCTGAACAACGCGGTCAAGATGGTCCAGGACCACTACGCCACCCTGGACGACATCGACGCCGCGATGAAGCTCGGCGGCGGGTACCCGATGGGTCCGTTCGAGCTGCTCGACGTGGTCGGCCTGGACGTGTCGCTGGCGATCGAGCGGGTGCTGCACCGCGAGTTCCGTGAGCCGGGCCTCGCCCCGGCCCCGCTCCTGGAGCACCTGGTGGCCGCCGGCTGCCTGGGCCGCAAGACCGGGCGCGGCTTCCGCGAATATGCCCGACGCTGAGGCGTACGGGCACTGGGGAGGGCTGCTGAGCCCCCCGGGCACCACCGGTGCTCCGGGGGGTTCCCCGCCCCCACCTGGGCACACGGCCCGTCCGATGCAGTACGTTCGGGACATGTCCAAGGCCGCGAAGTCACCCCGTGCCACCTCCCCGTCCGACGCTCAGGAGAGCGCGGCGGGCACCCGCGCCGCCACCCAGCGGCTCAAGATGCGCCGGGAGCTCGCGGCCGCGGCGATGGAACTCTTCGCCACGAAGGGGTACGAGGCCACCACGGTCGACGAGATCGCGGCGGCGGCCGGGGTGGCCCGCCGGACCTTCTTCCGCCACTTCCGTTCCAAGGAGGAGGCGATCTTCCCCGACCACGACGACACGCTGGTGCGGGCGGAGGCGGTCCTGAACGCGGCGCCGCCGCACGAGCACCCGCTCGACACCGTGTGCCGGGGCATCAAGGAAGTCATGAAGATGTACGCCGGCTCTCCGGCGGTCTCCGTGGAGCGCTACCGGCTCACCCGCGAGGTGCCGACGCTGCGGGAGCGGGAGATCGCCTCGGTGGCCCGCTACGAGCGGCTGTTCACGCGCTATCTGCTGGGGCACTTCGACGAGCGCGACCACCACGACGGGAACGACGACCCGCTGCTGGCGGAGGTGGCCGCCTCGGCGGTGGTCACGGCCCACAACCACGTGCTGCGGCGCTGGCTGCGGGCGGGCGGCCAGGGGGACGTGGAGGCGCAGCTCGACCACGCCTTCGCGATCGTGCGCGAGACCTTCGGCAGCGGCATAGGCGCGGGCCGGCCGGCCCCGTCCTCCGCGCAGAACGAACCGCAGGCCCCGGCGGCGCGCGCCTCGGCCAGGGGTGACGTGGTCGTCGCCGTGGCCCGTACGGACGCCCCGCTCGACGAGGTCATGCGCACCATCCAGGACGCCCTCGGCAAGGGCTGAACACCGCTCCACGACGTGGGCCGCACCCGGTTTCCGGGTGCGGCCCACGTCGTATATGCGCAGCTCAGGGCGATTTTCGATCGATCATCGCTCATCGGTGACCGGCGGATCGCATCTGAGTGAAATTGTTGGCACGCAGTGCCTTGCCACGTGACACGGCGTGCCATACGTTGATGTTGTCCGGGCGGCCGGCGCGCAGAGATCACCTCGTGCGCCGGCTGTCCCCACCGGCCCCCGGGCCCGTGCGCCCGGACGCCTGCGTCACAGGCACCCTCGCGCTCCACACCAGCGCCGCCACACCGCACCACCCAGCCGAACCGACGGCACACCTCCATCGCAGCACCCTCGTCGTAACCCCTCAGGCGTCCTCCCCCGGACGCTCACCGCCGGAGGCAACCGTGAAGGAAATCCTGGACGCGATCCAGTCGCCGGACTCCACGTCCGCCGATTTCGCGAACATCAAGCTCCCCGAGTCGTACCGGGGCGTGACCGTCCACAAGGACGAGGCGGAGATGTTCGCCGGCCTCGCCAGTCGGGACAAGGACCCCCGCAAGTCGCTCCACCTCGACGACGTCCCGCTCCCCGAGCTCGGCCCGGGTGAGGCGCTCGTCGCCGTCATGGCCAGCTCCGTGAACTACAACTCGGTCTGGACCTCGATCTTCGAGCCGGTCTCGACCTTCGGCTTCCTGGAGCGCTACGGCCGGCTCTCCGAGCTCACCAAGCGCCACGACCTGCCGTACCACGTCATCGGCTCCGACCTCGCGGGCGTCGTCCTGCGCACGGGCCCCGGCGTCAACTCCTGGAAGCCCGGTGACGAGGTCGTCGCGCACTGCCTCTCCGTCGAGCTGGAGTCCTCGGACGGCCACAACGACACGATGCTCGACCCCGAGCAGCGCATCTGGGGCTTCGAGACCAACTTCGGCGGCCTCGCCGAGATCGCGCTCGTCAAGTCCAACCAGCTGATGCCGAAGCCCGACCACCTGAGCTGGGAGGAGGCGGCGGCGCCCGGTCTGGTCAACTCCACCGCCTACCGCCAGCTGGTCTCCCGCAACGGCGCCGGCATGAAGCAGGGCGACAACGTCCTCATCTGGGGCGCGAGCGGCGGCCTCGGCTCGTACGCCACCCAGTTCGCCCTGGCCGGCGGCGCCAACCCGATCTGTGTCGTCTCCTCCCCCGAGAAGGCCGACATCTGCCGGTCCATGGGCGCCGAGGCGGTCATCGACCGCAACGCCGAGGGCTACAAGTTCTGGAAGGACGAGAACACCCAGGACCCGCGCGAGTGGAAGCGGTTCGGTTCCAAGATCCGCGAGCTGACCGGAGGCGAGGACATCGACATCGTCTTCGAGCACCCGGGCCGCGAGACCTTCGGCGCCTCCGTGTACGTCACCCGCAAGGGCGGCACCATCACCACCTGCGCCTCGACCTCGGGCTACATGCACCAGTACGACAACCGCTACCTGTGGATGTCGCTCAAGCGGATCATCGGCTCGCACTTCGCCAACTACCGCGAGGCGTGGGAGGCCAACCGCCTGATCGCCAAGGGCAAGATCCATCCGACCCTCTCCAAGGTCTACTCCCTGGAGGAGACCGGCCAGGCCGCCTACGACGTGCACCGCAACCTGCACCAGGGCAAGGTCGGCGTCCTCGCGCTCGCCCCGGAGGAGGGCCTCGGCGTGCGGAACGAGGAACTGCGGGCCCAGCACATCGACGCCATCAACCGCTTCCGGAACATCTGAGGTCACGTAGATGACTGAGCGCCAGAAGGACCGGCCGTGGCTCATGCGGACGTACGCCGGTCACTCGACCGCCGAGGCGTCCAACGAGCTGTACCGGCGCAATCTGGAGAAGGGCCAGACCGGACTGTCGGTCGCCTTCGACCTGCCGACGCAGACGGGCTACGACCCCGACCACATCCTCGCCCGCGGCGAGGTCGGCCGGGTCGGCGTCCCCGTCTCGCACCTCGGTGACATGCGCCGGCTGTTCCAGGACATCCCCCTGGAGCAGATGAACACCTCGATGACCATCAACGCCACCGCCATGTGGCTGCTGGCGCTCTATCAGGTGGTCGCCGAGGAGCAGGGTGCGGACATCACCAGGCTCCAGGGCACCACCCAGAACGACATCGTCAAGGAGTACCTGTCCCGGGGGACGCACGTCTTCCCGCCGGGACCCTCGCTCCGCCTGACGACGGACATGATCGTGTACACGGTCAACCACATCCCCAAGTGGAACCCGATCAACATCTGCAGCTACCACCTGCAGGAGGCGGGAGCCACCCCGGTCCAGGAGATCGCCTACGCGATGTCCACCGCGATCGCCGTGCTCGACGCGGTCTTCGCCTCCGGGCAGATCCCCGAGGAGCGCAAGGGCGACGTCGTCGCCCGCATCTCGTTCTTCGTCAACGCGGGTGTCCGGTTCATCGAGGAGATGTGCAAGATGCGCGCCTTCGGCCGCATCTGGGACCGCATCACCCGCGAGCGGTACGGCATCGAGGACCCCAAGCAGCGCCGGTTCCGCTACGGCGTCCAGGTGAACTCCCTCGGCCTGACCGAGGCGCAGCCGGAGAACAACGTCCAGCGGATCGTCCTGGAGATGCTGGCCGTCACCCTCTCCAAGGACGCCCGCGCCCGCGCCGTGCAGCTCCCGGCCTGGAACGAGGCTTTGGGCCTCCCCCGGCCCTGGGACCAGCAGTGGTCGCTGCGCATCCAGCAGGTGCTCGCCCACGAGTCCGACCTGCTGGAGTACGACGACATCTTCGCCGGTTCGCACGTCATCGAGGCCAAGGTGGACTCCCTGGTCGAGGAGTGCATGGCCGAGATCGACCGGATCCAGGAGATGGGCGGCGCGATGGCGGCCGTCGAGTCCGGCTACCTCAAGTCGCAGCTGGTCTCCTCGCACGCCGAGCGGCGGGCCCGGATCGAGGCCGGCGAGGAGAAGATCGTCGGTGTGAACATCTTCCGGTCGACGGAGCCCAACCCGCTCACCGCCGACCTGGACACGGCGATCATGACGGTCGACCCGGCGGTCGAGGCCCGGGTCGTCGCCTCCCTCGGGGAGTGGCGCGACAACCGCTACCAGCCGCCGTTCAACCACCCTCGGCCCTGCAAGGCGCTGGAGCGCCTGAAGGAGGCGGCGCGGGGCACCGAGAACCTCATGGAGGCCACCCTGGAGTGCGCCCGCGCCGGGGTGACCACCGGCGAGTGGGCCGGGGCCCTGCGCGAGGTCTTCGGCGAGTACCGGGCACCCACCGGCGTCTCCTCCGCCCCGGTCGCGGTGACGGCCGAGGAGGGCACCCCGCTGGCCCTGGTGCGCGAGAAGGTGGCGCGGACCGCCGGGGACCTCGGGGCCGGGCGGCTGCGGCTGCTCGTCGGCAAGCCGGGGCTCGACGGACACTCCAACGGGGCCGAGCAGATCGCGGTGCGCGCGCGGGACGCCGGCTTCGAGGTGGTCTACCAGGGGATCCGGCTGACGCCCGAGCAGATCGTGAGCGCCGCCCTGGCGGAGGACGTGCACTGCGTCGGGCTGTCGATCCTGTCCGGTTCGCACGCCGAGCTGGTCCCGGACGTCCTCGACCGCCTCCGGGAGGCCGGCGCGCCGGACATCCCGGTCATCGTCGGCGGCATCATCCCCAACAGCGACGCCGACGACCTGAAGCGGGCGGGTGTGGCCGCCGTCTTCACGCCGAAGGACTTCGGCATCACGGAGATCATCGGCCGTATCGTCGACGAGATCCGGAAAGCGAACAAGCTCGATCCCCTGGAGGTCCCCGCATGACCAGCAGTCTCTCCCCCGTGAACCGGCTGCGCCCCCGCCGTTCCTGTCTCGCGGTCCCCGGCTCCAACCCGCGCTTCCTGGAGAAGGCCCAGGGCCTGGCCGCCGACCAGGTCTTCCTCGACCTGGAGGACGCCTGCGCCCCGCTGGCCAAGCCCGAGGCGCGCCACACCATCGTGAAGTTCCTCAACGAGGGCGACTGGACCGGCAAGACGCGGGTGGTCCGGGTCAACGACTGGACGACCCACTGGACGTACCGCGACGTGGTGACCGTCGTCGAGGGCGCCGGCCAGAACCTCGACTGCATCATGCTGCCGAAGGTCCAGGACGCCCAGCAGATCGTGGCGCTCGACCTGCTGCTCACCCAGATCGAGAAGACGATGGGCTTCGAGGTCGGCAAGATCGGCATCGAGGCGCAGATCGAGAACGCGCAGGGCCTGAACAACGTCAACGCCATCGCGCAGGCCTCGCAGCGGGTGGAGACGATCATCTTCGGCCCGGCCGACTTCATGGCCTCCATCAACATGAAGTCCCTGGTCGTCGGCGAGCAGCCGCCCGGCTACCCGGCGGACGCCTACCACCACATCCTGATGAGCATCCTGATGGCCGCCCGGGCCAACAACCTCCAGGCGATCGACGGCCCCTACCTCCAGATCCGCAACCAGGAGGGCTACCGGGCCGTGGCCCGGCGCGCCGCCGCCCTGGGCTTCGACGGCAAGTGGGTGCTCCACCCGGACCAGGTCGCCGCCGCGAACGAGATCTTCTCGCCCTCGCAGGAGGACTACGACCACGCCGAGCTGATCCTCGACGCGTACGACTACTACACCTCCGAAGCGGGCGGCAAGAAGGGCTCCGCGATGCTCGGCGACGAGATGATCGACGAGGCCTCCCGCAAGATGGCCCTGGTCATCTCCGGCAAGGGCCGTGCCGCCGGCATGCAGCGCACCAGCAAGTTCGAGATCCCGGAGGCCTGAGCCCCATGCAGTTCGGACGTACCTACGAGGAGTTCGAGGTCGGTGCTGTCTACAAGCACTGGCCGGGGAAGACGGTCACCGAGTACGACGACCACCTCTTCTGCCTGCTGACGATGAACCACCATCCGCTGCACATGGACGTGAACTACGCGGAGAACACGACCGACTTCAAGCGGAACGTCGTCGTCGGCAACTACATCTACTCGCTGCTGCTCGGCATGTCCGTGCCGGACGTCTCGGGCAAGGCCATCGCCAACCTGGAGATCGAGTCGCTGCGTCACGTGGCGCCGACCTTCCACGGCGACACCATCTACGGCGAGACCACGGTCCTGGACAAGACGCCCTCGAAGTCCAAGTCCGACCGCGGGATCGTGTACGTGGAGACCAAGGGCTACAAGCAGGACGGCACCCTGGTGTGCGTCTTCCGCCGCAAGGTCATGGTTCCGACCGCCGAGTACATCGACGCGCGCGGCGGCGAGCAGCCCGGCCGCCCCGAGCTCAAGGAACAGGGGAAGTAAGTCATGGCGCGACTCGCCCAGACCCACGGTCTGACCGACGTGCAGCAGGAGATCCTCTCCACCGTCCGGGACTTCGTCGACAAGGAGATCATCCCGGTCGCGACGGAGCTGGAGCACCGCGACGAGTACCCGCAGCAGATCGTCGACGGGCTCAAGGAGCTCGGTGTCTTCGGTCTGATGATCCCCGAGGAGTACGGGGGCCTCGGCGAGTCGCTGCTCACCTACGCGCTGTGCGTGGAGGAGATCGCCCGCGGCTGGATGTCGGTCTCCGGCATCATCAACACCCACTTCATCGTCGCGTACATGCTGAAGCAGCACGGCACCCAGGAGCAGAAGGACCACTTCCTTCCGCGGATGGCGGCCGGCGAGGTGCGGGGCGCGTTCTCGATGTCGGAGCCGGGGCTCGGCTCGGACGTGTCGGCCATCACGTCGAAGGCGGTCAAGGACGGCGACGAGTACGTCCTGAACGGTCAGAAGATGTGGCTGACGAACGGCGGGACGTCCACGCTGGTCGCCGTTCTGGTCCGGAGTGACGAAGGACACCCGGAGGGCACCGCCCCCCACAAGTCGATGACGACCTTCCTCGTGGAGAAGGAGCCGGGCTTCGGCGAGGTCCGCCCGGGCCTGACCATCCCCGGGAAGATCGACAAGATGGGGTACAAGGGGGTCGACACCACCGAGCTCATCATGGATGGGCTGCGTATTCCGGCCAATCGTGTACTGGGCGGGGTCACCGGCCGGGGCTTCTATCAGATGATGGACGGGGTCGAGGTCGGCCGCGTGAATGTGGCGGCGCGTGGCTGTGGCGTCGCTCAGCGTGCGTTCGAGCTGGGCGTTCAGTACGCACAGCAGCGCCAGACCTTCGGCAAGCCGATCGCGCAGCACCAGGCGATCCAGTTCAAACTGGCCGAAATGGCTACCAAGGTCGAGGCCGCGCATGCCATGATGGTGAACGCAGCTCGCAAAAAGGACTCCGGGGAGCGAAACGACCTCGAGGCAGGGATGGCGAAGTACCTCGCCTCCGAGTACTGCAAAGAGGTCGTGGAGGACGCCTTCCGCATTCACGGCGGTTACGGCTTCTCGAAGGAGTACGAGATCGAGCGTCTCTACCGTGAGGCGCCGATGCTGCTCATCGGTGAAGGTACCGCCGAGATCCAGAAAATGATCATTGGTCGTCGGCTCCTCGAGGAGTACCGGTTCCAGGGCTGAATGTCGCTTTTGAGTCGGTTCGGCCGCGAAGAAGATCACACCCTGTGTTCGTCTTCCGGCCGCCGACTCTGTTCCTGGCTTGCCCAGTTGCGCCCCGCAACCGATAGCATCGCCGGAAAGCCGCCGTCCCCCCGTTGCCCGCGCGGCATCATCCGCTACGAAGGTCATCCATGCCCCACAGCCAAACCTCTGCACACCGCGACAGCCTCACGGGCGTACGCCTCGCGCGCGGAGCATCGCCGTGGCTCCTGCCGACCGTCGCCACCGCGGCGCTCAGCCTCGTGCGCGCGCGCAAGTCGAGGCGTGCCGCGGCCATCGCCGTGCCGACCACCGCTCTCGCGGCCGGCATGCTGTGGTTCTTCCGCGACCCCGAGCGCGAGATCGCGCAGGGCAGGGTCATCTCCCCCGCCGACGGTGTGGTGCAGAGCATCATGCCGTGGAAGGACGGACGGACCCGGGTCGCCATCTTCATGAGCCCGCTGAACGTCCATGTCAACCGCGCGCCGCTGTCCGGCACGGTGACGTCCGTGGAGCACGTCCCCGGCGGTTTCGTGCCGGCGTTCAACAAGGAGAGCGAGAACAACGAGCGCGTTGTCTGGCACTTCGACACCGAGCTCGGCGACATCGAGATGGTGCAGATCGCGGGAGCCGTGGCCCGGCGCATCGTGCCGTACGTCCCGCAGGGGACGAAGGTCGAGCAGGGTGACCGGATCGGTCTGATCCGCTTCGGCTCGCGGGTCGACATCTACCTCCCGGAGGGTGTCGAGGTCGCCGTCGAGGTCGGCCAGACCACGACCGCGGGGGTGACTCGCATTGACCGTGATTGATCCCGACACACGCGCCGCCGAGTGGGTGGCCGACGCCGAGGCGGCGGAGGCCGAAGAGGCCGAGGAGATGCCGTTGTCGCTGAGGCTGTCCATAGCGGACGCCCTCACGCTCGGTAACGCCACCTGCGGCTTCATGGCGGTCTACTTCACGACGACCGGCATCCTGATCCCGCACCTCACCGGCAGCGGTGTCGAGACCGGCATGGCGCGGCACTCCGCCGCGACCGCCGTGATCCTGATGCTCTGCGCGGCGGTCTTCGACCTCTTCGACGGGCTCGTGGCACGCAAGCTGCGCAGCTCGCCGATGGGCGCCGAGCTCGACAACCTGTCGGACCTGATCAGCTTCGGTCTGGCCCCGGCGTACTTCGTGCTCGTGTACGGCATGGTCGCGGACGACGCGCACCAGAAGGTCTCGGCGGTGGCCGCGATCGTGGTGCTGCTGGCGGTCGTGCTCCGGCTCGCGCGGTTCTCGTGCGTGACGATGAAGGACGGCATGTTCCAGGGCATGCCGAGCCCCTTCGGCGCGCTGACGGTGGTCTCCATCGTCCTGCTCGAGCTGCCGTTCATCCCGACCCTGCTGGCGATCATCGGCACGGCGTGGCTGATGGTGAGCCGGGTCGAGTACCCGAAGCCGCGGGGTGTCCTCGCGGTGGCGATGCTCAGCTGGATCGTGGGCGCCATGGCGCTCCTGGCCGCCTGGGCGTTCGACGCCCCCGGCGGGGCGTTCCTGCTGCAGGCCGGCTGCGCCCTCCAGGTGGTGCTGGGCGCCGTGATCCCCCTCTTCGCGACGGCCCGCAGGGTGAACACCATCCGCGACAACCGGCGTGAGAGCCGGGAGGCGCGGCAGGCGGAGGCCGCACAGCTGCCGTAGCGCGGCACAGGCGTGACGAAGGGCCCCGGGAGGCGAGAAGCCTCCCGGGGCCCTTGCGCGTGCCGGGCCCGTCAGGTCAGCCGCTTGTGGAAGAGGGTGGTGGGGCGCAGGACCCCGGCGGGGTCGGCGGCGTAGTCGGGGATCGTGCCGGTCTCCGTCCAGCCCGCGCTCCGGTAGAGCCGTTCGGCGGGGCTGCCGGACTGGGTGTCCAGAACCAGCAGGGTGAGGCCGGTGGCGGCGGCGTGTGCCTCCGCGGCGGCCAGCAGACGGCGTCCGAGGCCCCGGCCGCGTGCGGCGCGGTGGACCAGGAGCCGGGCGATCTCGCCGCGGTGCCGGCCGTTGGCGGTGGTGGTACGGGCCAGGGTGACGGCGCCGGTCAGGTCCCCGTCCCCGTCGTGGGCCGCCCAGACGTCCCGTACGCCCCCCGCCGTCTCCTCGGCGGCGCGGGACCACCAGGCGGCCGCCTCGTCGGGGTCCAGGGGCGCCAGGAACCCGACGGAGGCGCCGCCGTCGACGGCGTCCACGAGGAGCGCGGCGAGTCCGGCGGTGCGGGCCCGGACCCCGTCCGGGGTGAGCCGCTCGATCCGGTCCTCCGGCGCGAGCCGCTTCTCCAGGCAGATCAGTCCCGGCCTGGGGTCCCAGGAGGGGACGGTCGTGAAGCCGAGGGTCTCGTACAGGGCGAGCGGTTCCTCGCGCCAGTCCCAGACGGTGAGGCGGACGGCGTCGGCGCCGGAGGCGGCGGCCCGGCGCAGCGCCTCGTCCATCAGGGCCCGGGCGAGACCTTTGCGGCGGGCGCCCGGGGCGACCCAGAGCCGTTTGATCTCGGGCGGCCGGCCGTCCCGGGGGGCCTTGAGGACGACGCAGCCGCCGGGGGCGTCGTCGCCGGCCGGGGTGGCGAGCAGGACCGTGTCCGCCGCGAAGGCGGCCGCCGGGTCCTCGGCCTCCGTGCGGTAGACGGGCGGCAGCCCGGCGACCGTGGTGACGCACGTGCCCTTCTCCGCCTCACTGGCCAGGTGGTAGGCGGCCAGCAGGCCCGGGAGGTGCGGGTGGGAGCGGTTCTCCTCGATCGTCGTGTTCATGCCCCCGAGGATCACACCGCGTTGTTACCGGGAGATGACGATCTTTAGGCTGGGCCCCATGAGGATCTTGGTCGCGGGCGCCACGGGCGCCGTGGGGCGCGCGCTCGTGCCCCGGCTGGAGGCAGCGGGTCACGAGGTCGTTCCGGTGGCCCGGCGTGGGACGCGGCCGGTGGACGTCCTGGACGCGGCGGCGGTCCGGCGGGCGGTCGCCCGGGCGGCACCGGACGTGGTGGTGCATCAGCTGACCGGCCTGGCCGGGGCGGACGGGGCCGCCAACAACCGGATACGGGTCGAGGGCACCCGGAATCTGGTGGACGCGGCGCTCGCGGCCGGGGTGCGCCGGATCGTGGCCCAGTCGATCGCCTGGGCGTACGCGCCGGGTGAGGACCCCGCCGACGAGTCGGTGCCGCTGGACCCGACGGAGGAGCTGCCCCGTGCCCGGGTCGTCGCCGGGGTGCGGGCCCTCGAGTCGGCCGTCGCCGAGGTCCCGGAGGCGGTGGTGCTGCGTTACGGGGTGCTGTACGGGCCGGGCACCTGGTACGCGCCGGGCGGCGCGGTAGCGGCGGCGCTCGCCGGGGACCGGGAGGCCCGGTTCCTGGGCGGTACGGCGGCCGACGGGTCGGTGACCTCCTTCCTGCACGTGGCCGACGCCGCCGGGGCGGCCGTCCGGGCGCTGGCATGGCCCCCGGGGGCGTACAACGTGGTCGACGACGAGCCGGCCGCCGGGCACGACTGGGTGCCGGTCCTGGCGGGGGCGCTCGGAGTGCCGGCACCGGAGCGGTCCGGAGGCCGCGCGCCCTGGGCCCGGGGTGCCCGCAACGACCGGGCGCGGGAGCTCGGGTGGACTCCGGAACGCCCGTCCTGGCGGACGGGCTTCGCGGACCAGGGGGTCTGAGAGGGGGCGGTCAGGGGGTGTAGGCGCGGGCGGCCTCCGAGACGAAGGGCTGCCGGACGGCGCGCATGCCGCCGGGGACGGCCGGGTCGGGCTGGATGATCACGGACTCCCGGGAGGACGGGGCCTTGGGGTCGGTGAAGTCGTGCTCGATGCCGAATCCGGCGTCGTGGTCCTTCAGGGTCAGCAGGGCCTTCCCGATGCCGTCCCGGGTCAGGTCCTTCGCCGCGCAGGCCTTCTTCAGGGCCTCGCCGAAGACGCTCGCGGCGGTCCAGCCGGCGACCACGCCGTTGTCGAGCCCCTCCTTGGGGTGGGCGGCCCGGTAGTCGGCGGCGAGTTTCCTCGCGACCGGGGTGTCTGCGCCGATGGGCAGGCTCGGCGTGGCGAACCAGTACATCGACCGCAGGGCGGGCCCGGCCTGGGTGCCGAGGAGCTGGGGGGCGAAGGCGGAGTTGTTGCCGACGACCGGGACGCGCAGGCCGGTCGCTGCGGCGACGCCGACGAGAGAGGCGGCCTGGCGGGGTCCGGCGCTGATGACGACGGCCTTCACCCCGGCCTGCTTGAGCGCCGCGACCTGCGCCGACATGTCGTTGTCGGTGGGCTTGATCTTCTGTTCGACGACGGTGAGACCGGCCTTCCCCGCGGCGAACTTGGCGCCCTTGAGGGCGTTCTCGCCGTAGTCGCCCTCGAAGTAGACGTGCCCGAGCCGGTCCCCCGCCTTCAGGCCCTTCTCGGTGACCAGGAAGTCGACGGCGTTGATCGTCTCGACGTCGTAGGTGGCGCCGATGGTGCGGATGGACGGCGAGCCCAGGAGCGAGGCCGACCAGGCCTGCGGCAGGATGACCGCGCGGTCCATGGTGTCGACGCGCGGCTTGACGGCGGCGACGAAGGGCGAGCCGATGAACTGGGCGTAACCGGCGACCTTCGGCTCCAGTTCGGTGTAGGCGGCGAGCGCCTTCTGCGGGTCGTAGCCGTGGTCGCGGACGGCGAGCTGAAGCTGCCGGCCGCAGATACCGCCGGAGGCGTTGACCTGCTTCACGTACAGCTGCTGGGCCTGGGTGACGCTCTTGCCGAGCGTCGCGTACACGCCGGTCATGTCGGTGAGCGCGCCGACCGTGATGGTGGTGTCGGTGACGCCCTCGCCGGTCCTCACCCCTCCCGCGCCGGTCCGCTTCCCGTCGTCGGTCTTCGCCTTGGAGCTGCAGCCGCTCGCGGCGGTGAGGGCGATCAGTGCGGTGAGCGCGGCGGCAAGGCCGCGCACGGCCGGTCGTCTGTGGTTCATCGTGCCTCCCCTGAGGGTTCGGTGGACTTCCGGGCGGCGAGCCGGACCAGGCCCCCGGGCAGAAAGAGCACCACCGCGACGACGGCGGCGCCGTACAGATAGCGGGCGGCCTCCCCGGGTGCGATCCCGCCCGTCCCGGGGGCGGAGACCAGGGGGAGGGCGTCGCTGTACCGGTTGAGGAGCTGCGGCAGCAGGGAGACGAAGACGCCTCCGGCGACCGCGCCGGCGACCGACCCCAGACCGCCGATGACGATCATGGCCAGGTATTCGAGGGAGAGCGCCATGCCGAAGTACTCGGGCACGGTGCGCTGGAAGACGAGGGCGAGCAGGACGCCGGCGAGGCCCGCGTACATGGAGGAGAGGACGAAGACGGCGGCGCGGTGGCGGGCGACGGGGATGCCGAGGACGCCGGCGGCGATCCGGTGGTCGCGGATGGCGTTCATGGCGCGCCCGGGGCGGCCGCGGAGCACGCCGCGGGCGAAGAGGACGCCGCCGAGGAGCAGGGCGAGTCCGAGGTACCAGAGCTTCTCGACCGCGCCGAACGGGATCTGGGCGACGAGGAGCTCGGTGTCGTCGAAGGTGAGGCCGAAGAGGGAGAGCGGGGGGACGGCCCGGCCGTTGTAGCCGCCGGTGAGGTCGTGGGCGTTGAAGAGGACGTGCTGCCCGATGAAGATCAGGGCGAGGGTCGCGATGCCCAGGTAGGCGCCGTGCAGCCGGCCGGCGATGGGGCTGAAGACGCCGCCGGCGAGGCCCGCGAGGGCGACGGCGAGGACGGCGGCGAGCCAGCCGGGCAGGCCGAGGCCGGCGAGACCGTCGGCGCCGTCCCCGGCGAGGGCGCAGTAGCCGTAGGCGCCGACGGCGAGGAAGAAGGCGTGGCCCATGGAGAGCTGGCCGGTGGCGCCGGTGAGGAGGTTGATGCCGACGGCGCCGAGGGCGGCGGCCATGGCGAAGAGTCCGGCCTGGAGCCAGAACCGGTCCAGGTAGAAGGGCAGGGCGAGGAGGACGAGGACGGCGGCGGCCCCCGCGTACACCTTCGCCGGGAGGTTGCGGAGGCGGTCAGACACGGGCGAGCTCCTTCGTGCCGAGCAGTCCGGCGGGGCGGATCAGCAGCACCACGACCATCACGAGGTACGGGGCGAGGTCACCGATGCCCCTGCCGAGGAAGGCCAGGTCGCTCTGGTAGCCGGTGGCGAGGGACTCGGTGACGCCGACGAGGAGGCCGCCGACGAGCGCGCCGGTGGTGGAGTCGAGGCCGCCGAGGATGGCGGCGGGGAAGGCCTTGAGGGCGGCGAGCGCGGTGCCCCGTTCCAGGCCGGGGGTGGGGAAGACGGTGAGGAAGAGGGCGGCGACGGCGGCGAGCGCCCCGGCCACGGCCCAGGCGCCGAGCGAGACCCGGCCGAGGCGGATGCCCATGAGGGCGGCGGTCTCCTGGTTCTCGGCGGCGGCCCGCATGGCGACGCCCCAGGCGGTGTACCGGAAGGCGAGGAGGAAGGCGGTGATGAGCAGGGCGGCGGCGAGGAGCGCGGCGATGCGGGTCTGGGCGACGGTGACCGGCCCGAGGGTGACGACGCCGTCGCCCCAGGGGTCGCCGAGGGCGAGGATGTCGGTGCCGATCCGGCGGGTGAGCTCGGTGGCGAGGAGGATGTCGACGCCGATCGTGACGATGGCGAGGACGCTGTGGTCGCCGCCCCGGTGACGGCGCATGACGAGGAACTCGACGGCCGCGCCGACGAGGGCCGCGCCCGCGACGCCGGCGAGGAGCGCGAACCAGAAGCCGAGGTCGTCGTGGAGGACGGCGGTGACGTAGCCGCCCGCCAGGAGCAGCGAGGCGTGGGCGAAGTTGACGACCTCGGTGGCGCGGAAGATGACCACGAAGCCGAGGGCGATGAGGGCGTAGATCGAGCCCAGCGAGACGCCGTTGATCAGGAATTCGGCGAAGGTGCTCACGCGGCGGTCTCCTCTCCGAGGTAGGCGCGGACGACCGCCGGGTCGTTCTGGACGTCGGCGGGGGACCCGTCGGCGATGCGGCGGCCGAAGTCGAGGACGGTGACGGAGTCGGCGAGCCGCATCACCAGACCCATGTCGTGCTCCACGAGCAGCACCGAGATGCCGAGGCTGTCGCGGGCGCCGGCGATGACGGCGGCGGTACGGAGGCGTTCGTCGGCGGTCATGCCGGCGACGGGTTCGTCCAGGAGCAGCAGCTTCGGTTCCATGCAGAGCGCGCGGGCGAGTTCGGCGAGTTTCTGCTGTCCGTACGGGAGCGATCCGGCGGGCCGGTCCAGTCGGCCGGTCAGGCCGACGAAGGCGGCGATCTCGCGGACCCGGGCGCGGTGCCGGGCCTCCTCCCGGACGGCGGAGGGCAGGCGGAGCCCGGCGGCGAGGAAGCCGGTGCGGGTGAGGCGGTGGCGGCCGAGCATCAGGCTGTCCTCGACGGTGGCCCGTGGCGGCAGGGCCAGGTTCTGGAAGATCCGGCCCACGCCGAGGCCGGCGATGCGGTGCGGGGGCAGGCCGGTCAGCTCGTGCGGGCCCAGCCGTACGGAGCCGGCGGTGGCCCGGTAGACGCCGGACAGCACGTTGAAGCAGGTGGACTTGCCGGCGCCATTGGGGCCGATGAGGGCGTGGACGGTGCCGGGGCGGACGGTGAAGCCGACGTCGTCGAGGGCGGTGAGTCCGGCGAAGCGGACGGTGACGCCCTCGACGACGAGGGCGGGGACGCCGGGCGCCTGATGGCCGGGGGCCTCGTGGCCCGGGGCCCGAGCGGGGTCCTCGTGGCCGGGGGCCGGCGGTGGGGTGGTGCTCATCGGGTCTCCTGGCGGCGGTCGCGGGGGCGGGGGCCGGGGTCGGCGGGGTCCCAGCGGGACAGGGCCGGGTGCTCGGTGCGGGCGCGGGCCGCGTCGGCGGCGGCGTCCTCGTCGACCACGCCCAGGTAGCGGCGGCGGACCTCGTCGGACGCGGCGAGTTCGGCGGCCGGCCCCGCGAGGGTGACCTCGCCGACCTCTAGGACGTAGGCGCGGGAGGCCAGCCGCAGGGCGAGTGCCGCGTTCTGCTCGACCAGGAGGACCGCCGTGCCCTGGCCGTTGATCTCCCGGATCGCGTCCGCGATCCGGGCGGCCATCAGCGGGGCCAGCCCGAGCGACGGTTCGTCGAGCAGCAGCAGCTCCGGCCGGGCCATGAGCGCGCGGCCGACCGCGAGCATCTGCTGCTCGCCGCCGGAGAGCAGTCCGGCCTGCTGCCGGGCGCGGTCGGCGAGGACGGGGAAGAGGGCGTGGACCCGCCGCAGGGCCGCGGCCCGCGCGGCCCGGTCGGCGCGGCGGCCGAGCGCACCGGCCCGCAGGTTGTCCTCGACCGTCATGCGGGCGAAGACCTGTCGGCCCTCGGGCACCTGGGAGACGCCCGCGGCCACCACCCGGTCGGGCGGGAGCCCGTCGAGCGGGCGGCCGCCGCAGCTCACCGTGCCGGAGACCACGGCGCCGCCGTGGAACCGCAGGGTGCGCGAGACCGCCCGCAGCAGTGTGCTCTTCCCGGCCCCGTTGCCGCCGAGGACCGTGACGACGGCCCCGGCGGGCACGGTCAGCGACACCCGGCGCAGCGCGTGCACGGGTCCGTATCCCGCCGTGAGGTCCGTGACCTGGAGGGCGGGTTCGGTGCCTTGCATGGTTCCCCTTTCCCCGGCCGTCCTGTCGCTGGGCGATTCCCGGCCGCTTCGGTGGCGCTCACCCCAGCACCGGCCCGGACCGCCCGTCCACGTCCGGCGGCCGAAACGCTGCCGGTGACCAGCGGGCGCGCCGACGCGCTGTGCACCGGCACAACGCTGCGCGTCAGGGGCGTGCGGAGAGGGCCGGGGCGGTGGCATCCTCCGGGCATGGGACGGCGCAGACGGCGGACCGGCGACGACTGGAAGGTGCTCGCGCAGGCGTGCACGGAGCTTCTGGAGCGGGTGCCTGAACTGGTGGACGAGCACCTGAGGGAGCTGCACGCGTACGAGCCCGCCTACGGGCGGATCCTCCCGTACGACCGGCACTGGCAGGAGGCGCACGAGGCGATGCGGATCGGGATCGAGATGATCTCGGCGCCGCGGAACTCCCCCCGGCGCGACCTGGAGCACGCGGAGGAGATGGGCCGCCGACGGGCCGAGCAGGGCATGCCGCTGGAGCTGGTGGTGCATGCCTACCGGCACGCCGGCCATCTGGTGTGGGACGCGCTGATCGAGGGCGCGGGCGCGGACGCGGCGCGGCTCGCGGCGCTGATGCAGTCGGCGACGACGGTGTGGTCGGCGGTGGACGCGCAGGCGGACACCGCGTCGGAGGCGTACCGGGCGACCGAGGCGGAGCTGCGGCGGCGCACCGACGAGCAGTTGCAGGCGCTTCTGGACGCCCTGCTGCAGGGCCAGCGTTCCCCGGAGGTGGTCTCACGGGCGGCGGCCGGCCTGGACCTGCCGGAGCAGGGGCGGTACGCGGTGGTGGTGCTGCGCTACGACCGGCGGGAGGAGCGGGAGCCGTTCCACCGGCAGGTGCAGGGGGACGGAGTGCGGTTCCTGTGGCGGATGCGGGCCGACTGCGAGCTGGGCGTCGTGGCGTTCGCGGACGGTACGGGGCTGGACGCGCTGTCGGAGCTGCTCGACGGGCGGTGCCCGGGGCCGGGCGGGATCAGCCCGGTGGTGGACGGGCTGACCGAGCTGGGCCGGGCCCGGCGGCTGGCCGAGCTGGCGCTGCGGAGCTGTCCGCCCGGCAGCCGCGAGGTGGTCCGCCTGGACCGCCGGATGGCGGGGGCGCTGGTGGTGGGTCAGCCGGAGATGGCCCAGCTGCTGGTCGCGGAGGTGCTGGGCGGGCTGCTCGAACTGGACCCGGCCGACCGGGCGGTGCTGCTGGAGACGCTGGACGCGTGGCTGGACTGCGAGGGGTCGGCGGGGCGGGCGGCGGGGCGGCTGTACTGCCACCGGAACACGGTCTTCAACCGCCTGCGGCGCCTGGAGCAGCTGACGTCGAGATCGCTGTCCCGGCCGCGGGACCTGACGGAGATGACGCTGGCGCTGGACGCGTTCCGCCTGACGGCGCAGGGCTGATCGGGGCCGCCCGCGGAGCCGGCCCTTGACCGCCGGGCGCGCGGTGACCATGATCACCGGGTCCTGTCGTGATCCCTTCCCGAGGTGACATGCCCATGCGCGTCAAGGCCTTCGACCATCTGGTGCTCAATGTGACCGACGTCGAGCGTTCGCTCGCGTTCTACACCGGCCCCCTGGGCCTCGCGCCCGAGCGGGTGGAGGAATGGCGGGCCGGCACGGTGCCGTTCCCGTCGGTGCGCATCGACGACAGCACGGTCATCGATCTGTTCTCCCGCCCGCGCGGGGAGTCCAACGTGGACCACATCTGTCTGGTGGTGGACCCCCTGGACTGGCAGGAGGTCATCGGCTCCGGCACCTTCGACGTGGTCGAGGGCCCCGTCCCGCGCTGGGGTGCCCGCGGCTCGGCGCAGTCGGTGTACGTGAAGGACCCGGACGGCAACACGGTGGAACTGCGCTGGTACCCGCAGGACGCGGAGGCGTAGCGGCCGCGCCGCCGGTCCGCACCCGTGCCCGCGGCGGGCGGCGCGTACGGACCGGCGGGGCGCGCTACAGGAGGAAGTCGCGGGCGATCGCCGCCGCCACGTCCTCCAGGAGCGGGCCGGCGTTCGCCATGGAGGTGGCGGGGTCGGGCTCCAGGTCCGCGAGGGGGTAGGCGCGGCGGATGCCGGCCGCGCCGAGGGTCTCCGGGGCGAGGGCGAGCCGTCCGCAGACCGCGACGACCTCCTTGCCGGCGGCGCGGGCCGCCGCGGCGACGCCCGCCGGGGCCTTGCCGTGGAGGGTCTGCTCGTCGAGGGAGCCCTCTCCGGTGATGACCAGGGTGGCCTTCTCCAGGGCGGGTGCGAAGCCGAGGACCTCCAGCATGAGTTCGATGCCGGGGCGGAAGCTCGCGCCGAGGATGAGGGCGCCGTAGCCGATGCCGCCCGCGCCGCCGGCGCCGGGGGCGACGGCTGCCTCGGCCGCCCGGGTGCCGATCGCCTTCTCCAGGACGGTCGCGTAGTGGGCGAGGGCCGCGTCGAGGGTGCGGACGTCCTCCGGGGAGGCGCCCTTCTGCGGGCCGTAGACGGCGGGGGCGCCCTTCGGTCCGGTCAGCGGGTTGTCGACGTCGCTGGCGAGGATCAGTTCGACCTCGGCGAAGCGGGGGTCGAGACCGGAGAGGTCGGCGGTGGCGAGGTCGGCGAGCGGCGCGCCGCCGGGTCCGACCGGTTCGCCGGAGGCGTCGAGGAAGCGCGCGCCGAGGGCGGCCAGCATGCCGGCGCCGCCGTCGGTGGTGGCGCTGCCGCCGACACCGAAGACGAGGGTGGTGGCCCCGGCGTCGAGGGCGGCGCGGAGGAGTTCGCCGGAGCCGTAGGTGGTGGCGGTCAGCGGGGCGAACACCCCGGACGGGAGGAGCTGGAGACCGGAGGCCTCCGCCATCTCGACCACGGCGGTCGTGCCGCGCAGCGCGAAGGCCGCGGTGACGGGCTCGCCGAGGGGCCCGGTCACGGTCGTCTCACGGCGCTCGAAACCCGCCGCGACCGCCGCCGCGACCGTACCGTCGCCGCCGTCCGCCACGGGCAGGGTCACCACGTCGAGGTCGGGGACGACCCTCCGCAGTCCCGCCGTGACCCGCTCCGCGACCTGCACGGCCGTGAGCGAGCCCTTGAACTTGTCGGCCGCCACGAGCACGTGAGCGACCTGAGTTGCTGCTCCGTCCGTCACCTTGCATCCCTTGCTTTCGAACAGGCAGTCGCGCCGTCGCCGACCCTATCCGTACCGCCGGACGGCGTGCCACCCCCGGATATCGCGATATCTCGGACCATAGTGGGGCCCCATGAGCACGGAACGGATCGAGCCGGGCCCGCGGGGGCCGGCGGGGCGGCGGGGACGTCCCGCGCCCGACCGGAAGGTCATCGGGATCGGGGTCGCGGCGGTCGCGGCGGCGGTCGCCTGGGCCGCTCTCGGCGAGCGGTCCTTCGACAGCGCCTCGGCCGCGGCCCTCGGCTGGGTCCTGGCCAACTTCGCGTGGCTGTTCGTGGTCGCGGCGGACCTGTTCCTGGTCCTGTGCGTGGTGATCGCGCTGAGCCGCTTCGGCAGGATCCGGCTGGGCGCGGACGACTCCGAGCCGGAGTTCACGAACCTCGCGTGGATCGCGATGATGTTCAGCGCCGGCATGGGCATCGGTCTGATGTTCTACGGGGTCGGGGAGCCGCTCCAGCACTTCCTGGACCCGCCGCCGGCGAGCGGTGCCCCGGCCGGGACGGGGAGCGCCGCGCTCAGCGCCATGGAGTACTCCTTCTTCCACTGGACGCTGACGCCGTGGGCGATCTACGGCATCGCGGGTCTCGCGCTCGCGTACGCGGGCTTCCGCAAGGGCCGGGGCAACCAGCTGAGTTCGGCGTTCGTGCCGCTGATCGGCGCGCGCCGGGCGGCCTCGTGGCCGGGCAGGGCGATCGACCTGCTCGCGGTCTTCGCCACCGTCTTCGGCACGGCGACGAGTCTCGGCCTCGGCGCGCTCCAGGTGGCCGAGGGCCTGAACCTGACGATGGGCGTGGCGGCGTCCACGTCCACCGAGCTGATCATCATCGCGGCCCTGTCGGCGGCCTTCGTCCTGTCGGCCTTCTCCGGCCTGCACAAGGGCGTGAAGTGGTTGTCCACGCTCAACATCGTGCTCGCGGCCGGGCTGATGCTGTTCGTCTTCCTGCTGGGCCCGACCGTCCACATCCTGGACACGATCCCGGCCTCCGTCGGCGGCTATCTGCACCAACTGCTGCCCATGGCGAGCCGGACGGGCGCCTTCACCGACCGCGAGTGGCTGGGCGCGTGGACGATCTTCTACTGGGCGTGGTGGCTCTCCTGGGCGCCGTTCGTGGGCACCTTCATCGCCCGGATCTCCCGCGGGCGGACCGTCCGGGAGTTCCTCATGGGCGTGCTGCTCGTGCCGTCCGGGGCGACGGTGATCTGGTTCTGCGTGATGGGAGGTACGGCGATCCGGCTGGAGTCGACGGGCGCGGCGGATCTGGCGGCGGCGGTGAAGGACGGCGCGGAGGCCTCCCTGTTCGCGATGCTGGAGGCGCTGCCGCTGGGCACGGTCACCTCCGTCCTGGCGATGGTGCTCGTGATGACGTACTTCGTCACGAGCGCGGACTCGGCCTCGCTGGTGATGGGGTCGCTGACGAGCCGGGGCTCGCTGCATCCCCCGACCTGGCTGGTGGTGACCTGGGGCGTGCTGATGGCCGCCGTGGCGGCGGTGCTGCTGGTGGTCGGCGGGCTCGACTCGCTGCAGACGGCGACGATCCTGGTGGCACTGCCGTTCGTGCTGGTGATGCTGGGGCTGTGCGTGGCGCTGCTGAAGGAGCTGCGGGAGGACCCGGGCGCGGGACCGGCCCGGCACCACGCCCTCCACGGTCTGCGGGACGCGGTGCGGACGCTGGTCGGCGAGGCGATGACCGAGCAGGGGCCGCCCGCCCGGCACCACCGCCTGCGCCGCCTGGCGCGGGGCCGCCGCGACGGCGAACCGCCGGAGGGCGAGGGCTGAAACGGGGGCCCGGGCGGGGCGGCGACGCCGGGCGGAGACCGGCCGGGGCGGGCCGCTTCCGGCTACCCTGACGGGGTGACCACCACCGACTACGCCACGTACCTCGCGGGTCTCCCCCGCGTCCTGGCCGCCGCGGCGGTCCTCCTGCGGGACGCGGCGGGCCGCGTGCTGGTCGTGGAGCCCGACTACCGCCCGCACTGGAGCCTGCCCGGCGGCACGATCGAGTCCGACGCCGGGGAGACGCCCCGGCAGGCGGCGCGCCGGGAGGCGGCGGAGGAGATCGGCCTGGACGTGGAGCCGGGGGCGCTCCTCGCCGTCGACTGGGTGCCCGGCACCGACCGCCCGCCGATCGTGGCGTACGTCTACGACGGCGGCGTGCTGTCCGGGGAGCGGCTCGCGCGCATCCGGGTCCGGGAGGGCGAGCTGCTCTCCTGGAAGCTGATCGGGCGGGACGAGATCCCCGCCCATCTGCCGGGCGGCCGGGGCCTGCGCGTGCTCGCCGCCCTGGACGTCCTGGAGTCCGGCCGCGCCGGTCCGGCGGAACTGGTGGACGGGCGCCCGGCCGCAACCGCCTGAGCCTGCCGGTCCTCGGCCCCGGCCCGCCGTACGCGCCCGTCCGCCGCGTCAGCCCTGCGGCGGCTCGGGCGGCAGGAGGTCACCGGTGCGGTGGGCCTCGTCGCGGGTGGCGGTACGGGCCTCGGTGCGGTGGCCGCGGGCCACGTAGTCACGGACCACCGCCTCGACCGCGTCCTGGGGGTTGCCGACGCCCGAAAGGACCATGACGTCCACGACGAGTCCGGCATCGAGCACGATGTTCACCTTGGCCATGCGGGGAACGTAGCACCGGGAAACCCGCTCGCGGCAGGGGCGGGAACTTCTTAGGGTCGGTGGTATGACGATGGTCGCGATCCTCACCGGCGCCGGTGTCTCCACGGACTCGGGCATTCCCGACTACCGGGGGCCCGACGGGCTGTGGCGCAAGGACCCGGCGGCGGAGCGGCTGGTGACGTACGGGCCGTACATGGCCGATCCGGAGATCCGGCGACGGGCCTGGCGGATGCGGCTGGACGGGCCGGTCCTGAAGGCCCGGCCGAACGCGGCGCACCTCGCGATCGCCGCGTTCGAGCGGAGCGGCCACGCGCTGCGGGTGCTCACGCAGAACGTCGACGGACTGCACCAGGCGGCGGGGGTTCCCGACCGCAAGGTGCTGGAACTGCACGGTTCGGCCCGGTCGGTGGTGTGCACGGCCTGCCGTGCCCGGTCCTCCATGGAGGAGGCGCTGGACCGGGTGCGGGCGGGCGAGGCGGACCCGCCGTGCCGGGCCTGCGGCGGGATCCTGAAGTCGGCCACGGTGATGTTCGGCCAGCGCCTCGACCCGGTGCTGCTCGCCGAGGCGGTGTCCGTCGCCAAGGCGGCCGAGATCTTTCTCGCGGTCGGTTCGAGCCTGCAGGTCCAGCCGGCCGCCTCCCTCGCGGGGACGGCGGCCGAGCACGGGGCCCGGCTGATCGTCGTGAACGCCGAGCCCACCCCGTACGACCCGCTCGCCGCCGAGGTGATCCGCGAGCCGATCGGGACGGCCCTGCCGGCGCTCCTGGAGCGGCTGCGTTAGAACAGGGCGTCCCGCGGTGCCGGGAGGGTGCCGGCTTCGAAGGCGAGGAGACGGCGCTTGCGGTCCAGGCCACCGCCGTAGCCGGTGAGGCCGCCGCCCGCGCCGATCACCCGGTGGCAGGGGACGATGATGCTCACCGGGTTCTTGCCGTTGGCGAGGCCGACGGCCCGGGAGGCGGTGGGGGTGCCGAGCGCCTCGGCGAGTTCGCCGTACGTCCGGGTCTGCCCGTACGGGATGCGGAGCAGTTCGTTCCAGACGCGTCGCTGGAACGGGGTGCCGTCCAGACGGAGCGGCAGGTCGAAGGCGGTGAGGTCGCCCGCGAAGTAGGCGTCCAGCTGGCGGACCACCTCGCCGAAGGGGCGCGGGTCGGGCTCGCCGAAGGTCTCCTCGGGCGGGCGGTGGCGCTGGCCGGTCATGTGGACGCGGCTGAGGACGCCGTCGACGGCGACGAGGGTCAGCGGCTCGTAGGGGCTGTCCACGACGGTGTGCTGCACGGTGGGCATGGCGGGTCCTCAGGCGGGTGTCGCGGGCGTGGCGGGGGACGCCGGCAGGTGGTTGATCGGATGGTCGTCGGTGGCCCAGAGGTACTGGACGGCGTAGGCGCGCCAGGGCCGCCAGTGGGTGGCGCGGGCGGTGAGCGCGGCGGGGGTGGCGGGCAGGCCGAGGCCGGCGGCGGCGCGGCGGACGCCGAGGTCGCCGGCGAGGAACGCGTCGGGGTCGCCGAGCGCCCGCATGGCGATGATCTCGGTGGTCCAGGGGCCGAATCCGGGCAGGGCGAGGAGCCGGGCGCGGGCCTCCTCGCGGTCGTGGGCGGGTCCGAGCGGAAGGCTGCCGTCGGCGAGGGCGCGCACCAGGGTGAGGAGGGTGGTCCGGCGGCTGCGCGGCAGGGCCAGGGCGTCGGGGTCGAGGGCGGCCAGCGCCTCGGGGTCCGGGAAGAGGTGGGTGAGTCCGCCCTCGGGGTCCTCCACGGGGACGCCGTGGGCGGTGACGAGCCGGGCGGCATGGGTGCGGGCTGCGGCCGTCGAGACCTGCTGGCCGAGGACGGCCCGGACGGCGAACTCGGCCGGGTCGACGGTGCCGGGGACGCGGCGGCCGGGCGCCGCGTCCACGAGCGGGGCGAGCAGGGGGTCGGCGCGGAGCCGGTCGTCGACGGCGACCGGGTCGGCGTCGAGGTCGAGGAGGCGGCGGCAGCGGCTGATGGCGTGCGCGAGGTCGCGCGGGTCGGTGAGGGAGAGCCGGCAGGCGATGTGGCCGGGGCGGGGGGCCAGGGCGGCGATGCCGTGTCCGTACGGGAGGCGGAGGGTGCGCCGGTAGGCGCCGTCGCGCCACTCCTCCACGCCGGGGACGGCGGTCGCGGCGAGGTGGCCGAAGAGGTTGGAGGGTTCGAGCGGGGCGCGGAACGGCAGGCGGAGGCTGATGACGCCGGGCGCCGGCGCGGTGCCGGCGGGTCCCGGGGAGCGTCCCGGGTCGGCGGGCCGGCGGGCGGCGCGGGCGCGGAGCTCGCCGGGGGTGAGGGCGAACACCTCGCGCACGGTGTCGTTGAAGGTGCGGATGGAGGCGAACCCGGCGGCGAAGGCGATCTCGCCCATGGGCAGGGCGGTGGTCTCGATGAGCACGCGGGCCGTCTGGGCCCGCTGGGCACGGGCGAGGGCGAGGGGTCCCGCGCCGAGTTCGGCCAGGAGCTGGCGTTCGATCTGGCGGGTGGACCAGCCGAGCCTGCGGGCGAGGCCGGGAACGCCCTCCCGGTCGACCACCCCGTCCTGGATGAGCCGCATGGCGCGGGCGACGGCGTCGGCGCGGACGTTCCACTCCGGGGAGCCGGGGCTGGTGTCGGGCCGGCAGCGCTTGCAGGCCCGGAAGCCGGCGCGCTGGCAGGAGGCGGCGCTCGGGTGGAACTCCATGTTCTCGGGCTTGGGAGGCACGACCGGGCAGCTGGGCCGGCAGTAGATGCGGGTGGTCCGGACGGCGGTGAAGAACACGCCGTCGAAGCGGGCGTCCTTCGACTGGACGGCCCGGACGCAGCGCTCGGTGTCGGTGTGCATGGATCCAGGATCGTGGACCGGCGGCGTCCGGGCTGGCAGAAAAACGACAGGGACGTCCGCGCCCGGCCGGGAGGAGCGGCAGGACCCGTCAGACGGGCACGGTCCGGTAGTGGGTGGTCAGCCGGCCGTCGCCGCCCAGGACGTGGAAGGCGAGGGCGGGCGGCAGGCCGAGGTGGAGGTGCGGGTCGGCCGGGTCCGGGTGCTCCCAGGGGAGGCGGATCGCCGAGTGGACCCCGGGCGCGACGAGGAGGGGGCGCCCGGCGAAGGTGGTGGCCGCCGCCGTGTGGGCGTGGCCGGCGAGGAAGGCGGTGAGGTGGGGGTGGCGGCCGGCGAGTCCGGCGAGCCGCTCCTCGCCGAACTGGCGGATCTCGTCCACGTACGGCGTGTGGAGCGGTACGGGCGGGTGGTGGAAGGCGACGAGGACGGGGGTCTCGCGGGGCGTGGCGGCGAGGACGCCGTCCAGCCAGGTGAGGGTCTCGTCCTCCAGGAGGCCGTGGTGCTCGCCGGGGACGGAGCTGTCGCAGAGGGCGACGACGAAGCCGTCGCCGCGCAGCACCTGGTTCACGGGCGCGTACGGGTCCCGGGGCGCGGCGGCGGGAGTCGCGCCGGCCTCGGCGCCCGGAGCGGGGACGGGCAGCGCGGCGCGGAAGGCGGCGCGGTCGTCGTGGTTGCCGGGGCAGAGGAGCAAGGGATGGCGGGAGCGCAGCAGTGCGCGGGCGACGGCGTACTCGGCGGGGGTGCCGCTGTCGGTGATGTCACCGGTGACCAGGACGGCCGCCAGGTCGTACGGCAGCTCCTCCAGGTACCGGAGCACGGCGCGGGTACGGGCGGCGCTCCGCTCCGCCTCGTCGATGTGGACGTCGCTGACGTGGGCGATGACGATCACGGTACCGGCCTCCGGTGGTCGCTTCCTGTTGCCGGCCCGACCGTAAATGATCACGGCCCGTTCCGTAAGGGCCGGCCGGCGGCGGGTGGCCCGGAGCGCCGCGCCGCTCGCGCCGGAGGCCTACTCGAAGCGGGTGGGGTCGCCCGCGCCGACGCGGAGGATCTCGGGTTCCCCGCCGGAGAAGTCGACCACGGTGGTGGGGACGGTGCCGCAGTCCCCCGAGTCGAGCACCACGTCCACCTGGTGGTCGAGACGCTCCTTGATCTCCCAGCCCTGCGTCAGGGGTTCCTCCTCGTCGGGCAGCAGGAGGGTGCTGGAGAGCAGCGGTTCGCCGAGCGCGGCGAGCAGGGTCTGGGTGACGACGTGGTCCGGGATGCGTACCCCGACCGTCTTCTTCTTGGGATGGAGGAGCTGGCGCGGCACCTCCTTGGTCGCGGGCAGGATGAAGGTGTAGGCGCCGGGAGTGGCGGACTTGACGGCCCGGAAGACGTTGTTGTCGACGTGCACGAGCTGGCCCAGCTGGGAGAAGTTCGCGCACATGAGGGTGAAGTGGTGGCGGTCGTCGAGGCGGCGGATCTCGCGGATGCGGGTGATGCCGTCGTGACTGCCGACCCGGCTGCCCAGGGCGTAGCAGGAGTCCGTCGGGTAGGCGAGGAGCCCGTCCTTCCGGATGGTGTCGACGACGGAGTCGATGACGCGCGGCTGGGGGTTCTCGGGGTGGACGTCGAGGTACTTGGCCATGGGCGCAGTCTATTTTCGCAGCCGGCGCCAGACCGCCTTCGCCGCGTTGTGCCCGGACATGCCGTGCACGCCGGGGCCGGGCGGCGTGGCGGAGGAGCAGAGGAAGACCGCCGGGTGGGGGGTGCTGTAAGGGCGGAGCGACAGGGTGGGGCGCAGGAGGAGCTGGAGGCCGCCGGCCGCGCCGCAGGCGATGTCGCCGCCGACGTAGTTGGCGTTGCGGGCGGCGAGTTCGGCCGGGGCGGCGACGGCGCGGGCGAGGACGCGGTCGCGGAAGCCGGGGGCGAAGCGCTCGATCTGGCGCTCGATCGCCTCGGTGAGGTCGCCGCGCCAGCCGTTCGGGACGTGTCCGTAGGCCCAGAAGACGTGCTTGCCCTCGGGCGCGCGGCCGGGGTCGACCAGGGTGGGCTGCGCGGTGATGAGGAAGGGGGTGGCGGGGGCGGTTCCGGAGGAGGCCTGGTTCAGGGCGGTGCCGATCTCGCCGGCGGTGGGCCCGATCTGGACCGTGCCGGCGCGGCGCGGGGCCTCGGCGGTCCAGGGCACGGGACCGTCGAGCGCGTAGTCGATCTTGAAGGCGGCGGCGCCGTAGCGGTAGCGGTCGTAGTACCCGCCGAGTCCGGCGATCCGGGCGAGGGCGGTGGGCGAGGTGTCGAAGACGTAGGCGCGGGCGGGCGGCAGGTCGTCGAGGCGCTTGACCTCGAAGTCGGTGTGGACGGCGCCGCCCAGGTCCTTCAGATACGCGGCGAGGGCGTCGGAGATGCTCTGCGAGCCGCCCCGGGGCAGGGGCCAGCCGCCCGCGTGGGCGGCGAGCGCGAAGACCAGCCCGACGGCTCCGGTGGCGAGTCCGCCGAGCGGGGCCATGACGTGGCCGACGAGTCCGGCGAACAGCGCGCGGGCCTTCTCGTCGCGGAAGCGGCGCATCAGCCACGTGGACGGCGGCAGTCCGGCGAGGCCGAAGCGGGCGAGGGCGACCGGGTCACGGGGCAGCGCGGTCAGCGGCAGCTGCATGAAGTCCCGTACGAGGGTGTCCCAGTGAGCGAGGAAGGGCGTGACGAGCCGCCGGTAGGCGCCCGCGTCACGCGGACCGAGGGAGGCGGCCGTCTCGGCGACGGAGCGGGCGAGGACGGCGGCGGTGCCGTCGTCCCAGGGGTGGGCCATGGGCAGCTCGGGGTGCAGCCACTCCAGGCCGTACCGGTCCAGCGGCATCGTCCGGAAGACCGGCGATCCGGCGCCCAGCGGGTGCACGGCGGCGCACGGGTCGTGGCGGAAGCCGGGAAGGGTGAGCTCCTCGGTCCGGCAGCCGCCGCCGACGGTGGACTTCGCCTCGAAGACGGCGACCGAGTGGCCACGGCGGGCGAGTTCGACGGCGGCGGTCAGTCCGTTGGGCCCCGCCCCCACGACGACGGCATCGAGCATCGACGGCACCTTCGGGCTCCTTCGTCAGCCGGCGGCCAGGGTTCTCAGGATAGGACGGCGGGCTCCCGGGACTCGCGCGCCCCTCAGGCACCCCTGAGGAGCCCTCCGATCCGCTCGGCGGTCGCCGCGTCCCGGGCGGCCGTGAACGGCAGGGCGTTGCCTCCGGCGATCCGGAAGGGCTCGCCGGTGAGGGTCGCGTGCGCGCCGCCCGCCTCGGCGACGAGCAGCAGTCCGGCCGCGTGGTCCCACGCGTACTCCCAGGAGAAGGCGACCGCGTCGAGCGCGCCCCGGGCCACCGCCAGGTACTCGAGCCCGGCGGAGCCGCAGGGGCGCGGACGCACCCCGTCGGTGTCGAGTCCGAGGAGGGCCCGCTTCTGGTCCGGGGTGGTGTAGTCGGGGTGCGAGGTGGCGACCTCCAGGACCGCACCGGCGGCGGGCGAACCGGAGCGTATCCGCCGGCCGTTGAGGGTGGCGCCGTGCCCGCGCACCGCGACCGCGAGCTCGTCCAGGGCCGGCGCGAAGGTCCACGAGGCGAGGATCTCGCCGCGCCGCGCGAGGGCGACGAGGGTGCAGAAGGCCGGGTCGCCGTGGACGAACTGGCGGGTGCCGTCCACGGGGTCCACGATCCAGACGGGGGCGTCCCCGGCCAGCGCCCCGTAGACCTCCGGGTCGGCGTGGACGGCCTCCTCGCCGACGACGACGGAGCCCGGCAGGAGCGCGGTGAGCGAGGCGGTCAGGTCGGCCTCGGCCGCCCGGTCCGCCACCGTGACGAGGTCGTGCGGGCCGTTCTTCTCGATGATCTCGTGGGTGGCGAGCTGCCGGAAGCGCGGCATGATCTCGGCGGCGGCCGCCTTGCGGACCGCCTCCTCGACCTCGGTCGTACCGCCGGCGAGGACGTGCTCCAGGAAGTCTTCGATCATGCGTCCAGCTAAGCACGGGCCACCGACAACCGGTATGGCGCCCTTGCCCGGCCCCGTCCTTCCCGGCACCCGGGGCGCGACGCCCCGGACATCAGTCCAGAACCACGGACGGGTGACCCCTCGCCCCGCGTCTCGTTGACGTCATGAACATGCGGCGTCGACCGTAGGGAGATCTCATGCGAGGGGCCGGACGGCTCGTGGCCTCACTCCTGGGGGCGGTCCTCACCGTCACCCCGCTCGGCGCGGCCCCGGCGGGGGCCGTCGTCGGCGGCCGGGAGGCCCGGCCGCACGCGTACCCGTACGTCGCGGCGCTGGTGGACGTCGAGGAACGCCGGGCGTTCTGCGGCGCGGTGCTCGTCGACGACCGCCACCTCCTGACGGCCGCGCACTGCCTGACCGGTTCCTACGGTGACCCCCGGCGGGTCGCCGTGCTGCTCGGCGACCACGACCTGAAGACCGGGACGGAGTCCCCGTACGCGGTGCTCGCCCGGCCCGCCCGGTTCGCGCGCCACCCGGCGTACGACCCGGAGACCCAGCGCGACGACATCGCCGTGATCACGCTGACCCGCCCGGTCCGCCACGACCGGGGCGTCCGCCCGGTACGGCTGCCGGCGCACACGGCGCCGGACGCCTTCGACCGGACACGGGTCGAGGTCGCCGGCTGGGGGACGACCTCGTTCGGCGGTGGCCCCTCCCCCGTGCTGCGGACCGTGACCCTGGAGACGATGGACAACGAAACGTGCGCGGCGCGGGGCGTTCCGGGCCTGACACCGGCCCAGATCTGCACCTACGCGCCGGGCCGGGACGCCTGCGTGTACGACTCCGGCGGCCCGCTGGTCCACCGGGACCGCGACGGCCGCCCCACTCTCGTCGGCCTCGTCTCGTACGGACGGGGCTGCGCCACCAGCACGCCCGCCGTGAACACCCGCGTCCGCGCGCACCTCGGCTGGATCGCGCGCGCGACGAGCGCCTGACGCCCGGCCGGACCTGGCGCGCGTCCTCGGCGCCCGCACCGGAGGCGCGGCGTCGGTCCCCTGGGGCCTGTATCAAAAGTGACTGGTTGTGACTCCGTGGCCTGTGCTTCTATGCCCGAGTGAACATCGAGAGTTCCGGGGTGCCGGATGAGAGGCCGAGCCCCTGGGTCCGGCAGAGGGCCGAGGGCGATGTCGAGGAGTGCGTGCGGGTCCTCGCGGAGGTCCATGCGCGCGACGGCTATCCGGTGAACTGGCCGGATCGGCCCGGCGAGTGGCTGTCACACGGTCCCCTGCTGGGCTCCTGGGTCGCCGAACTCGAAGGCGGCCTGGTCGGGCATGTCAGTTTGTCGCAAGGCGGCGAAGACGATGTGGCCCCGACGTTGTGGAGCGAGCGGAACGGGACGACGCGGGGTATGACCGCCGTGGTCAGCAGGCTGTTCGTCGCCCCACGGGCGAGGGGACATCGGATCGGTGCCCTGCTGATCGGCCGAGCAGTGGAGGAAGCGCGGCGTCGTGGCCTGCACCCGGTGCTCGACGTCGTCGCATCCGATACCGCGGCGGCAGCCCTGTACGAGCGGCTGGGCTGGGAGCTGATGGCCACGGTCGAGCAGCAGTGGAGTCCGCACCAGACGGTGGCCATCCGCTGTTACGCAGCGCCATCGTGACGTGGTCGGTCACAGCCGCTCGTCGATGGCCGTGACGAGGCCGGTCGCCCCGTACCGGCCGCGAGTTTTTCGTGCCTGGTAGCCACGGCGCGGTTTCGGCAGCAAGGACCGCCCCTTCGCGCAGGTAGCGCGCGAGGGACTGCTCGTCCTGCTCTCCTTCGTCACGTACGGCAGCATGAAGCGAGGGGCCCGTCAGGCCGGCCGTGGGTCAGCCGCCTTCCCCCTAGGGGGTGCGCCGGTTCCGCCGGTTCCGCCCGGCCTTTCTGGCGGCCACCCTCTGCGCGTACACGCGGCGCGTGAGGGGGTGCTGGACTCCGTACGTGCGCAGACACGTCGTCAGGATCTCCTCGTACAGCCGGCGGGACTCCCGCTTCATCCCGGCCTCCAGGAGGACTCCCGCCATGCTCAGGCCGGTGGTGATCGTGTCGGGGTGGGCCGGGCCCAGCACCCTCTCCTGATGGTCGAGGGTCTGCCCGAGCAGGGGGACGGCCCGGTGGAAGTCGCCCGCCCCGGCGTGGGCGGTGGCCAAATTGTGGAGGGCGGTGAGGGTGTGGGCGTGATCGTCGCCGAGGGCCCGCGCGCACGCGGTGGCGTTCTCCTCGTAGAGCCGTACGGCCCGGCGGAGATCGCCCGTGTCGCCGTACGATCCGGCGAGGCTGTTGCGGACGGTGAGGGTGTCGGGGTGGGAGGGGCCCTGGACCTGTTCCCGGCCGTGGAGTGCCCGCTCGAAGAGGGGCACGGCCTGCTCCGGCCGGCCCGCCAGCCGGAGCGTGTACGCGAGCATGCCGAGGACGGCCAGGGTTTCCGGGTGGTGGGGGCCGAGGTCCCGCGTCCGCGCGTGGAGCGTCTGTTCGTAGAGGGGGACGGCCTGGTCGAAGGCGCCCGCCTCGCGGTGCGCGTCGGCGAGGTGACGGCGGCTGGTGAGGGTGTCGGGATGGTCCGCGCCGAGTGTTCGCTCCCGGGCCCGGAGGACCTCCCGGAAGAGGGGGAGGGCCCGGTCGGGGGCGCCGGCCATGAGGTGGGAGACGGCCAGGTTGTGGCGGACGGTGAGGGAGCGGGGGTGGTCCTCGCCCAGCCGCTCGCGGTCTTCGGCGTCGGCCTGTTCGAGCAGCGGGACGGCCCGCTCCGGGTCGCCGGCGGCCAGGAAGCCGTACCCGATGTCGGCGCCGTGGCTGTCGGGGGGTTCGTCGCCGGGGACGCCCGAGTGCACGGCGCCGGGGTGCACGGCGCCGGGCGGCCCCTGTGCGTCGCCTGGCGCGGCGAGGCGCGCGGCCCGGTCGGGCTCGCCGGCCGCCCGGAGGGTGAGCGCGAGGGCGACGCGCGTGGCGCGGGTGGTGGCGTGGCCCGGACCGAGGACGCGTTCCATGGCGGGCAGCGCCCGTTCGAACTGGGCGACGGCCCGGTCGGTGTCCCCCGCGTCCCGGTGGGCGCCCGCCAGGTTGGCGCGGGCGAGAAGGGTGTCGGGGTGGTCCTCGCCCAGGACCCGCTCCATGTCCTGGAGGATCCGCTCGAAGAGGGGGACGGCCGCGGCCGGGTCCTCGGGTGCCGTGCGGGTGGCGGTCAGGTTGTTCCGCGTCACGAGGGTGAGGGGGTGGTCCTCGCCGAGGACGCGCCGGCACGCGTCGAGGTTCTCCTCGTACAGGCGGACGGCCCCGGTGCGGTCACCCGCCTGCCGCCGGGTATGGGCGAGGGTGTTGCGCAGGGTGAGGGCGTGGTGGGCGCCCTCGTCGCCCTCGGCCGGGAGCACCACGTCCTCGGGGTGGCGGCCCAGCAGGGCGAGGGCCTTCTCCGGTTCGCCCGTCGCCCGGTAGGCGTCGGCCAGGTTGTTGCGGCCGGCGACGGTGAGCGGGTGGTCGGGCCCGAGGACGCGTTCCTCGTCGGCGAGGGCCCGCTCGTACAGGGGGACGGCCTTGTCCGGCCGCCCCGACGCCTCGAGGGCGTGCGCGAGGTTGTGCCGGCCGGTGAGCGTGTGGATGTCGTCCTCGCCCAGCTCCCCCTCGTGGTGCTCCAGGGCGCGGCGCAGGTGCCGGGCGGCCCGGGTGCCGAGCCCCTGGCTCAGGAGGAAGACCCCGGCGTGTGTCAGGAGGCGTGCCGTGGTCCCGGTGTCGGCGGCCACGGGGGTGTGGGTGGCGAGGGCGTCCATGTGCGGGAGCAGGGCGCGGCCGGTGGGCCAGTTCGCGGGGTCCTGCCAGTCGGTCGACCGGACGGCGGAGAAGAGGGCCGACGTGGCGCGGTCCCGGGCCTCGGCGACGAGTTCCGCGCCGCGGTGGGGGTCGTCGGCGTCGGGGGTGCGGGCGACGGACTGGACCAGCCGGTGGAGGGAGAGGGTGTGGCTCGCGGCGTCCACGGTGATCAGGCTGTAGGCGTTCAGGACACCGACCGCGCCGGCGATCTCCGCCGGTGCCGCGGTGTCGTCGAGGAGGCCGGCGGGGATGCGGTCGGGGGCGTACCAGGCCAGGGTGCGCAGCACGTCGGTGGCGCCCGGCCGTCGTTGTGCCACCTGGTCCAGCGAGACCCGCCAGACGCGGGCGACGGTGCGTTCGGGGTCGGTGACGCCGACGCCGCCCTGCTGGTAGAGCGGGGCGGGGTCCTGTCCGAGCAGGTCCAGGTAGCCGAGGGGGGTCAGGAGCGGGTTCTGGGCGAGGAACGCGGCGGCCTGCTCGACGGCGAGCGGCAGATGGCCGAGTTCGGCGCAGAGGGCGGCCGCTCCGGTCAGGTCACGGGGGCCGCCGGCCGTGACGACGCGGGTGAGGAGGGCCAGGGACTCGTCCGGTTGCAGGGTGTCGAGCCGGATGACGGTGGTGGCGTCGTGCCACACGGTGGCGAGTCTGCTGGTGATCAGGAAGCGGCCGTGCGGCGCGCGGGCGAGGAGGGGGGCGATGTGGGCGGGGTCGGTGACGTTGTCCAGGACGAGCAGCCAGCCGTCGTGCGCGGCGAGCCACTGCGTGCCGTTCTCGGCCAGCGCCTCGGTCGTCAGCGCCTTGGAGGTGGCGGGCTGCAGGGCGGTGGAGAGGGCGGCCAGGCCCTGCTCGACGGCCGCGGGGCTGTCGGCGGTGATCCACCGGACGGGGGCGAGGCCGTGCGTGCGGGCGCGGGTGGCCGCCCAGTGCACGGCCAGCGCGCTCTTGCCGATGCCGCCGAGCCCGTGCACGGCCTGGAGCCACACACCGCCGGGCTCGGCCAGGGCGGCGTCGAGGCGGTCGAGTTCGGCCGTGCGGCCCACGAAGTGCCCGGACCGGTACGGCAGGTTGTCCAGTCCCGGCCTGGCGCCCACCTCGGCCACGGGCCGTACCGCCTCGGGCGGCAGCACCACGCGGGTGTGGTCGTTGTAGATGCCCGTGACGGCGATGCCGCCGTTCGTCGCGAACGCGTTCCCGCTGCCCGTCACCCACTGTCCGGCGGGTTCCGCGTCGGCCGTGCGCCCGGCCGGGGTGCGCCCGCCCGGGTCGTGCCGTCTGCCCCACCGCCACTTGGCCACGTCTGCGCCCGGCCGGCTACTCGGTGACGACGCCGCTGACGGCCGTGGACCCGGCGCCGGTGGCCTCCGCGTTCCCGGTGCGGACCGCCCGGGCGGCCTGACCGCCGCCCGTCCGCCGGACGCCGGTCACCGCACTGCCTCCGTCGCGCGCCACCGCGTCGCCCGTGGCGAGGGCCACGTCGCCCGCGGCCTCGGCGACGAAGGCGGGCAGGGCGCGCAGGTCCCCGGCCGCTCGCTCCTGGTCCGCGCCGTGCAGGGCGGCCAGGAGGGTCTCGAACCGCTCCTGCCACACCCCCTCCTGGCGTGCGAGTTCCTGCCCCCGGTCCACGGCACGGTCGGCCTCCAGGGCCTCGGCGGTCCGGTCCAGGCGCTCCAGGGCGGCCTGCTCCAGCTGCTCGTCGCCGCGCCCGATGAGCGCGGCGACCCGGTCCCGCACCCCGTACCAGGCGTCGGTCCCGGCGGCCTGCACGACCGCCGCCCCGCCCGCCGCGGCCACCGCGGTCAAGGCCTCGACCAGCACACCCGCCACCCGCCCCTCGTATCGGTTCGACCACTCTGCCCGCACCGTACAGCCGTTCGCCCGAGCGGGGGTGAGAACCGGTCAGCCGGTCGCCGGCCGGTCGCCGCGAGCCACCCGCCCCTTCATGAGCGCGGTGTGGAGGAGCAGCGCGGTGACGAGGCCGACGGCCCAGCCGTAGTCGGCGAGCGGTCGCAGGAACGGAACGAGGCCGTCGGCCGGGAAGGGCCCCTTGCCGGGCTCCGAGTGCGAACCGCCGACCGCGAGGACCCCGCCGACGGCGAAGGCGAGGACGGCCGCCGGGTTCCAGCCGCCGCGGTACCAGTAGGGGCCGTCGGCGCGGTAGAGCCCTTCGAGGTCGAGGACGGTGCGGCGGACCAGCCAGTAGTCGGCGATGAGGACGCCGGCGACGGTGCCGAGGAGTCCGCCGACGAGCCCGAGCCAGGTGAAGATGTACAGCTCCGGGGTGGAGGTCAGCTTCCACGGCATGACGAGGACGCCGACGATGCCGGTGATCAGCGCGCCCCTGCGGAAGTTCACGTGTTTCGGGGCGAGGTTGGCGAGGTCGTACGCGGGGGAGACGACGTTCGCCGCGATGTTCACGGAGACGGTCGCGACCAGGACGGTGACGAGGGCGAAGAGGAGTCCGAAGACGTTGTCGGTCTTCGCGGCGAGTGCCACCGGGTCCCAGACCGCCACTCCGTGGACGGCCTGGGCACCGGAGGTGACGAGGACCGAGAGCAGCGCGAACAGGGTCATGGTGGTGGGCAGGCCGAGGGCCTGCCCGGCGACCTGGGCGCGCTGCCCGGCGCCGAAGCGGGTGAAGTCCGGGATGTTCAGGCTGAGCGTCGCCCAGAAGGCGATCATGCCCATGAGGGACGGGAGGAAGACGGGCCAGAAATCGGCGCCCCAGCCCAGCTTCGAGGGCTGGTCGAGCAGCGGTCCGAATCCGCCGGCCTTGACCGCGATCCAGACGAGCAGGACCAGCGCGCCGACGATGACGAACGGGGCGGCCCAGTTCTCGAAGCGGCGCAGAGCCTCCATTCCCCGGTGGATGATGGCCAGTTCGAGTGCCCAGAAGAGGACGAAGCAGAGCCACAGGGTCCAGGGCTGTCCGCCGATCCTCCCGGCCGCCGCCCAGTCGCCGCCGAAGGCCTTGTCGAGCAGGACGAAGACGCCCTGGCCGCCGATCCAGGTCTGGATGCCGAACCAGGCGCAGGCGACGGCCGCCCGGACGAGGGCCGGCAGGTTGGCGCCCCGCAGTCCGAACGAGGCACGGGCGAGGACCGGGAACGGGATGCCGTACTTGGGGCCGGCGTGCCCGGTCAGCAGCATGGGGAGCAGCACGACGAGGTTGGCCAGGGCGATGGTGAGGACGGCCTGTTTCCAGTCCATGCCGAGGGCGATCAGGCCGGAGGCGAGCAGCCAGGACGGGATGTTGTGGGCCATGCCGACCCAGAGGGCGGCGAAGTTGTACGTGGTCCAGCGGCGGTGCGCGACGGGGACGGGCAGCAGGTCGTCGTTGACGAACCGGGGGTCGGTGAGGGCCGTGCCGGGCGGCAGTTCGACGCGGCCGCCGGGTATGCCGGGTCTGCCCGCGGGGTCGGTGGCGCCGGTGGTGGTCATGGTGGCGGAACCCTTCGGTCGGGGGCGGGGCGGAAGGGTTGTGCGGGGTGGGGGGTTCGGCGGGCCGGGTCAGCCGGTGAGGGCGGGGATGATCTCGGAGCCGTACGCGTCGATCGTGCCCTCGCGGTCGTCGTGCATGGCGTACACGGCGAACTGGTCGACCCCCAGGTCCCTCAGGTGCCGGAGCCGGTCGAGGTGGGCCGCGGCGGGGCCGAGGAGGCAGAAGCGGTCGACGATCTCGTCGGGGACGAAGTCGGTGGAGGGGTTCCCGGCGCGGCCGTGGTGGCTGTAGTCGTAGCCCTGCCGGTTCTTGATGTACGCGGTCAGTTCCCCGGGGACCATGTCCGAGTGCTCGCCGTACCTGGCGACCAGGTCGGCCACGTGGTTGCCGACCATGCCGCCGAACCAGCGGCACTGGTCCCGGGCGTGCGCGAGGTCGTCCCCGACGTAGGCGGGGGCGGCGACGCAGACGGTGATCGAGGCGGGGTCCCGGCCGGCTTCCCGGGCCGCCTCGCGGACCGCCTTGACCATCCATTCGGTGAGGAAGGGGTCGGCGAGCTGGAGGATGAATCCGTCGGCCTTCCGCCCGGCGAGGGCGAGGGCCTTCGGGCCGTAGGCCGCCATCCAGACGGGAAGCCTGCCGTCCTTCACCCACGGGATGCGGACCGGGTTGCCGTCGACCTCGGCCTCGCGGCCCTCGGCCAGGTCGCGGATGACGTCGATGGCCTCGCCCAGGCGGGCGAGGGTGTTCGGTTTGCGGCCGGCGACGCGCATGGCGGAGTCGCCGCGGCCGATGCCGCAGACGGTCCGGTTGCCGAACATGTCGTTGAGGGTGGCGAAGGTGGAGGCCGTCACCTCCCAGGTGCGGGTGCCGGGATTGGTGACCATCGGGCCGACGTGCAGCTTGGTGGTGTGTTCGAGGATCTGGCTGTAGATGACGAAGGGTTCCTGCCACAGCACGGCGGAGTCGAAGGTCCAGCCGTAGCGGAAGCCGTTGCGTTCCGCGCGGCGCATCAGGCCGACGACCTGTGAGGCGGGCGGGTCGGTCTGCAGGACGAGTCCGAAGTCCACGGGTCGGCCTCCTAGTTCAGGTACTGGCAGGTGGAGCGGGGGATGAAGGCGCCGTGGCCGGCCCGGCCGGTGAACGTGCCGTGGTCGATGACGACGTCGCCGCGCGAGAGGACGGTCTCGACCCGTCCGGTGACCGTCCTGCCCTCGTACGCCGAGTAGTCGACGTGCATGTGGTGGGTGGCGGCGGAGAGGGTCTGGGTGGCGTGCGGGTCGTAGAGCACGATGTCGGCGTCCGCGCCCGGCGCGATGGTGCCCTTCTGCGGATACAGGCCGAACATGCGGGCCGGGGTGGCGCAGGCGATCTCGATCCAGCGGCGGCGGGAGATGTGTCCGTCGACCACGGCCTGGTGGAGGAGGTCCATGCGGTGCTCCACGCCCGGCAGCCCGTTGGGGATCTTGGAGAAGTCGCCGAGGCCCAGGTCCTTCTGGCCCTTGAAGCAGAACGGGCAGTGGTCGGTGGAGACGACCTGGAGGTCGTTGGTGCGCAGGCCGCGCCAGAGCGCCGCCTGGTGCTCCTTGGGGCGCAGCGGGGTGGAGCAGACGTACTTGGCTCCCTCGAAGCCGGGCTCGGCGAGGTTGTCGGTGGACAGGAAGAGGTACTGGGGGCAGGTCTCGCCGAAGACGGGCAGGCCCTTGTCGCGGGCGGCGGCCAGCTCGGCGACGGCCTCCTGGGCCGAGACGTGGACGACGTAGAGCGGGCTGCCGGCGACCCGGGAGAGCTGGATGGCGCGGTGGGTGGCCTCGGCCTCCAGGAGGGCCTTGCGGACCTCTCCGTGGTGGCGGGGGTCGGTCTCGCCGCGGGCGAGGGCCTGCTCCACGAGCACGTCGATCGCGATGCCGTTCTCCGCGTGCATCATGATCAGTCCGCCGTTGTCGGCGGAGCGCTGCATGGCGCGCAGGATCCGGCCGTCGTCGCTGTAGAAGACGCCGGGGTAGGCCATGAAGAGCTTGAAGGAGGTGATGCCCTCCTCGACGAGCAGGTCCATCTCCTTGAGCGTGTGCTCGTTCACGTCGGAGAGGATCATGTGGAACGCGTAGTCGATCGCGCAGTTGCCGTCGGCCTTGGCGTACCAGGTGTCGAGGCCTTCCCGCAGCGGCCGGCCGGCGGACTGGACGGCGAAGTCCACGATGGTGGTGGTGCCGCCCCAGGCGGCGGCGCGGGTGCCGGTCGCGAAGGTGTCGGAGGCGAAGGTGCCGCCGAAGGGCAGTTCCATGTGGGTGTGGACGTCGACGCCGCCGGGCAGGACGTAGCGGTCGGTGGCGTCGAGGATCCGGTCGGCGGTCCAGCCGGCGGCGGTGTCGGAGCCGTGGGCGGCGAGGGCGGCGACGCGGCCGTCCTCGATCAGGACGTCGGCGTGCAGCTCGTCGGCGGCGGTGAGGACGAGTCCGCCGCGGATGAGGGTGCGGTTACGGGTGCTCACGGGCTTCTCCTCGGCTGGAGGTCCTGCCGGTCGGGTCGGACCGGGGAGCGGGGGACGCGACACGTGGTGCTCGGGCGGTGCCGTCCGGACCGTGCGGTGGCACGGCGGGATCCGGACGGCTCGCCTACAGGGAGCGCAGGGCCTGTTCGAGGATGCCGGCGCCTTCCTCGGCCTCGGCGACGGTGAGGGAGAGCGGCGGGGCGACGCGCAGCGCGCTGGTGTCGTGGCCGCCGCCCTTGCCGATGAGCAGGCCGTTCTCCCGGGTGGCCTCCAGCACGGCGGCGGCCGCGTCGGGGTCGGCCCGGCCCGTGACGGGGTCGGCGAGCTCGATGCCGATCATGAGGCCGCGGCCGCGCACCTCGCGTACGGCGTCGACGCCCGCCGCGACGCCGCGGAGGCGTTCGAGGAGGAGGCCGCCGACGCGCCGGGCGTTGCCCTGGAGGTCGTGGGCGAGGAGGTGGCCGAGGTTGGCCAGGCCGGCGGCCATGGTGACGGGTGAACCGCCGAAGGTGGAGATGGAGTGGGCGTCGAGGCAGTTCATGATCTCGGCGCGGGCGACCACGCCGCCGATGGACATGCCGTTGCCGATGCCCTTGGCGAAGGTGAGGATGTCGGGCGGTCCGGCCTGGCCGTGGGCCTGCCAGCCCCAGAAGTGGTCGCCGGTGCGGCCCCAGCCGGTCTGCACCTCGTCGGAGATCCAGAGGATGCCGTGCCGGTCGAGGACGCGGCGGAAGGCGGCGTAGAGGCCGTCGGGCGGGGAGGTGAAGCCGCCGACGCCCTGGACGGGTTCGGCGATGAGGGCGGCGACGTCGCGGGTGTGGCCGAGGAGGTCCTCGAGGTCGGCGACGCAGGCGTCGGTGAACCGCTCGTCGGTGTACTGGGCGTACGGGCCGCGCGTGCGGACACCGCCGTGCACGTACAGGGTCTGGAGGGGCGACAGGCTCGTGGGGGACCAGGAGCGGTTGCCGGTGATGCCGACGGTGGAGAAGGAACGGCCGTGGTAGCTGTTGCGCATCGCCAGGATCTGGTTCGACCGGCGGTACGTGGTGGCGAGGAGGAGGGCCGTGTCGTTGGCCTCGGTGCCCGAGGTGGTGAAGAAGACGCGGGCGTCGGGGATGCCGGAGAGGGCGGCGATCCGTTCGGCGAGCTCCACCATGGGGCGGTTGAGGTAGAGGGTGGAGGAGTGGATGATCCGCCCGGCCTGCTCGGCGATGGCCTTGGTGACCTCGGGGAGCGCGTGGGCGGTCATGGTGGTGAGGATGCCGCCGAAGAAGTCGAGGTACTTGCGGCCTTCGGCGTCCCAGACGTGACGGCCCTCGCCGTGGGTGATCTCCAGCGGCTCGCGGTAGTAGAGGGCGAGCCAGTCGGGGGCGACGGCGCGGTGCCGTTCGTACAGGCCGCTCACGGCTCGACCAGCCCGTCGTACGCGTCGGGGCGGCGGTCCCGGTAGAACGCCCACTGGCGGCGGACCTCCCCGATGAGGCCGAAGTCCAGGTCGCGGACGACGAGTGCCTCCTCCTTGTCGGAGGCTACGTCTCCGACGAACCGGCCTCGCGGGTCGACGAAGTAGCTGGTGCCGTAGAAGTCGTTGTCGCCGTACTCCTCGACACCGACGCGGTTGATGGCGGCGACGAAGTACTCGTTGGCGACGGCGGCCGCGGGCTGCTCCAGCTGCCAGAGGTGGGAGGAGAGGCCGCGGTGGGTGGCGGACGGGTTGTAGACCAGCTGGGCTCCGTTGAGGCCGAGTTGGCGCCAGCCCTCGGGGAAGTGGCGGTCGTAGCAGATGTAGACGCCGACCTTGCCGACGGCGGTGTCGAAGACGGGCCAGCCGGCGTTCCCCGGGCGGAAGTAGTACTTCTCCCAGAAGCCTTTGACCTGCGGGATGTGGTGCTTGCGGTACTTGCCGAGGTACGTGCCGTCGGCGTCGATCACGGCCGCCGTGTTGTAGTGGAAGCCCTCGCTCTCGACCTCGAAGACCGGGACAACGATCACCATGCCGGTCTCCCGCGCGAGTTCCCGCATCCTGCGGACGGTCGGGCCGTCGGGGACGGGCTCGGCCCAGCGGTAGTGCTCCGGCTCCTGGACCTGGCAGAAGTAGGGGGCGTTGAACACCTCCTGGAAGCCGATCACCCGGGCTCCCTGCCGGGCGGCCTCCCGGGCGTGCTCCTCATGTTTGGCGATCATGGATTCGGTGTCGCCGGTCCAGGTCGCCTGCACGAGCGCGGCGCGTACGACGTCGGACATGAGCTGCTCCTTCGGCACGGCGTCGATGAGCCTCTACGCACGTAGACGCGATGCGTAGGAAGAGAACGTAAGCCCCGTCACACCCCGGAGCAAGACCACTGCCGCGAAGCATTCGAGTCGATCATGTTTCATACCCGAGTGGTCCACAACGGACATCCGTCGGTACACAGCGACATCCGTACGGTACGGAGCGTTCATCCGGGCCCGCGCCTCCGGGCGCTCAGAAGCTCACGACGATCCCGGTGTGCGGGCGCCGGCCGAGCCGGACGGCCGTCGCCGGCAGGTCCACGAGCCAGAACTGCCAGGTGTACTTGCGGCCCAGGAGCCTGCGGACCCGGCGCAGCTCCTCCCCCGTCACGAGCCGCGCCGTCCCCCGCACCCGCGCGGCGCCCTCGGAGACGTTCCCGCGCACGTCGCAGACGGCCACCTCGACGGCCGGGTCGTTGCGCAGCCGCTTGACCTTCCAGGAGTCGGGTCCGGGTCCAGGCGTACAGCTCCTCGCCGTCGACGGCGTACCAGACGGGCGTCGCGACCCCCGTCCCGTTCTTCCGGAAGGTGGTCAGACTGACGTAGCGGCCGTGCCGCAGCTCCTCGGGCATCATGGTGGGAGCCTATGCGGCGCGGCGCGGACCGCCGGGCCCGGACCGGGGGCTCCTTCCCGTACCGCGCCGCCCCGGCTGCGGTCAGCGCGAGCCGCGCCGCCAGAACCGTCCGCCCCGCTCGGAACGGGCCTCCGCGCTCCCGGACTTCGGCCGGACCTCCAGGGACCAGCGCCCCTCGGCGCTGTGGACGGCGAGGAGCAGGGGCCCCTCGGGCAGCGCGACGGTGGTCTTGACCCGCTCGTCCGCCTCGTTGACCACCAGATGGCCGTTGGCGTCCGGCTCGTAGCCGTGCACGTGGAAGTACACGCTGCCGTTCCCCTCGCCGCGCAGGCGCGCGAGGAGCTCGGCGGCCGGGCCGGTGTGCAGCAGGACGTCGGCACCCCGCCCCTCGGCGCCCGCGCCCAGCGGGTCCACGGCGGAGACGGGGCGCACCGCGACGGTCCACTCCGCTTCCGGGGCCGCGTCGACCCGCAGACGCAGCGGTGTGCGGCCGTCGTGGTCCAGGAGCGAACGTCCCGAGAAGTCGTCCAGACCGGTGTTGAACAGCAGGTGGTCGTTCCGGCGGCGGTGGTTCAGGGTGTGCACCGAGAAGTAGCCCTCGCCCCTTCGCTCCGCGTCGACGAGGACGAAGCCGGGCGGCACGGGGACGTCGACGGTGACGTTGGTCCTGCCCTTGCCGCTGCGGACGAACTCCGGGAAGTCGGCGCCGAAGCCCCAGGGGCCGCCGAAACCCTTCTCCTTCCGGCGGCCACCGGCGGTGGCCGCCTCCCGGGGGGCGGGGATCTCGCCCTGCCCGCCGGCGGCCGGCGCTCCGGCCTCCTTGTCGACGACCAGGGGTTCGGGGCCGGTGGCGACCGGGGCCGCCTCCCCCGCCGGCGCCTCCGCCACCCCGGCGGCGGCCGGTGCGGGGTCGGGCTGCGCGTACGGTTCGGGGGCCGGCCCGGGAAGGTACTCGGGCTCCTGCTCGGGGGTGTCCCTGCCCTCGATGCCGAAGTCGGTGGCCAGGCCGATGAGGCCGCTGTCGTACCCCTGTCCCACCGCCCGGAACTTCCAGCCGCCGTCGCGCCGGTAGAACTCCCCGAGCACGAAGGCCGTCTCGGTGGTGGCGTCGTCCACCTCGTACAGCGCGAGCTGGGCGCCCGTGGCGGCGCTGAGCGCCCTCAGGTAGAGGCCCGGCACCTGACCGAAGGTTCCGCCGTCGCAGGAGGCGGCGATGACGATCCGCTGGACGGCGGGCTCCACGCGACCGGTGTCGATCTCCAGCCAGTCCGCGACCGTCCGCCCCTCTCCCGCCACCCTCCCCACGTGCCGCACGGCACCGGTGGCGTGGGACAGCCGGTTGTAGAAGACGAGGTCACCGTCGTTCCTGACCCTGCCCGTGGCGTCGAGCAGCAGCGCCGAGGTGTCCACCTCCGGTACGCCGTCGCCGGCGACCCGCCGGACCACCCCGACCCGCCACACCTGACCGGCAACACCGAGGTTGCCCCCCTTGATGATCTGCGTCACCGCGCCATGCTGACACGCCGCCCCGGGCGGTACCACCGTTCCGGCGGTTTCCCTCCGGGGTGGCTCAGGCGGGCAGCGGGGAGCAGTGCACGACGAGATCGTCCAGGGAGAGGCCGAGGACGCCGGCGAGGGCGGCGACGGTGAAGAAGGCGGGGGTGGGGGCCCGGCCGGTCTCGATCTTGCGGAGCGTCTCGGCGGAGAGGCCGGCGGCCGCGGCGATCTCGACCATGGACCGCTCGCCGCGCGCCTCGCGCAGCAGGAGGCCGAGGCGTTCGCCGCGTTCGCGCTCTTCGGGGGTGAGGGGTGTACGCACCATGACACCATTCTAATACCGGTATAGTAATTGGCATGGTGGAGATCAAGACGAACGCGAATCTGCGGGCCATGCGCGAGGCGGGGCGGGTGGTGGCGCACGCCCTCGCGGCCGCTCGGGAGAAGGCCGCGCCCGGAGTGACACCGGCGGAGCTGGACCGGGCGGCCCGCGCGGTGCTGGACGCGGCGGGCGCCGGGTCGCCGTTCCTCGGGTACCGCCCCGAGTGGGCGCCGACGCCGTTCCCGGCGGTGCTCTGCGTGTCGGTCAACGACGCGATCGTGCACGGCATCCCGGACGGCACCCCCCTCGCCGACGGGGATCTGGTCTCGGTCGACTGCGGGGCGCTGCTCGGCGGCTGGGCGGGCGACGCGGCGGTGAGCTTCACGGTCGGCCGGGCGCGGCCCGAGGACACCCGGCTGATCGCCACGGCCGAGGAGGCCCTGGAGGCGGGCATCGCGGCGGCCGTCGTCGGCAACCGGATCGGGGACATCGCCCACGCCATCGGCCGGGTCTGCCGCCGGGCGGGCTACGGCGTCCCGGACGGCTTCGGCGGCCACGGCATCGGCCGGACCATGCACGAGGACCCGGGCGTCCCCAACGAGGGACGCCCGGGCCGGGGCATGCCGCTGCGGCACGGCATGGTGCTGGCGATCGAACCGATGCTCATCGGTGGCGGGGGCGACGACCACTGCACGGCGGGGGACGGCTGGACGATACGGACGGTGGACGGCTCCCGCGCCGCGCACGCCGAGCACACGGTGGCCGTCACCGACGACGGGCCCCGGATCCTGACGGCGCCGTAGCCGCCGGGCGCCCCGGGGCCTGCCCCGTACCGCCCCTACCGGCCCGGAGCCGGGCGGACCACCATCGCCGAACCGCCGCCCCTGCGGACGGTCTCGGCGGCGGCCAGCCAGCGGCCGTCCGGGAGGCGCTGGATGCCGGTGGCGGCGCCGATCTCCGGGTTCTGCCGGAAGGCGTGGCCGATCCGCTCCAGCTCCGCCCTCAACGGGCTGTTCCAGAGCTCGGGTTCGAGCTCCGTGGTGGCCTGGTTGCGCTGGCTGGCGCGCGGTGCGGCGATGGCGTCGACGAGCGGCAGGCCGCGGTCCACGACCCCGGTGAGGGTCTGCAGGACGGTGGTGATGATGGTGGCGCCACCCGGTGAGCCGAGGGCCAGGACGGGCCGGTCGTGCCGGTCGAGGACGATCGTCGGGGACATGGAGGAGCGGGGGCGCTTGCCCGGGCCGGGCAGGTTCGGGTCATGCACGGCGGGCGAGGCGGGCGCGAAGGAGAAGTCGGTCAGCTCGTTGTTGAGCAGGAAGCCGCGGCCGGGCACGGTGATGCCGCTGCCGCCGGTGGACTCGATGGTGAGGGTGTACGCGACGACGTTGCCCCACTTGTCGGCGACCGTGAGATGGGTGGTGTTCTCGCCCTCGTACGTCGTGGGGGCCGCCGGGCCGCCGGTCGCGCAGGGCACCGGCCGGCGGGGGTCACCGGGCGCGAGCGGGCTGGTCAGGGCGGCGTCGTCACGGATCAGGCAGGCCCGGGAGTCGGCGTACCGCTGGGAGAGCAGCTCCTTGGTGGGGACGGGTTCGAAGGCGGGGTCGCCGACCCAGCGGCCCCGGTCCGCGAAGGCGATGCGGCTGGCCTCGATGAACCGGTGGAGGTAGCGGGCCTGGGAGGCGCCGGCGAGGTCGGTGCCCTCCAGGATGTTGAGCGCCTCGCCGACGCCGGTGCCGCCGGAGGAGGAGGGCGCCATGCCGTACACGTCGAGGCCGCGGTAGCCGATCCGGGTCGGCTCGCGGAACAGGGTCCGGTACGCCGCGAGGTCACGCTCGGTCAGGTCGCCGGGCCGCACCTTGCGGGTGGCCCCTTCGCGGACGGGGGGCGTGCGCACGGTGTCGACGATGTCCCGGGCGATCGGTCCCCGGTAGAGCGCGCCGACGCCGTGGCGGCCGAGGGTGTCGTACGTACGGGCCAGGTCCGGGTTCTTGAGGACGCTGCCGACCACGGGCAGCTGTCCGCCGGGGAGGAAGAGGTCGGCGGAGGCCGGGAAGTCGCGGAAGCGGGCCTCGTTGGCGGCGGTCTGGGCGCGGAAGGTCGCGTCGACGGTGAAACCGTCGCGGGCGAGGCGCTCGGCGGGTTCGAGGAGCGTGGAGAGCGGCTTGCTGCCCCAGGCGTCCAGCACGGTCCTCCAGGTGGCGGGGGTGCCGGGGGTGCCGACGCTCAGACCGCTGGTCATGCCCTCCTCGAAGGGGATGGGCCGGCCGTTCTCGGTGAAGAGGCCCGCGTCGGCGGAGAGCGGGGCGGTCTCGCGTCCGTCGACGGTGTGGACGGTGCGGGTCCTGGCGTCGTAGTGCACGAAGTAGCCGCCGCCTCCGATGCCGGCCGAGTACGGCTCCGTGACTCCGAGCGCGGCGGCCACCGCGACGGCGGCGTCGACGGCGTTGCCGCCCTTGCGCAGGACCTCGATGCCGGCGGCGGAGGCGTCGGCATCGACACTGGCGACGGCTCCGCCGTACCCGGTGGCGACGGGTGTCTTGACCGGCGCCGGCCTCGGTGGGGCGCCGGCGGGCGCGGCGGGCGGGGCCGCGGCCCCCGTCGAGAGTGCCGTCGTGACGACGGCGAGCGCGGAGAGCCATCCTGCGGCGGAGCGGCGCATTCCTACCTCCTGTCAGCCGGTCGGCGACCGTCCGCGCACTGTAACTTCCGCGCGCCCCCGCCGTCAGGACCGCCTCGAACGCGGGAGCGGCGGGTCGATAGCATGCGCGGCCATGGACGAGGACCTGCGCAACATCGTGCTCGGCGTGCTGGCGACGGGGGTCAGCGCCTCGCTGGGGTGGCTGGGGCGCACGTATCTGTGGCGGCGCGGGCTCCGCCGTCAGCGGGCGTTCTTCGGGTTGCCCGCCGGTGCCGAATGCCTGCTCGTGGTGAACAAGGAGTCGGGCACGGACCGTTCGGTGCACCGGTACGACGTGTTCGCCCTGCTGGAGCTGTCGGCCCTCATCAAGGACTGCGGCGCGCTGGCCAGGATCACCCCCCACGACCAGGCGCACCAGGGCTTCGGCGACCGTACCGAATTCTGCCTCGGGGGGCCGTACAGCAACCGCCGGACGGGCGCGCACCTGGCCACCCTGCTGCCCGGGGTGATGGTGAACGTGGAGGTGGAACCGGGCCCCGACCGGGGGGCGTTCGTGATCGGCCGGGAGACGTACCGGCCGGAGGCGGGGGTCGCCGAGTACGTGCTGCTCGCCCGGCTCACGGCGGGTGAGGGCGGCCGGCCGGTCTTCCTCTTCTGCGGGCAGCGGGCGATCACCAACCAGGCGGCCACCCGCTATCTGGCGCGGCACCACAGGGCACTCGCCCGCCGGCACCGCTCGGGCTCCTTCGTGCTGCTGCTGAAGGTGGTGAACTCGCAGGCCTACGGGCCGGACGTGGTGGAGCTGGTGGCGGACGTCACGCGCGAGGCGACGACGGCGCCCGCAGCCGCACCGGCAGCGACGTGACGCCGTTGATGAAGTTGGAGACCAGGCGGCGGGGCGGCCCGGCGAGTTCCAGGCCGGCGCAGCGCTCCCGTACCACCTGGTACAGCACGCCGAGCTGGAGGCGGGCGAAGTGCGCGCCGAGGCAGACGTGGGGCCCGTCGCCGAAGGACACGTGAGGGTTGGGGTCGCGCCCCAGGTCGAGCCGGAGCGCATCGGGGAAGACGCGCTCGTCGTGGTTGGCGGAGGGGTGGAGGACGACGACCTTGTCGCCCGCGGCGATCCGGACGCCGGCGAGCACGGTGTCCCGGGTGGCGGTGCGGCGGAAGGTGAGCACCGGCGGGTGCACGCGCAGGAGTTCCTCGACGGCCGTGTCGAGGGAGACCTCCCCGTTCCACAGGCGGGCCTGTTCGCGGGGGGACCCGGCGAGGGCGAGCAGCCCGCCCGGGGCGGCGCTGCGGACGGTGTCGTTGCCCGCGACGGTGAGCAGGAAGAAGAACATCTCCAGTTCGGCGTCGGCGAGGGCGGAGGTGGCGAGGGACGTCATGACGTCGTCGGCGGGGTGGCGCCTCTTGTGGGCGGCGAGGTCCTGCGCGTAGGCGAACATGTCGGCCAGCCGCGCGGGTGACCGGGGGTTGACGGGCCGGCCGGACGCGTCGAGGACGGGCGGCTCGTCGGGGTCCTGGTAGGCGATGACCCGTTCGGTCCAGGTGTGGAGGAGTCCGCGGTCGTTCGCGGGGACGCCGAGCAGGTCGGTGAGGTTGAGCAGCGCGTAGTCGTCGGTGACGGTACGGACGAGGTCGGCCGGGCCGCCGCCGGCGAGGGCCGCGTCGATCAGGCGGTGGGCGCGGGCGCGGGCGGTCGCGGTGAAGCGCACGACGCGGCCCGGGGTGAAGGCGCGGCTGACGAGCCGGCGCAGCCGGCCGTGGGCGGGCGGGTCCTGGTTGAGCATCATGCGCCGGATGAAGGGCAGGTCGGCGGGATCGGGGTCGCGGATCTGGGTCGCGCCGAGGTGGGAGGAGTACGTGCCGGGGTCCTTGAGGACGCGGACGACGTCGGCGTGGCGGCTGACGGCCCAGAAGCCCGGCCCGGCGGGCCAGCCGAGCACTTCGTACTCCTCCTGCCACACGACGGGCGCGTGGTCGCGGAGGGTGCGGTAGGCGTCGTGCGGGAGGCCTCGGGCGTAGCGGCGCGGCTCGAAGACGTCGGTGTGCTCCACGGGCCAAGCCTGAGGGCGGCGGCGGGGTGGCGCAATCGTTACCGTCGCGTAACTTACCGACTGGTTACCTGCGGTAAGCGCTCGCGGTTACCGTCGGGTCACTTCGCACCGTCCCCACCGGTGACACCCCGAGGAGCGCCCCGTGAACGACCCCCGCCCCCACCCCGCCGCCACCCCCGGGCCGAGCGTCGCACCCGCCCCGGGTTCCGGCGCCCGCCGACCCGCCCCCCGCGCCGCCGCGCGCCGCGCGCTCCGCACCGCCGCCGCAGGCGCCGCCACCGCCGCCCTCCTGGCCGGAACGGCCCTCGCCGCCGCCCCGGCCGCCCACGCCGAGGACGGCGTCTCCGTCCGCTTCGTCGACATCGCGGGCGACGGCGGCACCGTCCTCAAGGCGAACGTCGTCGCCCCGGCCACAACCGGCGGCGGCGCGCGTCACCCCGTGATCGTGCTCCCCACCAGCTGGGCGATGCCGCAGATCGAGTACCTGGCCCAGGCCCGTAAGCTCGCCGACTCCGGTTACATCGTGGTGAGTTACAACTCGCGCGGTTTCTGGCAGTCCGGCGGCGAGATCGAGACCGCCGGTCCCCGGGACGTCGCCGACGCCTCCCGGGTCATCGACTGGGCACTCGCCCACACCCCCGCCGACCCGGCCGAGGTCGGCATGGCGGGGGTGAGTTACGGCGCGGGGATCAGCCTGCTCGCCGCTGCCCACGACCCCCGGGTCAAGGCCGTCGCGGCGCTCAGCGGCTGGGCCGACCTCATCGACTCCATCTACAGCGGGCGCACGCAGCACCTCCAGGCCGCCGCCCTCCTCGGTGGCGCCGGACACCTGACCGGCCGGCCCGGCCCCGAACTCCAGCAGGTGCTCGGCGACTTCCTCTCCTCCAACCTGGCCAAGGAGGAGGACATGATCGCCTGGGGCCGCAAGCGCTCCGCCGTGACCCACCTGGACCGGCTCAACGCGAACCGCACCGCCGTCATGCTCGGCAACGCCTGGGGCGACACGATCTTCCCGCCCAACCAGTACGCGACCTTCTTCGAGAAGCTCACCGGCCCCAAGCGCCTGGAGTTCCGCCCCGGCGACCACGCCACCGCCGAGGCCACCGGGCTCCTGGGCCTGCCGAACGACACCTGGACCAGCGCCCACCGCTGGTTCGACCACCACCTGAAGGGCGCCGCCAACGGCGTCGACCGGGAACAGCCCGTCCAGCTCGCCTCCCGCTCCGCCGGCGGCTACGAGGGCTACCCGGACTGGAAGTCGGTCAACGCGCACCGGGAGCGGATCGCCCTCGACGACACCGAGCACGTGTGGGCGAACGTGGACTCGGGAGCCTCCGGCGGCGTCGTCCTGCTCTCCAATCTGCTGGACCAGTTCCTGCGGACCCCGCCCGCCGTCTCCGTCCCGCTCCTTCCCCGCTCGTTCGCGGCCGTCTGGCAGTCCGAGCGGTACGACTCGGTCCGCAAGGTGCGCGGGACTCCGCTGCTGCACACCACCGTCACCCCGACCGAGGAGAGCGGCACCCTCGTCGCGTACCTGTACGACGTCGGCCCGCTGGGCATCGGCAAGCTCGTGAGCAACGCCCCGTACACCTTCCACGGCAAGACCCCGGGCCGGCCGTTCGCCGTCGACCTGGAGCTGTTCTCCACGGCGTACGACGTCCCGGCCGGGCACCGGCTCGCCCTCGTCGTGGACACGGTCGACCCGCTCTACATCGAGCACAACCCGACCGGCGCGCAGCTGACCTTCTCCTCGCCCGCCGCCGACCCGTCGTACGTGTCGGTACCGCTGCGGGAGGAGTGATCACCGGCTGCTGCCGGGCGGGCGTGACCCGCGCGGGCCTACTGCCGGCCCGGCAGCACCGTGCCCTGCTCCGCCGGGGCGACGTCGACGGCCCTGGTCTTCGGATTGCGGCGCTCCCGCCGCGCCACCCAGGTGGCGAACCAGGAGAGCAGCATGCACATGCCGATGTAGATCGGTGAGACGACCAGGACGACGGGGATGAACGGCAGGTCGTAGTCGAGGTTCGAGGCGATCAGCTTGCCGGCGTGGAGGAACTCCTCGTAGGTGATGAGGAAGCCGAGCGAGGTGTCCTTGAGGGCCACGACGAGCTGGCTGATGATCGCCGGCAGCATCGCGCGGACCGCCTGCGGTACCAGGACGTACGTCATGACCTGCGTCTTGCGCATGCCGAGCGCGTAGGCGGCCTCGCCCTGGCCCCGGGCGACCGAGAGCACGCCGCTGCGGAAGACCTCGGCCAGCACCGAGCCGTTGTAGAGGGTCAGGCCTGCGACGAGGGCGGGCAGCGGCTGCACCTTCAGCGCCACGAAGATGAAGAAGATCATCACGAGGACGGGCATGGCGCGGAAGAACTCGACGACCAGGGTCGCGAGCCAGCGCAGGACCCGGTGCTCGGAGAGGCGTCCGGTGGCGAGGACCGCACCGAGCGCGAGCGAGAGCACCGAGGCGTACGCGAAGGCCTTCAGGGTGTTGCCGAGGCCCCTGAGCAGCAGCTCCTGGATGCCCTCGTAGGCGAACGGCGACCACTTGGTGGAGGTGAACTGGCCGGTGTCGAAGAGGAGGTACAGGATCCATCCGGCCAGGGCGAGGATCACCAGTGTCGACAGGAGGCCGTAGAGGAGGTGGCGGCGGCGGGCGCGCGGCCCGGGGACGTCGTAGAGGGCGGTGGCGCTTGTCATCGGGCGACTCCCCAGCGCTTCTCCAGGACGTTGAGGAGAAGGCTGATGGTGAGGGTGATGAGCAGGTATCCGACGGCGATCCAGACGAAGGTCCAGATGATGCTGTAGCCGAGTTCGCTCAGCGTCTTGTAGGTGCCGAGGAGTTCGGTGACGCTGAAGGCGCCGGCGATGGCCGAGTTCTTGGCCAGGGCGATCAGTGTCGAGCCGACGGGCGGGATGACGGAGCGGAAGGCCTGCGGGAGGACGACGGTGCCGAGGGTCTGCGCGAAGGTCATGCCGAGGCTGCGGGCCGCCTCTCCCTGGCCGCGCGGGACGGTGTTGATGCCGGAGCGCAGCGCCTCGCAGATGAAGGCGGAGGTGTAGCAGCCGAGGGCGAGGACCGCGAAGAGCTCGAAGGGCAGGACCAGGCCGAAGCGGGGCAGGCCCAGCATCACCGCGAAGAACAGCAGGGTGAGCGGGGTGTTGCGCAGGACGGTCACCCAGGCGGCGCCGAAGACCCGGAGGGATCCGACGGGGGCGACCCGGAAGGCGGCCATGACGAAGCCCAGGGCGAGGGCGAGCGCCGAGGCGTAGACGGTGAGTTCGACGGTACCGAGGAAACCCTTGCCGTAGAGCGAGAAGTTGTCGGTCAGGACGTCCATGCCGGTGACTCCATGTCGGGGGCTCCTGCGGTCAGCTCGCCGGGTAGCGGTCGATGGCGGGCGGGGCGGGGGCGGGCACCCCGGAGAGTCCGAGGGTGGCGTCGTACGCCTTCTTCCAGTCGCCGTTCTTCTGGTGGGCGGCGATGGCGTCGTCGAGGGCGAAGCGCAGCGCGTCGTCCTCGCGGGGGACGCCGATGCCGTACGGCTCCTCGGAGAACGGTCTGCCCACCACCTTGAGCTCGTCGGGCACCTTGGCCGCGTAGCCCATGAGGATGGTGTCGTCGGTGGTGACGGCGTCGACCTGGAAGGTCAGCAGGTTGTCGACGCAGACGGAGTAGGTGTCGTACGCGACGAGTTCGGCCTCGGGGTGGTCGCGTTCGATCCGCTGGTACGGCGTGGATCCGGCGGCCGAGCAGACCCGCTTGCCGGCCAGGTCCTCGGGACCCCGGATGCCGTGCTCGTCGGTGCGGACGAGGAGGGACTGCCCGGCCCGGTAGTAGGGGCCGGCGAAACCGACGAGCTTCTTGCGGTTGTCGTTGATGGTGTAGGTGCCCACGTAGTAGTCGATCTGGCCGTTCTGCAGGGCCGTCTCGCGGTTGGCGGAGGCGATCGTGCGGAACTCGATCGTCGCCGGGTCGAAACCGAGGGAGGCCGCCATCATCTTGGCGATCTCGATGTCGAAGCCGGAGTAGCGGCCGCTGGCGGGGTCCTTCTCCCCCATGTACGGCTGGTCCTCCTTGGCGCCGACGACGAGCCGGCCGCGCTTCTTGGCCCGGTTCCAGGTCGGCGAGCCGGGCAGGGTGAAGGCCGACGCGACGCGGTAGACGGGGAGTTGGTCGGGCTGCGGGCCCTTGACGGGCGGGCTGCCCTCCTTGCCGCAGCCGCCGAGCAGGGCCGCGGCGGCGAGCAGGGCGGTGAGGGCGGCCACGATCCGGTGCGTACGCTGCATGGTTCCCACCCCGTCAGTGCTTGAGGATCTTGGAGAGGAAGTCCTTGGCCCGGTCGCTGCGCGGGGCGGTGAAGAAGTCCTCCGGCGGGCGGTCCTCGACGATCCGGCCGTCGGCCATGAACACGACGCGGTTGGCGGCGGAGCGGGCGAAGCCCATCTCGTGGGTGACCACGACCATGGTCATGCCCTCGTGGGCGAGCTGCTGCATGACCTCCAGGACCTCGTTGATCATCTCCGGGTCGAGCGCGGAAGTGGGCTCGTCGAAGAGGAGGGCCTTGGGATCCATGGCGAGGGCGCGGGCGATGGCCACGCGCTGCTGCTGGCCGCCGGAGAGCTGCGCGGGGTACTTGTCGGCGTGGTCGGCGAGGCCGACCCGGTCGAGGAGTTCGCGCGAGCGCCGGTCGGCGTCCTCCCTCTTCCGCCCGCGGACCTTGATCTGCGCGAGGGAGACGTTGGCGAGGACGGTTCTGTGGGCGAAGAGGTTGAAGGACTGGAAGACCATGCCGACCTCGGCGCGCAGCCGGGCGAGTGCCTTGCCCTCCTCGGGAAGGGGCTGCCCGTCGATGCGGATCTCGCCCGATTCGACGTTCTCCAGGCGGTTCATCGCCCGGCAGAGCGTGGACTTGCCGGACCCGGAGGGGCCGATGACGACGACGACCTCACCGCGGCCGACGGTGAGGTTGATGTCCTGGAGGACGTGCAGCGTGCCGAAGTGCTTGTTCACGTCACGCAGTTCGATCAGCGGATCGACGACGGCCATACGCTGCCCTGCCCCATTTCTCAGCGGTGTCGCGGTCAGCGCAAACTATCCACCAGAAAAAGGGACTTCACGCCCGACACGCACGAAAACGGCGATTACCCGTATTTACTGCGGATGAGTGAGGGGGGTGGGGCGGACGGCGGTACGGGGACGGCACGGGCGGCTCCCGGAGCGCGGACGGCGGCGGCGCGGGCCCCGCGCGAGGACGGCAGCGGTTCAGGCCTCGGCCGCCTCCGCGTACACCTGGGAGAGCTCCGGCGATCCGGTCATGGCCCAGTCGAGACCGGCCTCGACCACCGGGATCCGCCGGCCGGAGGCCAGCCGGACCACCGGCCCGCCGCCCGGCAGCACCTCCCAGTGGGCGCCGGGCACGTTCCGCACGACGACCGTGCCGAGATAGAGGCCCGCGTCGTTCCCCACCCAGGGCAGCTCCTCGGGGTCCTCCCGCCACAGCGGCGGCAGCTGGTCGAGCTCCTGGAGGGAGCGCGGGCTGTCGTCGAGCACCACCCCGCCGGCCGCGACACGGGCGCGGAGCAGCTCGCACTCGGCGAGCAGCTCCGCCACGCCCTCGGGGTCGCGGTCGAAGGCGGCGGCCAGGGGCGCCACGCCTGCCGCGGGCCGCTTGCGCCACTTGTCCAGAAACGGGATGTTCATCCGAACAGCGTCGCACCGGCACCGGCAGGTCCACCACCCGGCGCGCGGAGATCATCCGGTGGGGGCCCGTGGGCCCCGCCGGTCACACGTCGAGGTCGACCACGACGGGCGCGTGGTCGGAGGCGCCCTTGCCCTTGCGCTCCTCGCGGTCCACGTAGCTGTCGGTGACGGCCTCGGCGAAGGCCTTGTTGCCGTAGACCAGGTCGATGCGCATGCCGCGGTTCTTCGGGAAGCAGAGCTGGCGGTAGTCCCAGTACGTGAAGGGGTGCGCGTACTTGAGGGGGCGGGGGACCACGTCGGTGAGGCCGGTCTCGCGCAGGCCGGCGAGCGCGGCCCGCTCGGGCTCCGTGACGTGGGTGGCGCCCTCGAAGAGGGCGATGTCCCAGACGTCGTCGTCGGTCGGGGCGATGTTGTAGTCGCCGAGGACGGCGAAGGGCCGGTCCCCGGCCGCGTCCTCGGCGACGGCCGCCTTCAGGGCCTCCAGCCAGCGCAGCTTGTAGGCGTAGTGCTCGTGGGCGACCTCGCGGCCGTTCGGCACGTAGACCGACCAGACGCGGACGGGGCCGCAGGTGGCGGAGATCGCCCGCGGCTCCTGGAGGCCCTCGAAGTCGGGGCCGCCGGGCAGGCCGGTGACGACGTCGTCGAGGCCGACCCGGGAGACCAGGGCCACGCCGTTCCACCGGCCGGTGGCGTTGACCACCGACTCGTAGCCCAGCGCGCGCAGCTCCTCGGCGGGGAACTGCTCGGCGGTGCACTTGGTCTCCTGGATGCACAGCACGTCGGTGCCGCTGCTCTCCAGCCAGGCCAGGAGACGGGGCAGCCGGGCGGTGATCGAGTTGACGTTCCAGGTCGCGATGCGCATGGATGCCAGCCTACTGGCGGGCACCGACAGCCGCCGTCGCCGCTCAGACCTCGGCCGAGGCCCCGGAGGCCAGGCGGCCGTGGTCGGTGCCGCCGAGTGCGCCGATCTGGCGGTCGTAGATCGGCCGGGCCAGGTCGGTGAGCAGGGCGTCGTGGATGTCGTAGGCCCGGCGCGGCCGGACCTCGCGGACGTAGTCGATGACCTCGGAGATCTTGTTCCACGGCGCCATCACGGGCAGCAGCAGGGTGTCCACCGGCCGGCCGGGGACGGTGAGCGCGTCGCCGGGGTGGAAGACGGCGCCGTCGACCAGGTAACCCACGTTGGTGACGCGCGGGATGTCCGGGTGGATCACCGCGTGCAGCTCGCCGTGGACCTCCACGTCGAATCCGGCCGCCGTGAAGGTGTCGCCGTGCCCGACGGTGTGCACCCGTCCCGGGAAGGCCGCCGAGAGCTGGTCGGCGACGCTGCGCAGCGTCCAGATCTCGGCGGCCGGGTTGGCCTCCAGGGCGGCGCGGAGCCGGCCCTCGTCGAAGTGGTCCGGGTGCTCGTGGGTGACGAGCAGGGCGTCGGCGCCGGTGACGGCGTCCTCCTCGGTGAACCCGCCGGGGTCGAGCACGAGCGTCCGGCCGTCCTTCTCCAGGCGGACGCAGGCGTGGGACTTCTTCGTCAGCTTCACGGCGCCAGCCTACGCGGGCGGCGTGGTCTCCTCCTCGACGACGCGGGTGACGACGCGCAGCGCGGTGTCGGCGGCCGGGAGGCCGCAGTAGACCGCCGCGTGCAGCACGATCTCCCGCAGTTCCCGGGGCGAGAGGCCGTTGCGCAGCGCGGCCCGGGTGTGGTCGGCGAGGGCCTCGCGGTGACCGCCCGCGATGAGCGCCGTGAGGGTCACGACGCTGCGGGTGCGCCGGTCGAGGCCGTCCCGGCTCCAGACCTCGCCCCACGCGTACCGGGTGACGAGCGCCTGGAAGTCCTCGCCGGCCTCGTCGGCGAGGGCCTGGTCGACATGGGCGTCGCCGAGGACCTCCCGGCGCAGGCTCAGACCGCGGTCGTACGGGTCGGGCCGGCCGGCCTCGGCGGGCGCGGCGGCCGGGGCGGCGGGCGCGGGCTCGGCGGGCGGCACCGGTGCGGCGGCCGGGTAGGGCGGCACGATCAGGGTGCCGCTGGTGTCCTGGACGGTGCTCGCGAAGTGGTCCATGAGCAGTTCCGTCACGGCGGCGGGCTGCTCAACGGGCGCCAGGTGCGAGGCGCCGGGGACGACCGCGAGCCGGGCGTCGGAGATGCCGGCGACCAGGGTGCGGGCCTCGGCGGGACCGGTGACCTGGTCCTCGGAGCCGACCAGGACGAGCGCGGGGACGCCGATGCCGCCGAGCGCCTCCCGGACGTCGAAGACGGCGAGGGCCTCGCAGGCGGAGACGTAACAGGCCGGGTCCGTCGTCCGGACCATCTGCACGGCCCAGTCGACGATGGCGGGCTGCGCCCCGGCGAAGACCGGGGTGAACCAGCGCTCGGGCGCGGTGCGGGCCATCGGCTCCAGGCCGTTCGTCCGGACGATCACACCGCGCTGGCGGAACTCGTCGGCGGTGCCGAACCGGGGCGAGGTGGCGACCAGCGCGAGGGAGGCGACCCGGTGCGGCGCCCGCAGCGCCAGGTCGAGCCCGACGGCCCCGCCGAGGGAGCAGCCGGCGTAGCCGAAGCGCGGGATGCCGAGCGCGTCGAGGGTGGCCAGGAGCCGGTCCCCGAGCTCGGCGACGGAGGTGAAGGGCTCGGCGGGCGCGCCCCCGTGCCCCGGCAGGTCGAAGCGGACGACGCGCCAGTCACGGGTGAGCTCCGGTATCTGCCGGTCCCACATGTGGAAGGTGGTACCGAGGGAGGGCCCCAGGACCAGGACCGGAGCGTCGTCGCGCCCGTCGACGCGGTATTGCAGGGTGTTCGTCGGTGTATCGCTCACCCGCCAGACCCTCTCATCTCTCGCGCGGACCCCTCCAGCGGGGGTCGGGACAGCCTAGAGGGTCGCCGTCCGGGGGCCGCACCGGGCCCCCGGGGGGCGGGCCCTGCGGGTCAGCCGCGGGGCCGCGTTCCTTTCCCGGCGTACGTCTCCAGGTAGGCGGTGACCAGGCGGCGGGCCTCGGTGATCGTGGCGTCGTCGCCGCCGGGCGAGCGCCGGAAGGCGATGTCGAGGAGCCGGGTGCCCACCTCGAAGGCGAGGACCAGCGCGAGCCGGGGGGTGTCGGCGGGGACGAACTCCCGGTCGACGAGCCGGCGCCGGAACCGCTCCGCCTGCGCCTCGCCGAAGGCCCGCACCAGCTCGTCCAGCCGGGGATGGCGCCCGGCGAACCACAGCTCCGCGCAGCTCGGGTGCCGCCGGTTGTAGTCGAGGAACACGTCGACCACGGTGTCGACGGCCTCCCGCAGCGTCCCCGCGCGAGGGCCGGCCACCCCGTCCGTCATGAGGGCGTCGATCGCGTCCAGGTGCCGCCGCAGCAGCTCGGCGTCGACCTCGTACCGGTCCGGGAAGTAGTGGTAGATCGAGGCGATCGGGATGCCCGCCCGCCCGCCGATCGCCTTCAGCGTGGCGGCCTCGTAGCCCTGCTCGCCGAGCAGGGCCTCGGCGGCGTCGAGAATGGCCTTCCTGCGCTCCAGCCCGCGGCGCTGCACCACGGGTCGAGCGGGCGCCGTGGGCTTTTTCTCGAACATGATTCGAGATCGTATCACCAGCCCTCGCGGGGGGCCGTGGGCCGTGGGCCCCGGGGTGCCGGGGGACGGACGGTTCCGCGCCTCGGGAAGGTTTTTCGCTCCGTCGGAGCAGTTCGGGACGTCCCGGATGGCGCAGCGTGGTGATCTGCGTACTAGTGGTCTTCAGGTACGCATTCATCGGCGCGTCGCGAGCCAGTCACCGTGGACGCCCCGCGGGATGGCCACGAATGGAGCCCCACCATGACCCCCGACCCCTTGGACAGCACGACCACTCCAGGGCCCGAGCCCTGGTCCCCTTCGACCCGCACACCGGCTCGGAGTACGCCGTCCTCCCCCGCCCCGGAGACCGGGGCGTCGGTGGGCGGCGCCGGTCACGGCGGACCGCCGGAGCCGGCCGTACCACCCGCGCCCCCTCCGCCGCCTCCGCCTCCGCCGTTCCCCCCGGCGATGGCGGCCCCCGCGGAGCCCCGGGCCACCGTGCCGCGGCCCGAGCCGGTGGAGTCCCGTCCCACCGAGCCCGAGCCCGCGCCCGCCGAGCCGGTGGAGCGCCGTCCCGCGGAGCCCGCGCCCGCCGAGCCCCGGCCGGCGGCACCGGAACCCGCCGCGCACGAGCCCGGCGCCGTCGCGGCCCGGGCCGGCGAGCCGGAGCCCCCGGCCGTTGCCGGGCAGGCCGCCGCCGGGAGCACCGACGACGGTGAGAGCGGCGAGGACGCGATCCACACCCTGCTGTGGACCGCGGCCACCGAGCGGCCCGTGCCCGAGGTCGCCGCGCTGGTCGCGCGGCTCACCGCGTCCGGTGAGGTGTCCAGCCCCGCCGATGTGGCGCTCCGGGCCGCCGCCGTCTCCCGGCCCCTCGACGAGGTGCGGCAGCTGATCGCGCTCCTCAACGAGTCGGGGTACGACCTCCACCAGGCCGAGACCACGCTGCGCGCCGCGGCCGTGGGGCGGCCGATCGAGGACATCGTCGAGCTCGTCAACATCATCGGCGCCGACAGCAGCGGCTGGCGGACGACGGGCGGCCCCGAGGGCGAGGCCGCGCGCGGGACCGACCCCGGTCAGGGCGCCGCCGCGGAACGGACCCCCGCGCCCACGCTCACGCCGCCCGGTGCGGACAAAGCCGGGTCGAAACGGCTGCGCGGGGCCCTGAAGGCGAGGTCGCCGCTGGACCAGGCGCTCGCGACCGGTCCGGGCAGCCACGCCCCCTCGACCGCGCTGCGGTCGGGGCTGCGCTGGCCGGCGGTGGCGGCCCTGTTCGCCTGCGGGCTGCTGCACCTGCCGACCGATGTGGCGGGGCTGCGCTCCGGCGGCACCGCCGCGATGGTGTCGGTCGTGATCACCCTGTTCTGCCTGCTGGTCGGCATCGTGCTGGCGGTGCGGGACAGCCTGAGCGCCTGGGCCGCCGCGGCGGCGGTCGCCGTCGGCCTCATCGGGCTGCACCTCCTCGCCGGAATGCGCACGGTGGACCTGCTGACGAGCAGCCTGGGCTCCCGGTTCGCCTGGGCGCAGGCCCTGGCGGTGCTCAGCGCCGCCGCGGTGATCGCCCTGGCGGCGGCGGCGCTGCTGCGGCACACGAAGGCGACCGGAGCGGCGGACAGCACCTGACGGCCGGACCGGAATGACCGGAGCGGTGGTGGGCACCGGGTCCCTGAGGGGCCCGGTGCCCCGCGTTGTGCCCCCGTTCGTGAAGGAGAGGAGCGGCCAGTGGCGTGTCTGGACGCCGTGACGGATCTGCTCGACCCCCCGGTGTTCGTGGTGACGGCGAGGGCCGGGGACGGCACGCGGGCCGGCTGTCTCGTGGGGTTCGCCTCCCAGTGCTCGATCGACCCGGAGGGCTTCATGGTGTGGCTGTCCCGGCGCAACCACACCTACGAGGTCGCCTGCCGGTCCGCGCACCTGGCCGTGCACGTGCTGAGCCGGGCGCGCCTGGAGACCGCCCGCCTGTTCGCCGAGGAGACCGGGCACCGCGTCGACAAGTTCGCCCGGACGGAGTGGACGGAGGGGCCCCACGCCACTCCCCTGCTCGCGGACGCCGACGCCTGGTTCGTGGGCCGCGTGGAGGAGCGCACGGACGGTGGGGACCACGTCGGCTTCCGCCTGACCCCGGTCGCCGGCGGCTCGGCGGGGCCGGAGGGGCGGGCGCCGGAGGGCCGCCCCCGCGCGCTGCGGCTCGGTGACGTCCTCCACTTCTCGCCCGGTCACCCCGCCTGAGAGCGGACCGGGGGGAGGCGGGTCAGCCGCAGGAAGGGGCGGATCCGGTGGTGCCCAGCCGGATCAGGTCGGGCGCCGGGGCGCAGCAGCCTTCCGCCGCGGCCGCGTCGACCGCGGCCGGCCGGTCCGCGGCCTGCTGGTCGTAGAGGCCGGCGCCGCCGCACACGCCCGTCTCGGGCAGGACGAGTTCGACGCGCTCGGCGGCCTCGTGGTCACCGGCGAGGGCCGCGACGACGGAGCGGACCTGTTCGTAGCCGGTGAGCGCGAGGAAGGTCGGCGCGCGTCCGTAGGACTTCATCCCGACCAGGTACACGCCCTCCTCCGGGTGGGAGAGCTCCTTGACCCCGTGCGGGTACACGGTGCCGCAGGAGTGCTGGTTCGGGTCGATCAGCGGGGCCAGGGCGACGGGGGCCTGGAGGCGTTCGTCCAGGCCGAGACGGAGTTCGGCGAGGAAGGACAGGTCGGGGCGGAAGCCGGTGAGGACGACGACCTCGTCCACCGGGTCGAGGCGGCGGCCGTCCTCCGCCACGAGGACCAGGCGGTCGCCCGCGCGTTCGATCGCCTCGGTGCGGAAGCCGGTGACGGCCTCCGCGTGGCCTTCGTCGACGGCGGCCTCTGCGGCGAGGCCGAGGGCTCCCCGGGCGGGCAGCTGGTCGGCCGTACCGCCGCCGAAGGTGGCACCGGTCAGGCCCCGGCGCAGGATCCACACCGCCTTCGTCCCTTCGCCGTCCTCGGCCCCGGCGAGGTCGGCGAGGGAGGCGAGCGCGGTGAAGGCGGAGGCGCCGGAGCCGATGACGGCGGTGCGCCGGCCCGCGTACCGCGCGCGGACGGCGGGGTCGCGCAGGTCGGGGACGCGGTACGCGATCCGGGCGGCGGCCGCCTTCTCGCCGAGGGCCGGGAGGCCGGAGGCGCCGGCGGGGCCGGGGGTGGACCACGTACCGGAGGCGTCGATCACGGCGCGGACGAGGAAGCGTTCCTCGCGGCCGTCGGCGCGCTCGGTGTGCACGGTGAACGGACGGGCCGCGCGGTCCGCGTCCACGGTCCGGTCACGGCCGGCGCGGCTGACTCCGGTGACGCGGACGCCGAGGCGCACGCGGTCCCCCAGCGCGTCGGCCAGCGGCTGGAGGTACCGGTCCGCCCAGTCGCCGCCCGTCGGGTAGGCGGCCGGGTCGGGCGCGGTCCAGCCGGTACGGGCGAGGAGGGCCGTGGCGGCCGGGTCGACGACCTCGCCCCAGGTCGAGAACAGCCGGACGTGCGCCCACGCGCGGACGGCGGCGCCCGGCCGCTCCCCCGCCTCCAGGACGAGCGGCTCGATGCCGCGCTCGAGCAGATGGGCGGCGGCGGCCAGGCCGGCCGGGCCGGCCCCGATCACGAGGACGGGCAGCGGCTGAGCGGTGGTGGTCACGGCGGTTCCCCTCGCTGTATCGACGTCTGTCGATGTGTAGTGACCCCAGCCTGGCACCTGATTCGACAGTCGTCAACATAGACAGGTGTCTATATGGAGGCGGTATTGATTCGACGCATGTCAACATAGACACATGTCGAACACCGAGGCCTGCTGCCCACCCCTGGCCGAACGGCCACTGAAGGCGGACGAGGCCGAGCGCACCGCGAGGATGTTCAAGGCCCTGGGCGATCCGGTGCGCCTCCGCCTCTTCTCCGCCGTCGCCTCGCACCCGGGCGGCGAGGCCTGCGTCTGCGACATCTCCGACGTCGGGGTCTCCCAGCCGACCGTCTCGCACCACCTGAGGAAACTGCGGGAGGCCGGACTGCTCTCCTCCGAACGGCGCGGCACCTGGGTCTACTACCGGGTCGAACCCGCCGTCCTGGCGGCCATGGGGCAGCTGCTCACCAAGGCGGCCGCCGCGTGACCGCCTCACCCCGGGTGGTGCCGCTCACCGCCGCCCACGCCGGCGAGGTCATCGCGATCCATCAGGCCGGTATCGACGAGGGCCACGCCACCTTCGAGACGGTGGCCCCCACCTGGGAGGAGTTCGACGCGGCCAAGCTGCCCGCGCACCGCTTCGCCGCCGTCGACGGGGCCGGCCGGCTCCTCGGCTGGGTGGCCGCGACCGGCGTCTCGGACCGGTGCGTGTACGCCGGCGTGGTCGAGCACTCCGTGTACGTCCACCCCGAGGCGCGCGGGCGGGGCGTCGCCGGAGCGCTCCTCGCCGCGCTGATCGACTCCACCGAGGCCGCCGGGATCTGGACGATCCAGTCCGGCGTCTTCCCCGAGAACGCCGCCAGCCTCGCCGTGCACGCGCGGGCCGGTTTCCGGGTGGTCGGGACCCGCGAGCGCATCGGCATGCTCCACGGCCGCTGGCGCGACACCGTCCTCATCGAGCGCCGCAGCCCCCGGATCGGGTGACCCGGGCGGCCGTGACGGTCACCGCCGGGCCGGGGGGAATCTCCGGCGCCAGGCCAGCGACACGTACACCAGCGCGATGAGGACGGGGACCTCGATGAGGGGGCCGACCACGCCGGAGAGGGCCTGTCCGCTGGTGACGCCGAAGGTCGCGATGGCCACGGCGATGGCCAGCTCGAAGTTGTTGCCGGCGGCGGTGAACGCCAGGGTGGCGGTCCGGTCGTACCGCAGGCCGACGGCCTTGCCGAGGGCGAAGGAGCCGAACCACATCACCGCGAAGTAGACCAGCAGCGGCAGCGCGATCCGGGCCACGTCCAGCGGCTGCGAGGTGATGGTCCTCCCCTGCAGGGCGAAGAGGAGGACGATCGTGAACAGCAGGCCGTACAGCGCCCACGGGCCGATCCTCGGCAGGAACTCGGCCTCGTAGGACTCGCGGCCGATCCTCCGCTCGCCGACACGGCGGGTGAGGAAGCCGGCGAGGAGCGGGACGCCGAGGAAGACGACGACGTTCCACGCGATCTTCCCCATGGAGATGTCGAGGGCCTCCCCCTCGCCGAGGCCCAGCAGGCCGGGGAGGAGGTCGAGGTAGAACCAGCCCAGCAGGCCGAACGCGAGCACCTGAAAGACCGAGTTCAGCGCCACCAGGACGGCTGCCGCCTCACGGTCGCCGCAGGCGAGGTCGTTCCAGATGACGACCATGGCGATGCACCGGGCGAGGCCGACGACGATCAGGCCGGTGCGGTACTCGGGCAGGTCCGGCAGGAAGATCCAGGCCAGTGCGAACATGACGGCCGGGCCGAGGACCCAGTTGACGACGAGCGACGCCACCATGAGCTTCCTGTCGCCGGTGACGGCATCGAGCCGGTCGTAGCGGACCTTGGCGAGGACCGGGTACATCATGATCAGCAGACCGGCGGCGATCGGCAGCGAGATGCCGCCGATCTCGACCTTCGCCAGGGCGTCGTCCAGGCCGGGGACCAGCCGCCCGAGGCCGAGTCCGAGGGCCATGGCGAGCAGGATCCAGACGGCGAGGAAGCGGTCGAGTGTCGACAGCTTCCCGGCGACCGAGGGCTCCTCGGTGGTCGCGGGGGCGACGGGGGTCACGGGCAGGACCTCTTGGTGTCGGCGTGGGCACGGGCGGAGGCGGCCAGGGCGGTGAACTGGCCGGCGAGCGTCTCGATGACCTCGGGCTTCAGGCGGTAGTACGTGAACCGGCCGCAGGGCTCCGTGTCGACCACCCCGGCTTCGCGCAGGACCCTCAGGTGGTTGGAGAGGTTGGTCTGCCGGGCGCCGGTCTCCTCCACCAGGTGGGTGGTGCAGAGCGTCTCGCGGGCGAGCAGGGTCACGATCCGGAGCCTGAGCGGGTCGGCCAGCACCCGGATCAGGTCAGTGTCGACTGACGTCATCATGGGCTGATACTTTCACATCATCCCCCGCTGATGTCCGGCCGGGGCCGCCCGCTTCCCTCCCACCCCGAGGAAGAACCGATGACCGCCCCGCTCGCCTCCGTCCTCTTCGTCTGCGTCCACAACGCGGGCCGCTCCCAGATGGCCGCGGGCTTCCTGCGTCACCTGGCGGGCGACCGTGTGGAGGTCCGTTCCGCCGGCTCGGCCCCCGGCGAGCGGGTCAACCCCTCCGCCGTCGCCGCCATGGCCGAGCTCGGCATCGACATCGCGGACCAGCGGCCGAAGGTGCTGACCGCCGACACCGTCCGGGCGTCGGACTACGTGATCACCATGGGCTGCGGCGACGCCTGCCCGGTCTTCCCCGGCAAGCGGTACCGCGACTGGGCGCTGGACGACCCGGCGGGCAAGGGCGTCGAGGCCGTACGGCCCATCCGGGACGAGATCCGGGCCCGCGTCGAAGCCCTCGTGGCCGAGATCGACGCGGGCCGCACCGCCTGACCGCGCGGACGTACGGCCGGCCGGCCCGATCGGCGGCGGGCCGCCTCAGGGGCTGGTCGTGGAGACCACGTACACCTGCGGGAAGGCCGGGTCGGTCAGGTCCACGGTGATGTCGGTGGCGGGCCGGGGCCGCTCGCGGGTGACGGTCGTGGCCGACCAGGTCCCGTCGGGGCCGAAGGCCCAGCCGACGATGTCGGCGTCCCGCTCCCCCACCGTGACCCGTCCGGGGCCGAGCGCGGCGCGGCTCGTGCCGGATTCGGCGAGGAAGGTGTCCAGACCGGTGGCCGTGGTGGTGAAGCGGACGTAGAGGCGGCTGGTCTTCCAGTTGCTGGTCTCGTAGTACGCGACGTCCCAGGCGCCGCGCGGGATCGGGACCTCGAAGACACGGCGCTTCATCTGCGACGGCCAGTTGTCCTGGAGGCCGACGACCGAGGACTCGCGCTCCTTGTCGCGGCCGCTGTCCCGGCTCTGGCCGGCGGAGATCACCAGATAGCCGGCGGGGATGCCGACGAGCAGCACGATGATGACCGCCGTGAGCCAGCGGCGGCGGATCATGTGGCCGTGCCCCTCGGGCAGTCCGGTCTTCCGGCGGCGGTACGGCTCCGGGGACCGCAGCGTCTGCGGGGTCTGCTGCGGGACGGTCATGGCCGGGGGTCCTCGGGGGTGCGGTCGCCGAGGGCCTGGGCGCCGTTCCGGAAGGCCTGGGCGTAGCGCTCGTACCGCTCGTACCGCTCCACCCGGCGCCGGTTGGCGCGGCGGAAGCGGCGGGCGACGAGCCGGGCGAGGTCGGCGGCGCCCACCATGCCCGCCTCGGGGCCGAGCTGGGCGCGGGTGATGCGGGCCTCGGGGCGGTAGCCGCGGCCGGTGAGATGGCGGCGGAAGGCGTCCCGGGCGGGGCCGATGAGCAGGTCGTCGGCGGCGGAGACGCCCCCGCCGACGACGAAGCAGGAGGGGTCCAGGGCGGCGGCGAGGTTCGCGATGCCGACGCCGAGCCACTGGCCGATGTCCTGGAGGAGTTCGACGCACATGGCGTCGCCCTCGCGGGCGAGCTCTGTGATGAGGGGGCCGGTGATGTCCGGGATGTGGCCCTTGACCCGCTCGATGATGTTGTACGCGACCGGGGAGTCGGCGGCGGCCAGCTCGCGGGCCTCGCGGACCAGGGCGTTGCCGGAGCTGTACTGCTCCCAGCAGCCGCGGTTGCCGCAGGGGCAGCGGTGGCCGCCGGGGACCACCTGCATGTGGCCGAACTCGCCGGCGACGCCGAACTTGCCGCGCTTGACCTGGCCGTCCTCCAGGATGGCACCGCCGATGCCGGTGCCGAGCGTGATCATGACGAGGTGGTCCTCGCCGCGTCCGGCGCCGAAGCGCCACTCGGCCCAGGCGGCCGTGTTGGCGTCGTTGTCGACCATGACGGGGACCGCGAGACGGGCCTGGAGGGCGTCCCTGAGGGGTTCGTTGCGCCAGGCGAGGTGCGGCGCGAAGAGGACGCGGGCCCGGTGGGCGTCGACCCAGCCGGCGGCGCCGATCCCGACCGCGTGCACGTCGTGCCGGTCGGAGAGGTCCAGGACCAGTTCGACGATGGTGTCCTCGACGACCTTGGGGCTCTTGGACTTGTCCGGGGTCTCGGTGCGGAGCTTCTCCAGGATGTTGCCGTCCGCGTCGACGACCCCGGCCATCACCTTCGTACCGCCGATGTCGATGCCGACGGTCGGCACCCGGGGCGCCGTCAGGTGGGAGCGGCGCTCCCGGCTCCCGACGGTCCGCAGCACGGTGCCGCGGGCGGAGCCGCGGTGCGCGAGGTCACGGTAGGTACTCATCGGCTCCGATTCTGCCAGGAGGGGGGTCGGGTGCCCGTTACGCGCCGGTGGGGCGTTCCAGGGCGTGGCGCAGGTCCTCCAGCTCGCTGCCGCCGGCCATCTGCCGGGTCAACTCGTCCAGCGTGACGGAGTCCTTGGTGTGGCTCGCCGCCATGACGCCCCGCTTGAGCAGGACGAACCGGTCGCCGACGAGGTGGGCGTGGTGCGGGTTGTGTGTGATGAGGATGACGCCGAGACCCTGGTCGCGGGCGGCGGCGACGTACTTCAGGACGACCCCGGACTGCTTGACGCCGAGGGCGGCGGTCGGCTCGTCCAGGACGAGGACCTTGGCGCCGAAGTGGACGGCGCGGGCGATGGCGACGCACTGGCGCTCGCCGCCGGAGAGGGTACCGATGGGCTGGTCGACGTCGCGCAGGTCGATGCCCATGCGGAGCAGGGCCTCGCGGGTGGTGGCCCGCATCAGTTCGACGTCGAGCCGGCGGAAGGGGCCCCTGCCGCGGGTGGGCTCGGAGCCGAGGAAGAAGTTGCGCCAGACCGGCATGAGGGGGACGACGGCGAGGTCCTGGTAGACGGTGGCGATGCCCCGGTCGAGGGCGTCGCGCGGGTTGGCGAGGGTGACCTCCTCGCCCTCGATGCGGAACGTTCCGGCGTCGTGCCGGTGCAGACCGGCGACGATCTTGATGAGGGTGGACTTGCCGGCGCCGTTGTCGCCGAGGACGCAGGTGATCTCCCCGGCGCGGACCTCCAGGGAGACGCCTTCGAGGGCGCGGATGTTGCCGTAGTACTTGCTGACGCCGGCCAGCTCGACAAGAGGAGCGGTCGTCACTTGGTGGCCTCCACGCGCTTGCGGATCCAGGCGTTCAGGAGGGTCGCGAGGAGCAGCATCGCGCCCAGGAAGAACTTGAACCAGTCGGGGTTCCACTCGGCGTAGACGATGCCCTTGCTGGTCATGCCGAAGATGAGGGCGCCGACGGCGGAGCCGACGGCCGAACCGTACCCGCCGGTGATCAGACAGCCGCCGATGACGGCCGCGATGATGTAGATCAGCTCGTTGCCGACGCCTTCGCCGGACTGGACGACGTCGAAGGAGAACAGCAGGTGCTGGCCGGAGACCCAGGCACAGAAGGCGACCGCCGCGTAGAGGCCGATCTTCGTGCGGTGGACGGGGACGCCGACGGCGCGGGCGGCGTCGGCGCCGCCTCCGACGGCGAAGATCCAGTTGCCGAAGCGGGTGCGGAGCAGGATCCAGGTGGCGACGGCGACGAGGCCGAGCCACCACAGGATCGTCACCTTGAGTTCGACGCCGCCGACGGTCAGCTGGGAGGCGAAGAGGGCGCGGGCGGAGCGGAAGCCCTCCATGTCGGCGATGGTCTTGGTGGAGACGGTGCCGGCGATGAGTTTGGTGAGGCCCAGGTTGAGGCCCGTCAGCATGAGGAAGGTGCCCAGCGTGATGATGAAGCTGGGCAGCTTGGTACGGGTCAGCATGAAGCCGTTGAAGACGCCGACGGCCAGGGTGACGAGCAGCGAGACGCCGACGCCGACCCAGACGTTGGCGGTCAGCTGGTAGCTGAACATCGAGGAGACGAGCGCGGAGCTGGTCACCAGCACACCGGCGGAGAGGTCGAACTCGCCGCCGGTCATCAGCAGGGCGACGGGGACGGCCATGATGCCGAGGGTGGAGGCGGCGTAGAGGACCGTGCCGAGGCTGGACAGGCGCAGGAAGCTGTCGGCGACCACCGCGAAGAAGACGAAGACGGCGAGCGCGCCGACGACCGAGCCCAGCTCGGGCCGGGCCAGCAGCTTCTTCAGCGGGGTGGTGCGCAGCAGGCGCTCGTCGACGTGGTCGATGCCGTCCGGGGCCGGGGCGGTGGTGCTCATCGGGTACCCCGCTCCGTGTACCGGGCGAGTGCGCCGGCCTGGTCCTTGGTGATGATCTGGGGGCCCGTGAGGACGGGGCGGCCGCCGCCGAGGACGTCGGCGTTGTAGCGGTACAGCCACAGCAGGTCGACGGCCTCGTAGCCCTGGAGGTAGGGCTGCTGGTCGACGGCGAAGCCGAGGGTGCCGGCCTGGAGGGCGGCCGCCACCTTGGCGTTGAGGTCGAAGGTGTCGACCTCGGCCTTGCTGCCGGCGCTGCGGGCCGCCTGTGCGGCGGTGTCGGCGAAGGGGGCACCGAGGGTGACGACGGCGTCGAGGTCCTTGTCGGACTGGAGCTTGGCCTCGATGGACGCCTTGACGTCCGGCATGTTGGTGCCGTCGACGTAGAGGTTGACGAGCTCACCGCCGAAGGTCTTCCGCGCGCCGGCGCAGCGCTGCTCGTGGCCGACGTTGCCCTGCTCGTGCAGGACGCAGAGGGCCTTCTTCCGGCCCCGCCTGTCGAGCTCCTCGCCGACGGCCTCGCCGGCGACGGTCTCGTCCTGGCCGATGTGGGTGAGGGCGCCGAAGGCCTTGGACTGCTCGGCGCCCGAGTTGACGGTGATCACCGGGATCCCGGCCTTGACGGCCTTCTCCACGGCCGCCTTCATCGCGTCGGGCTTGGCGAGGGTGACGATCAGCCCGTCGACGCCCTTGGAGATGTAGGAGTCGACCAGCTGGGCCTGCTCCTTGCCCTCGTCGCTGTGGGCGTAGAGGAAGGTGATGTTGTCCTTGACGGCGGCCTGCTTGGCGCCCTTCTGGACGATGTCCCAGAAGGTGTCGCCGTCGCCGGAGTGGGTCACCATCGCGAAGGTCCAGCGGGGGGTGTCCACGGCCGACCGGCCCTGGGCCTCGGCCGCCCTTCGGGCGTCCTCCGCCCGCTTGCCGCCGGTGCTGCTGCACCCCGCCAGCGCTGCCGTCAGTGTGAGCGCGAGCACGGCGCCGACGGCGGCGCGTACCCCTCCTGTCCGAAGCCTGGTCACGAGGCCGTGCCCTCCTTTGTGTCCTTCTGCGTGCATTGCAGTATCGGTCATGCCGGTCCTGGCGCTCGTCAGTGGGGCCCGTTCACGGCCGCGGGGGGCTACGGACGGACCATCAGCCGGAACTCGAAGGAGTAGCGGCCGGCGCGGTAGAGGTGGGAACCGTGCTCGATCGCGCGGCCGGTGTCGTCGAAGGTCGTGCGTTCCATCGTGAGGAGCGGCGCGCCGGGTGGTTCGTCGAGCAGGGCGGCCTCGGACGCGGTGGCGGCGCGGGCGCCGACGGTCTGGCGGGCGCTGTGGAGGGTGAGGGCGGCGGCGCGGAGCGTCCGGTAGAGGCCGGTGGTCTCCAGGGGCGCGGTGCCGGCGTCGATGAGTCCGGCGGGCAGGTGGTTGCGCAGGTACGCGAGGGGTTCGCCGTGGGCGGTGCGCAACCGCTCCAGGTAGTGGACGGCGGTGCCCTCCGGTATGCCGAGGGCGGCGGCGACCGGCGCGGGGGCGGGTTCGAGGCGGTTGACGAGGACGCGGGTGGCGGGCCGGTGGCCGGTGCTCTCCAGGTCGTCGTAGAGGCTGCTGAGCTCCAGGGGGCGGCGGACCCCGGTCCGCACGACCTGGGTGCCGACGCCCCGGCGGCGGACCAGGAGTCCCTTGTCGACGAGGGTCTGGATGGCCTGGCGGACGGTGGGCCGGGAGAGGCCGAGGCGGGTGGCGAGGTCGATCTCGTTGCCGAGGAGCGTGCCCGGGGCGAGGGTCCCGTCCTCCACGGCGCTCTCCAGCTGGCGGGCGAGCTGGAAGTAGAGCGGGACCGGGCTGGTGCGGTCCACGGAGAGCGGGGGCAGCGGGGAGCTGGTCGGCGGGGGCACGGAGGGGAGCGTAACGGCGGGCGCGGATGACGGGAAGTCGTGACGTCCGGCTGTCCTGACAAACCTTGACAGGGGGTACGGGCGCCTCCACGGTGGGGGCCATGCGCATCGGAGTGATCGGTACGGGGCGGATCGGCGGCTTCCACGCGGGCGTCCTCGCCCGGCATCCGGGGGTCGGGGCGCTCGTCCTCGCGGACGCCGACCGGGGGCGCGCGGAGGCGGTGGCGGGGGCGCTCGGGGCGCGGGTCGCGCCGGACGTGGACGCGCTGCTCGCGGCGGAGCTGGACGCCGTGGTGATCGCCTCGGCGACGGCCTCGCACGCGGAGCTGATCGCCCGGGCGGCGGGCGCGGGTCTGCCCGCCTTCTGCGAGAAGCCGATCGCTCTGGACGTGCCGGGGACCTCGGCCGCGCTCGGCGCGGTGGCGCGGGCGGGCACCGCGCTGCAGATCGGCTTCATGCGCCGCTTCGACGCGGGATACCGGGCGGCGCGGGAGGCGGTGCTCTCGGGGCGGCTGGGCCGGCTGCACACGGTACGGGCGGCCACCTCGGACCCGGAGCCGCCGCCCGCCGCGTACCTGCCGCTGTCCGGGGGGCTGTTCCGGGACTGCATGGTCCACGACTTCGACATCGTGCGGTGGGTGACGGGCCGGGAGGTGGTGGAGGTGTACGCGGCGGGCGCGGACGCGGGCCCCGAGATGTTCCGCGCCGTGGGCGACGTGGACACGGCGGCCGCGCTGCTCACCCTGGACGACGGGACGCTGGTGACGGCGACGGCGACCCGGTGCAACGGGGCCGGGTACGACGTGCGGATGGAACTGGCGGGCGACCGGGACCAGATCGCGGTGGGCCTGGGCGACCGGACGCCGCTGCGGTCGGTGGAACCGCCGGGCCCGCCGGCGCCGTCGAGTCCGTGGCCGGGTTTCCTTGAGCGGTTCGCCCCGGCGTACGAGGCCGAACTGGACGCGTTCGTACGGCTGGTGCGGGGGGAGACCGGCAACCCGTGCGACGGCCGGGAGGCGCTGACGGCCCTGCGGATCGCGGAGGCGTGCGAGCGCTCCCGGCGCGAGCGGCGTCCGGTCCGCGTGGACGGGGCGGCGGGCGGGGGGTAGGGCGTTTCTTTCGCCTGGGCGGCCGGCCGGCCCGCTGCATCCGCCGCTCGGCCACCATCCGGAATGCCGCCGCCCCGGGGGTCGGGCGCGTCCGCCGGGCTTCTCAGGCCTCCCCGTCCGCCAGGCCCGCGTCATGGACGAACAGGGCGATCTGCACACGGTTGTTGAGCCCGAGGCCGGCCAGGAGGCGGGAGACGTACGTCTTGACGGTGGGCACGCTCATGTACAGCTCGGCGGCGATCTCCGCGTTCGACAGGCCCCTGCCGACGGCCAGGGCGACCTCCCGCTCACGCTCGGGCAGCGCGTCGAGAGCGGCGCGGCGGCCGGGGTCGGCGGCGCGCCGGGGCGGGGCATCGCCACGGGATTGGGGGGTGCCGGCGACGTGGCGCATCAGTTGACGGGTGACGGCCGGGGAGAGCACGGGGTCGCCGGCGGCGACCCGGCGGACGGCGGTGACGATCTCGGCGGGCGGGGTGTCCTTGAGGAGGAACCCGGCGGCGCCGGCGCGCAGGGCGCTGAGCACCTGCTCGTCGGCGTGGAAGGTGGTGAGGACGAGGACTTCGGGTGCGCCGGGGCGGGCGCGCAGGCGCGCGGTGGCGGTGAGGCCGTCGACGCCGGGCATGCGGAGGTCCATGAGGACGACGTCGGGGGCGACTCGCTCGACGAGGGCGGGGACCTCGCCTCCGTCGGCGGCCTCGCCGACGATCTCGAGGTCCTCGGCGCCGCCGAGCATGAGGGAGAGGCCCGCGCGGACGAGGGGGTCGTCGTCGACGACGATCAGCCGGATGGTCATGCGGGCCACGGTAGCCAGGCGTGCAGGGCGAAGCCCCCGTCGGGGGCGGGACCGTGGGTGAGCCGGCCGCCGGCGAGGGCGGCGCGTTCGGTGAGCCCGATGAGACCCTGGCCGGAGCCGGGGACGTGCGGGACGGGCCCGGCGGGGGCGGGGTTGTGGACGTCGACGGTGAGGCCGTCGCCGGGGCGGCCCCGGACGGTGAGGGTGACCTCGGTGCCGGGGGCGTGTTTCCGGGCGTTCGTGAGGCCCTCCTGGGCGATGCGGTAGACGGTGCGGCCGGTGGCGGCGGGCACGGCGGCCGGGTCGCCCACGGTGGAGTCGAGCACGACCCGCATGCCGGCGTCCCGGGATTCGGCCACGAGCGCGTCGAGGGTGGCGAGGGTGGGCTGGGGGCGGTTGCCGCCGCCCGGGTCGCCGGGGTCCGCGGAGTCGCCGGGGGCCCTGAGCACTCCGATGATCTCGCGGAGGTCCTGGAGCGCCTCGTGGGCGCTGTCGCGGATGACGCCGGCGGCGCGGGCGATCTGCTCGGGCGGGGCGACGGGGCGGAATTCGAGGGCGCCGACGTGGACGCTGAGCAGGGTCAGGCGGTGGGCGAGGACGTCGTGCATCTCACGGGCGATCGCCTCGCGGGCGAGGCGCTGCGCCTGGGCGACCCGGAGTTCGGCCTCGGCCTCGGCGCGCCGGGCCCGTTCGCGGAGGGCCTCGACGAGCTGGCGGCGGGAGCGGACGAGCATGCCCCAGGCGGTGACGAGGAGGATGAGGACGAAGCCGAGGAGTGTCGCGATCCCGGCGTTGATCGTGGGGTCGGGCCGGACGAACACCTGGGCGGTGGAGGTGGCGACGGCGAGCGCGCCGATGGCGGCGACCTGACGGAAGGGGCGGCGGACGGCGACGCTGAACAGGGCGGCGAGGAGAGCGCCGCCCGCGACCGGGGCGACGACACTCACCAGGGAAAGGCCGGTCGCGAGCCCGGCGGGCCACCGGCGGCGGAGCCAGAGCGCGCAGCAGGCGGCGGCGCCGGTGAGCTGGTCGAGCAGGATGACCGTGGGGCCGCTGTACTCGGCGCTGCTGTCGGCGGCGACGAGCCCGACGAGGGCGGCGAGCAGGAAGAGGGCGGTGTCGACGACCCAGTCGCGGACGGTACGCCGGGGCCGGGCCGTCCCGTCCCCGTCCGGGGCGACCAGGTGCGAGGGGAACAGCCAGTGCTGCCGGTCCGTGCCTGTCATAGGCGCAATGTACGCAGCCGGGGGCCGCGTACCGGGTCGTGCGGGCCCGCGCCGGTACCGAAGTCGCCGGGATCGAGACTTTCGTCGCGGGCGGCGTGGCCGAACGGCGGACGCGGCGGGCGGGCCGCCCCGGTCATGATCGCTCCATGAAGAGGTTTCTTGAGGTCACCGGTTTTCTGCTCACCGTCTTCGGAGTCTGCGGGGTGGTCCGCGAGCTGACGGACGGCTGGTTCACCTTCATGGGCCTGACCCGTTTCCTGACGGAGAACATAGCCGTCCTGGAGGGCAGGGAGCTGTACGCGAACCTGGTGATCGCGGTCCTGGGGCTGGCCGTGATGATCGCTTCGGACCGGGTGGCGAAGGACTGAGCGTCCCGGCCCGGGGCGGGCGGGGGTCAGCTGTCCCGCGCGCCGAGGTGTTCGGCGAACCGCTGGGTGACGGCGCCGGCGGCGTAGAGGGCGGCGCCGGCGGCGGCGAAGGGGACGGAGCCCCCGAGCAGGGCGAGGAGACCGGGCCAGTCCCGGGCCTCGACGCAGTCGTCGTGGTGGACGTACTCGCTGGTGAGGAGGGGCGGGCAGGGGCTGCCGCCACCTTCCTGCTCGTACGGGGTGAGGAGCAGCACGGCGAACCAGACCCAGAGGAGCGCGGCCACGGTCAGCAGGCCGAGACCCCAGCCCTGGGTGCGCCGGGCGCGGGTGACGAGGGGGGATTCGGGGGCAGCGGATGTCATGAGCACTGAACCTATCGGGCGTCCCGGTCGGCGGTGCGGCGGCCCCACGCGGTCCCGGCGAGGACGAGGGCGGCGCCCACGAGACCGGGGAGGCCGAGCCGGTCCCCGGCGAGGGCGAGGCCCGCGGCGGCGGCCCAGAGCGGTTCGGTTCCGAGGAGGAGACTGACCCGGGAAGGGGAGGTGCGGCGGACGGCCCACATCTGCACGGCGAAGGCGAAGAGGGTGCAGAGGACGGAGAGGAAGAGGAGTCCGGCCCACTCGCGGGGGCCGAAGCCGAGCGCCACGGTCCAGGGGGAGGCTCCGGTGCCGGGGACGGCGGCGATGACGGCGAAGACGGCGACGGCGGCACCGAGCTGGACGGTGGTGAGCGAGAGCGAGTCGGCGGACCGTACGGCCTTGATACGGGACATGGCCAGGACGTGGACGGTACGGGCGACGGCGGCGAGCAGCATCAGCAGGTCGCCGAGGGAGGGCGTGGTGAAGCCTCCGCCCTGGGTGAGCAGGACGACGCCGGTGACGGAGAGGGCGGCGGCGCCCAGGAAGGCCCGCGGCGGGCGGGTGCGGGTGACGGCGGCCTCGGCGAGCGGGGTGAGGATCATGGTGAGGCTGATGATGAGGCCCGCGTTGGTGGCGGAGGTGTGGACGACGCCGTAGGTCTCCAGGAGGAAGATCCCGCTGAGGATCAGCCCGAGGAGGGCGGCTCCGCGCCACTGGGCGGCGCCGAGCGCCCGCAGCCTGCGCCGGCCGGCGACGACCAGAACGGGGAGCACGAGCGCGAAGCGCAGGACGAGGACGGCGACGACGGTGTGGGTGGTGGTGATGCCCTTGGCGGCGAGGTAGCTGCCGCCCCAGACGACGGCCACGAGGAGCAGCGGGAGGTCGGTGACCCAGGCCCGGCGGGTGGTGCCGAGGGGGACGGGGGCGGCGATCGACGTCATGGCGGCCGGAGCTCCAACGGTGGTGACGGGGTGGAGACTTCGGCGGCTCGCACGTGGAGCGCTCACCGTACCGGGCACGGCCCGTGGCGGCTACACCTTTCTCTGCTGCTCTCCCCCGGGGTCAGTAGCTGCCGTAGGTGGGGCGGCCTGCCCGCTCGTACGTGTGGATGGTGACGCCGGTGCTCGTGGTGCGGCCCTCGATGTGCCGGAACGCGGTGGGCCGGGTGCCTTCGGGGAAGAGGCGCCGGCCGGTGCCGAGGACCACGGGGAAGACGAGGAGGTGGAGGGTGTCGATCAGATCGTGGTCGAGGAGGGTGCGGGCGAGGCCGCCGCTGCCGTGCGACTGGATCTCGCCCTCGGTGCGTGCCTTGAGGGCGGCCACCTCCTGCGGGATGTCGCCGCGCAGGAGCGTGGTGCCTGCCCAGTCGGCACTGGTCAGGGTGGTGGTGGCGACGTACTTGGGGAGGGCGTTGAGTTTGGTGGCGACCGGGTCGGCCGGGTCGTTCCGGTGGGGCCAGTAGCTCGCGAAGATCTGGTAGGTGCGGCGGCCGAGGAGGAAGGCGGTGGGGCGGGCGAAGACCTCGTCGATGAACTGCCCGAAGTCGTCGTCGGCGTAGGGGACGGTCCAGCCGCCGTGCTCGAAGCCGCCGGTGCGGTCCTCGTCGGGGCCGCCGGGGGCCTGGTGGACGCCGTCGAGGCTGAGGAACTGGGTGAGGCTGAGGGTGGCCATGGCGCGTGCCTTTCTCTTCCGGACCATCGTGTCCCGGAAGTTCCGACCGCGCCGCCCGGCGGAACTCATCGGTGCCGGTCGTGGTGTCCGTTTCCCGCCAGCGCCCGGACCCGCCGCCGCGTTTCCTTGAACCCGCAACCACTTGGTGCGGAGAGAAAGGGTTCCGGGATGTCCATGAGGAGCGGTACGGCGGTTCTGGTGACGGGCGGCAGCCGGGGGATCGGGGCGGCCACGGCGGTGCGTCTGGCGCGGGAGGGGGCGGACGTGGCGTTCACCTATGTGCGGGACGAGCGGCGGGCGAAGGAGGTGGCGGCCAGGATCGAGGAGACGGGACGCAGGGCGCTGCCGCTGCGGGCGGACGCGGCCGACGCGGGGGAGGCGGCGGGTGCGGTGGAGTGGGCCGCGGACGCGCTGGGCCGGCTGGACGTGTTGGTGAACAACGCGGGCGTGGGAGTGCTGGGGCCGTTGGAGTCACTGTCCCTGGCGGAGGTGGACCGGGTCCTCGCGGTGAACGTCCGGGCGGTGTTCCTGGCCTCGCAGGCGGCGGCCGGCCGTTTGGGCCGGGGCGGGCGGATCGTGACGATCGGTTCGTGCATCGCCGGCCGCGTGCCGGGGCCGGGTGGCACGCTGTACGCGACGAGCAAGGCGGCGTTGGTCGGCCTGACGAAGGCGCTCGCCCGTGAGCTGGGCGAGCGCGGCATCACGGCGAACCTGGTCCATCCGGGTCCGACCGACACGGACATGAACCCGGCGGGCGGCCCGTACGCCGGACCGCAGGCCTCGATGACGGCTCTCGGCCGCTTCGGCACCGCGGAGGAGGTCGCCGCGATGGTCTCGTTCCTCGCGGGCCCTGAGGCGTCGTACGTGACGGGCGCGGAGTTCACGGTGGACGGCGGCCACACGGCGTAGTCGCCCGGGCGAGTGAGCCGAAGGGCGCGCCGGGGGAACGGACCTGGGCGCGCGCAGGCCCGCGAGGGACGAGCGGGTCGAGCACGGCCGGGGCCGTGAGCCCGGCTCGAGCGCCCGGAGGCGAACCGAGCCCAGGAGAGAAGACAGAGGACGCACCGGTGCTGTCGGGTCGGTGCGTCCTCTGGCCGCCGGGCGGGGTGTCGTGCCTGCCCGGTGGTCGGTGGCTGGGGTGGGTCAGCCGCCGAGTTCCTGGTGGCGGGCGGTGAGCCGGGCCGCGCCCGCTTCGGTGAGGGAGCCGTACAGGCGGAGGCGGGAGATGCCGCCGTCGGGGTAGATGTCGATGCGGACGCGGCTGCCTACGGCGGGGGTGTCGAGGACGAAGCGGTGGTTGGTGTCGGGCTGGAGGCGGGTCCTGGGGAGGATCTCGGTCCAGTCGTCGGTGTCTTCGGCGGCGACGGAGAGGGCGGCCCAGCCGGCGCTGTTGCCCTTGAGGTAGGCGGTGTCGATCTCGACGGCGCGGATCTCGGCTTCGGCGGCGAGGCTGTAGCGGATCCAGTCGTTGCCCTTGTCGCGGCGGCGGCGGGTTTCCCAGCCGTCGTCCATCTTGCGGGAGCGGCCGGGCTGGATGGTGTTGGTGGCCGGGGAGTAGAAGCGGTCGGAGGCGTCTTCGACCTGGCCGCCGTTCTCGAGGGCGGCGAGGTCGAAGGTGCCGAGGGCGGCGAGCCAGCGCGGGTCGGGGGCGACTTCGCCGTACACGCGGAGGCGGGCGATGCCGCCGTCGGGGTGCTGGTTGACGCGGAGGTGGGTGAAGCGCTGTTCGACGTCGACGGCGAAGCCGTTGGCGGCGTGGCCGCCGATGGCGGTGCGCGGTACGAGGGTGGTCCACTTGACGTCGTCGGCGAGGAGGTCCTCGGGCGAGGGGGAGCCGGCGACGGAGGTGGCCTCGATGGAGACGGCCTGGGGGTAGTTGCCGCGGAAGTGGGCGGTGTCGACGACGATGCCGCGGATGACGCCGGGGGCGCCGAGGCGTACGAGGGCCCAGTCGTGGTCGTCGTCGGTGGGGTGGGGCTGGTCGGCGGAGACGCCGCGGCGGCGGCGGGTTTCCCAGCCGTCCATGATCTTGCCCTTGTGGCCGAAGTGTTCGGGGTCGAACTCGGCGGGCTCGGGCTTCAGCAGGTTCTCGCGCTCGGCGAAGAACTCGTCGTTGGCGGCGATGACTCCGGCGCCGAGGCGGCGGTCGGCGAGGTCGGCGTACCGGGTGAAGGGGAAGTCGGCGGTGCGGTAGTCGGCGTAGGGGTCGCCGCCTCCGTAGGGGCTGGCGTCACCGGTGTGGCGGGGTATGGCGGGCACGTCAGTTGTTCCTTTCGAGGAGGCGGCCGGCGGGTTCGGCGAGGGTGCCGCGGTCGTTGATGCGCCGGCCGCGGAGCCAGGTGGAGGTGACGACGCCGTGGAGGGTCTTGCCGGCGTAGGCGGTGATGCGGTTGCGGTGCTGGAGTTCGGCGGGGTCGACGGTGAAGGTGGCCTCGGGGTCGAGGACGGCGAAGTCGGCGTCGCGGCCCGCTTCGATGGCGCCCTTGGTGTCGAGTCCGGCGAGGCGGGCGGGGCCTTCGGACATCCAGCGCACGACGTCTTCGAGGGTGTGGCCGCGGCGGCGGGCCTCGGTCCAGATGGCGGGCAGTCCGAGCTGGAGGGAGGAGATGCCGCCCCACGCGGAGGAGAAGTCAGGGGTCTTGAGGTCGGCCGTGGAGGGCGAGTGGTCGGAGACGATGCAGTCGATCACTCCGTCGGCGAGGCCTTGCCAGAGGGCGTCCTGGTTGGAGGCTTCGCGGATGGGCGGGCAGCACTTGAACTCGGTGGCGCCGTCGGGGATCTCTTCGGCGGTGAGGGTGAGGAAGTGGGGGCAGGACTCCACGGTGACCTTGAGCCCCTCGGCCTTGGCGGCGGCGATGAGCGGCAGCGCGTCGGAGGAGGAGAGGTGGAGGACGTGGACGCGGGCGTCGAGCCGCCGGGCCTGGTTGATCAGGTTCTCGATGGCGGTGTTCTCGGCGTCGCGGGGGCGTGAGGCGAGGAAGTCCGCGTAGGCCGGGGAGGACTTCTGGGGTGCGGCGGCGAGGTGGTGCGGGTCCTCGGCGTGGACGATCATCAGTCCGCCGAAGCCGGCGATCTCGGCGAGGGAGGTGGCCAGCTGTTCCTGGTCGAGTTCGGGGAATTCCTCGACGCCGGAGGGTGAGAGGAAGCATTTGAAGCCGTAGGCGCCGGCGTCGTGCAGGGGCCGCAGGTCCTTGACGTTGTCGGGGAGGGCGCCGCCCCAGAAGCCGACGTCGATGTGGGCCTTGCTGCGGGCGACGTCCTGCTTGACGCGGAGGTTGTCGACGGTGGTGGTGGGCGGCAGCGAGTTGAGCGGCATGTCGAGGAGGGTGGTGATGCCGCCGGCGGCCGCGGCGCGGGTGGCGGTCCAGAAGCCTTCCCACTCGGTGCGGCCGGGGTCGTTCACGTGGACGTGGGTGTCGACCAGGCCGGGCAGGATCACGTCGTCCCCGACGTCTTCCAGCCGGGCGCCGGCCGGTACCTCGGCGTCGTACGGCAGGACGGCCGTGATCGTCCCGCCGGAGACGGCGATCGACGCCGCGCGGGTGCCTTCGGGGGTGATGACACGCGTCGAGCGCAGGACCAGGTTGACGTCCACCCGTACCCCTTTTCCTCTTCCGTGAAGCAGAAATTCAACGAACTGTTGAAGGAGTCTTCACCCGGGACGACATGGCGTCAAGGGCACACTTGCCCTGGGGGACGTCCGGGCGGCCCGCTTGGATGTTTCCATGAAGTGGAATCGATATTTCGTACAGTAGAACGTAGCTCCGTACATGCGGGGCGGATCAGGACCCCTCGACGTGGCCGCCGACAACGGACAAACACCCCCCTGACCGGCCCGGACGCCCGGACCTAGGCCATGTGCCCGGCCCGGTGGCCCGGTAGGCTGCTGCCTTGCCCGCCTGCCTCGAAAGGACCGTTGACGTGCCGACGTCCAGCGCCAGCACCACCGACGCCGCCAAGCCCGCCGCCGCGAGCGGAGGCGTCCAGTCCCTTGAGCGTGCCTTCGACCTCCTGGAGCGGATGGCCGACGCGGGGGGCGAGGTCGGGCTCAGCGAGCTCTCCGCGAGCAGCGGGCTCCCCCTGCCCACCATCCACCGGCTGATGCGGACGCTGGTGGCGTGCGGTTACGTCCGCCAGCAGCCCAACCGCCGGTACGCGCTCGGGCCACGGCTCATCCGGCTCGGCGAGTCCGCCTCCCGCCTGCTCGGCACCTGGGCCCGCCCGTACCTGGCGCGGCTCGTGGAGGAGACCGGCGAGACGGCCAACATGGCGCTGCTCGACGGTGACGAGATCGTCTACGTGGCGCAGGTGCCGTCCAAGCACTCGATGCGCATGTTCACCGAGGTCGGCCGGCGGGTGCTGCCGCACTCGACGGGCGTCGGCAAGGCCCTGCTCGCCCACGCGCCGGCCGAGGAGGTGCGCGCGCTGCTCGCCCGTACGGGCATGCCGGCCGCCACGGAGAAGACGATCACCACGCCCGAGGGCTTCCTGGCGGCCCTGGAGACGGTCCGCGTGACCGGCTACGCCGTCGACGACAACGAGCAGGAGATAGGGGTCCGCTGCCTCGCGGTGCCGGTGCCCGACTCCCCCACGGCCGCGGCGATCTCGATCTCGGGGCCCGCGGGCCGGGTGACGGAGGCGGCGACGGAGAAGATCGTCCCGATCCTCCAGCAGGTGGCGCGCGAGCTGTCCACGGCCCTCGCCAACACCGCCGCCAACGGCGCCTCGTAACGCGCCGGCGCACGCGCGCGGGCCCGCCGTCCCACTCCGGGAGGGCGGGCCCGCGCGTGTGCTCAGGCGGCCACGGGCGCCGTGAGGCGGCCGTCGTGGACGGTGACCGTGCGCGTGGCGCGGGCCAGGTGGGTCCGGTCGTGCGTGACCAGAACCGTCGCGGTTCCCCGCTCGGCCGTCAGGCCGGCGATCAGGTCCATCACCGCCGCTCCCCGCTCGTGGTCGAGCGCGCTGGTCGGCTCGTCCACCAGCAGCACCGAGGGGTCGTTCATCAGGGCCCGCGCGATGTTGACGCGCTGCCGCTGGCCCCCGGAGAGCTGGTGCGGGCGGGCCGCCGCCCGGTCCGCGAGACCGACCGCGTCCAGCAGGTCCCGCGCCCGCTCCCGTACCTCCTTCGGCCGGCGCCCCGCCAGATGGGCCATCAGCTGGAGCTGCTCCAGGGCCGTGAGGGAGGGCAGCAGATGGGGCTGCTGGAAGACGATGCCGATGTGGTCCCGGCGCAGTTCCGCCCGCGCGGCCGGGGAGAGCGCGCCGGTGTCGGCACCGGCCACCAGGACCCCGCCCCGGTCGGGGGTGACCAGGGTCGCGGCCACCGCGAGCAGGCTCGACTTGCCGGAGCCCGAAGGACCGACGACGGCGGTGAGGGAGCCGGCCGGGACCTCCAGGGACACGGAGTCGAGGGCGGTCAGGCGGCCGTCACCGTCGGGGTAGGTGAGGGTGATGTCGTCGAGGACGAGGGTCATCGGGCGCTCCCGAGGGCGGCGAGGGGATCGACGGCGGTGATCCGCCGGACGGACAGGGCGGCGCCGAGGACCCCGAGGACGGTGATCACGGCGGCCGGGCCGAGCACGGTGAGCGGTTCCAGGACGAACGGCACGTCCCCGCCCGCGATCAGCGCCCCGGCACCGGCGGCGAGGGCGGTGCCGGTGAGGGTTCCGGCGGTGAGCATGAGGACGGCCTGGCCGAGGGCGTCCCTGAGGAGGTACGGGGTGGAGGCGCCGAGGGCCTTGAGGACGGCCACGTCACCGGCGCGCTGGATCGTCCAGACGGTGAAGAAGGCCCCGATGACGAGCGCGGAGATGGCGAAGAGGAAGGCGCGCATCATCTGGAGGGAGCCGTTCTCGGCCTGGTAGGAGCCGATGGCGGTGAGCGCCTCGTCCACGGTCCCGGTCCGGGTGCCGAGGGCGGTGTCGCCGGCCGCCCAGTCGGCTCCGGTGCCGGCGAGGACGACGACGGTGGCCCGCTCCCCGGCCCCCCGTCCGCCGGATCCCCCGCCGCCCGGCCCGGTGCCGGTCGCGCCGAGGCGCTGCCAGTCGGCGAGGGAGGTCCACACGACGGGCGTGTGGCTGTACGAGGCGTCGCCCGCGACCGCGGCGACGGTGAGCTCCAAGGGGCCGAGGCGGACCGTGTCCCCGGCGGTGACGTCCAGTTCCGCGGCGGCGGAGGTGGAGAGGACGGCCCGGCCGGCGGCGACGGGACCGGGAGCGAGGCCCGCGCCCGGCTCCGTACCGAAGGCGCTGACGGCGGCGGCGCGGTCCCCCGCGCGGGCGTCGGTGGTACGGATGCCGAGCGGGGCGGCCCGGGTGACGCCGGGCCGTTCGGCCCACCGCCGCCACTGCTCCTCCGTCACCGTCGAACGGGTGAAGGAGACCTCCTGGCCGGGCGTTGGTGCCGCGAAGGCGAGCCGGTCGGCGGGCAGCCCGGTGATCGCGGAGACGTTCTCCCGCGCGAGTCCGGCCGTCAGCCCGGACAGCAGGCCCACGAGCAGGGTGATCAGGACGATCACGGCCCCCATGAGGGCGAACCGTCCCCGGGCGAATCTCAGGTCTCTCCATGCCACGAACATGCCGTCCAGCCTGGTCCGCCGACGCCCGGCGGGCATCGCGCCCCGGATGGCTCCACGATCAAACTTTCGGTTGAGCCCGCGCGGCCGTGCGCCGCCTACGCTGGGAGATCATGGATCCCCGTGCCCTCACCCCCGCGCTGCGCGTGCTGCGCCTCTGCCTGCATCTGCTGATGGCGGGGCTGCTGGTGCTGGCGGGGGTGCGGTCGGACACGGCGGGGACGGCGCTCGCGGTGGTCACCGGGGCGGTGTACGCGGCCGGTTCCTTCCTGCCGTCCGTGCGTGCGTCGCGGCGGGCGGCCGGGGTGTGGCTGGCGTTGCTCGGGGCGTCGTGGCTGGCGCTGCTCTGGGTCACGCCGGAGGCGCTGTGGGTGGCGTTCCCGCTGTACTTCCTCCAGCTGCACCTGCTGCCGGTCCGCCGGTCGCTGCCGTCGGTCGCGCTGACGGCTGCCGCGGCCATCGTCTCGTACGCGGGGCACGGCGCCGCGCTCAACCCGGGGGTGTTCATCGGACCGCTGCTGGGGGCGGCGGTGGCGGTGGCGACGGTGCTCGGGTACCAGGCGCTGTACCGGGAGAGCGAGCGCCGGCGGCGGCTGATCGAGGAGCTGATCGAGACCCGGGAGGAGCTGGCGGCGGCCGAGCGGCACGCGGGGACGCTCGCCGAGCGGGAGCGGCTGGCGCGGGAGATCCACGACACCCTGGCGCAGGGGCTGTCCTCGATCCAGCTGCTGCTGCGGGCCGCCGAGCGGGCGCTGCCGCCGGACGCGCCGGCCGCCGGGCACATCGAGCGGGCCCGGCGGGCGGCGCAGGACAATCTGGCCGAGGCACGGCGGTTCGTGCGGGCGCTGGCGCCGCCGGACCTGGAGCACGGTTCCCTGGCGGCGGCGCTGGAGCGGCTCTGCGCGCCGGGGGCGGGTCCGCGGGTGCGGTTCTCGGTCAGCGGGACGCCGGTCGCGCTGCCGACCCCGTACGAGGTGGCGCTGCTGCGGATCGCGCAGTCGGCGCTGGCGAACACGGTGCGGCACGCCGGTGCCTCGCGCGCCGAGATCACCCTGTCGTTCATGGACGGCTCGGTGACGCTGGACGTGGTGGACGACGGGCGCGGCTTCGACCCCGCCGCGGTGCGGCCCTCCTCCGAGGGCGGTTTCGGCCTGCCGGCGATGCGGTCGCGGGCGCGGTCGCTGGGCGGCGCGTTCACGGTCGAGTCGGCGCCCGGGCAGGGGACGGCGGTGGCCGTCTCGCTGCCCCTTCCCGAGGAGGTGGGCACATGACCGTACGGCTCCTGCTGGCCGACGACCATCCGGTGGTACGGGCCGGGCTGCGCGCCGTCCTCGCCACGGAACCCGGCTTCGCCGTGGTCGCGGAGGCGGCGACGGCCGAGCGGGCGGTGGAGCTGGCGGCGGCGGGCGGCGTCGACGTGGTCCTGATGGACCTCCAGTTCGGGACGGGCATGCACGGCGTGGAGGCCACGGCGGCGGTCACGGCGCTGCCGGGGGGTCCGAAGGTGCTGGTCCTGACGACGTACGACACGGACGCGGACATCCTGGCGGCGGTGGAGGCGGGCGCGTCGGGCTACCTCCTGAAGGACGCGCCGCCCGAGGAGCTGGCGGCGGCCGTGCGCACGGCGGCGGCCGGACAGTCCGCCCTCGCCCCGGCGGTGGCGCACCGGCTCATGGACCGCATGCGGACACCCGCGCAGGCCCTGACCAAGCGCGAACTGGAGGTGCTCCAGCTGGTGGGCGAGGGCCTGTCGAACCAGCAGATCAGCAAGGCCCTGTTCCTGAGCCAGGCGACGGTGAAGTCCCACCTGGTGCACGTCTTCGCGAAACTCGGCGTCGACTCCCGCACGGCGGCGGTGGCGGCGGCCCGCGCCCGGCGCCTGATCCGACGCTGACGGACCGGCGGGGACGCCTGCCCCCGGACGGCTGAGTGGGCCCGGCGGCCGCGCGCCCTTGGGGGGCTACGTGCCGGGGCCGCTGCTCGGGACCCGGTCTCGGCCGCAGGGAGCCGTCGCGGCGGTTGCGCGGCGGTACGTCCCGCACGCGGCCCCTCCGCCCGCGCGGCCGGTGGTACGGCCCCGCGGCCCGCTCCCCCTGTCTCCCGGGCCCGGCTCCGGGCCTTGCCGGGGCGGCTCGAAGCTGAGGGAGCCGGCGTGCCCGTCCGCGCGGCCCGCGGCCGCGTTCAGCGCGTCGGGCGGTCCTCAGGGGGCGGGGGGCCGAAGAGTTCGACGGCGTGGCGGACGGCCGCGAGGCCGCCGGCGAGGGCACTGACGGAGCCGAGCGAGCCGGCGACGATCAGCAGGGAGCGGCGGAGCCGGCGTACCTCGGGCGTGCCGCCGACCGCCATGGCGTCCAGGGCGGCGAGCTCGTTCTCGGCTATGCCACGGTCGGCGAAGTCGGCCCGGTGGACGGCGAGTTCGCGCCGGAGCCGGGAGACGGCGGACCGAAGTTCGGCCACTCTGGGATCCACACCCTCGCCGGTCACTCGCCTCTGCCCCACGCCACTTCGCAACATGGTTCTCCCCCCTCGCACGACGGTGTGCGCAGTACCCCACGCGCCGGGCCGGCCCGCCGAACGGCGGCCGGACGCCGGGAGTCGGGCCAGTAAACTCCTTCGCCACCCCGCGCGCCACCCTTCGAGGCGGGAATTCAGGCGACCGTGTCATTCCGCCGATGGGGTATGCAGGACCCATGACAACCGCGGATGACCGACAGCCCGCCCCGCCCGCCGAACGCCCCCCGCTCGTCGCGGGCTTGCTGCTCGCCGCCGGGGGTGGCAGGCGGCTCGGGGGGCGCCCCAAGGCCCTCCTCCCCCACCGGGGCCGGCCGCTGGTCGAGCACGCGGTGGCCGTGCTGCGCGCGGGCGGCTGCGAGGTGGTGCACGTCGTCCTGGGCGCGGCGGCCTGGGCCGTACGGGAGCGGGCGGAGCTGCCCGGGTGCGTGCTGGTGGAGAACCCGGACTGGGAGGAGGGGATGGGGTCCTCGCTGCGGGTGGGGCTCGCCTCGCTGGCGGCCGATCCGCGCGGGGTGGACGCGGCGCTCGTCTCGCTGGTGGACCAGCCGGGGATCGGGGCGGCCGCGGTGGCCCGGGTCCGGGCGGCGTACGGCGCGCGGGACGCGCTGGTGGCGGCCTCGTACGAGGGAAGGCGGGGGCATCCGGTGCTGTTCGGCGCGGACCGATGGGCCGGGATCGGGGACACGGCCGTGGGCGACCGGGGGGCGCGGGACTACCTGGCGGCGCACCGGGCGGCGGTCGCACTGGTGGAGTGCGGGGACGTGGCGGAGCCCTACGACATCGACACGGAGGCGGATCTGGCGCGGCTCGAGGGCTGACCGCCGGCGCGGGGCGACCACGGTGTGGCACGGAGCGCCACGTTCTGTCGATCCGGAGAATCTCGACATCAACAAACCATTGAACTTCCACTATGAGGAAACTAGTATCCACTGTTCAGAAGCGCCTGATACCTCTGACGGCGCTTGCGGCCGTATCTCGGCGCCTGCGGCACTCCGTGCCTTCGCGTGACGCCCGGCGGCCGCCTGGCACCGCCCGCGAAGTCCGCTGAAGGAAGTGACAGTTCATGTCCGCACCAGCGCCGTCCCCCCTGGCCGTCGTCAACGCCGAGCCCCTGCCCCGTCAGGAGGAGGTGCTCACCGAGGCGGCGCTGGCCTTCGTCGCCGAGCTGCACCGGCGGTTCACCCCGCGCCGGGACGAGCTGCTCGCCCGCCGGGCGGAGCGCCGCGCCGAGATCGCCCGTACGTCCACCCTGGACTTCCTGCCCGAGACCGCGGCGATCCGCGCCGACGACTCCTGGAAGGTCGCGCCGGCCCCGGCGGCCCTGAACGACCGCCGCGTCGAGATCACCGGCCCCACCGACCGCAAGATGACGATCAACGCGCTGAACTCCGGCGCGAAGGTCTGGCTGGCCGACTTCGAGGACGCCTCGGCCCCCACCTGGGAGAACGTCGTCCTGGGGCAGCTGAACCTCATCGACGCGTACACCCGGAAGATCGACTTCACGGACCCGCGCTCGGGCAAGTCGTACGCCCTCAAGCCCGCCGAGGAGCTGGCCACGGTCGTCATGCGCCCGCGCGGCTGGCACCTGGAGGAGCGCCACCTGGTCTTCGACGGACGCCCGGTGCCCGGCGCGCTCGTCGACTTCGGGCTCTACTTCTTCCACAACGCCCAGCGTCTGATCGACCTCGGCAAGGGCCCGTACTTCTACCTCCCGAAGACGGAGTCGCACCTGGAGGCCCGCCTCTGGAACGAGATCTTCGTCTTCGCCCAGGACTACGTCGGCATCCCGCAGGGCACCGTCCGCGCCACGGTCCTCATCGAGACCATCACGGCCGCGTACGAGATGGAGGAGATCCTCTACGAGCTCCGCGACCACGCAGCCGGTCTCAACGCGGGCCGCTGGGACTACCTCTTCTCCATCGTCAAGAACTTCCGTGACGGCGGCGCCAAGTTCGTCCTGCCGGACCGCAACGCGGTGACGATGACGGCCCCGTTCATGCGCGCGTACACCGAACTGCTCGTCCGCACCTGCCACAAGCGCGGCGCGCACGCGATCGGCGGCATGGCCGCCTTCATCCCGTCCCGCAAGGACGCCGAGGTGAACAAGGTGGCCTTCGAGAAGGTCAAGGCCGACAAGGACCGCGAGGCGGGCGACGGCTTCGACGGCTCCTGGGTCGCCCACCCGGACCTGGTCCCGATCGCCATGGCCTCCTTCGACGCGGTCCTCGGCGACCGGCCGAACCAGAAGGACCGGCTGCGCGAGGACGTCTCGGTGGCGCCCGGGGACCTCATCGCCATCGACTCGCTCGACGCGAAGCCGACGTACGAGGGTCTGCGCAACGCCGTGCAGGTCGGCATCCGCTACATCGAGGCGTGGCTGCGCGGCCTCGGTGCCGTCGCGATCTTCAACCTGATGGAGGACGCGGCCACCGCCGAGATCTCCCGCTCGCAGATCTGGCAGTGGATCAACGCCGGCGTGGTCTTCGAGAACGGCGAGACGGCCACCCCCGAACTCGCCCGGAAGGTCGCCGCCGAGGAGCTCGCCGCGATCCGTGAGGAGATCGGCGAGGAGGCCTTCGCGGCCGGCAAGTGGCAGCAGGCGCACGACCTGCTCCTGCACGTTTCCCTCGACGCGGACTACGCGGACTTCCTGACGCTGCCCGCCTACGAGCAGCTGGTCGGCTGACCCGCACAGCGGCCGAACAGCATCCGACCAGGGCCTCGTCGTCCGGTGGCGCACACCACCGGACGGCGGGGCCCTGGCGCGTCACAGGGGCCGTGACGCAACCGAGATACGCAGCTACCTAGCGGTAACAAGCCACGCCGTGCGAGATTCCGCCATGCCACCGGCCGGCGGTCGTCCCCCACGTCACTGCGCACCGCAGGAGCCCCGTCATGCCTTCGTCCCCCCGCCGCGCCCTGCGCGGACTCCTGGCTCTGTGCACCACCCTCTGCACCGCCGCGGGGCTCGCCTCCGCCGCGGCGCCCGCCGCCCACGCCTCCCCCGGCAACGGCCCGACCGCCGTCGTCGCGATGGGCGACAGCTACATCTCCGGCGAGGCCGGCCGCTGGCAGGGCAACAGCCTGACGAACACCGGCAGCCGCAACGGCACCGACCGGGCCTGGACGGGCAGCGGCTACGACCCGTCGCGGGTGTACGGCGCGACTGCGGGCGGCTGCCACCGTTCGGACTCCTCCGAGGTCAGAAGCGCGGGGCCGATCGCCTCCGCGCTCGTCAACCTGGCCTGCTCCGGGGCCACCACGGCCAACGTCTTCCGCGCCTCGCGGGGCGGACAGCCCTACAAGGGCGAGGCGCCGCAGGCCGACCAGCTGGCCGCCGTCGCCGCCTCCCACGACGTGAAGCTGATCGCGCTCTCCATCGGCGGCAACGACCTGGGCTTCGCCGACATCATCAGCACCTGCGCGACCGACTACATCGTCTGGTACTCCTACTGCCACGACGACCAGCAGGCCGAGGTCGACGCGAAGATCGACGGGGTGATGGCCGACGTCGGACGGTCCGTCGACGAGATCCGGGCGGTCATGACCGGCGCCGGCTACGCCGCCTCCGACTACCGGATCGTGCTCCAGTCGTACCCCTCCCCGATCCCCCGGGCCGCGGAGAACCGGTACGCCGAGAGCGGCTGGGCGCGCACCAACACCGGCGGCTGCCCCTTCTGGAACGCCGACTCCGACTGGGCCCGTGACTCCCTCGTTCCGCAGATCGCGGGCCGCCTGAAGCAGGTCGCGGTCGCCAAGGGCGTGCAGTTCATGGACCTGCGGGACGCCCTGCAGGGCCGGGAGGTGTGCGCGAAGGCGAGCCGTCAGGTCACCTCGACGGTGCCGCCCTCGGCCGCCACGAGCGAATGGGCGCGGTGGATCGACAGCCAGAGCACCCAGGGCCTCGTGCAGGAGTCGATGCACCCCGGCTTCTACGGGCAGCAGGCCCTCGGCCGCTGTCTCGCCCTGATCCACGCCACGCCCACCGGGAACCACAGCTGCCGCAACACGGCGGGCGCCGGGGCCTCGGGCATGTACCTCACCGCAGGCTGATCCCGAGGGGGCCGAGGACCCGCTCGGCGGTGGGGCGGTCCGCCTCGGCCATCGCCCGGACCAGAGCGGCCGAGCCGCCCGGCCAGGCGGCCGCCGCCTCGTCGAAGGCGGCGCGCCGCGACTCCAAAGGGCCCTTCTTGCCGGGCAGGTGGTCCAGGACCCGCAGCGCCTTCGCCGAGGTGGGCACCCGCAGATGGTCGGCCGGCTCGCCACGGGCGCGCAGCGCCTCGTACGCGCGGGCGCCGACGACCGGGTCACCGAGGGCGCCGCGCAGGGCGTCGGCCGGGGCCGTGCCCGTGTCGAGGAGCCCGAACAGGCCGCGTACGGCGGCGGCGTCCGGGGTGCCCGCGTGGACGGTGCCGAGCGCGGAGAGCAGCTCGGACCAGGCGTGTGCGGTGTCCACGCGCGCGTGGAGCCAGCCGGCGAGTACGCGCGCGGCGGCGGGCGCGGGCCAGCCGGCGGACGCGGCGACCAGGGTCCGCGCACTCCACCCGGCGGTCTCGGCGGCGTCGGGCGCGGCGACTCCGCGCACCCTCAGGAGGTAGCGGACGGCTCCCGCGCCGCGCGGGGTGAGCCCGAAGGCGTCACCGGTGCGGAAGACCAGTCCGGTGGCGGCGAGCCGGTCGACGACGGCGGCCAGGTCGCGGGCCGGGCCGTCGAGCCGGGCCCGGTCGGCCTCGCTCGGCGCGGGGAGGCCGAGGAGCCGCACGAGCTCGGGCAGGGGCGGGGTGCGGTACGCGGCGGGGGCCTCGTCCGGCACGGTGACGGGCAGGTCCTCCAGCGCCGGGTCCACGGACCAGTCCTCGTACTCGGCGGCCTTGCGGGCGACGGACTCCGGGGTGCTGCCGCGCTGGTAGCTCGCGTACAGCAGGTGCGCGGCCTCGCCCCCGAGGACTCCCGGGCCGTTTCGCGCCAGGTCCTCCACGGCGGCGGTGAGGGCGTCGGCGTCCTCCTCGATGGGGCCGGGTTCGATCGCGGGCGGCGGGGGGACGGGGACCGAGGGGTCGCCGTAGTAGTCGAGGTGCTCGCCCAGAAGGGTGTCGGCCAGGGCCAGATGGGGGAAGGCGTCGGGGCCGGGCGCGAACCGGGCGTAGGGTCCGGCGAGCTGTTCGGCGAGCCCGGCCGCCGTCCACCGGTCGAGGAGCGCGGCGGCCACCCCGCCGATGCCGGCCGCGACGGTGTGGTCGTCGAGGAGCGGGCCGGTGGGCGGGGGCGCCCCGGCGTCCCGGACGTACGCCCGGGTGAGGGCCTCGGAGAGGAGGACGTCGGCGAGGGCGGTGCGGGCCATCAGGTCGGCGCGGCGCGCCCCGTCGGGCAGGGGTGCGCCGTCGAGCGAGCCGAGCCGGCCCCGTACGTCCTCCGGGTCGGTGAGGTCGGCGCCGCAGGACCGCAGGAGGGAGGCGTACCAGCGGTGCCAGGTGAGGTTGCCGGGGTCGCGCATGGCGCGTTCGAAGTCGGGGGCACACTCGTCGACGGCGGCGGCGATCCGTTCGCGCAGCTCCTCGTCGAACCGTCCGGCCAGTTCGCCGAGGACGGCCGGGTAGGCGGCGAGCTCGTCGGGTGCCGCGGACACGAAGGTGGGCAGGTCCTCCAGGAGGAGGTGCCGGACGAGGGCGGGCGTCGGTTCGGGCAGTCCGCTCGTGCGGTCGGCGCCGCGCACGGCCAGCAGGCCCAGGACCGCCTCGGCGGCACGGGCGAAGGCGGGCTCGCGGTGCTCGGGCTTCCCGTCGAGGAGGGCGAGGAACCTGTCGAGTCCGGTGTTGGTCAGAACGGTCTCGGCCACGCTCCCAGGGTAGATCCGGGGTGCGCCCGCGCGCCTGCGCAGGGTCATCGCACCACCACGGTCCGGGGTGCGGAGAAGTCGCCCCAGGTGCCGTCGGGGAGGCGGGCGCGCAGGGTGAGGGTGTGGCGGGTGCCCGGGGGGTCGGGGACGGTGAAGGTGTAGGTGGCGCGGCCGGCGGGTGGTGCGGCGCCCCAGACGATGGTGGTGGCGAAGCGGCCGTCGAGGTGGAGTTCGTGGTGGGTGACGGGGCGGCCGGTGCGGGGCGGGGTCCAGGTGAGGGTGATCGCGCCGCGGGCGGAGGTGGCGGCGAGGCCGGTGGGGGCGGTGTTGGCGGGTGCGCCGGGGGCGGGGGCGGTGGTGAGGTCGGCGTGCGGGCTGTCGGCCGAGGTGTTCTCGGCGGCGTCGCGGGCGCGGACGGTGAAGGAGTAGGCGGTGCCGGGGCGCAGGCCGGTGACGCGTGCGGTGGTGGCGGTGCCGGGGGCGGTGTGGATCCGGACGTCGGCCTGGTGGACGTCGTAGGCGGTGACGCGGGTGTCGTCGCGGGCCGGTGTCCAGGTCAGGACGGCGGCGCCGGAGCCGTCGGCGGTGGCGCGCAGGGAGGCGGGGGCGGTGGGGGGCGTGCGGTCCTCGGCGGCGGCGCGGAGGGTGGTGACGGAGACGGTGGCGCTGGGTGGGGAGACGTTTCCGGCGGCGTCGCGGGCGCGGACGGTGAAGGTGTGGCGGGTGGCGGGGGTGAGGCCGACGACGTCGGTCATGAGGGAGGTGCCGGGCAGCTCCTTCACGGGGCGGCCGTCGCGGTGGACCACGTAGCCGGTGACGGCGCGGTCGTCGGTGGCCGCGCTCCACATGACGTGAACGGTGGTGGCGCTGCCCGAGGTGGCGGTGAGGCCGGTGGGGGCGGTGGGGGCGCGGGTGTCCGGCGGCGGGGCGGCGGGGCCGGAGCAGGCGGCGAGCGCGAGGGCGAGGAGCGGGGTCAGGAGCGTCGACAGGCGTGTGGCCAGCGGGCGTCGCACGGGACGGCCTCCCTCCGTCGGAATGGTCTGGACCTATATCCCACGAGGGGGCGGGGCGGGGCAAGAGGGCCGTTGTCAGTGGGGTGCGCTTCACTGGAATCGTCACTCTGTGTAATCGACCGAGGGGGAGCGGTGACGGATCGTACGACCTATCTGAGCCAGGCCGGGGTACGGCGGCGGGGCTGGACCGACGCGATGGTGCGGGAGCTGCTGGGCGCCCCGGACGTGCAGGGGCGCGACCCGCGCCGCTTCTCGCTCACGCCGGTACGGCTGTACCTCCTGGCCCGGGTGGAGGCGGTGGAGCGGACACCGGAGTTCGCCGGGGCGGCGGCCGTCGCCGGGGCGAGGTCGGCGGCCTCGGTGGCGCTCGCCGACCGGCGCCGGGCCGCCGTGCTCGCCGCCATCGGCGCGGCGCCGATCGAGGTTCCCCGGCTGCCGGGCCCGGAGCTGGAACGGCGGGCGGTGCGCCACCGCCGCCTGCTGGCCGTCCGCGCCCCGGCCGGCGCCGCCCCGGGCCCCGGGGCGCTGGTCCGCTGGCAGGTGAGCTATCTGCGGCACGCCCTGTCCCGGTACGAGTCGCTGCTCGACGGCCTGTACGGGGACGGGGCGCGCGGGGAGGCCCGGCGGCTCCTGCACCGGCGCCTGTACGAGGCCATCGCCGCGGCGTACCCGGCTCTGGCGCAGGAGTGCCACCGCCGCATCGCCCTGGAACGGTGAGGGGGCTCCCGTGGCGTCCGGAGGGGTTCAGAGGCGGAGCGCCATCGCCGTGATCGCGCGGCAGGCGGCGGGGATCGGGGCCACCAGCCGGACCGGGAGGTGGGGCCGCAGGCTCTCGGCCGCCTCGCCGAGCGGACCTCCGCCGATGACGACGGCCCGGGCGCCGTCCCGTTCGGCGCAGGCGCGCACCGCCCGTTCCAGGCGGTCGAGCAGCAGGGCCGGGTCGGCGGAGAGCCGCTCCGGGCTGCCCGCCGTCAGGCGCAGGCCCGTGTACCGGCCGGCGAGGCCGAGGGCGGTGACGCGCGCCGTGATCGCGTCGGCGAGGAGCGGGGTGGTGGTGGCGATGCCGAACGGGGTGCCGTCGGCGGCGGCCTCCCGCAGGGCCGCCTCACCGATGCCCACCACGGGGACGGGGGCCGCCGCGCGCAGCAGGTCCAGGCCCGGGTCGCCGAAGGCGGCGACGAGGAGCCCGGCGCAGTCGCCGCCGGCCAGGGCCCGGATGCCGGCGGCCAGGACCTGCGGCGCGGCGGCGCGCAGGGCCTCGGGATCGGTGAGCACGGCGGGCCCGCGGCGGACGGTGACGCCCCGGACGGGGCGGTCCGGTCCCAGGGCCCGCCGGGCGAGGCCGGTCATCATCGCGGTCGTGGCGGTGGAGGTGTTGGGGTTGATCAGCACCACGGCCCCGGCCTCCGCGGCGTGCGCGGGGACCGGGGCGGCCGGGGGCGGGACGGCGGGGCTCAGTGGACGTGCGCCGCCTTCGCCTCGCGGGTCCCGGAGATCTCCTCGCCGGGCTCCATGGGCGCGGTGACCTGGTCGTCGTCCTTGCGCCGGCCGAGGTGGTTGAAGACCACGTTGAGCAGGACGGCGGCGACGCAGCCGGTGGAGATGCCCGAGTCCAGGATGATCTTCGCCGTCTCCGGGAAGGAGTGGTAGAACTCCGGCTTCGTGATCGGGATGATGCCGACGGCCAGCGACACGGCCACGATCAGGACGTTGTTGTCCTTCTCCAGGCCGGCCTTGACCAGGGTCTGGATGCCGCTGGCGGCGACCGAGCCGAACAGGACGACTCCCGCGCCGCCGAGCACCGGTCGCGGCACGACCGAGATCAGCGAGGCGGCGACCGGCGAGAGGCCCATCAGGACCAGGAAGCCGCCACCGCAGGCGACGACGAAGCGGCTGCGGATCCGGGTCATGGCGACCAGGCCGATGTTCTGCGCGAAGGCGCTGCACATGAAGCCGTTGAAGAACGGGCTGATGGCGGAGCCGAGGGTGTCGGCGCGCAGTCCGGCCGCGATGGTCTTCTCGTCGGCGGGCCGGTCAACGATCTCGCCGAGCGCCAGCATGTCGGCGGTCGACTCCGTCATGGAGACCAGCATGACCACACACATGGAGATGATCGCGGCGACGGCGAACTGGGGGGCGCCGAAGTGGAAGGGGGACGGGAAACCGACGATGTCGGCCTCGGCGACCGGCGAGAAGTCGGTGACGCCGAACGGTATGGCGATCAGCGTGCCGATGACCAGGCCGACGAGAACGGCGATCTGCTTGAGGAAGCCGCGCGTGAACCGGCGCAGGAGCAGCACCACGACGAGCGTGATGCCGGCGAGCGACAGGAAGGTCATCGAGCCGTAGTCGGACGCCTTGGGATCGGGCCCCTGAGCCCAGCCGAAGGCGACCGGGAGGAGGGAGACGCCGATGAGGGTGATGACGCTGCCGGTCACGACCGGCGGGAAGAACCGCACGAGGCGGGAGAACCAGGGCGCGGCGACGAAGCCGATGAGTCCGGCGACGATGATCGCGCCGAAGATGACCGGAAGGGCGTCGGCCTTGTCCTCGGTGGTGTCGATGATCGCGAGCATGGGGGCGACACCGGCGAAGGTGACACCGTTGACGAACGGCAGGCGGGCGCCGATCTTCCAGACGCCCAGCGTCTGGAGGAAGGTGGCGAGGCCCGCGGTGAAGAGGCTGGCCCCGGTGAGGAACGTCAGTTCGGTGCCGGAGAGGCCCACGGCCGCTCCGACGATCAGGGGCGGGGCCACCACGCCCGCGTACATCGCGGCCACGTGCTGGAGACCGCTGGTGAGCATCTTGACGGGGGGCAGGGTCTCGTCGACCGGGTGCTTGGTCCGGTCTTCTGGGGCTGAGCCTGCGTCTGGCACATTGCGAACCTGGGGCTTGGCGGCCACGGCGGTTCCTCCGGTCGGTTACACGTCGGCGGCGACGAGGGTGTCAGGGAGGTGGTGCGTGCGGTGCGTGGTGCAGGAGGTGCGGCTCGTTGCGGGGCGGTGCGGGTCGCGCCGGCGGAGGGGTCCGGCGCGCTGACGGGGTGTCCGGTGGGGGCGCGGACGCGGGTTCACCGTCCCGGGGGGTGCCGTACGACTTGGCGTACGCCACCCCCCGGACCGGCTGCCGCGGACCCCGCTCGGGTCCGCGGCGACCGACCGGGGGCCGTCCCCCCCGGTCGGACTCCTGGGGGAGGTCAGCCCTGGGCCGCGATGCGGGCCAGGCGCTGGGACTCCGTGCGCGCCTCGCGCGCGATGGTGTCCTCGTCGACCGTGAGCAGGCGGTCGTTCTCGACGATCTGCTTGCCGTTGACGAAGGACGCGGTGACCGGGGCCGCCGCGCCGAAGACGATGGCGGTGACCGGGTCGGCGATCGTGGAGTGGGCGAGGCCGTCGATCTTCCAGAGGACGAAGTCGGCGAGCTTGCCGGCCTCCAGCGAACCGATGCTGTCCGCGCGGCCGAGGACCTGGGCGCCGCCGTAGGTGCCGAGGCGCAGCGCCTGGCGGGCGTTGAGCGCGGCCTCGCGGTGCGCGCCGAGGCGGTTGATGAGGAGGGCGTTGCGCAGCTCGGTGTGGAGCTCGCCGGACTCGTTGGAGGCGGTGCCGTCGACGCCGAGGCCGACGGGGACGCCCGCCTTCAGCATGTCGGGGACGCGGGCGATGCCGGCGGCGAGGCGCGCGTTGGACGAGGGGCAGTGCGCCACACCGGTCTTCGTCCGGGCGAAGGCGGCGATGTCGGAGTCGTTCATGTGGACGCAGTGCGCCATCCACACGTCCTCGCCGAGGAAGCCGGTGGACTCGAAGTAGTCCGTGGGGCCCATGCCGAACAGCTCGTGGCAGAACTTCTCCTCCTCCACGGTCTCCGAGCCGTGGGTGTGCATCCGCACGCCGAGGCGCCGGCCGAGGGCCGCGCCCTCACGGAGCAGTTCGGTGGAGATGGAGAAGGGCGAGCAGGGGGCGACGGCGACCTGGGTCATCGAGTCGAAGGAGGCGTCGTGGTACTTCTTCACCGTCTCCTCGGTCGCGGCGAGCGCACCCTCGGTCGTCTCGACGGCGAAGTCCGGCGGCAGGCCGCCGTCCTTCTCGCTGCGGTCCATGGAACCGCGGGCCAGGGTGAAGCGGACGCCCATCTCGGAGGCGGCGCCGATGATGGCGCCGGACAGGTCCCCGGACCCCACCGGGTACACGTAGTGGTGGTCCATGGCGGTGGTGACGCCGCCGCGCGCCATCATCGCGAGCGAGCCCCGGGCCGCGGCGCGCACCATCGGCTCGTCGATCCGCGCCCACGTCGGGTAGAGCGCGACCAGCCAGTTGAAGAGGTTGTGGTCGGTCGCCAGGCCCCGGGTGATCCACTGGTAGAAGTGGTGGTGGGTGTTGATCAGGCCGGGCGTGACCAGGTGGCCGGTGGCGTCGATCCGCCGGACCACGTTCTCCAGGCCCTCGGGGGCCCGTCCGGCGCCGATGGACTCGATCTTGTTGCCGGCGACGACGAGGTGGCCGGAGGCGTACTCGGTGTCGTGCGCGTCGACGGTCGCGATCGCCGCGTTCTCGATGACGGTCCGCTGGGGGGCTGCCGAAGGTGCTGCCATGGCGGTGCTTCCTTCATTCCTCTGGGGTGGGGTGGGCACGGCAGGACCCTAGGAGGATTTGAGTGCCGGGGCCGCCTGGCGGCTCCGGGTGCCGAGATGATGGAAGAACAGGTTCAGCAGGACGGCGACGAGCGCGCCCGCGCTGATGCCCGAGCCGAGCACGGTCTGCGCCCAGGCCGGGAAGCCGGCGTAGAAGGTGGGCGCGGCGAGCGGGATGATGCCCGCTCCGAGCGCGACGGCCACCAGGATGATGTTGGAGCTGTCGTCGAGTCCGGCCTCGGAGAGGGTGCGGATGCCGCTGACGGCGATCGAGCCGAAGAGGACGATGCCGGCGCCGCCGAGGACGGGCATCGGCACCATGGAGACGACCGCGCCGAGCACGGGGAAGGCACCGAGGACGAGCAGGGCGCCGCCGGCGGCGGCGACCACGTACCGGGAGCGGACCCGGGTGAGCGAGACGACGCCGACGTTCTGCGCGAAGGCGGAGGTCGGGAAGCCGCCGAAGACGGGGCCGAGGAGCGTGGCGACGCCGTCGGTGCGCAGGCCGCGGGTGATGGTCCGGCCGTCGCTGGGCCGGTCGCAGATCTCTCCGAGGGCGAGCATGCCGGCGCTGGACTCCGTCATCAGGACCAGCATGACGATGCAGAGGGAGAGGATGGCGGCGGGCTGGAACTCGGGGGCGCCGAAGGCGAAGGGGGCGGGCAGCGCGGCGAGCGGGGCCTCGCGCAGGGCGCTGAAGTCCGCCATGCCGAAGGGGATCGCGGCCAGGGTGCCGAGGAAGAGGCCGAGCAGCAGGGCGATCTGCTTGACGAAGCCCTTGCCGAAGCGCTGGAAGAGCAGGATGACGACGAGCGTGAAGGCGGCGAGTGCCAGGTACCTCATGGCGCCGAAGTCGCCCGCGGTGCGGTCACCGCCCTGGGCCCAGCTGACGGGCACGGGCATCAGGGTGACCCCGATGAGGGTGATGACCACGCCGGTGACGAGCGGCGGGAAGAAGCGCAGGAGCCTGCCGAAGAAGGGTCCGACCGCGAGGCAGAAGACTCCGGCGACCATCACCGCGCCGTAGATCGCGGGGAGTTGGTGTCCGGGAGCGCTGGTCTCGGCGATGGCGAGCATCGGCGCGATGCCGGCGGAGGAGGCGGCGTTGACGAACGGGAGCCGGTTGCCGGCGAAGCGTCCGAGGCCGAGGGTCTGGAGGATGGTCGCGCAGCCGGCGATGAGCAGGCCGGCCGCGATGAGCCGGGTCATCCCGGCGGCGTCCAGGCCGGCCGCCTGGCCGATGATGAGCGGAGGGGTGACCACGCCGGCGTACATGGCGGCGATGTGCTGGAGAGCCGCGGGGACGAGCCGCGAGGCGGGGAGCTTCTCGTCCACGGGGTGGCAGTCGGCCGAGGTGGACGGCGGGGTGGAACACGGGCCTTCGGCGGTTGCCGGCCCCTGTGCAGGCTGAGCCATGGGAGGTTCCCTCCGGTCTGGTGCACCGGCCCCGCCGACTGCGGGCGGACGGGGCCGGTGACTCAGTGCCGCTTAGAGGTTGGTCATGTCGACCGGGATCTGCGCCGTGGCGCCGTCCCGCAGGACCGTGGCCTCGATGAGGCCGTACATGCGGTCGGCGGCGTAGTAGACCTCGTTGTCGTTCTTCAGACCGAAGGGCTCGAGGTCGACCAGGAAGTGGTGCTTGTTCGGGAGCGAGAAGCGGACCTCGTCGATCTCCGAGCGGTGGTTGATGATGCGCGTGGCCATCTGGTACAGCGTCTGCTGGAGCGAGTACGAGTACGTCTCCGCGAAGGCCTCGAGCATGTGGCGCCTGGTCTGCTCGTAGGACCGCTCCCAGTTGGGCATGCGCTGGTCGTCGTCGGTCCAGTTGAACCGCCAGCGGCCGGACACCTGCGTCGCCAGGATGCGGTCGTACGCCTCCTGGAGGGTGGTGTACTTGTCCTTGATGTAGCCCCAGAACTCCGAGTTGGTGGAGTTCATGACGACCAGGTCCTTGAGGCCGGAGATGACCTCCCACTTCTGGCCGTCGTAGGTGATCTGGGTGACGCGGGTCTCCTGGCCCTTGCGGACGAAGGAGTGGTTCACCTCGTCGGCGCCGATGAACTTGGAGTTGGCCTCGGAGGTGGCGATGCGCTCCCAGGCGTACTCCTCGATGCGGATCCGGGCGCGCTTGATCGGCTCCTGGCTCGTCACGAAGTGGCGGGCGAGGTGGATGCCGAACTGCTCGGCGGACTCGATGCCGTACTCCTTGGCGAACGCGAAGACGGTGTTCTTCGTCGTGTCGGTGGGGAGGCAGTTGGCGTTGGAGCCGGTGAGGTGGACGTCGTCGAGGTCGCCGGAGAGGGCGACGGAGACGTTCAGGTCCTTGATGTGGTGGGTGGCGCCGTCCCGCGTGATCTTGACGACGCGGTTCTCTGCTTTGCCGTACTGGTTCTGGCCGAGAATCGTGGGCATGTCTGCTAGCTCCCTCGGTAAACGGAGTAGCCGAACGGGTTGAGCAGCAGTGGTACGTGGTAGTGCTCCCCCGGTACGACGGCGAACGTGATCGCCACCTCCGGGAAGAACGCGACCGCAGCACCACTGTCCCGATTCGCGGGGGCGTCCTGCTGCGCCTCGGCTTGCTTGTTCTGCTTGCTCAGGAAGTACGCCTCGGTCTCGAAGTCGAGACGTACGTGGGTGATGCCCTCCGGCAGGGCCGGGAGGTCCTTGCACCGTCCGTCCGCGTCGGTGGCGGAGCCGCCGAGCACGGTCCACGCCGCGTCGGAGCCGGCGCGGGCCGCGAGCGTGACGGCCACTCCCCCGGCGGGGCGGCCGATGCTGGTGTCCAGGATGTGCGTGGACACGGAGGCCGTGGTGTCGGTGCTCATGCGGTGTCTTCCTCCACGAGGCGGGTCAGGCGGATGCGGTTGATCTTGCCCAGTTCGGTGCGGACGATCTCGCGCTCCTCCTCGGGCGTGTTCCCGATCCGTTCCCGGATGGCGTCGCGCATCTGCTCACCGGTCCTGCCGGTGGCGCAGATGAGGAAGACGTGCCCGAACTTCTCCTGGTAGGCCAGGTTGAGCTCGAGCATCTCGGCCTTGAGTTCCGCGGAGGCGCCGGCCATCCCGCTCTGTTCGCGCGAGGAGGTCGGGTCCCCGGCCTTCGGACGACCGATCGGCGGGTGCCCCGCCATCGCCTCGGCCAGGTCCTCGGCGGTCAGCTCGGCCATGGCGGCGTCACTGGCGAGGAAGAGGGCTTCGGCGGTGGGGAAGGGGCGCTGGGCGAGGATCTTGCTCCCCCACGCCGGGCTGGAACACACCTCGTGGAGCGCGGCGACGGCGTCGCCGTCCGCCGAGGTGTTGAACCGGGCGAGGCCCGGGGTCGTACCTGAAGTCACGGGAAGCCTCCGTGGCTGTTTTTCGCTGTGCGTCGGACGGGCTGCGGATAGCTAACGCCCTCCGCAACAGCACGTCAACACTTTGTTGAAAACTCGGCCACACAAAAGCCGTCGTCCCGACATCCGGACGACGGCTTGTGGACGTACGTGATCAACTAACCGTCGTTGGCGGCCTTTTCCCTGTTCAGGGCGGTCTCCCGGTTCAGGTAGTTGTAGACGGTGAACCGGCTGACCCCGAGGGCGCCGGCCACCGTCTCCACTCCGTGCCGGACCGAGAAGGCACCCCGTGCCTCCAGGATGCGGACCACCTCCTGCTTGGCCTTGCGGTCCAGCGCGGCCAGCGGCATCCCGTGCCGCCGTTCCATCGCCGCCAGGATGTGGTCGAGGGACTCCGACAGCTGCGGCAGCCGTACGGCGACCACCTCCTCGCCCTCCCAGGAGAGGACGACGTCGTCCGCCTCCGCCCGCTCGGGGCCGAGCAGCTCGGCCCCCATGGCGTCGGCCAGCGGCTTCACCGCGACGACCAAGGGGTGTTCGGTCACTTCTCGCCCTCCCCGATCACATTCACCTGGAGCGAGACCCGGGTCGCCCCGGCCGCGAGGGACTCGCGCAGCAGCCTGTCCACCGCGGTGAGCACCGCGTCGCCCCGGCCCTCCGCCGTGTTGCCGAAGGGACCGACGTCCACGGCGTCCAGGTCGGCCGACTGGATGACCTCACGGGCCACGACCGCGTGCGCCGGCGCCTCGTCGAGGTCGAACGGCTCGGTCGTGAACTCCACTCTCAAACGCACCATGCCCCCACGCTACGGGCCCGGCGCGGCCCGCGGCAGCCCCGGACCTGCGGGGACCTCTTGACAAGTACGGCACCCGCCTTGCAGCATTCCGTCAGACAGAAACTTACTTCCGCAATACGGAAGGAGCGCACCCCTCATGGGATTCACGGACCAGCGCTTCGATGTGAACCTGTCGATCCTCTTCACGGAACTCCCGCTCCTGGAGCGCCCCGCGGCCGCCGCCGCGGCCGGCTTCACGGCGGTCGAGCTGTGGTGGCCCTGGATCGACACCGCCACCCCCGAGCAGAGCGAGCTCGACGCCCTCAAGAAGGCCCTTGAGGACGCCGGGACCCAGCTGGTGGGACTGAACTTCTACGCCGGACAGCTCCCCGGCCCGGACCGCGGCGCGGTCTCGGTGCCGGGCGAGGAGTCGGAGCGCTTCCGCGCCAACATCGACGTGGCGGCGGACTTCGCCGCCTCGGTCGGCTGCAAGGCGCTCAACGCGCTCTACGGCAACCGCGTCGAGGGCGTGGACCCCACCACCCAGGACACCCTCGCCCTGGAGAACCTGGTCACGGCCGCCCGCGCCGCCGACCGGGTGGGCGCGATCCTCCTGATCGAGACCCTCAACAAGCCGGAGTCGCCGCTCTACCCGCTGGTGAGCGCCCCCTCCGCGATCGAGATCGTCGACAAGGTCAACGAGGCCACCGGGCTCGGCAACGCCAAGTTCCTGCTCGACATCTACCACCTGGCCATGAACGGCGAGGACGTCTCCCAGGTCATCGCCGCGTACGCGGACAGGACCGGTCACGTCCAGATCGCCGACATGCCGGGCCGCGGCGCCCCGGGCACCGGTGAACTGCCCCTGGAGCAGCTGCTCGACGAGCTGCGGAAGGCCGGTTACGACGGCTTCGTGGGCCTGGAGTACAAGGCCGCCGACGCCGCCGCCTCCTTCGGATGGCTTCCCGCCGAGGCCCGCGCCGCCCGCTGACGCAGGACTTCTCCCCGTACCACCTTGTTTCGAGAGGCACCCTCCCCATGAGCAGCAACCTTCCCAAGATCGCCTGGATCGGCCTCGGCATCATGGGCTCGCCCATGTCCGAGAACCTGATCAAGGCCGGCTACTCGGTCACCGGCTACACCCTGGAGCAGGACAAGCTGGACCGGCTGGCCGCCGCGGGCGGCACGGCCGCCGGCTCGATCGCCGAGGCCGTCAAGGACGCCGACGTGGTCATCACCATGGTGCCGGCCTCCCCGCAGGTCGAGGCGATCGCCTACGGCCCCGAGGGCATCCTGGAGAACGCCAGGCAGGGCGCGCTGGTCATCGACATGTCGTCGATCACCCCGCAGACCTCGGTCGACCTGGCGAAGAACGCCGAGGAGAAGGGGATCCGCGTCATCGACGCCCCCGTCTCCGGCGGTGAGGCCGGCGCCATCGAGGCCGTCCTGTCCATCATGGTCGGCGGTGAGCAGGCCGACTTCGACGAGGCCCTCCCGATCCTCCAGGCGCTCGGCAAGACGATCGTCCTGTGCGGTCCGCACGGCTCCGGCCAGACGGTGAAGGCGGCCAACCAGCTCATCGTGGCCGTCAACATCCAGGCGTGCGCCGAGGCCGTGGTCTTCCTGGAGAAGTCCGGCGTGGACCTGGCCGCCGCCCTCGACGTCCTCAACGGCGGTCTGGCCGGCTCGACCGTGCTGACCCGCAAGAAGGACAACTTCCTGAACCGGGACTTCAAGCCCGGCTTCCGGATCGACCTGCACCACAAGGACATGGGCATCGTCACCGACGCCGCCCGCAACGTCGGCGCGGCCCTCCCGGTCGGTGCCGTCGTCGCCCAGCTCGTCGCCTCCCTGCGTGCGCAGGGCGACGGCGGCCTGGACCACTCGGCCCTGCTGCGCGCCGTCGAGCGTCTCTCCGGCCAGCAGGTCTGACCCCGCCCCCCGCCTCGCGGGGCCCCGATTTCCGGGCGGCGGCGGCGCTGACACCTGTCCTGTCGCGCCCAGGCGTCGCCGCCGTCCGGAACACCAGTCTTCATTTTCAACAAACTGTTGACGTTATTTGCCGGGCGTACTTACGCTCCAGAGCACTTCATCCAGCAGTGCAGCTCCCGTACGGAAGGTCACGATGTCGAAGCGCGTGCTTACGACCGAGTCCGGCGCCCCCGTCGCCGACAACCAGAACTCCGCCACCGCCGGCGTCGGTGGCCCCCTCCTGCTGCAGGACCAGCACCTGCTGGAGAAGCTGGCGCGCTTCAACCGTGAGCGCATCCCGGAGCGCGTGGTGCACGCCCGCGGTTCCGGCGCGTACGGCCACTTCGAGGTGACCGACGACGTCACCGCCTGGACGAAGGCGGCCTTCCTCTCCGAGGTCGGCAAGAAGACCGAGCTCTTCCTGCGCTTCTCCACCGTGGCCGACTCGCTCGGCGGCGCGGACGCGGTCCGTGACCCGCGCGGCTTCGCGGTGAAGTTCTACACCGAGGAGGGCAACTACGACCTCGTCGGCAACAACACCCCGGTGTTCTTCATCAAGGACCCGATCAAGTTCCCCGACTTCATCCACTCCCAGAAGCGCGACCCCTTCACGGGCAAGCAGGAGCCGGACAACGTCTGGGACTTCTGGGCGCACTCCCCCGAGGCCACCCACCAGATCACCTGGCTCATGGGCGACCGCGGCATCCCGGCCTCGTACCGTCACATGAACGGTTACGGCTCGCACACCTACCAGTGGACCAACGAGGCGGGCGAGGCCTTCTTCGTCAAGTACCACTTCAAGACGAACCAGGGCATCCGCTCCCTCTCCGCCGAGCAGGCCGCCGAGCTCGTCGGCAAGGACGCCAACTCGCACCAGACGGACCTGCTCCAGGCCATCGAGCGCGGCGTGAACCCCTCCTGGACCCTGTACGTCCAGGTCATGCCGGCCGCCGAGGCCGCGGACTACCGCTTCAACCCCTTCGACCTCACCAAGGTCTGGCCGCACGCGGACTACCCGCTGCGGCGCGTGGGCCGCCTGGTCCTCGACCGCAACCCGGACAACATCTTCGCCGAGGTCGAGCAGGCCGCGTTCTCCCCGAACAACTTCGTCCCGGGCATCGGCCCCTCGCCGGACAAGATGCTCCAGGGCCGCCTCTTCGCCTACGCGGACGCCCACCGCTACCGCCTCGGCGTCAACCACACCCAGCTGCCGGTCAACGCCCCGAAGGCGGCCGTCGTGGACAACTACGGCCGGGACGGCGTCATGGCCACCCGCTACGGCTCGCGCCACGACAAGAACTACGAGCCCAACTCGTACCAGGGCCCGGCGCAGACCGACACCCCGCTCTCGGCGCCGCTCGCCGTCCAGGGCTGGACCGGGAACCACGAGGCCCCGCTGCACACCAAGGACGACGACTTCTTCCAGGCCGGTGAGCTCTACCGCCTGATGTCCGAGGACGAGAAGAAGCGTCTGATCGCCAACATCGCCGGCGGCCTGTCCCAGGTCTCCCGCGAGGACGTCATCGAGAAGAACATCGCGCACTTCGCCGCGGCCGACCCCGAGTACGGCCGCCGTGTGGCCGAGGCGGTCAACGCCCTGCGCGAGGACTGACGTCCAGGCGGCACAAGGCTGCGTACGGTACCCGACGGGAGGTCGGTGCCGTACGCGGTCCGGACCGACGGCCCGGATGAGGGGTGGCCGGCGGACCGGACAGCGTGAGGACCGCGGCGGCGCCGAGCCAGTGCGGTGGTCAGGACCCCGGGCCCCCTTCTTGACCTGAAGGAAGGGGAACCGCCCGGACGTCCGTCGGCACCGCCGCGGTCCCAACGCCCCTTACCTCCCCGCCCCGTGAGGGGCCATGACTCCGCCCGGCGGCGCGAACGTCCTGTCGCGCCAGCCTCGTGCCGTCGGGCGGTCACGAACGAGAGCGCGGAACCAGGTTTACGGTCCCTGGTTCCGCGCTCTTTCACGTCCCCGGGAAATCCAGCGCATCGTTTCTGCGGTGACGGGCCGTTCCCGGCCGGGGGAACGCACCGCGAAACGGCCCCCTCGGGCCCCCGCGCGCGCTATCCCATTGCCGTGATCAAGAACTCGTACGCGGTCAGGAACCTGGTGCGCGGTCTCGCCCCGCTCGCGCTGATCCTCTCCCCGCTCGCCGCCCCCTCCCCCGCCCTCTCCGCCGACGTGCTGTTCCTCCCCGACGCCCTGGGCCGGCTCACCGAGGCCGCCGAGGCCCCGGGCGGCTTCAAGGAATCCCACTTCCCGCACTGGAACAAGGGCGAGGACGCGGCCGACGGCTGCGACACCCGGGCCGAGGTGCTCCTCGACGAGGCCGCCGACGCCCCCACCGTCAGTGCCGGCTGCGCCCTCACGGGCGGCCGGTGGGTCTCGTACTACGACGGCCAGAGCGTCCGCGACCCGGCCGCGCTCCGCGTCGACCACCTCGTGCCGCTCGCGGAGGCCTGGGAGTCCGGGGCGTCCGCCTGGCCGGCGGCCCGCCGCGAGCGCTTCGCCAACGACCAGGGGGCGCCGGGCACGCTGGTCGCCGTCACCGCCCGCAGCCAGAAGGACAAGGCCGGCCGGGACCCCGCCGGGTGGGTGCCCGCCGAGCAGGCCGCCTACTGCCGCTACGTCGGCGAGTGGGTCGGCACCAAGCTGCGCTGGGACCTCAGCGTCGACGCGGCGGAGCTGGAGGCCCTGAAGCTGTTCGCCGACGGGCCGTGCGAGGAGACCGTCGTGGTCCGCTCGACGGCTCCTCGGTGAGCACCAGCGCCAGGGTGACGGCGAGGGAGGCCGCCGCGAGGACGGTGATCGCCGTGGCCGGCGTGGTGAGCTGGGCGACGGCTCCGGCGAGTGCCGCGCCGAGCCCCTGGAGGGCGAGCATGCCGGAGGCGTGCAACCCGAAGGCGTGGCCGACCAGTTCCCTCGGGACCAGGGCGGCCAGCCGCTCCTGGTGGAGCAGGCTCGCGCTGTAGCCGACGGCGGACACGGTCACGGCCGTGACGGCGAGCGGCAGCCCCGGACCGAGCGCGAAGAGCAGGTACGGGGCCGCCAGCAGCACGTGCAGCGGCGCCGCGGACGAGCGGCGCCGCCCGGCCGGCAGGAACCGACCGACGACGGTGTCCCCGGTCAGCATGCCGAACGCGGCACAGGCGAACAGGAGCCCGGCGTGCCCGGGGTCGTACGGGACGAAGAGGGACTCGCAGCCGACGACCAGACCGTTGGGCACCCACAGCGCCAGATACACCCGGCGGCGCGGACGCGAGGACCACAGCCGGGCGTTGGTCCGCCAGGTCTCGCCCGGTGAGACCCGGCCGGCGGCCCGTGGCCGCCGGTCGCCGAGGCCGAACCACGCGCACAGGGCGGCCACCAGATAGCAGGCCGCGCCGACGAGGACGGCGCCGCGCGGGGAGAGCAGGGCGATGAGCAGGCCACCGGTGGCGAACCCCAGGATCTGGAAGAACCCGGCGGCCATGTTCAGGACCGACCGGCCGAGCAGGAGGTCCTCGCGCGGCAGGATCTCGGTGAGGAGCCCGTACCGGACGCCCCCGCCGAGCGAGGCCACCACACCCAGGACGAGGAGGAGCGCGAAGACCGCGCCCACCGGCAGCCCGGGCAGCGCCTGGAGCGCGGTGCCGCCCGCGAAGAGCAGGGCGACGGCGGTGAGGGCGGTACGCGGCGGCAGCCGGTCCGCCGCGGAGAGCAGGGTCGTGGCGCCGAGGAGCTGGGCGAGCGACGGGCCGAACATGGCGAGCGCCGAGAGGAACGGCGATCCGGTCGCCCGGAGGACGAGGGTGGCGAGGCCGAGCCCGGTCACGGTCTGGGCGGCGGTGTGGGCGGCGCCACCGAGGAAGAGCGGGGTGAACTCCGGCGTGCGGAAGAGGTCGCGGTAGCGGGGCATGGAGCGGAGTCTCACCGGGCCGCGGGGCCACCGGTAATGTTTCGCGGGGAGGCGAAACATGGGCTGGTGGCGGATCGGTACGGACGCGCTGGCGGCGAGCAGGTTCGTCGTCTCGCCGCTCGCCGAGGCGACCGCGGCCCTGAAGACCCTGCACACGGCGGCCGCCGCCCACCCGGGTGAGCGGGACTGGCTGACCGCCCATCTGCCCGCGTACCGGGCGCGCCTCGCCGCGGAACCGCTGGACGGGCTCCTCGTGCGGGCGGCCATCGGCCCGACCTGGAACGCCGACTTCCTGACGCCGACCCCGACGGGCGAACGCGAGCGGTCCTTCGAGGAGGAGGTCGCGGCGGTCCGGGATGCCGGGCCGGACGGTGCGGTGGAGCAGCTGGAGGTCGCGGTGGGCGGGCCCGTGCCGGAGCCGCTGCGCTCGGCGGACGACCTGCCGCGCCGGATGGCGGGCGTCCTGGAGTGGGTGTGGCGGGAGACGGTGCTGCCCGACTGGCCGCGTCGCCGCCGGATCCTGGAGGCCGATGTGGTGGCGCGGACCGCGCGGTTGGCGCGGGACGGCTGGGCGGCGGCGCTCGACGAGCTGTGCCCCGGGAAGACGCGCTGGCTGGGTGACGGCCGGCTCCAGGTGAATCCCCGCGCCTACCCGCCCCGTTCGCTCGACGCCGGCCGGCTGCTCCTCGTTCCCGTCACCCCGGCCCGGGGGTGGGTCTCCTGGGAGGGCTCCGAACGGTACGCGGTCGTCTACCCGTGCTCGGGCGCCCTGACGGACGCGACGGGGACGGTGGTGCCGCGCGCGCTGGGCGCGCTGCTCGGCGGGGCCCGCGCCGGGGTTCTCGTACGGCTCGCCTCACCGAAGTCCACCAGTCAGCTGGTGGCGCTCACCGGGCAGGGCCTCGGATCGGTGGGGCGGCACCTGAAGGTGCTGCGCGAGGCCGGGCTCGTCCGCGGGAGCCGGGCGGGCCGGTCGGTCCTGTACGAGTGGACGGAGGCGGGCGCCGCTCTGGTGCGGGCCGGGCGGGCCGGGGGCTCCTGAGGACGGGGCGCCCGAGGGAAGACACCGGGCCCCCGCCCCGGTGCTCCTCGGGGCGGGGGCCTGGTCATGGCACCCGGGTCGTACGGGGGAAGGTCAGGCCTTGAGGGCCTTGATCGCGGTCGGCGCGTGGCCGGGCTCGGTCGCGAGCTCCTCGAACTCGGTGACGTCGCTCATGTCGACCGTCTTGCTCATCGCGATGTTGGTGATGCGCTCCAGGATCGCCTCGACGACGACCGGGACCTGGAACTCGACGGCCATCTTCTTGGCCTGCTCCAGGGCCTCGCCCAGCTTCTCCGGGTCCTCGACGCGGATCGCCTTGACGCCGAGGCCCTCGGCGACCTTGACGTGGTCGACGCCGTAGACGCCGATCTCCGGGGTGTTGATGTTCTCGAACTCCAGGTTGACCTCGAAGTTGATGCCGAGGCCGCCCTGCGCCTGCCGGATCAGGCCGAGGTAGGCGTTGTTCACGAGGACGTGGACGTAGGGGACCTTGTGCTGGGCGGCGACCGCCAGCTCCTCGATCATGAACTGGAAGTCGTAGTCGCCGGAGAGCGCGACGACCGGGGTCTCCGGGTCGGCGGTGGCGACGCCGATCGCGGCCGGGATGGTCCAGCCGAGCGGGCCCGCCTGGCCGCAGTTGATCCAGTGGCGCGGCTTGTAGACGTGCAGGAACTGCGCGGCGGCGATCTGCGAGAGACCGATGGTGGTGACGTAACGGGTCTCCGGGCCGAAGGCCTTGTTCATCTCCTCGTAGACGCGCTGCGGCTTCATCGGGATGTTCTCGAAGTGCGTGCGGCGCTGGAGGGTGGCCTTGCGCTCCTGCGCGGAGGCGGCCCAGGCGGTGAAGTCGGGGAGCTTGCCCCCGGCCTTCCACTCCTTGGCGATCTCGACGAACAGTTCGAGCGCGGCCTTGGCGTCGGAGGCGATGCCGTAGTCCGGGGCGAAGATCTTGCCGAGCTGGGTGGGCTCGATGTCGACGTGGACGAACTTACGGCCCTGGGTGTACGCGTCGAGGTTGTAGCCCGTGTGGCGGTTGGCCCAGCGGTTGCCGATGCCGAGGACGAAGTCCGACTCCAGGAAGGTGGCGTTGCCGTAGCGGTGCGCGGTCTGGACGCCGACCATGCCGGCGGCGAGCTCGTGGTCGTCGGGGATGGTGCCCCAGCCCATGAGGGTGGAGATGACCGGGATGCCGGTCAGTTCGGCGAACTCGACGAGCAGGTCGGAGGCGTCGGCGTTGATGATGCCGCCGCCGGCGACGATCAGCGGGCGCTCGGACTCCAGGAGGAAGCTCAGCGCCTTCTCGGCCTGGGCGCGGGTGGCCTGCGGCTTGTAGACCGGCAGCGGCTCGTAGGTCTCCGGGTCGAACTCGATCTCGGTGAGCTGGACGTCGATCGGCAGGTCGATGAGGACCGGGCCGGGACGGCCGGAGCGCATCAGGTGGAAGGCCTGCTGGAAGACGCCGGGGACCTGCGCGGCCTCCAGGACGGTGGTGGCCTTCTTGGTGACCGGGCCGGCGATGGAGGCGATGTCGACGGCCTGGAAGTCCTCCTTGTGGAGCTTCGAGACCGGGGCCTGGCCGGTGATGCAGAGGATCGGGATCGAGTCCGCGATGGCGGAGTAGAGGCCGGTGATCATGTCGGTGCCGGCCGGGCCGGAGGTGCCGATGCAGACACCGATGTTGCCGGCCTTGGCCCGGGTGTAGCCCTCGGCCATGTGGGAGGCGCCCTCGACGTGGCGGGCGAGCGTGTGGCCGATGCCGCCCACGTTCTTGAGCTCGCGGTAGAAGGGGTTGATCGCCGCGCCGGGCACGCCGAACGCGTTGGTGACGCCTTCGCGCTTGAGGATCTCAACGGCCGCTGCGGCGGCGGTCATACGAGGCATGGGAGTGCTCCTGCTTCGGCCGGGCGGAGGCAAGCGGGACTCTCTACTCGGGAGGCTCCAACGCTTGTTTCCGTAATGCGGAAATACTGTTCTGCTATACGGAAGCAATGTAGGTGGGGGCGCGGGGGTCGTCAAGAGAAGTCGTACGCCGGGACGACCGATGTGGCCGAACACCCTCCCTCCGGACCCGCGATGGGTGGACGATGGAACGGAGCGCGAGGGGGTTGGGTGTGGCTGAGTCGGTGGCGGTGCGCTGTTCGGAGTGCCGGCGGACCCAGGGGTACACGGCCCCCGTCTTCCCCTGCGCGTGCGGGAGCCCGGTGACCCCGCCGGTGATCGCGGGCGCGACGGCCCCGCCGATCACCCACCGGAACTGGACGGACGAGTGGGTCACGGTCCGCTGCCGCGCCTGCGGCCGGGAGGACGACTGGCCGCACCCCGAGCTGGGCTGCGCCTGCGGCGCGGTGCTCCGGGTCCCGGTCCGCGCGGTGGACGGGACGGAACCGGCGGACGGTCGGCCGGACCACGGGCCCGGGGCGTCCGGGACTCCGGGGGTACGCGAGGCTTCCGCGACACCCGGGGACCGGGAGGCCGCCGGTGCCGCCGAGGCGTCCGGGCCCCGCGTTCCCGACCGGCGTGACGGCGGGTCCGGCCCCGTGGAGGAGGCCGCGCCCGAGGCGGGAGCCGCCGGTCCCGTGGCCGGAAACGGCGGCGAGGCGCCCGCACCGCCCGTGGCGGGATCCGGCCCCGACGACGGCGCGCCCCTCCGGCGGGAGCCCGGGACGCCGCGCCCGGAGATCCCGCTCACCGGCGGCCCGGGCCCGCTGGCGTACCGGCCGGGCACGGCCGCGGGCTCCGGCACCCCGTCCCGTACGGCGGAGCTGCCCGGCTCCGCCGGCACGGGCGCGGGCGACCCGGCCGGTCCCCCTCCCCGCACCGCCGCGCGGACCCCCGGCTCGGACTGGTTCGGCCCGGGCCCCACCGGCCGGACCACCACGGACCCGGGGACGGGAGGGCCGCACCCCGGCGAGCCCGGGGCCACCGGACCGGTGGCCGGCGCGCCACGGGACGGAGAGCCGCCGTCCGGGGGTCCGGCGGCCGTGCCCGGCGCGGACCCGGACCGTGCGGCGCCCGGCTCCCCCGCGCCCCGGCCCTTCGCCGAGCGCCATCCCGCCGACCTCCCGCCCCCACTCGCCGCGCTCCGCCGGGCGCCCCTGCGGGCCGCCTTCCGGCCCGTGACGATCAGGACCGCGCGGGACGCGGTGGCGGCAGCGGCCGGCTACCTGCGGTGGCTCGGCTTCCGGGACGTGATCCAGCCCGAGGAGCGTCCGGCCTCGGGGATCGATCTGCGCGGGCCGGGCCTGGTCGCCCAGGTCAACCCGAGCACCCGGCCGGCCGGACTACGGGCCGTCGAGTGCCTGTGGCTCACCGGACTGAGCAGTTCCGCCGTCGGCGTCTTCTTCTCGCTGGCCGGCTACACCCCGGAGGCCCGCGCCCGCGCCGCCGAGATCGGACTGCCGCTGTTCGTCCTGGACCTCACCGGTACCCCGCAGCCCGTGAACCGCGCCGCCGGCGAACTGGCCGAGGGCGGCGCCTGAACTCCGTACAGCGGGCGCGCCATGTACACGAATTCGGCCAATCGCGCGTGATGATCACGCTTTCCCGGGCAGAACATCCACGGGGGGTGGGGCGTCATGCCGACGGGGACATGGTGGTTCATCGGAGCGGCGTGCGGCGAACTGCTGTGCGCCGCCCTGCTGTTGCACGTCCGGCGAATCCGCAGCGGGGGCGGCCCTCAGGGCTCCGAGCCCTCGCCGCAGGCGCTCGCCATGCTGCGCGGCGGCCCCCGGGCCGCCGTCACGGTCGCGCTCGTGGCCCTTCATCAGCGCGGGGCCGTCGCGGCGGGCCGTAAACGTACGATTCGGGCCAACGGCGGGCCGGGTCGCACCCCCGATCCCCTCCAGCTCGGTGTGCACCGTGCCCTGCGCCGGGCCCTCCCTCTGCGCGAACTGGTCCCGCGCCCCGAGGCACGGCGGGCCCTGGAGGCGCTCCGGGCCGACCTGGGCCGGGCGGGGCTGCTGCGTCCGCCGCACCGGCGGCGCGCCGCCCGCGGGGTGCTGTGGTGCGTGCTCCCGACGGTGGCCGCCGCGCTGCTCGCCCCGGGCGCGGGGGCCGCGCCCCTCGCGGCCGGCACGGCCGCCGTCCTCGCCGCGGCGGCACTGCTGCTCGTGCCCCCGGCCACGCCCGCGGCGCGGGACCTGCTCGCCGGCCTGCGCGAGCGGTACCCGCTGCCCTCGCACCGCAGCGCGGTGACGGACGGACGACTGGTGCAGCTGTACGTGGCCTTGTACGGAGATCCCGCGCTGGCGCTGTTCCTGCCCCGCTTCTCGCGCGACGGCGGGCTGCTCGACCGTCCTTTCGAGGCCGACGGGAACCAGCCGTCCCGGCGGCCCGGCCGCGACGCGGGCGGTGTCCTCCCATGAGTCCGCGCCATACTGTGGTATGCGCATCAGAACGGCCTCTCCGGCTGAACTTCCGCTGCTCCAGGACATCGAACGGGCGGCCGGCGAGCCCTTCCGTTCCCTCGGTATGACCGCCGTCGCCGACGACGACCCGCTGCCCCTGGACGTCCTGGACACCTACCGCCGCGCGGGCCACGCCTGGGTCGCGGCGGACCCCGACGACCGGCCCGTCGCCTACCTCCTGGCCGAACCCGTCGACGGCGCCGCCCACATCGAGCAGATCTCCGTCCATCCGGCCGTGGCCCGCCGGGGCATCGGCCGCTCGCTCATCGAGCACCTGGCGTCCGCCGCCCGGGACCGGGGCCTGGCGGCCCTCACCCTGACCACGTTCGCCGAGGTCCCGTGGAACGCCCCGTACTACACGCGGCTCGGCTTCCGCCCGCTCGACGACACGGACCCCGCGCTCACCGACGGTCTGCGGGCGATCCGCCGGGCCGAGGCGGCGCACGGTCTGGCCGCCTGGCCCCGCGTCTGCATGCGGCGCGAGCTGACCGGCCCCGCCTGAGGCGCGGGCACCGGTACGGGCGCGGCGGGGGCGGGCCCGCACCCGTACCGGTGCCGCCTTCGCGCCCGTACGGGAACCTCAGCCGCCGTCCCCGTACCGCTCGCGCAGTTCGACCTTGCGGACCTTCCCGCTCACCGTCATCGGGAACGCGTCCAGGACCTCCAGCCGGCGCGGGATCTTGTAGTGGGCGAGCCGGTCCCGGCAGAAGGCGGTGAGCTCCTCCAGCGTGGGCGGGTCGGCCGGGTCGCGCGGGATCACGCAGGCCAGGATCTCCTCGCCGTACCGCTCGTCCGGCACACCGACGACCTGCACGTCCGTGATCTTCGGGTGCCCGTGGAGGAACTCCTCGATCTCACGCGGGTACACGTTCTCCCCGCCCCGGATGATCATGTCCTTGATGCGGCCGACGATCCGGACGTACCCGTCCTCCCGCATGACGGCCAGGTCGCCGGTGTGCATCCAGCGCCCGGCGTCGATCGCCTCGGCCGTCCTCTCCGGCTCGTCCCAGTAGCCGAGCATCACGCCGTAGCCGCGGGTGCACAGCTCACCGGCGGTCCCGCGCTCCACCGTGAGGCCGGTCGCCGGGTCGACGATCTTCACCTCCACGTGGGGCATGACCCGTCCGACCGTGCCCGTGCGGCGTTCCAGGTCGTCGTCGCGGCGGGTCTGGGTGGAGACGGGCGAGGTCTCCGTCATGCCGTAACAGATGGACACCTCCGCCATGTTCATCTCGGTGACCACCCGCTTCATGACCTCCACCGGGCACGGCGAACCCGCCATGATCCCGGTGCGCAGGCCGGACAGGTCGTACGAGGCGAAGTCGGGCAGGCTCAGCTCGGCGATGAACATCGTGGGCACGCCGTACAGGGAGGTGCAGCGTTCGTCCTGGACCGCGCGGAGGGTGGCCGCCGGGTCGAAGGACGGCGCCGGGATCACGATGCAGGCACCGTGCGAGGTGGCGGCGAGATTCCCCATCACCATGCCGAAACAGTGGTAGAACGGCACGGGGACGCAGATCCGGTCCCGCTCGGTGTAGGCGATCATCTCCCCCACGAAGTAGCCGTTGTTGAGGATGTTGTGGTGGGAGAGCGTGGCCCCCTTCGGGAAGCCCGTGGTCCCCGAGGTGTACTGGATGTTGACGGGTTCGTCGCAGGAGAGCGGCTCCGGCCGCAGGTCCCCGGCCGTCCGGGCGAGGAGGGCGTCCCAGCTCGGGTCGCCGAAGTACACCGTCTCCCTCAGCGCGGGGCACTCGCCGCGCACCCGCTCGACCATGGCCCGGTAGTCGCTGCTCTTGTGGGCGAGCGAGGCGAAGAGGAACGAGACGCCGGCCTGCCGCAGGACGTAGGAGAGTTCGTGCGCCCGGTAGGCCGGGTTGATGTTGACCATGATCGCCCCGATACGGGCGGTGGCGTACTGGACGAGGACCCACTCGGCGCGGTTCACCGCCCAGATGCCGACCCGGTCGCCCTTGCGCACCCCGCTGCCGAGGAGCGCCCCGGCCAGCCGGTCCACGTCGGCGCCGAAGCGGGCGTACGTCCAGCGGCGGCCGGTCGGCAGGTCGACCAGGGCCTCGCGCTCGGGCCACCGGGCGACGGCCCGGTCGAGGTTGGCACCGATGGTGTCGCCGAGGAGCGGAGTGAGGTCGGCCCCGTGCGCGTACGAGAGGTTCGGTGCCGTCACGACAGGTCGCCCTCCGCGAACTCCGGTCCGGTCGAGGCGCCTTCGGCGGTCAGCCGGCGCAGTTCGACCCGGCGGATCTTGCCGGAGACGGTCTTGGGGAGGTCGGCGAACTCGATGCGCCGGACGCGCTTGTACGGGGCGAGGACGGACCGGGCGTGCGCGAAGATCAGCTTCGCGGTGTCGGCGTCGGGCTCCCAGCCGTCCGCGAGGACGACGTACGCCTTGGGGACGGCGAGCCGTACCGGGTCGGGCGCGGGGACGACGGCGGCCTCGGCCACGGCCTCGTGCTCCAGGAGCGCGCTCTCCAGCTCGAAGGGACTGATCTTGTAGTCCGAGGCCTTGAAGACGTCGTCCGCCCGGCCCACGTAGTGGATGTACCCGTCCTCGTCCAGGGTCCCGATGTCACCGGTGCGGTAGTAGCCGCCGGCCATCGCCTCCGCCGTACGCTCCGGGTCGCCGTGGTAGCCGGTCATGAGGCCCACCGGGTCGGCGGACAGGTCGAGGCAGATCTCGCCCTCGGTGGCACCGGGCCGGCCGGTCACCGGATCGAGGAGCGTCACCCGGAAGCCCGGGCTCGGGCGGCCCATCGACCCTTCCTTGAGGCGCTGGCCGGGACTGTTGGAGACCTGTACGGCCGTCTCCGTCTGGCCGAAGCCGTCCCGGATGGTGACGCCCCAGGCGCGCCGCACGGATTCGATGACCTCCGGGTTGAGCGGTTCGCCGGCCGCGACGACCTCGCGCGGCGGGGTCCTCAGGAGTCCCAGATCGGCCTGGATCAGCATCCGCCACACGGTGGGCGGGGCACAGAAGCTGGTGACTCCGTGGCGGTCCATCTCGCGCATGAGGCGCGCCGGGTCGAAGCGGGTGTAGTTGTGGATGAAGACGGTCGCCTCCGCGTTCCACGGCGCGAAGAGGTTCGACCAGGCGTGCTTCGCCCAGCCCGGCGAGGAGATGTTGAGGTGCACGTCGCCGGGCCGCAGGCCGATCCAGTACATGGTCGCCAGATGCCCCACGGGGTAGGAGGTGTGGGTGTGCTCGACGAGCTTGGGGCGGGCGGTGGTGCCGGAGGTGAAGTAGAGCATCAGGGTGTCGTCGGCGAGCGTCACGCCGTCGGGTTCGAACTCCGCCGATTCCCGCGCGGCGTGCTCGTACCCGAGCCAGCTCACCCCGTTCCCGCCGACCGCGATCCGGGTGTAGTCGCCCGGCACCTCGTCGAACTTGGCGGTGTCCTCGGCGCGCACGATCACGTGCCGGGCGCGGCCGCGCTCGACCCGGTCCCGCAGGTCGGCGGGGCCGAGGAGCGGGGTTGCGGGGATGACGACCGCGCGCAGCTTCATCGCGGCGAGCATCGTCTCCCACAGCTCGGCCTGGTTGCCGAGCATCACGACGATCCGGTCACCGGCGCGGACTCCCTGGGCGCGCAGCCAGTTGGCGACGCGGTTGGAGCGGGCGGACATCTCGGCGAAGCTGATCCGCGTCTCGCCGCCGTCCTCCTCCACGATGTGCAGGGCGGTGCGGTCGTTGCCCTCGGCGATGACGTCGAACCATTCGAGCGCCCAGTTGAAGCGCTCCGGGCGGGGCCAGGCGAAGCCCTCGTACGCCGTCTCGTACTCCTCGCGGTGCAGGAGCAGGAAGTCCCGGGCGGTCCGGAACCTCTCCGTGGCGTCCGTCGCCCTCGTTGCCGTCATGTCTCCTCCTCGTTGCGGGACCGGTCCCGCCCATCGTGTAATCGGTGACCCAGGTCTCACTACCCCCGTTCGGGGGTGAAGGAGTGGTTCCGTGGCCGAGCGGATGGAAACGGTGGAGCTGCGCGGGGCGCTGCTGCGGCTGCGCCGCGCCAGCGGGCTGCCCGTCGTCTTCGGCGGGCTGCTCCAGGAGGGCCGCGCCATGCGGATCGCGGAGCTCAGCGGGGCGGTGACCCCGGCGCTGCGCGGGCTCGCCGTCTCGACCGGCGCCGGGCTCGGCGGCAAGTGCCTGGCCCTGTCCCGGCCGTGCGCGGTCACGGACTACCGCTCGGCCCGGCACATCACCCACGAGTACGACGGGCCGGTGGCGGCGGAGGGGCTGCGCGCGGTGATCGCGGTGCCGGTGGTCGTCCGCCGTACGGTGCGCGGGGTGCTGTACGGGGCGCTGCGCGACGCCCTGCCTCTCGGTGAGCGGGTCTTCGACGCGGCGGTCGCGGCGGCCCGGGACGTCGAGCAGGCCCTCGCCGTCCGGGAGGAGGTCCGCGGCCTCCTCGCCCCGCCGCCCCCGGCCCCCTCCTGGGAGGAGGTCCGCCAGGCCCACGGCGAACTGCGGGGCCTGCTGCCCCGGGTGACCGACCCGGCCCTCCGCGAGCGGCTGCTCGCCGTCTGCGGCCGCCTGGAATCGGCCGCCGGCGCGCCCCCGCGACCGCCGTCGGTGACGCTGACCCCCCGCGAGACGGACGTCCTCGCGACGGTCGCCTCGGGTGCCACGAACGCGGCGGCGGCCCGGAGCCTCGGCCTGCGCCCGGAGACGGTGAAGGGCTACCTGCGCTCGGCGATGCGCAAACTCGGCGCCCACACCCGTCTGGAGGCGGTGGTGGCGGCGCGGCGGGCGGGGGTGCTGCCGTAGGGACGATGTTGCGAAGGCGCTCCGGGAGGTGTCTCACGTACTCCCCGTGCGACCTCGGCGGACCGGTGCTGGAGGCCTCGACGCCGGGGTTGCTCCGGATCGCGGCACATTCCGCGAGGAGGTCCGCCACGTGATCCGGAGAAACCTTCAGGTCCCCGTGCGCCGGAGTCGGAGTCGGAGTCGGAAGGGAACGCGCGCGTCCCGTTCAGCGCCTCGTCCGCACCAGCCCGCGGAAGGGCCGGAACCATGGGCCGGCACCGCCGGGTTCTTCCTGGAAACCGGCGAGCACGAGGAGCTGCCGTCCCTCCTCGCCGATGAAGAAATACGACGTCGCCGCGGCCGAGGGCACCGGGGCGGTGGGGACCCGCTCGGCCAGCTCGTCAGCGAGCGCTCGGGCCGTCCTGTCGTCCTCGGTGTCGTACCACGTCGCGGTGAAGTGGCGGGCGGCTTCGTCGTGCCGCCCCGCGAAGCGGTAGGGCACGTAACGGCCTGGCGGCTCCGCCGCGTACAGCGCCCGGATGGCACTGCCGAGAGTCTGCTGGTTGCGGGGGTCGGCGGCGAAGGTCCGGTGCGCTTCGGGACTCGTCCATTGGGCGAAGTTGAGGACGGTCCGGCCGTCGGAACCCGCCAGACAGTGCCGCGCGAGGTACGCGGCCGGCAGCCGGGCCTTCTCCCAGGCGTCCATGACGCCGGTCATGACCTTCTGTTGTTGTTCGGGCCCCCTGGTGTGCCAGAGCGACGCCAGGATGAGGCCGGCGTCCGGACGGGCGGGGTCGGGCAGTGCGAGCGGCCGGAGGCCGGCGACGTGGGCAGTCATGGCGTCAGCCTCCGACCTCAACCGCGATCGAGGTCAAGTGCCGTGCTCGACCACCACCGGCTGTCGACCGCGAGCCCCGCACGACCCGCCAACGTGGTCGATCGCGCCTTCAGGCCGTCATGTTCGGCACGGTCCGCGCTCCCTCCGGTCGGGGCGGCGGCTACCGCTCCTCCGTGAGGACGATGTCGTACGGAACGCCTTCCGGCACGGTGATCCGCAGGGTTCGTTCGGCCTCGGTCGTGAGGGCGGCGCGCTGGGCGCGCGTCACGGGGGCGAAGGGTTCGACGGTGAGGATGGTCCGGTCCTTCTCCTCGGTGAGGTGCCAGAGGCCGGCGAGGAACCCGTCGAGCAGGAACACGCGGTGGGCCTGGTTGCCGGTCCAGGTGCGGGTGCGGTGGGCGGGCGGGACGACGCGGGTGCGGTCGGCGTGGGAGAGCAGCAGGTTGTCGAACTCGGGCAGGAAGCGGGGCGGGGCGGGGGTGTCCTCGTCGGGTCGGGGCGCGTCGGGGAGGTCGAAGAGTTCGGTGCCGTGCTCGTCCCGGAAGGTGAGGAGCCGGGGCCGCAGGCGCTCGAAGGCGGGGCGCAGCCGGGTGAGGCCGCACCAGGTCTGCATGTCCCTGACGGAGGCGGGGCCGAAGGCGGCCAGGTACCGCAGGACGGTCCCGTCGGCGTCGGCCGGCCCGGGGGCGGGTCCGTCGAACCAGGCGTCGGCGGTGGTGAGGGCGACCCGCCCGGAGCGGCCCCAGAGGCCGCGCGGGGTGACCTGGACGAGCGGGAGGAGACAGCGGGCCGCGACGGAGAGGGACTGCGGGTCGGCGCCGGGCCAGTCGCGCAGGAGTTCCTCGCGCAGTTCCTTCGGGGTGCGGGGCCGCGCCTCGACGAGCGCGCGGGAGCGGGCGGCGAGCCGGTCCAGGTCCACCCCGGCGAGGCCCTTGCGGAACTGGGCCAGCTCGCGGTCGATGGCCCCGGCCTGCACGAACCCGCGCAGGGCGACCGCGTCCCGGGCCGTGTGGGTGTGGACGGTGGAGCGCAGCGTCACGATGCGGGCGACGGTACGGGACTCCATGAGCCCCGACAGATCCGCGGGCCGGAAGCCGTCGAGCCGGGCGGCGAGCGCGTAGTACGGGGGCCTGGTGTTCTGCGCCTGGAGCCCGGCCAGGTGGCCGACCGCCTGCTCGGCGGTGAGCGGCGCGCGGCGCAACAGCAGCTGGCGGTCGAGGGTCGCCCGGTTCAGGGCACGGGGACCGAGGACCGGGTACGTCGTCGTGGAGGCCATGCCCGGGACGGTACTCGCGCTCCGGGGGGGGCCAGGAGCGCGGCAGGGCGGGGGCGTCGGGCGGGCGGGGGCGGGGAGGTACCCGACGGGGCCGGCGCCGGGTGGGGGCGGGGCCGGCGCCGGATGCCGGCCGGTCCGCTGCGGGGCGCCGGGGGTCGGGAGGCACCCCGCCCCCGATATCCTGCGGAGCGTGCCCGGAGATCCAGGAGGTGAGGGTCCGTGCCCGACCGCCGCCCCCGCGCCACCCGGCGCAGCCCGTCCGAACCGCCCCCCGCCCCGGCGGCGCCGTCCGCGCCCGCACGCGTCGACGGTCCGAGCGTCGTCCAGGCGAGCCTCTACCGGGACGGCCGGCGGGTCGCCTCCCCCGCGACGCTCGCGGACACCTTCCGGCAGCTGCGGGAGCACCCCGACGGCATGGCCTGGATCGGCCTCCAGCGGCCGACCGCACAGGAACTGCACTCCCTGGCCGCCGAGTTCGACCTGCACGAGCTCGCCGTCGAGGACGCGATGGAGGCCCACCAGCGCCCGAAGCTGGAACGGTACGGCGACACCCTCTTCGTCGTCCTGCGCGCCGCCCGCTACCTCGACGCCCAGGAGGAGGTCGAGTTCGGGGAGCTGCACGTCTTCGTCGGCCCGGACTTCGTGATCACGGTCCGCCACAGCGCGGCCCCCGACCTCTCCGCCGTGCGCCGCCGCATGGAGGCGGACCCCGACCTGCTGGCCCTCGGCCCGGAAGCGGTCCTCTACGCGATCCTCGACGCGGTGGTGGACGGTTACGCCCCCGTCGTCGCCGGCGTCCAGAACGACATCGACGAGATCGAGACGGAGGTCTTCGGCGGCGACCCGGCGGTGTCGCGCCGCATCTACGAACTCTCCCGGGAAATGGTGGAGTTCCAGCGCGCCACCCGCCCCCTCGTCGGCATGCTCCACGGCCTGATGGCGGGCTTCGCCAAATACGGCACGGACGAGGAACTCCAGCGCTACCTCCGTGACGTCGCCGATCACGTCACCCACACCAGCGAACGCGTCGACGGATTCCGCCAGGCCCTCACGGAGATCCTGACGGTCAACGGGACTCTGGTCACCCAGCAGCAGAACGCCGAGATGCGGGCCCTCGCCGAAGCCGGATTCGAACAGAACGAGGAAATCAAAAAGATCTCGTCATGGGCCGCCATTCTGTTTGCGCCCACGTTGGTGGGAACGATCTACGGGATGAACTTCGACCACATGCCGGAGCTGCACTGGGTGTACGGCTATCCGTTCGCGGTCCTCCTGATGGCCGTGGTGTGTTCGAGCCTGTACGTCATCTTCAAGCGGCGGGACTGGCTGTAGACGGCAACCTGGATTCGCTGATCAACTTCACAATAGCGAACGACATGGCCGGGCCGTTCCGAGGTTTTGGGGAGCATGCGCGGTACTGAGGGGCGAGCGCTTACCTCCCCGACTGCAGAGCGTCGGAGTTCGTTGCGGTGTCCAGCCACCGGCAGCTCGCGTGCCGCTCGGCTGGTCCTTATCGCCGACGGAAGGACCCCTACGACGTCACGGGCCCTTTCTTCCACGATGGGTGTGCGGTGGGCGGGGTCGATTCCTGTCTTGTCCTGGTAGAGGACGAGCGTCTCAGGTGCTCGACCCGGGCCTTCTTGGCCTCGTAGTCGGGATCGCGGGAGGTCTTCCAGGTCTTCACGCGTTGCAAGGAGACACCCTCCTCGCGGAGCAGGCCCCGCAGGCCCTCGTGGCCGATGTCGTCGACCACCCCCTCGGCGACCAGAAGGTCGGCCAACTTGGCCAGGCTCCAGGTTGAAAACGGCAGGCCATGCTCAGCTGGCTTTGACTTGGCGATTGTCTTGATCTCGCGTCACTCAGGCAGGGCAAAGGTCTTTAGGCGTCCACCCTTGTACTTCGGGTAAAGCGCCTCGAAACCGTCGGCGTTGAAGTCATGGATCACGTCACGAACCCGGTCCGGGCTCGTGAACGTCACCTCGGCAATCTTCGCCACGGCCATGCCCTGCACGGACGGCAGTATCATCTGCGCGCGCCGCCACGTTACGATCGCCGCTGGTCGGCGGACGGCACGTGGGAGCTGCTTCTCCGGCGGGTCCAGGCCGAGGCGGACGCGGCCGGTGACAGCGACTGGACATCTCGGTTGACTCGATCTCCGTGCGCGCACCGTCACGCCATCCGTTGCCGCCACCACCGCCGTTCGTCCCTTCAAGAGGGTTCCGCGCTTCCCCGGCCGGAGGGGCGCGTCCATGGCGCCACCGCTGGTGGGTGCCTGCCGGCTGCACCGACCACCGCATCGGGCGCGTGGTGGAGGGCCTGCCTGGTGGCCTGTGTGGGGCAAGGGCAGCCGGCGGGCGGGACGCCGTGGCGGGGGTCAGCGGCAGGCGCCGGTGTCGTCCGCCGTGCCCGGGAAGGACGCAGCCTTCGTCTGAGCGAAGTTGGCCACGAATGCGTCGTACACCGCGGGCGTGGTGATCCGCAGCATCGTCTCGTCGTTGTCGCGCAGAGCCGGGCCGCTCCAGTTATGGCTGCCGGTGAAGACCAGCTTCTCCCGCGCCCCCGCGTACATGCCGTCGATCATGAGGTTCTTGGAATGCACGATGCGGTTCGGGGTCTCGGAGACGGAGTCATGGTCGTGCTGGTAACAACGGGCGGTGAGGCGGGACTGGCCGTGGAGGGCGTTCCAGGTACCGGTGTCGGTCTCGCTGTAGACGATGTCAACTGTGCAGCCCGCCGCCGCGAGCGAGCGCAGTTTGTCGGCGACCGCCTGGCGGGTGATCTTCAGCATCGCCACGCGGATCGCGGTGCGGTGGGTCCCGGCCGAGTCGCTCCAGGTGCAGCCGACGTTGTCGAGGGTGTTGACGACGGTGTCGGTCTCGTCGGTGGTACCGGCGCGCGGGAAGAAGTACGCCTTGTAGTCGGCCGCGCCGGCGGACGTGTAGTCCCAGGCGGCCCGGTCCTGCTGCGTCAGCTTGGTGAAGTACGAGGTGTACGCCGCGTAGAGGGTGGGGTTACCGGCGAAGCCGACGGCGCTGTTCCAGTAACGGGAGTAGTTCGAGGTGGTCAGGTTCGAAGTCGTCTGCAGGACGACCTGTGTAGCCGCGCCGCCGCCGACGCTGCTGAACAGCAAGAACTTGTTGTGATTGATCCCGCTCGTGGTCGAGCCCAGGCACGACCGGCCCTTGGCACACAGGGTGACGTACGAACTCTTGGCGATGTCGGTGCCGAGCGCCGCCTTGAGCGTGTCGTACGACGCGGGGTTGCCCTCCGGGGCGCTGACCGTCGTCTCGTCGAGGACCACCTGGACGTCGATCCCGCGTGTGCTGTGGGCACGCGCGAGTTCTTGGGCGATGGTGGTGTCCCACAGGTGGTACATCGCCATGCGGATCGTCGAGCCGTCGTCGGCAGCCGCAATGAGTTCGCGGACGCGGTTCTTGATGGCGTTCTGCGCGGCCGGATCGGCGGACGTCGGGGTGTTGAACAGCGGCCCGAGCGCCGGTACGGCGGCCGTCTCGGCCGGCGCCGTCTCCTCGGCGGTGGCACTCTGCGCGGAACCGATGGCGCCGACGGTCAGCACCAGGGCGATGAAGGTCGCTGACAGGCGTCTGCGGACGCTGGTCCTCATAAACTCTCCTTGCAGGAAATGCACTTGTAGTGATCATGACCTTAGACGGTGTCTCACTGGCAATCGCAGTGAGTTCTTACAGCAGGCCATGACTGCGGTGAGCCCGGCGACATCAAGACTTTCGTCGGAGAGATCTCGGCCCGTGGATGCCTTCAAAACGGCCAGGCCTGGACGAGGGCTCGCTGCTTGTCCATCGACATGCTGGCGATGCGTTCGAGGGCGTCGGCGGTCGGGACCGAGGCGGCGGCCGGTGAGCCGCGTGACGGCGGCGGCTTCGGCGAGCATGCCCCGGTCCAGGGGGAGGCCGAGCATGTCCCTCACGTAGGAGCGGGAGTTGCGCAGGATCTCGGTGATGGGACTGTCGTCGTACGTGCGCTCTCGGCCAGGTCGAGCAGCGGGCCGTGGGGTTCTTGCGGATATCGACGGCGCTGGTGCCGATGGCCCACGGCCCGGGTCGGTCGCAGTCCCGCACGAGCGGGAGGGACGCCGGTGTGACGTTGGCTGCGACGGTGGCGGTGGCGGTGGCGGGGATCGCGACGCTGGCGAGAGCGACAGCGCACAGGGCGGTGCGGGCGAAACGCAAGGGGATCTCCTGAGGGTGAGGGCACAGGCAAGGGAAGGTGCGCTGCAATGGGGCAGCGGTGCCGCCGCGGGCGAAGCCCCGGATGACCCGTTCGGGCCGGAGCCAGTGGGCAGGGAGGTCAGCGGCTGCGGGCCGGGGCCGGCCAGGCACTGGGCCAGAGCCCCTGCTCGTACGAGGCGCAGGTCAGGGCTGCGAGGGCGAGGACTTCGAAAAGATTTCCGCCTGGGCGGCGATCCCCTTCGCCCCCACCCTGGTCGGGACCATCTACGGCATGAACTTCGACCACATGCCGGAGCTGCACTGGGTGGGTGGCTACCCCTTCGCGGTCCTCCTGATGGCCGTGGTGTGCACGAGCCTGTACGTCGTCTTCAAGCGGCGGGGCTGGCTGTAGGCCGACGCCCCCGCGCCGGGGCCGGGCCGGGCCGGGCCCTCGGTGGGGTCCGCGTGCTCACCCGGCGTCCGTACGAGCGGGAGACGGCGGGCGGGTGAGGGAGGGGTTTCCTGGGGAGGTCTGCGGCGGGACGGTCCGTCATCGCCGATCGTCCGACGTGACCTCCGCCCCGGAAGGAGCCCCCGTTGGCCACGCATGCCCCGTGGGAGACCATCGGCCGCCTCGCCGGCCTCTTCACGGCCCTGGACACCGCACGGGGGATCTCTCCCGAACAGCAGTGGACCCTGCAGGTGCTGAAGCTGGCCGAGGAGGTCGGTGAGTCGGCGCAGGCCGTGATCGGGGCCATGGGCACCAATCCCCGGAAGGGGCGGAGCCACACGTGGCGGCACGTGCAGGAGGAGGTCGCGGACACCGCCATCACCGGCCTCGTCACGCTGTACCGGATGCTCGGCGACGACGCGCCGGCCTTCCTCGACGCGATGCTCGCCGCGAAGGCCGAGGCGTTCCTCCCGTACGCGGGCTCCCCGGGTGCGCCCGGCGGCGCCCGTGGTGAGACTGGTGCCATGGCGCACAAGGTGTTTCTGGAAGGCGGGCCGGACGAGCTGCCCGAGCGGGTCGTCCCCGCCGGGCACCCCGGCGAGGACGTGAAGATCCCCCGCCGGGGCGGTTACGAGCACTTCAGGCCGACGCCGCGCCGCCAGGACACGGCGGAGGGCACCCTTCCGGTGTACGAGTGGTGGGAACGGACCGAGATCGCCGAGTGAGCGCCGCCGGGCGGGCGGCCGGGCCCCGCCCGCTCAGGCGAGGACGAGGCAGGCGGCGGCCGGCACCGCCACCGCGCCGGCGCGGACGAGACGGCCGGTCTCCGGGTCCGCGTCGAACCAGGTGATGTCGCCCGACCATTCGTTGACGACGTAAACGCGGCGCCCCGACGCGTCGGTCACCAGGTCGCGCGGCCAGCTGCCGCCGCACTCGACGACATCGACGAGCTGCGGCTTCCCGGCGTCGTCGGTGAGGTCGAAGGTGAGGACGCGGTCGCTGCCCCGCACGGCGGCCCGGACGAAGCGCCCGTCGGGCGAGACGGACACCACCGAGGGGTAGGCCCGTTCGCCCGCGGGGAGCCCCGTCGTGTCGACGGCGACCTCCGCGAGCGTTTCCAGACGCCCGGCCTCCGCCTCCCAGCGGCACACCGTCAGCTGCGGCTCCAGCTCGTGCAGGACGTACACCAGGGTGCCGTCCGGGTGGAACGCCAGGTGGCGGGGCCCGGAGCCGGCGCGCAGCACCGTCTCGGAGTGCACCCGCAGCGCCCCCGTCTCCGGGTCGAGCGCGCAGACCCGTACGGAATCGGTGCCCAGGTCCACGCTCAGCACCCAGCGTCCGCCGGGGTCGGGCAGCACCTGGTGCGCGTGGGGGCTCCGCTGCCGCTCGGGGTCCGGCCCGGATCCCCGGTGCGCCAGCACCACCGGCGGTCCGGTGAGGCTCCCGTCCTCCCGCACCGGCAGGGTGCCGACGCCGCCGGAGCCGTAGTGCGCGGTCAGGACCCGGCGCCCCACGAAGTCGACGTACGCGGGCCCCTCCCCGCCCACCTCCACGGCCGGGCCCAGCGGGGTCAGCCTCTCCCCCTCGGCCCGCAGGGCCGCCACCGCGCCCCGCTCCGTGTCGCTCGCCGCGTACAGGACCCCGGTGCCGGGGTCGAGCGCCAGCCAGGAGGGGTTCTCGACCGTCGCCACCGTCGCCCGCGGCACCAGCGCCCCGTCCTCGTCCCTCACCTCGGCGACGGTGATCCCGTCGCCGCCCCCGGCCGTGAACGACCCGATGTACGCCCACCGGCTCCCGCTCCGGCCGCCGTGTTCCGCGCTGACCACCACAAGGTCCACCTCTCGTCGCTTCGTCGCACTCGGCGACGCCCAACGACGGTGTCCGCGCCCGGTCACCGGCCCTTGCTCCATTCGCCTCGCGGCGTCACTCCACGGGGGGCCGGCCGGTGCGGGCCCGCCGGTCAGGCCCAGTACGCGGCCCGTATCTCCCCCTCCTCGACGTGGCGGCGCGGCAGCCGCAGGCCGAGGGAGGTCTCCAGGGCGTGGAAGTACAGGGCGAACGTGTCGGTCAGCTCGGGGTGGTCGAGCTCGGCCCGGCGTACGGCCCGGTTGAGGTGGTCCAGTTCGCCGCCCCGGGGGTACGGCGCGCGGCCGCGCTCGTACCAGATCAGCTCCAGCATCCCCAGGCCGTCGTCGACGCGGCGGCCGTCCCGGTCGTGGTCGAAGGTGTAGATGGCCTTCGCGGTGGTGGCGCTGAGCCGGACCGTCTCGGTGATGCCGAGCGCCCGGTAGGCCTCCTTGTCGGCGAAGGCCCCTGGCGGCGTGTCGTGGTGCAGCAGGTACGTCCAGCCGCCCGCCTGCCCGAAACAGCAGCTCTCCCACTGCCGGTCCGCGTAGGTCCGGCCGCCGTCCACCGCCCTCAGGTCCTTCAGGCGCGTGCCTGCCGCGACCTGGGCGGGATCGGCCCCGTACAGCAGGGCCAGCCGCTCGGCGTCGACGGGTTCGCCGGGCGCCGCGCGGAAGAAGGCGAGGGTCGTGTACGGCTCCTGCCGGCGCCAGGACCGGGCGATCCAGGCCAGCCCCTCCAGCGGGTCGCGCCCGCACGCCCCGACCGTCCCCGGGTCGTCCAGGCCGCCTCCCTGGAAGCGTCGGCCCCACACCGGGTCGATCCGCTCCAGCGCACCGGCCGCCTCGGCGGGGCCGCCGGCGCGCCGGAGCACCGCGTCCTCGGCGATGAGGTACAGCACCTGCCCGAGGTCACGGGTGGCGAACACCTGCCGGTAGGGACCGTGATGGACGCGCACGGTGCCGTCCTCGTCGACGACCAGGCACAGGCCGCCGTCCACCACTTCCTCGGAGTGGTCGGCCAGCTCCTCCAGCTCGTCGTCCGACCGGGCCACGGGCGGCAGCGCGGCCCCGTGGAGCAGGTCGTGTCCGGCGGCCGTACGCTGCCAGGCCTCCGCGAGTGTCCGTTCGGTGATCTTCATGGCCTCAGCATAGGAACGCCCACCGACAACGGGCCGGGTGCCGGGGATCGAAGGCGCCCGGAGCGCCGGCGTCGGCAGCGCCTCGCGTCGGGATCCGGCCATTCGTCCGGGGTCGGCTCCGGAGGGAACCCGGTGGCGCGGATCGGCGGACGAGGCGGGGATCGGTGTGCGTGCGACACCGGCGTGCGCCCCCGCCGGGTTTCCCCGCGGGGCTTCCCGGGACCGCTCATCGCGAGCGTGCCGTTCCGTGCGCGGGCGAGTGGGGAGCGTGCAGGGGCGCACGCGGATGGTCTTTTCACGCTCGGTGGCATTTCGGCCAGCACACCAAATCGACCGATAGTCACACTTTCTTGGGCACTCTTGTTGGACTCCGCGCGGTGCGCATAGCTGGATACACGCACCGCTTCCCGGCCCGGGGGCTCCCGATGAGCTCCGGCCGGGTCGCCGCGGGCCGGGCTCCGGTTCGTGGACGGCCAGGGAGGCGGACGTACAGCCGCACCTGAGGAGAAGTCATGAAGAAGGCATACGAGGCACCGACGCTCGCCAAGCTCGGGTCGTTCCGGAAGAAGACGGGGCTCCTCCAGAGCTCCGGCAACGACCGGCTCATCCTGAGCAAGAACTGACGACCGACGGCTCCGACCCGACGTCATGACTGAACTGCACGAGAGTGCGGGGACGGGCCCCGGCGACGCGCACTTCGCGGTCTTCACCGACCGTGAGGACGCGGCCGCCGTGGCCCGCTCCTTCTCGCGCCCCGGGACACGTGTCCTGGCACACCCCTCGGGACGGCCCTGGCTGGTGGGGCGGTGGCACGACCAGGAGCTCGTGACCGCGCACGCCGGCCGCGCGGCCCTCGCCGTCGTCGGCTGCTGCCCGGTGGACGCCGCCGAGCTGGAACGCCGTGCCGCACGCCTGTCCGACCTCGCCCAGCTCGACGCCCTGGCACGGACGCTGCCCGGGAGCTTCCACCTCGTCGGCGCGCTCGACGGACGGCTCCGGGTACAGGGCACGGCGTCCGGGCTCCGGCTGGTGTTCCACGCCGCCATCGGCGGGGTACGGGTGGCCGCCACCCGCGCCGACGTGCTCGCCGCCGCGCTGGGTGCCGAACCGGACCCGGAGCAGGTGGCGGTGAGACTGCTGTGGCCGGTCCCCCATCCGCTCGGCGAGGCCCCGATGTGGCGGGGCGTGACCGCCGTCCCCCCCGGGGACGCGCTGATCGTCGCCCCGGACGGCAGGACCGTACGCCACGCGACGTGGTGGACGCCGCCCGAGCCGGTACGGCCGCTCGCCGACGGCGCGCCCGCCGTCAGGGAGGCCCTGACCGCGGCGGTGGACGCCCGTACGGCCCGCGGCGGGGTGGTCAGCTGCGACCTGTCCGGCGGCCTGGACTCCACCTCCGTCTGCTTCCTCGCCGACCGCTCCCCCGCCCGCGTGGTGGCGAGCACCTGGCCGGGGCGCGACCCCGCCGACACCGATCTGTACTGGGCCGAGCAGGCCGCCCGCGCCATGCCCGGCGTCGAGCACGTCGTGTGGGACGCCGACGCCTCACCGCTCGTGTACGAGGATCTGCTGGCGATCGACGATCTGCTGGACGAACCCACCATCGGCGTCATGGACCGCTCACGCGTCCTGCACCACCTGCCGGCCATGGCCGAGCGCGGCAGCCGGCTGCACCTCACGGGCATCGGGGGCGACCACGTCGCCTGGTGCTCCGAGGCGTACTACCACCGGCTGGCGCGCACCCGGCCCCTCTTCGCCCTGCGTCAGCTGCGCGGCTTCCGCGCCCTGTGGCAGTGGCCGCTGGGCGAGACGGTCCGCGCGCTGGCCGACGCCCGGCCGTACGGGAAGTGGCTCGGCGACGCCGCCGGACAGCTGCGCGCGCCGCTGCCCGCGACGGTGCGCACCGGCCTCGGCTGGGGCATGCCGCCCCGGATCTTCGACTGGGTCACCCCCGACGCCGAACGGATGATCCACCGGGTCCTGCGCGAGGCCGCCGGGAGCACCGGTCCGCTCCACCCGGACCGCGGGCTGCACGCCGATCTCGACCAGATCCGCTCCTGCACGCGGATCATCCGCCAGTGGGACCGGATGGCGGCGCGCGCCGGAGTGCCGATGGCCTCGCCGTTCCTGGACGACCGCGTCGTCGAGACCTGCCTCGCGGTCCGGCCGGACGAACGGGTCACGCCCTGGCGGTACAAGCCGCTCCTGACGGCGGCGATGAGCGGGATCGTCCCCGAACCCTGCCTGCGGCGCACCACGAAGGCCGCCGCGTCCATGGACGCGTCCAACGGCCTGCGCGAACACCGCGCCGACCTGATGGCGCTGTGGGAGGACTCGCACCTCGAACGGCTCGGCCTGGTCGACGGCGAGGCCCTGCGCCGGCTCGCCCGGCGCCCGTCCACACCCGAACTGCGCGACGCGATCCTCTATTCGACCATCGCCGCCGAAGTGTGGCTGCGCGGCCTGTCCCGGCCCGCGGACCCGGCGGTCACCGCCGGAACCGGTACCGGGAACCGGCCCTGAACCCCTCACAGGAAGGTACGCACACCATGGCCTTGCGGTTCGGCGCCGGCGTCTCCGCGGCGGACACCGACTACGGCACGGTGCTCCTGGACGAACGCTCCGGGGAGTACTGGGAGTTGAACCCCACCGGCTCGCTGGTGGTGAGGACGCTCATGGCGGGCGGCGACGAGGCCGACGCGGTCGCCGCCCTCACCGGCGCCTTCGAGATCGAGCCCGATCAGGCGCGTCACGACGTCGAGGCGCTCGTACGGCAGCTGCGCACCTCCGGGCTGGCCGCGTGACGACCCCCAGCGCGCTGGAGCGCCCGACGGGGGTCCCGGTGGTGTGGCGCCTGGCCGCCCGGCTCGTCCTGCTGCCGGCGATCGGGCTCTCCTTCCTGCCGCCCCGCCGGATCCGTTCGGTGCTCGGCCTCGCGCGCCGCGGCGCCGCGCCCGCCACCCCGGCGCGGGCGGCGCGGGCCCGCAGCGCCATGTGCGCGGTGAGTCTGCGCTGCGCCGGCCCCAAGGGCTGCCTGCCGCGTTCGCTGGGAGCGGCGCTGCTGTGCCGGCTGACGGGGGCCTGGCCGACCTGGTGCACGGGAGTGCGGGTGGTGCCGCCGTTCACCGCGCACGCCTGGATCGAGGCGGACGGCCGGCCCGTCGACGAGGGCGTCCCCGACGACTACTTCACCCGGCTGATCACGGTCGCCCCCGTGAGCCGGCGGGCCCCATGACCCACACCGTCCCGCAGGGCCCGGGCGGGACCACGCCCACGGACGCCCCGGACCCGGACGGCACCGCTCCGGCGGACGGCCCGGCCCTGGCGGGGGGCGCGGCGAAGGGTGACCGGTCCACCCGGGCGGCGGTCGCGACCATGTACCGGCTGACCTCCGGCCACCGGGCGTCCGTCGTCGTCGCGACCGTCCTCACGCTGGTCGGCTCCGCCCTCGGCCTCGCCCAGCCGCTCGTCGCCAAGCACGCCGTCGACGCGAGCGGCCGGGGCCAGGTGATGTGGCCGCTTCTCCTGGGCCTCGCCGCCCTGTTCGTCACGGAGGCGGTGACGGGCGCGGCCGGGCGCTTCGTCCTGGAGCGCATGGGTGAGGGTGTCGTCCGGCAGTTGCGCCACGGCCTGGTGGGGCGGCTGCTCCGCCTGGAGATGCGGGAGTACGACCGGCAGCGCGGCGGCGATCTGATCTCCCGGGTCACCACCGACACCACCCTGCTGCGGGAAGTGGTGTCCCAGGCGCTGGTCGACCTCGTCACGGGTGCCCTGGTCTCGGCGGGGGCGATCGCGCTGATGCTGTGGATCGACCCGCTCCTGCTGCTTCTGGTCGCCCTGACCGTGGCCGTCGCCGCCGTGGTGGTCGCCTCCCTGCTCCAGGGCATCCGCGCCGCCTCCGAACGCATGCAGGAATCGGTCGGGGCGATCGCCGCGGACCTGGACCGCGCGCTCGGCGCCCTGCCGATGGTCCGCGTCCACCGTGCGGAGGACCGGGAGGCGGCGCGCGTGGGCGAGCGCGTCGAGGCGGCGTACGGGGCGGGCGTACGGACCGCGAAGCTCGCCTCCCTGATGAGCCCCGCCGTCGAACTCGCCGTCCAGGGCTCCTTCCTCATCGTCCTCGTCATCGGCGGCCTGCGGGTGGCCGGGCGGGACAACTCGCTGGGCGACCTGGTCGCCTTCCTGCTCTACGCCTCCTACCTGGTCCTCCCGCTCTCCTCGGTCTTCCGCGCGGTCGGGCTGATCCAGCGGGGCATGGGCGCCTACCAGCGCATCGACCGGGCCCTGCGCCTGCCGGTCGAACCGCCGGGACCGGACAGGGAGCCGGAGACGGCTACCGGGCCGCGTACCCGGGCGGCGATCACCGTCGTACGGGAGTGGGAACGGGAGCGCGTGAACGCGGAGGCGGCGCCGGCGCTCGCCCTGGACGACGTGCACTTCGGCTACACGGCCGGCCGCCCCGTGCTGCGGGGCGTCTCCTTCACCGTCCCGCGCCGCGGCCAGACGGCCCTCGTCGGCAGGTCGGGTGCCGGCAAGAGCACGGTCTTCGCGCTCGCCGCCCGCTTCTACGAACCGGACTCCGGACGCCTGCTGTTCGACGGGCGGCCCGCCTCGGAGCTGAGCCGCGCGGCCTGCCGGGAGCGGATCGCGGTCGTGGACCAGGGCCTCCACGTCGTCCACGGCACGCTGAGGGACAACCTCACCTACGGCTCCCCCGGCGCCACCGACGCCGAGGTGCGGCGCGTCGTGGAACTCGCCCGGCTGGAGAGGGTGGTCCGCAGGCTGCCCGGCGGTCTGGGCGGCGTGCTCGGGCCCCGTGGCGGCACCCTCTCGGCGGGTGAGCGCCAGCGGGTCGCCCTGGCCCGGGCCCTGCTCGTCCGCCCGGCGCTCCTCCTGCTCGACGAGCCCACCTCCCACCTCGACAGCGTCAACGAGACGGCGCTCACCACCGTCATGAGGGACGCCGCACGGGAGGCGGCCGTCCTGGTGATCGCCCACCGTCTCTCCACGGTCCAGCACGCCGACCGGATCATCGTCCTGGACGAGGGCCGTGCCGTCGCCGCCGGACGGCACGAGGAGCTGCTCGCCGGCAGCCCGGCCTATCGCGGGCTCGCGGCGGGGCAGATGCTCCGCCCGGCGGCGGCCGCCACGGGCGCGCGGAGCCCCGGGCCGCCGCCCGGCGGAGGGTGAAGCCCCCCCTCCTCCGGCCGGCCAGGTCACCCCTCAGGACATGGCGTAGTAGGCGTGCAGGGCGGCCTCTGCTCCGGAACCGAACGCGGTCATGATCCGCTGGTGGCGGGCGGACCGGAGGTCGCCGGCGACGAGGACGCGCGGGTGCTGCGCCGCCGGGGGGCAGTAGCCGTCGCCGTCGCGCACGAGATCACCGGGCGGGGCGACGGGGGCGCTGCCGAGGCTGAGGTACACGGCGTCGGCCGTGACCGTGTGCCGTGCACCGTCACGCCCCACGGCGTCGGCCGCCACGGCGGCGCCGGCTCCGCCGCTCAGTGTCAGGTGCTCGACGGGCAGCAGGGTGACGCGCGGGTCCTCGCGGATCTCCTCGGTCTTGTACGCGTCGGCCGCCGGGTACGCGACGACGAGCCGCGTACGGGCCGCCGGGTGGGCCCGCAGGAACGTGCCGATGGGGCGGTCCCCGCCGAGGACGAGGAGCGTACGGCCTTCGGCGTCGGCCGCGCCGGCCTCCCAGAGCGGTGGCGGTACGGGGCCGTCGGGGGCGGTGATCCAGGCGGTGTCGCGGGGGCGGCGGGGGCCGACGCCGGTGGCGACCACGGCGTACGGGGCGGAGAGCCGGGCACCGGTGCCGAGGGTCGCGGTGACGTGGTCGCCGGTGGCGTGGAGCGCGCTGACGCGGTGGCCGAGCAGCAGGTGGCAGAGGTCGGTGCCGGTCACCTCCTCGGTGACGGCCTCGGCGAGCCGGGGACCGCTGGTGTGGCCGCCGAGGACGTTGTCGAGTGCGGGAATGCGGTGCAGGGTGTGGCACAGGGTCCGCGGTTCGACCAGGACCGAGCGCATGCCGACGGACGCTGCCATGCGGACCGCCGCGCAGCCGGTCGGGCCTCCGCCGATGACGAGCAGGTCGGTGTCGGGGAGGCCGGCCGTCTCGGGGGGAGCGGGCGTGCCGGTGCGGGGCGGGCTGTCGGCCATGGGGACCATTCCAGCACCGCCGGCGCCTCACCCGCGCCGGGTGCCCCCGGCCGGGCGGCACGGGGCGAGCCGGCGCGGGGTCGGGCCCGGAGGCTGTCAGAGGGCGGCGAGGAGGTCTTCGAGCGGGGCGGGTACGGCGCCGGGGTCGAGGGCCTCGACGAGGACCCGGCCGTAATGGATCTTGCGGCCCTTCTTGGTGCCGAGGAAGCGGCGCAGCTGCTGTTCGGCGGTACGGCCCCGCTGGGCGGGCTGGCTCAGGAAGGTGCGCAGGGGACGGAGGTCGCCCTCCGCCTCGACGAGTTCGCGCACCCGGGGGGCGCCGAGCGCGCGGATCAGCTCCTCCTCCAGGTCGGCGGCGCAGACGAAGAAGTCGTGGCGCGCACCGGCCGCGTCGAAGCCGCGGGCGTAGTAGCCGCGCTCGCGTGCGTCGCACAGGCCCGTGAGGCGCAGGCCCAGGCCCGCCGGGCCGAGGAGGCGCGCGAAGCGGCCGGCGTTCATGGCCCCGCCCATCGACAGGACGCACACGCCTTCGGCGGCCGGGTCCCGGCCCTGGCGTGCGGTCAGTGCCTCGACCGCCGCGACGTCGCTCGGGCCTTCGAGCAGGACGACCGTGCGGACGGACAGCAGCGCGGCCCTCTCGGTCACGGCGTCGCCGGGCCCCCCGGCCGCCCACGCCGTGACCGCTTCCCGGAACGCCCCCATGTCAGCCATGGGAGGAGTCTCGCCCCTCGCCCGGGGCGGCGCGACGGAATTTCGACGCCGTCGGCCGTACGTCGCCCGCCTCGCGCCACCCGCCGCCCGTTGGCGGAGAGGAGGCCGCATACCGCAGGGGGCAGCGGGTACGGGCGGAAAGGGCGAGAAGCGACAAGAGCCGCACATCGGAAATCCGGAACCCTCGGGACGAACGGGCCGGGTCCCGTCCGTTCCGCCGGCCCTTCCGGAGAACGGCGCGCCGGCGTCCGCCCCGCCCGGCCCCCGAACGCTCCACCGAGGAAGGAAGGGAAACGCCATGACGCACGACACCGAGACCGGCGGCATCACCGGCACCAAGGACAAGGACTACAACCTCGTCTGGTACGTCGAGAGCTGCCTCGACAACGCGCTGCGTCTGGAGACGTACATCCAGGACGCCGAGCGGGAGAACGACAGCGAGGTCGCGGAACTCTTCCGCAAGGCGCAGTCCGACAGCCGCAAGGGCGCCGAACTCGGCAAGCAGCTCCTCCGCGCCCGCCTCGGCGGCTGACCGCCGGACCGTCCGGCGACCGGGCACGGAGCCGGCCCGCACCCGGCGACCGTCCGGCGGCCCGTCCGGCGACCGGGCGCTCCCCGGCGGCCGGGCGGGCCACGGCGGCCGGGCGGGCCACGGCGGCCGGGCGGGCCACGGCGCCCGGAGCATCGACCCACGAGCGGCGAGGAAACGATTCATGGTGCGCGACGGAACGGCGCGGGACGGAACGCCCCAGGCCGGCGCGGCGAGAGACGGCACGGCTTGGGACCGGCCGGTGCCGGAGCGGGCGGGGACCGGCACGGTGGCCTACCGCCGTGCGGCCGACTACGTGGCCGCCGTCATGATCCACCTCAGGGACAACGTGCTGCTCCGCGAGCCCCTGCGCCGGGAGCACCTCAAGCCGAGGCTCCTGGGCCACTGGGGCTCCTGTCCGGGCATCACCCTCACCTACGCGGCGCTGAACGCGCTCGTGAAGGAGCGGGGCACCGATGTCCTGCTCGTCACCGGGCCCGGCCACGGCGCCCCCGCCAACCACGCCCATCTGTGGCTGGAGGGCACGCACGCGGAGTACGACCCGGCGCTCGCGCGCACGGCGGACGGCCTGACGGAACTGGCCCGCCGCTACTGCGCGCCCGACGGCTTCCCCAGCCACCTCTCCCCTGCCGTGCCCGGCACGATCCACGAGGGCGGCGAACTCGGTTACGCCCTGTCGACGGCGTTCGGGGCCGCGCTCGACGCCCCGGACCGGCTCGTCGCCTGCATCGTCGGGGACGGCGAGGCCGAGACGGGACCGACGGCCGCGGCCTGGCACGCGACCAAGTTCCTGGACCCCGTGACGAGCGGCGCGGTCCTCCCCGTGCTGCACCTCAACGGGTACAAGATCTCCTCGCCGACGGTCTTCGGCACCATGTCCGCCGACGAACTCACCTCTCTGTTCCGGGGGTACGGCTGGGCCCCGCGCATCGTGGACATGACCGAGGACCCCCTGAGCGAGCGGATGACCCATGCCGTACGGGACGCCCACGCCGCCATCGCCGACATCCAGCGCCGGGCCCGTGGCGGCGAGGTGCCCGAGCGGCCGGCCTGGCCGATGATCGTGCTGCGCAGCCCGAAGGGCCTCGGCGCGCCCGCCGAGGTCGGGGGGAAGCGCATCGAGGGCACGTTCCGCGCGCACCAGATCCCGCTGCCCGCCGTCCACGAGGACGACGAGCAGTTCGCGGCGCTGGAGGCGTGGCTGCGCTCGTACCGGCCGGAGGAACTGTTCGACGCGGACGGCCGTCCCCTGCCCCACGTGCTGGCGGCCTGCCCCGAGGGCGGGCGGCGCATCGGCATGAACCCGGCCGGCAACGGCGGCCGCCTGCGCCGCCCCCTGGATCTGCCGCCCCTGGAGCCGTACGCCGTCGACGTCACGGAGGGCCCCGGGACCGCCTCCGCGAGCCCGACCCGCGTGCTGGCCGAGTGGCTGACCGAGACGGTACGGAGGACCGGGGCGCGCCGTGACTTCCGGATCGTGTCGCCGGACGAACTGGCCTCCAACAAGCTCGACGGGGTGCTGGCGGCGACGGGACGCGCGTACACCTGGCCGGTCGACCTGTACGCGGAGGGTCTGGCCCCGGACGGGCGGGTGATGGAGGTGCTGTCGGAGCACACCTGTCAGGGCTGGCTCCAGGGGTACCTGCAGACGGGCCGGCACGGCCTCTTCCCGACGTACGAGGCCTTCGCCTCCGTCGTGGACAGCATGGTCAACCAGTACGCCAAGTGGCTGAAGACGTCCGGCGAGGTGCCGTGGCGCACACCCGTCAGCAGTCTGACGTACCTCCTGACCAGTGAGGGGTGGCGCCAGGAGCACAACGGCTACAGCCACCAGGGGCCCGGCTTCATCGACAACCTCCTGACGAAGCGGCGCACCGTGACCGGGGTGTATCTGCCGCCGGACGCCAACACCCTCCTCGTCACCATGGAGCGGGTCCTCGCCGACACCGGCAGGATCAACCTGGTCGTGGCGGGGAAGCACCCGGCCGCCCAGTGGCTCGGCCTGGAGGAGGCCCGCCGGCACTGCGCGGCCGGCGCGTCCGTCTGGCGGTGGGCCTCCACCGGCCTGCGCGGGAGCGGTGAGGAGGGGAACGGGGGCGACCCGGAGCCGGACGACGGCGCCGAGGTCGTCCTGGCCTGCGCGGGCGGCATCCCGACCGTCGAGACGCTCGCCGCCGCACGGATGCTCCGCCGCGACCTGCCCGGCGTACGCCTCCGGGTGGTCAATGTGGTCGACCTCTGCTCGCTCGCGCCTCCCGGCCGGCATCCGCACGGCATGACGGACGCCGACTTCGAGGAGCTGTTCGGCCGGGACACCCCCGTGGTCCTCGACTTCCACGGCTACCCCTCCGCCGTCCACCAGCTCCTGCACGGGCGGCCGAACCCGGACCGGTTCCACGTCCGGGGTTACGTCGAGGAGGGCACGACGACCACCCCGTACGACCTCCTCGCCGCCAACGGCGTCTCCCGGCACGATCTCGCGGTCACCGCCCTCGCCCACGTCCGCCACCGGGCCTCGGTGACGGGTGACCTGGCCGCCTCGTACGCCCGCGAGCGTGACCGGCTGCGCCGGGAGATCCGGCGTACGGGGGTGGACCCGGAGGAGGTCACGGGGTGGCGCCCACGGGGTTGAGCACCCCGCGCACCGAACCCGCCACGGGAGGGCGCGGGGCCGCGACCGGAGGGCGTTTCGTCCGGATCCGCCGGGGAACGCGCCCTGCGTCGCAGGGCCGTCGCCCCGCCGGGTGTGGGGCGCCCGGCGACGGGCCCCGGCCACGGACCGCAGCGGAGGTGAACCATGCCGGGACGAGACGAGCTCCCGTCGACCCTCGAACGTTCCCCGGAGGAGGCGCAGCACACCTGGATCAAGGCGCACGACGCGGCCGTGGACCAGTACGGGGAGGGCGAGCGGGCGCACCGGGTGGCGTTCAGCGCCCTCAAGCACATGTACGAGAAGGTCGGGGACCACTGGGAGCGCAAGGAACACGGCCGCAAGGGGCCGTCGGACGCCCGGGCGGCGACACCGCGCGAGCGGCCGGCACCCAGCGGTGAGGGCGTGGACGAGCAGGCCAGCAAGCACCACCTCTACGAGCTGGCCCAGCGCCTGGAGATCAGCGGCCGGTCCCGCATGAGCCGTGACGAACTGCTGGAGGCGATCCGCAAGGAGAACCGCTCGCGGACGCGCAAGGCCCGCTCCTGACGGCAGGACCACCGCGGGGCCCGAGCCAGCCCGGGGCGGTGAGTGCCGGCAGGCACCCCTGCCGGCGGGCCGCCGAGCCCCGGGACCGTCCTACCGTCCCGAGGGGCGGGCCCCCGTGGCCGACGGCCGGGCCCCACGCCCGCTCACACCGCGCCGTTCAGCCGTGGTCGGCCGAGCTCCCCGCGCGCGGGGAGGTGCGACGGGACGCCCCGCCCCGGGCCCGGCGTCCGGGACGCGCTTTCCCCGCCGCCGTTCCCTGGAGGTCGACGCGGCGCGCCGCCGCCTCCACGGCCGGCGGCAGGGTCCTCCGCTCGCGCAGGGTCGCCGGGAGCCTGGCCAGCACGCCGCGCAGTGCGTCCCTGGCGTCCGGGTCCCGGCGGGCGTCGAGGGCCAGGGCCCTCGCCTGGCGCAGGGCCACCGGGAGCGGCCGGCGCAGCAGGGCGGTGACGACGGCGTTGCGGCGCTGCACGGCGGGCCGGCCGGGGCGGACGCCGCCGACGGGGCTGTGGAGGGCCACCACCTCGGGGCAGAAGCGGACGTCCCAGCCGCGGGCCAGGAGGTCGTAGGCGAAGAGGGTCTCCTCTCCGCCGAGGAAGAGGAGCGGGTGGTAGCCGCCCGCCTCCAGGTAGGCGGCGCGACGGGCGACGGCGGCGCAGGCGAGGAAGCCGAGCACGCGCGGTCCGGGCGGACCGCCGGGCGAACCGAGGGGTGAAGCGGCGAGCACCTCGTTGAGCGGGTCGTCCTCACCGCCGTCCCCGACGCGTACCCGGGCGGCGACGAGACCCAGGCGGCCGTGCCGGTCGAAGAGGTCGGCGGCGCGGGCCAGGGAGCCCGGTTCCCAGCCGGAGTCGTCGTCGCAGAACGCCACGTAGGGGGTCCGGGCGTACCGCACGCCGAGGGTGCGGCCGGGTGCGCCGAGATTGCGGCCGGGCGTCAGAACGGCCACGCCGGGGTGGCGGCCGGCGACGGCGGCGGGCGTGCCGTCGGTCGAGGCGTTGTCGACGACGACCACCTCCGGCCGCTCCGGAAGGGCCACGAGGCGGTCCAGGGTGCGGAGCAGCTGGTCCCGGCGGTTGTGGGTGATCACGACGACGGTGACGCGGCGGTCGGGAGCCGCCTGCGCGGGGTCCCGGACGGGACCGGAACCGGGAGCGGGCTCGGGCATCGGCACGGGCATGACCCCTTCGCGCGTCGTCGCCGGTCGCTCGGCCGCCGGGTCCTCGCCCGCGGGCCGGCCCGGCCGCCTCGGCCGCCTCCGGCCGGGGGCAGCACCGGCCGCTTCCGTTCGTCACGGTAGGCGGCCGAGCGGTGCGCCGCACCCGGGCGGGAGCCCACCCCACCCGGTCGCACCCCGCCCTTGTGTTCACATCACTGAATGTCCCTCACGTTCCTACGTATTGACGTGTTCACGATGCTCGCCCTAGCGTCGAAGAAAGCGCTTTCTAGCCCCCTTTTCGGCATCTCGCGTTCACTCAGCTGAATTCTGGCCGACACTCCCCCACATCAGGAGCCCATCGATGCGCACCCGATCCGTCACCGCGAGCGTGAGCCTGCTGGCCGGCACGCTCGTGGCGCTGTCCGGCATCACGGCGCAGGCCGCGACCACCCGCCACGAGGCGGAGACCGCCCCCGCGGTCTGCACCGGCACCGTCGAGTCCGACTGGGCCGGCTACACCGGCAGCGGTTTCTGCAACGGCACCAACGCGGTCGGCGCCGCCGTCCAGTTCACCGTGGCCGCGCCCACCGCCGGCACGGCGACCCTCCACGTCCGCTTCGCCAACGGCACCACCGCGGCGCGCCCCGCGAACGTCCTCGTCAACGGGACGACGGCCGCGTCCGTCACCTTCGAGAGCACCGGCGCCTGGGACGCCTGGACGACCAAGACCCTGACCGTTCCGGTCGCCGCGGGCTCCCACGCCGTGCGCCTGAGCCCCACCACCGCGGCCGGCCTGCCCAACGTGGACCACCTGGACGCCGAGGTGTCCGGCACCACCACCCCGCCGCCCTCCGCCTCGGCGCTGTACGTCGCCCCGAACGGCACCGCCGGCGCGGCCGGGACCCTCGCGGACCCGACGACGCTGCCCTCCGCGATCTCCCGGGTCACCCCCGGCGGCACGATCCACCTGCGCGGCGGCACGTACCGCCACGCGCAGACGATCACCATCCCGCCGGGCAACAACGGCACCGCCGCGGCCCGGACGAAGCTCGCCGCCTACCCGGGCGAGACGCCCGTGCTGAACTTCTCGGCGATGAGCGAGGGTTCCGCGAACCGGGGCCTCGCCGTCAACGGCTCCTACTGGCACATCCACGGCATCGTCGTCGAACGGGCCGGGGACAACGGCATCTTCGTCGGGGGCAGCAACAACGTCATCGAGCGCACGGTCACCCGCTTCAACCGCGATTCCGGACTCCAGCTCTCCCGGATCGCCTCCACCACCCCCCGCGACCAGTGGCCGTCGAACAACCTGATCCTGAGCGCCGAGTCCCACGACAACGCCGACGCCGCGGGCGAGAACGCGGACGGGTTCGCCGCCAAGCTCACCGTCGGCCCCGGCAACGTCTTCCGCCACACCGTGGCCCACCACAACATCGACGACGGCTGGGACCTCTACACCAAGACCGACACCGGCCCCATCGGCACCGTGACGATCGAGGACTCCCTCGCCCACGACAACGGCACGCTCTCCGACGGCACCCAGAACGCCAACGGCGACCGCAACGGCTACAAGCTCGGCGGCGAGGGCATCGCGGTGGACCACGTCGTACGCCGCAGCATCGCCTTCCGCAACGGCAAGCACGGCTTCACCTACAACAGCAACCCGGGGTCGATGTCCGTCTCCCGGAACCTCGCCGTGGACAACGCCCAGCGCAACTTCCAGTTCGACGCCGGCACGTCCGTCTTCCGCGGCAACACCTCCTGCCGGAGCGGCAGCGGCACCAACGACCGGACCGTCGGGGACGCCGACGCCTCGAACCAGTTCTGGAACGGTACGAACGGGTCCCGCTGCTCCTCCTTCACCGGGGCCCTGGCCTGGTCCTACGCGTCCGACGGCCGGCTGGCGGTGACGCTGGGCGGCAAGCCGGTCGTCCTGTGACCTGAAGGCCCGGCGGGATCCCCGCTCCTTCGCTCCGCGCCCCCGGTGCACGGCTCCCGCCCCGTACACCGGGGGCGCGGACGGTGGCAGACTGACCGTCGTTCTGCCGAAGGAGTGTCCCCGTGTCGATGATCCAGCGTCTGCGCAGCGCCGTCCGCCGGTCCTACCGGCGGACGGTCGACCTCAGCCACCCCGCGCGCTCCCCGCTCGGCAGCTCGGTCGTCAACTGCGTGGTCTACCTGGACGGTGTACGACGCTCCGGCCGCGGCTCGGTCGAGGAGGCCCTGCGGCAGGTCCGCAGGACGGGCGAGGGCTTCGTGTGGATCGGCCTGCACGAGCCGGAGGAGAAGGAGCTGACCGGCCTGGCCGAGCTGTTCGGCCTGCACCCGCTGGCGGTGGAGGACGCCGTCCACGCCCATCAGCGGCCCAAGGTGGAGGAGTACGACGGCGTCCTGTTCGCCGTCTTCAAGACGGTCCGGTACGTCGACCACGAGGAGCTGACCGCCACCAGCGAGGTGGTCGACACCGGCGAGCTGATGGCCTTCGTCGGCCCCGATTTCGTGATCACCATCCGGCACGGCGGGCACGGCTCGCTCGGGCCGCTGCGGGAGGCCCTGGAGGCTCTGCCCGCGCAGCTGGCCAAGGGGCCGTCCGCCGTCCTGCACGCGGTGGCGGACCATGTGGTGGACGACTACCTCGCCGTGGCAGACGCCGTGCAGGACGACCTCGACGCCATCGAGAACGCGGTCTTCGGTGAACCGGCGGACCGGCGGGAGGCCGGGCGCATCTACCAGCTCAAGCGCGAACTGCTCGAACTGCGGCGGGCGGTGGCGCCGCTGGGCCGGCCGCTCCAGCAGCTGGCGACGCGGCCGATACCGCTGGTGGACCCGGACATCCGCGCGTACTTCCGGGACGTGGCCGACCACCTCTCCCGGGTCACCGAGCAGATCGCCTCCTACGACGCCCTGCTCGACTCGATACTCCAGGCCCACCTGGCGCAGGTGACCGTCGCGCAGAACGAGGACATGCGCAAGATCACCGCGTGGGCGGCGATCGTCGCCGTCCCCACCATGGTCTGCGGCGTGTACGGCATGAACTTCGACCACATGCCCGAACTGCGCTGGACCTACGGCTACCCGCTGGTCCTGGCCGTCATCGCCGTCGGCTGTTTCCTGATCCACCGGGGCTTCCGCCGCAACGGCTGGCTCTGACCGCCCGTCCCTCAGACGCCGCCGAGGGATCGGCGGTACCAGGCCTCGTGCCGTGCGAACCCGGCGGTGAAGCCGGGGCCGGGGTCGCAGCCGAGCTCCGTCCAGGGACGGTCGTCGGCGAACCAGTGGTCGGTCGCGAGCATGGCGAGGTGGTGCGCGGCGAAGGGGACGTCCGCGAGCAGCGCGCGGGCCGTGGTGAGGTCCACGGCGGCGCCCCGGGGCGGGCCCCCACGGTGGGCGAGGAGCCTCTCGGCCGCGGCGAGCAGCTCGGTCACCGGCACGGGCCGGGGATGGTCGACGTGGTAGGGGCCGGGTCCGGTGCCGGGCGCGAGCGCCGCGCCGAGCAGGACGCGCCCCAGCGTGTCCGCGTCGATCATGGAATGCAGGGTGTCGCCGGCCGCGAGGGGTCCGGGCAGCACGTCCAGGAGCCGCACGAGGCCCGGCATCACCTGGCGGTCGCCCGTGCCGTACACGAGATGGGGCCGCAGGACGGTGCCCCCGGCGTCGAGCACGTGCCCTTCCGCGGCCGCGCGGGTGCGGCTGGTCGCGGAGCCCGGCGCGAGCGGCAGGGTGCCGGGGGCGGCGGCGCGGAAGGGGCCCCGGCCGTGGACGGAGGCGGTGCTCAGGGCGACGATCCGGGTGACCCCGGCCCGTACGGCCGCCCGGACCAGGGCGCGGGTCCCCTCGTCGTTGACGGTACGGAGCAGCTCCTCGTCGCCGCCGATGGCCGCGGCGCAGTGGACGAGGACGTCGACGCCCTCGCAGGCCCGGCGCAGGGAGTCGGGGTCGGCCAGGTCGCCGGGGACGGTCTCGTACGCGGGCGCGGTGCCGGCTCCGTCCACCGTGCGGGCCGGCGGGGCGACGGGGCGGCGGGTGAGCAGGCGTACGTGCGCGAGGTCGTCGCGTCCGGCGGTGGCGGCGAGGACCCGGCTGCCGATGAAGCCGGTCGCGCCGGTGAGGAGGAGGCGGGGTGCCACGGTCGCGTCCGTCCCGTTCAGCCGGCCAGCCGGCGGTCGAGTCCCAGGCCGAGGCCGGCGAAGGCCAGGCCGCGCGAGGGGGAGGTGAGCTCGCAGTGGAAGACGGGCCGGCCGTCCTGGTGGCCGGTGACCTTGACGGTGGTCACCGAGTCGTCCCGGGTGGGGACGGTCTCGGCCTCGATCCAGCAGGGGCTGTCGAGTTCGGCGTAGCGGGCGAAGGAGACGTTCATGACGGTGGGCAGGTAGGCGCTGCCGCCGCCGACGGTGAGGGCGGCCGCCTGGCGTGCGGCTTCGAGGAGCACCATGCCCGGCACGTGGTCGTTGGGCCGCCGGAAGAGGGTGGTGTGGGCGGTGTTGACGCGCAGCTGCCACTGGTGGGGGGCGGGACCGGGGGCGAGGGTCACGTCCCGGGAGTGCGCGCGGCCGACCAGGTGCGGTTCGACGCCGGGGATGAGCGGGACGGGACGGCCGAGCGCGGCCATGCGCTGTCCGCGGATCCTGCGGTAGGCGAGGGCGGAGGTGCAGCGGGCGAGCGCACTGCCGGTGGCGAGCAGCCGGCCGTCACGGGTGAGGACCAGGGTGCTGCGCAGGTTGCGCAGGCTGTTGCCGCGGCTGGTGAGGTCGGAGCAGACGAGGTCGACGGTGATCTCGGAGGAGAGCCCGTCGACCGCGAGGACCTCGGGATCGGCGGAGTAGGAGAGGCCCCACATGACGAACTGATCGTCCACGGGTACCCCGAGTTCGGCGTGAGCCACGAGCATGGTGGCCTGTCGTATCGTCTCGGCCACCAGAACGGGGTCGTGCCGGTCTCCCGCGACCGGAGAGAAGAAAGGATGGGACGCGGGCCAGTGCGCGGTCACGGTGAAACGGTTCTCCCTGAGCTGGGTCCAGCTCGTCGGGAGGATGTCCTCGGGATCCGTTCGGTGGACGAACTCCCCGGGGACGGTCGATGTCGTTCCTCGGTGGTTCTGATCCATGGAATCCCCTCGCGTCCCCGCGCCCCCGGGCGGTGACACCGCCCGACGTAGATTACGTAGAGCACGGTTTTCTTTTCAATGCTTCACGTCACACGTTGAGCACAGACAGCGAGACAGCAGGAGGCGCCTTGGCGCAGCAAGCGCGTGCAATCCGAACGCGGCGGTTGCTCCTCGAGTCGGCCGCGTCCGTCTTCGCCGAGCGCGGGTACGAGCGGACGACCATCGGGGAGATCCTGACCCGTGCCGGGGTGACCAAGGGCGCCCTGTACTTCCACTTCGCCTCCAAGGAGGAGCTGGCCCTCGGCGTGCTGGAGGCCCAGATGCTCGACGTGCCGCTCACCCCGCAGGACGTCAAGATCCAGGAGCTGGTCGACCAGGCGTATCTGCTGACCCACCGGTTGCAGCGGGACGCGCTGGTGCGGGCGAGTGTCGCCCTGGCCCTGGACAGCGGTGCGTCCGAGGTCAACAGGGCCGCGCCGTTCCGTGCCTGGATCGACCAGGTGTCGGAGATCCTGACGGTCGCGAAGGCGCGCGGGGAGCTGCTGCTGCACGTGGACGTGACGGACACGGCCGAGTTCTTCTCGGGGGCCTTCTCCGGGATCCAGGCGATGTCGCAGATCCTCTGCGATCGCGACGACCTCGCGCACCGGGTGGCGGTGCTGCTCCAGTACGTCCTGCCGAGCATCTGCACCCCGGTCCTGCTGAACCGCGTGGACATGAGTGAGGACCGGGCCCGCCGGCTGGGCCGGGAGTACGACGCCAACCGGCTGCGCCGGGAGAGCGGCGGCCTCGCCGAGGTGTACTCCTGAACGGAACCCGAACCCAACCGACCGTGCGGTCCCGGACCCCGCCGAGAGCGCCCCGACGTGAATCACCGTCGGGGCGCTCTGGCGTGATGGCACTGAGTGTGTTTTGCTGAGGGTACTCAGTGCCATCAGCGGCGCCACAAGCGAATCTGCGGTGCCACGCGTCTTTAGGGGAGCTCCAGACCATGGGCAAGGACTTCGACCTGTATCGGCCTTCGGAGGAGCACGACATGCTCCGGGAGTCGGTGCGTGCGCTGGCGGAGGCGAAGATCGCGCCGTTCGCCGCTGCGGT
>NZ_JBIBBY010000010.1:281419-315015 GCF_042900905.1 Streptomyces sp. NPDC012827 | reverse complement strand
CCTGCGGGAACCTGCTCCGCAGTTTCCCTTTTCGGGGGATCGCTCCGCGATCCCCCGCTTGAATTCGCTCCGCGAATTCAAGAAAAGCAGCTGGCTAGGGGGTGTTTGGGCGCGGGATTACGGGTGGTGGGCATGGTGCAAACCTGTCCGATGCCCTCTCAGCTCTCTCACTCCCACCGGCCTTTTGCCCGTCGGGCCCGAGGTCTCCTTCGCCCTCCCGAGGCCGGGCCGGCCGTCCGACCGCGTGCCCCGTGACGAGCACAACGCCAGCGTTGCTGCCTCAGACCTTGGCCCGTCAACCACAAGGGTTACCAGCTCAGCAGCGCGCCGCTGCCGGTGCTCTCCAGTGTCACAGCCATCTACGAGGACGGACCGGGAGCGCCCCGGGCTCACGGTCCGAGGTGAAGAGCCGGGGTGAACGGCAAGCAGGGGGCAGGGCCGTGGCCCTGCCCCCTGCTTGTGCCGGCTCAGCCGGTCAGGTGGGCTCCCGTGTCGGTGGAAGCCGCTGCTTACTTGATGGTGGTCTTGCAGAACCAGATGGTGCTGCTCTGGCCGATGGCCCCGTCGAGCTCCTCGGAGTCGCGCTGCGGGGTGAGGACCTGGAGGTCGAGGATCGCGTTCATGGTGGTTCTCCTTGTATGTCGCTGACTGAATGAGGAACTGCGGCCGTCTGGGACGGCTTGCCGTGGGGTTATGGCCACTTGCCCCGGGCTGTGGTGCACCGTCTTCGCCGGCCGGTCTCGTCGGCGTCTCGCGGCGGGGCTGTTGTCGCAGGAGTGGTCACAGTCGGTCCTTTCGTCGTCGGGGGCTGGGGATCAGGGGCAGAACGGGCAGGCGGCCGGCGACGGTGTGCAGGGCGTGCAGGACGCCTGCGGTGCCGGTGGCGAGGTCCATGGACAGGCGCATGTTCTGGGCGCCGATGGTGGCGATACCGCCCTCGTAGGGCAGGGCGTGCCAGGCGAGGTCGCGGATGTGGCCGCGAAGGGCGGCGGCCAGGTGCGGATCTCTCTCGTCGGCGCGGTTGTGGGCGAGGGCGGCGGCGAGGCCGGCGCGTCCGGAGACGAGGCCGCTGTGGACGGTGAAGTCGAGGTCCAGGGCGGTGTGCAGGGTGTCGAGGGTGGCGGTGAGCGCGTCTTCGTCGTGGCGGTGCTCGAGGTAGGCGGCCAGGGCGACGGCGATGCCCGCGCTGCCCGTCTGGAGGGTGGGCACGGGCCGCGGTCCGCCGCCGGGCGCAGGTGTGGCGGGGTTGCGGGGGTGGTCCAGATCGAGGTGGAGGGCCTGGCGCGCCAGGTCCAGGTACCGGCTTTCGCCGGTGTCCTCGTACAGGCCCAGGAAGAGCAGGGCCGGTCCACTCCAGCCGCGCATGAGTCCGGTGCGGCGGGCAGGCGCTCGGCCGGCGCCGGTCAGGCGGGCGGCCAGCTGCTCGCCGGCCGCCAGGGCCTGGGTGTGCAGACTGGGCATGTCCAGGGCGTGGGCGAGGTGGCGCAGGTTGAGTCCGATGCCCGCGAGCCCGTCGTGGAGGCTGGAGGGGGTCGCGTCGGTGGTGAGGGGGGCGGCCCGGTTCAGCACGTCGACGGCGTGTTCGGGGCGGCCCAGGAGGGCGAGGGTGTGGGCGGCTCCGTGCAGGCCGTCGTAGAGGCCCGGGCGGGGTTCGGGGGCCCGCCGGGTGGCCTGCCACAGCCACTCGTGGTGTTCGGGGTCGGTCTCGTGGCCGGTGGTGGTGAGTGCGTACAGGACGCCTGCGGCACCGTGGGCGAGGGTGTGGCCTCCGTCGTGCAGGGCGGTCGGTTCGCCGGGGAAGAGCCGGTCGGTGCGCTGGGGGGTGGCGCTGGCCAGGATGGCGGTTGCCAAGGCTTGGTCCAGTTCGCGGGCAGACGGTGAGTGGGGGTCGTGTGCGGCGGCGGCGAACAGGTGGGCCGCCTCCTGGCCTTCGTGGGGCGTGACGCCGGGAGGGGTCAGGGCGTGGCGTATGTGGTGGGTCCACTGGGTCGGGAGGGGGAAGAGTTCGGCCGCTGTCTCGGCGAGTAGGCCGGCGCGTGTGGGGTCGAGGTCGAGTGTGGTGGTCAGGGGCAGGAACAGCGCCAGGCGAAGGCTGTCGAGCGCGTAGCGGTCGCGGTCGAAGTCGGTGGCGTGTGCGGCGACGAAGCCGGGGGTGGCGATGCTGGGCTCAGGGTCGTCGGTGCCGGGGCGGTAGGCGATCTCGAAGTCGATCAGCGCGACGCGTCCGTCGGGGCGGATCATCACGTTGCTGGGGCTCAGGTCGCCGAAGACGGTGCCGGTGGCGTGGATGTCACGCAGGATGCGTTCGAGCTGGTCGAGGATGTCGAGCACGGTGTCCGCGTATTCCTGGCGGCGGCGCGGGTCGCGGCCGGGCATGATCAGCGGGTTGCTGGTGGCGGTGAACTGCTGCAGCGTCTGGCCCTCGATGTGTTCCTGCACGAGGAAGTGGTGCTCCCAGGCGGTGAACGTGCCGAGCAGTGTGGGGACGCTGTCCAGGTGGGCGAGTCGGCGCAGTGTGGCGGCTTCCCTGTGCAGGCGGGTCACCGCGTCGTCGCCAGCGCCGTCCAGGCCCGCCAGGGGGCGTGCCTCGCGCAGGACCACTTGGTGCCCTGTGCCGTTGTCGGTGGCGAGGTAGATGCCGCCCCCGTTGGAGTAGTGCAGGGCTTTGGTCATGGTGTACGGGAAGGCGGGTTCGTCCTCGCTCCCCTGGCCGGCGGCCATTTGCTCGGCTATGAAGGCCGGCACGGGCGCCCACGGGGGGATCCGGAAGGCGGGGGTGCGTTCGTCGGGGACGAGGACGCCGTCGGGGCGGGCGACGGCGGGCGTGCGCTCACCGTTTTCGGACAGGCACTCTCGGCGGGTGAAGCCTCCGTAGCGCAGGTAGAGGGGACCCTGCCGCCATCTGAGGTCGCTGAGGATGTAGGGGCCGCGGTAGCTGGCCAGGGCTTCGCCCAGTTCGTCGAGGACGGCTTTGAGGATGGTGTCGTCGGCGGGGTAGAGGGTGATGAGCTTGCCGCTGCTGCCACGCGGGGCGTACTTGCTGTTCGTGGACTGGTGGACCCGGGGGTGGGGCAGGAACTTGAACGGCAGGGATCGGGCGAGGCAGTAGTCCCACACCGTGTCGATGATCTCGCTGGCGTCGGCGGCCTTCGCCGAGACGTGGATCTTCCAGCCCTGGTCGGGGAGTTGGGCGTCGACGGGGCTCAGGTACACCCAGTTGGCGGCTTCGGCTCTGAGCCAGCCGTCCGGTGCGGGGCGCTCGGTGGCGGCGAACGGTGCGCCGGCCAGGGTGTTGTTCGGGTGGTCGTAGAACTGCACGCCCGCTCGGCAGTAGGCGAGGTGGTTGGCTTTGTCCACGGGTTCCTCTTCTGGGGCGTGCGGCGTGCGTGGGCTGGTGCGCCGGCGGGCGTGTACGGGTGTGGTGGTCCGCCGTCGGTGTGCGCCGCCCGGCATATGTTCCTGGGGGCGCGGTCGGCGCTGACCTCAGTCGATCATTTCCGGCCTGGCTCCGCCCAGGCGGTTTTCCCGGCAGAAGTGCCCTCGGTGATACTTCTGCCGGTGGCTCGCATCCGTACGAGCCGGGTGATCGGAGGCATCGACGGTGCGTCATGGCACGGCTCAGGCGGCGGACTTCGGGCAGCGGTTACGAGGGCTTCGGGTTCGTGAGGGGTTGAGCCAGGAGGCGCTGTCGCACGCGGCCGGAGTGAGCGTCCGGGCACTGGCCGACATGGAACGCGGACGCACCCGAGGGCCGCAGCGCCGCACGGTCCAGGCTCTCGCCGAGGCACTGGGACTCGAGGCGCAGGAGGCGGAGGCCCTGGAGAAGTCGGCAGCCGTTGGTCGCCCACGGCCTCGGGTGGGCACCGGCGCGGCGGGCACGGGTCCGGGCACCGGCGCCCTGGCCCTGCCACGCGACATCCGCGACTTCACCGCCCGCGGACCGGCCCTGGCCCGGCTGACGGAGCTGGCGAGGGAGGCGGAAGCGGGTCTGCCGGCGGTCACCGTGGTCGCCGGACAGCCCGGACTCGGCAAGACCGCGTTCGCGGTGCACGCCGCACACCGCCTCGCCCCCGACTTCCCCGACGGCCAATTCGCCGTGGATCTGCAGGGCATGGGAGCCGAACCGACCACCCCGCGTGACGCGCTCGCTCGGTTGCTCGGCGCGGTGGGGGTCGGCGACGCGGCGATCCCGGCCACCACCGACGACCGTGCCGGCTTGTGGCGGTCCCTGGCCGGCGAGCGGCGCATGCTTCTGCTCCTGGACAACGCCGCCGGCGAGTCGCAGGTGGAACCGCTGCTGCCGGGCACCGGCCCTTCCCTGACGATCGTCACCAGCCGCCACGCTCTGTCGGGCCTGGAGGCCGTCCACCGCACCGATCTGTCTCTGCTGCGGCGTGAGGAGGCCGTGGAGCTGCTGACCCGCATCATCGGTCACGACCGGGTACGGGCGGAGGAACAGGCCGCGCGTGACCTGGCCGACCTGTGCGGGCACCTGCCGTTGGCCGTGCGGATCGCCGGCCAGCGGTTGCTGAGCCGGCCACACGAGCGCCTCGGCAAGCTCGTCACCCGTCTCGCCGCCGAGGGCCGCAGGCTGGATGGACTCCAGGCGGGAAGCCTGCGGGTGCGTGCCGCGTTCGCCCTCTCCTACCGGCAGCTGTCCGCCGACGCCGCGACGTTGCTGCGCCGGGCCGCGCTGGCTGCCGAAGCGGACTTCAGCGCCGAGACCGCTGCCGTTCTGGCCGGCCTGTCCGTCGACGAGGCCATCGCCTGCGCCGAGCAGCTGACCGATGCCCATCTGCTCCAGAGCGACTCGGCCACCGAGCGCTACCGCTTCCACGACCTGCTGAGGCTCTACGCCGCCGAGCAGGTCGACGCCGAGGACGGCCCCGACGTCCGCGACGCCGCTCTCGACCGGTGCGCGCACTGGATGCTGCGCCGGGCCACGGCCGCAGCCCTGCACTTCGACGTCGATCACCAGCCGGATGCGGCACACAGCGACCCGGACCCGGCCACTGCGCCCACCGGCCGCGACGGGGCACGTGCCTGGCTGGAGGCCGAGCGCGCCCAGTGGCTCACCGCCCTGCGCCGGGCCCATGACACCGGCCGGCACCGGCAGGTCCTGGACACCGCGCAGGCGATGCATTGGTTCTCCGATCTCAACCAGCACTGGGAGCAGTGGGTCGAGGTCTTCCGCCGCTCCTCCGACTCCGCCCGCGCTCTGGGCAGCAGCCAGGAAGAGGCCGTACACCTCAACTACCTCGCCTGGTCCTACAACCTGTGCGCGCACGACCCGCGCGCCGCGCTGAGAGCCGCCGACGGCGCGCTCGCGGCGGCCAGGAAGTGCGCGGACGGGCTGCAGCAGGGCTGGGCCCTCGGCTACGGCGCCGGCGCCCTCAACCAGCTGGGCCGGACGCACGAGGCGCAGGAGCGCCTGCACGAGAGCGCCCGCTGCCTCGCCTCGCAGGAGTCACCCCAGGGCCGGCTGGCCGAGCTGACGATCCTCAACGCCCTGGGCACTCTGCTCCGCCAGACCGGCCGGGCAGCCGAAGCACTGGAGATCCACCAGCGCAGCGAACGCATCTGCCGCGCGGGCGTCCCGGGCCGCACGGATGAAGTGATCGCGCTGTACCACGCTGTCGCCCGCCAGCAGATCGGCAACGACCTGGCAGCCCTCGAACGCTGGCACGAGGCCGCCACACCACTACGTCAGGCCCTGACCGCCTTCGAAACCGCACAAATGCCGGCCTGGGCCGAGCAGGCGCGCCTCGACCTGGGACGAGTGCTCGTCGCCACGGGACATCCGGAGGCCCGCGGAACGCTGCTGACCGCCCACGACGCGCTCGCCGCACTGCGAAGCCCGCGACAGGCCGAAGCCGCACAAGCGCTCTCGGCGTTTGACGAGAACGGTGTCCGTCCCGCGTGACGGCTCAGTCCCTGGCATGCGCGCTCAGGTCGCCCCGGCGCTCCCCCGGCCTCGTGCCGGGACACCGCGGTGACGGCGCAGGTGTGCGCGGCGAGTGCCGCAGCGCGGTGGCGGCGGTGCGGGTCCCGGGCGACGGCTCCTCGCTCCCAGCGGTACCCGTGTGTCGCCGCCGCGCGGTGGTCGTGGCCGTCGCGCCGAGCAGGAGGTCGAGGCCGCGTGCGGCGGCCATGGGCGCCCGCCCGGCCGCCGTGTGCTTGAGCCGGAGGTCGTAGGCCCAGACCGTCGTGGCCAGGGCCGAGGCGACCGCCAGGGCGGGCCGACCGGCCCGGGCGGCGCAGGCGTGGCCGGCGGCGGTGAAGGTGGCCGCCGCCGCGAGGGTGGTGTTCGGGGCGACGTGGTCGGACAAGGGGGCGTGGATGGGCCCTTGCAGTACCGATTGGCCCGGTTCGAGTGAGGGGGGAGGGTTCTCCGTCCCACTGTCCACAGGCAGCGCGCCGACCATACGAAAACGACGTTGTGAGTCGCACGGCGGTCATCGTGAGGAGAGGTTCGTGCCGTACCTGATCCCGGCCCGTACGCCTCTGACGCCCGAGCAGGTGGAGCAGGGCTTCGACTACCTCCTGGCGCTCCAGATGGGCGGTGGGAACTACGTCTCCGGCCGCACGCCGGCTACTGCAGAGCTGGCCTTCCTGCTGCTGCGGCTCGCCGAGAGCAGCGTCTTCCCCGTCACGGGGGTCCTGTGCGACGGGGCGCCTCACGCGGACTCCTTCGCCTTGGACGAGGTCGGGTGCATCTTGCTGTCCGCCCTGCGGGACTGAACACGCGACTCCCCCACTACGGCCGTGCTGGGTATCGTCCGCAGCAGTATCCGCTTCGTCCAGAACGTCATCCCCTACAAGGGCGTCGGGGGGCGCCCAGGCCCGGCAACAGGGCTTTTGATCAGTCAGTGAAGGAGGCCCTGATGCCGTAGTCGGTCAGGGGGACGCCATCGGCCGTGTGAGCGCGCGCGTCGATGAAGAGTTTTTTCTGCGGCAGCGGGGAAGGTGACCGTCGAACATCACCACCACCGGGCCGGGCTCGGCGGTTTCGCCGTTGCCGGCCTCGGCCTCCAGGCTCCGGAGGAACCGCTCTTTCTCGGTTCCGCGAACAGGTCGACCCGCCCCTGGAGCACCTTGGTCAGACCCGCTTCGACCGTCACGTCGGGGTACGCGCCGTCGGTGATCGTGGTCGTACTGAATGCCTGGATGGTGAGCTTCAGATCGGCGTCCGACTGCGGCGGGTCCGGAACGAGGGTGACTTCCTCGATTGGCAGATACCCGGCACCCGTAGTCCGCTCCGCCGTCCTCCACAGCCCGAACGCCGCGAAGGATTACGTGGCCTACAAAGCCGCCGAACCCGGCCTTGGGGGACATCGGTACGGCGGTTGACGCCAAGTAGTTGATCTTGGTCGCCCGGCACAGTGATCGGGCCTGGCCAGGACAGACCCTTCCCCTTCGGCCGGTGGCCCGTGCGGACGGGGATGCTGACACCGCCGAGCACGCCGAGGAGCCGGTCGCGACGGTGCCCGCGTATGCGGACGGGAGCGAACGGTGTCGGTGCGGCTCCTCGTGATGCTCTGCAGGGGGATGACGTTGTCGGCCTGCGGCCCCTTTTACCCCGGGGCGGCGGTGTACTCAATCGCCTGGCCTTCTCTCAGGGTGTTGCAGCCGTCCCCCTGGATCGACCGGAAGTGGACGAACACGTCCGCACCACCCTCGTCAGGGGCGATGTAGCCGAAGCCCTTTGCGGCGTCGAACCACTTCTCAGTGCCGGTTGCCATGCACTTCTCCTACGCGATCCAGATGCCGCCAGGTCAACCGTGCACGGCCCCTCGACAGCACGTATTCGGAGGGGCTGGTCATCTGACGTTCGTCCCGCCGATGATCTTCCTCTGGTGCAGGGTGGTTCACACCATGGCGGCGAGTGCTCGGTTCACCTGCGCCCACCCGGACAGCCCGGAGAGGGCGACGCACGCGCGAGCGCTCGGGCGGCCTTCCCCGTGTAATCGCTGTGCGGATGCCAGAAGGCTGCCGAAGCCGGTGATGTGCGGTCATGCATGGGTGAGGTGCGGCAGGGCATCCGGGGTGAAGGGGGCGGGCCGACTGTGCCCTCGGCCCGCCGACTTCAAGGGCAACAAGGAGTGAGAAGGTGAAGGGCTTTCGCAGCTTCATCCTGCGCGGCAACGTCGTCGACCTGGCCGTCGGCATCGTCATCGGAGCTGCGTTCACCGCCGTCGTCAACGGTTTCGTCCGCGCCTTTCTGACACCGCTCGTGGGGCTGGCCACCGGGGTCACCGGTGACATGAGCCGCAAGTCCTTCACCCTGGGCGCCACCCAGTTCCCCTACGGAAGCTTCATCAACGCCGCGATCAGTTTCCTCCTCCTCGCCAGCGCCCTGTACTTCCTCGTCGTACTCCCGATCAACAAGCTGCACGAACGCCTCGCCCCGCACCATGACGTCCAAGCCCCCAAGCGCGACTGCCCGGAGTGCCTCAGCCCCGTCCCCGCCCAGGCCCGACGCTGCGCCTCCTGTACCGTCCCCCTGCCCGCGGTGCCCGCCCAGGCCGGGGAAACGACCCAGCGCGCCGGCTGACCGACCCCCACGGATCGACCGCGCACCCGATGGGCGCCCTCATCCATGCCCCGCGTAGACATCCCCCCGGCTCGACTGCTGCTGCCGCCTGGCACCCAGTCCGGAGCCCGACTACGCCCGGCTTGATGGCCTCAGGGGTGTACCCGTCCGGCGCACCGCGATGGCGGCGGCGAGCAGGTCCGGTAAGGGTGGGACGGGGTCTGACGTCCCTATCGACCAAGCACTCGCCCCCGTCCAGAAGGAGTCCTGTCATGTCCGGGCGCAACACTTTCATCCGCAGTCTGCACGATGTCGGTCTGGCCGCCTGGTTCGGCGGCTCGTTGATGGGCGCGGTCGGCCTCAACGGCGCGGCCAGGGACGAAGGGGGTACGCAGGCGGCCACGGACCGGATCGCCGCTTCGGGATGGGCGGAGTGGACGCCGGTCAACGCCGCCGCCATCGGCGCGCACCTGTTCGGCGGCGGCGGACTGCTGGCCGCCAACGCCCACCGCGTCGCCACTCAGCAGGGTGTGGCCTCCTCCACCGCGGCCAAGACGGTCGTCACCGCCGCGGCCCTGGCCGCCACCGCCTACGCCCGCGTCCTGGGCAAGAAGGTCGAGCTGGCTTCCTCCCCCGACCCGCAGGACGCCGAGAAGGCCGCCAAGCACCCCCTCGACCTCGACAAGGCCCGCCGCCAGCTGGCCTGGGCCCAGTGGGCCGTGCCGGCGCTGACCGGATGCCTCGTGGTGCTCAACGCCCTGCACGGTGAGCAGCAGCAGGCCGGCCAGCAGGTGGCGGGCATGTGGGAGCGGGCCCGGTCCGTGAACCCCTTCATGTGACCGACGGCCACAGTCGGCGAAGGGGTGATGCACACGCCGCGACGTGTCTGCGGCGGAAGGGGAACCCCCGACCGACATGGTCGCCTCCGCGAGCTTCAGGCCGCTCGTGGCTGTGCTCCAGGGCCTGCGCTCGCACGATGAGCGCCTGGTCGAGCAGCTCGCCTCCCGGGTGCTCATCAGCGGCAAGGACAAGATCCACGTGAAGCATGGCGAGGACGGACGGATCGTCGGGGCCGCCAGGCACGGGCGACGGTGAGGACCAGGAGCGGGACGACACCGGCGCCGCTGCCGAGTCGGCCCTGCCTGTACTTCTCCTCTCCCCGGAGCGCGGGGACCGCCTTGCTGCGCACCCGGGTCTACCTGCCGGAGGCGCTGGAGCTACCAGGCGTTGCTGTGCCGGCGGGCGGAGAACGAGATCACCGGGCTCTACGCCGTCCCGTATGACGTCGAGGTCGGGGCGACGAAGGCGCGTCCGCTTGGGCGGTGGGAGCACCACCAAGGCAAGGCGCTGCGGGCCGGGGAACTGGAGCCGCGGTGCAAGGAGCTGCTGGACGCGCCGGGGACCGAAAGCGCGTGGAGCCCGGTGAAGATCAGAGTCGCCGCGCTGCGCTCGTACCGCAGGCGCACCGCCACCTCGCGCCCTGCCGCGACGCCCTCCGGGGGGAGGGCGACGCGCGCGTATGTTTGGCCGGAGGAGCGCGGAAGCTCCACACCTGGTGCGGGGTGGGGAGCCCAGCCATTCAGCGGAAGGGACCGTCGGTCGCGAAGGCGTGGGCTGCGAAGCGCTTGCCCATTCGACGGTATGCGGCGGCGGTGGGGTGAAGGCCATCGGCCAGGTCGTCTGTCTCGTCCGGGCCGAGCAGCTCGCGTCCGTCGAGATGGTGGAGGTGGGGATCGGACGCCTGTCGCACCGCAGCGATCCGGGCAAGCTCGGCACGGACCACCGCCAGCGACAATGCCCCGCGGGCCACATCGGCCGGGTCGCCCAGGGCGATGAGCCTCCCGTCCGGGCCGGTCGCGGTCGGGCCGGGCGCGTCCTCCAGGGCCGGGCAGGTCACCGGAGAGATCAACAGCAGCGGGGTGTCCGGGTGTCCGTCGCGGATCGTGTCCAGGAATCCGTGTACCGCCGGGCCGAACGTCCGCAGTCGGAAGGCGGACAGGCTCACGATGTTGATGCCCACCTTGACACTGATCAGGTCGGCGGGCGTATCGCGGATCGTCCGGGCGACGTAGGGGTCCAGCAGCGCGTTGCCCGCCTGGCTGAGGTTGATCACCTCCACTCTTCCGAGCGCAGCTGCCACCACCGGCCAGGTTCCGGTCGGGCCGTCAGCCTCGATGCAGTGGCTGATGGAGCTGCCGTGGTGCACCCAGCGGCGTCGCCCGTCCGGCAGCGGTGCCAGCACGTCACCGTCAGCGCGCAGAGCCACGAGTTCCGTGGGGGTCTGCTGCGGCAGCCACAACTCGACGCTTTTCATGCCGGTCGGCAGCCCGGTGAACCGTACGGTCCCTGGCTCGCCCGGGATGAGCCGCTGTACGGCCCCGGGGCCCGCCATCCGCAGCACGTTGCCCACCGGCGCCTGCTGACGCCCGGCCAACGCCCCGTCCACCAGCAGCTCCAGCATCCCGGTTGGGCGAGGGTGGGGGTCGGAGGCGAGCTGGCCGGTGGAGGTGAGTACCTCGAACTCCAATGTGCGCGCATCGGTGCGGAACACCAGCCGCACCCCCGAAGGCATCACGGTCACCCCGTAGACCGACGGGTCCTGGTACTGCTCCTTGGTCCACGCGGGCAACCGGCGCGGCATCACCCCTGCCTGTGTGGTCTCCAGGTCCAACGCACCCCGTATCTCCACCGGCCCGCCCACCAGCGGAACCGGCCGCAGCGCCGCGGTCACCGCTGCTGTCCCAGGTCAACGTGGTCCGGAGAGGTCATCGACCCGGTGTCTTCGTGGCTCATCGACGCCCGCCGAACTTCCAGTCGTGGACCTCGATATCCGCGTACCGGTCCGCAGTCAGGACGGCTCGTGCCGTGTCGGGATCCGGGGCCCTGAGCAGCACCGCCGTGCCCAGCCAGGTGTTGCCGTCGTCGGACAGCAGCGGCCCGTACGCGACCAGCTCGTCCCGGTCGAACGGCAGGGCAAGGTCGGCGGCCGGGCCCTCGCCGAGGCCGAGCACCAGGTACCGGTTGCCGTCGGTCCGGCCACCGGGGAAGTCCCCCATGGTGCGCCCCAGCACGTTGCGCCACCGGCGCAGCAGCACATCCCGGTACGCGCCGGCCTGGTAGTTGGGCTCCTCGAAGGCGAACGCGCGGGCGGCGGCGGGATTGGGCAGATCGATGATGTGCACGCTGCCGGTGGGGGTTTCACCATCATCGGCGAAGGTCGGGCCGCGAGCGATCAGCTCCTTGGCGTACCGGTCCATGTAGGACCAGTGCTCCTCCACCAACTCCTCGCGTAAAGCGAGGGAGCCGGGCCGGTCACGGTGGTAGCAGAAGAACTCCATGACCTCAGACCCTTCCCCATCGAGGGCACCATCTCAACTGGCTTTCGGCAACGGTGGCCAGCGCTCGCAGCCAGGCAGCATTCCGTAAAACGGCGTAGCCGTCATGGTGATCAGGTGAGTTGCGAACACGGCTGCTCCGCAGGCAGGTGACAGAAACAGCATCCGGCGCCGACATCCCCAGCTCAGGACGGCCCACGCGGGGGGCTGAGGTGCCCCGCTCCCCCTTTTTACGGTCTCCGAGACCGGATCGACACGCGTGAGCGTGAAGCGGCGGCTTCGGTTCCGTGGCTCTGCACTCGTAGTGCCGGAAGAACGCGACGATCAGCCCGACCTCGACCCGGGCCCGCTGCTTACCGCTGACCGTCCAGCGGGACTCTGTGACCGGCTCCTCCAGCCATGCCGGCCTGCGCCGGGACCGAGCCCGGGAAGGCGGTGGTGGTCGGCTCATCCGCCCGCCGTGCCCTGGACAGCGCGTGATCGTTTGTAGCGGTGTGACGATCAATGCTCTCTCGGCGCGGGCCGCGGGCCGGGCCATGGTGGCCGCCGTGCTGACGGTGCTGTTCGCCGGGGCCTGTACGGCACGGCCGCACCCGGCACTGCCGGCCTCGGAGGAGGGCCGCAGTGACCTGATCGCGACCGCGGAGCAGGTCCTCGTGAACCAGTGCCTGCGCTCCCGGGGCGCCGCCGGGCCGCCCCCACGGCAGGAGGCGCTGTTCGGGGCCGGCCCCGCCGAGCTGTCGGTCAAGCTCACCACCGGTTACACCGTACGTGCCCACACCGACGGCTGCCTGGCCGATGCGCACCGCTATCTCTACGGCGACCAGGAACGCTGGTTCCGCGCCCAGGTGACCGTCAACAACCTGCGTCCTGAAGCGCAGGCCCTGCTGCGTGAGGATGCCGACTACCAGGCCGCTCTGGCCCGCCGGGCGGCCTGCGGCGACCACGACTCCGCCTGCATCCGGGCCAGCGGCATCGAGGCGCTGCGGACCCGGCTGGAACCGGGTCGGCTCGCCCAGGTCCGTGCCGCGCACCGTGACGACATCGCCACCTACGACCGCCTGCGCGACCGCGCAGTGCAGCGCGCGGCCGGCCTCCTGGCCGACCGCCCCACCACCCAACGGAAAGGCAATCCCTCCTCATGACCGTCAGCAAGCTGTTCACGTCCGCCGCAGCGGCCTTCCTCGCCCTCACCGGCAGCCTCGCCGCAGCGACTCCGGCCGGCGCGGCCGACTGCCCCAGCGGCCACTTCTGCGCCTGGGAACACAACGACTACCAGGGCCAGCGGGCGAACTGGCACGGTGACGACGGCTGGTGGGAGGGCCACATCGCCGACGCCGACTCCTCCTGGGCCAACCACGGCATCGTCGGGCCGGGCGTCCCGTCCTTTGTCCAGGTCTTCGAGGACGCGTGGCAGGGCGGCAGCATGACCATCTGCCTCGCCCCTGGCCAGGAGGTCCACTGGAACGGCGTGGCCAACGACCGCGGCGACTCGCACCGGTGGGCCCACGGCTGCTGAGAACCGACGCGCCGTCCCGGGGGCTGCCGGAGCTCGACAGGCCCCGGGGTGGCGGGCACATGGCTCACCGATCCGTGCGACCGGTGGACGGGAGCCCTCCCCCGGCTACACCCCTGGACAGATCGAGGAAGCCGTCCCGAACCTGGAAGGAAGAGCGTCCGGTCGGCGCCCGGGGTCGATGCTCAGAAGTCGTGACAACCCCCGCCGACGGTAGGCGCGGGTGCTTGGTCCGAGCCAAACGGCCGATCCCTGTCGTGTCTGCACGGACCGTAGATCGTTCACGTGACGTGACCGAACTACGCAAAACACTCAACACGCCTCATATCGCCGATACCGCCCCGGCAGCGCGCGAGGCCCTTGTACAGGTACATCGCTGGCAGGGCTTCTCCTGCGAATCCCGTGTGGTCCGCGCTCCCGTCCCGCGTTTCCCGCCCGTGCTGCTCATCGGTGGGGCCTTCCAGCGCAAGGAATCGTGGGGACGCTGCGAAGAAGCCCTCCTCAAGAGCATGGACGTGGTCTCCGTGGACCCGCCCGGCTGGGGTGCTGCCGACTTGCTGCCCGAGACCTACGGTGCCGACTTCCTTGCCGATGCCGTGTGCCGCATGCTCGACGAGTGCGGGGTCGGGCGGGTCAACGTGCTGGCCGGCTCCTACGGAAGCGCCATCGGTTACGAGTTCGCCCGGCGTCACCCCGACCGGGTCGGGCGCCTCGTCCTGTTCGGCACGATGACGGCCATCCCCGACCATGCGCAGGCCGCGATGCGCCGCACGCTGGAGTACCTGGCCGCAGGAGAGATGAAGACGTACGCGCATGCGCTGCTCGACCTGCTCATGACACCGGAGCGCCTCGCGGACATCCCCAACGGCACCCTCATCCACAGACTGCTGATGCGCCGTATCGCCAACGTTTCCCCGGCGGAAGCACAGCAGATGACCACCAACACCCTGCGCCTGCTACACCACCAGGCCCTCGACACCAGCGAGCCGCCCCGGGCACCGGTCCTGACCGTGACTGGCGAGCACGACTCGTTCACCACTCCGGAACTCTGCCGCCAGATGGCCGCGGCATGTGCTGACAGCTGGTACGCCGAGATCCGCGACGCCGACCACATGCTCATCTGGGAGCGGACCGCCGAAACCGCCGACCTGATCACCCGCTTCCTCGCCGGCCTGCCACTGGACGGCCTGCCCTACTGCCGTAGCGTCGAACGGGTCTCACCGGCCACACCGGCCACCGAGCCCGTCCACGTGCTCTGACCCACACACTGAGCGGGGCCCGGCTCTCGCCCGGTAGAGGTACGTGCAGCGTGCCGCCCCCGAGGGAGCGGCAGTGCTCAGAACGCGGGGCCCCGGGCGGCGGCCAGCATGTTCTCGATGAGGTCGGCGGCGCGCGGGGTGCCGCCCTCGGCTCGGGCGGCGGCCTGCAGCTGCTCGGATCGGTCGCGGCATTCCGGATCTGTGACGAGGTCGTTCAGCGCCGCGCGGAGGGTCTCGGCGGTGGCGTCGGTGGTGTCCACCCGGCGGGCGACGCCGAGTTCCACGAGTCGGTCGGCGTTCATGAACTGCTCGGCTCCCTGCGGCACGGCGATCATGGGAACCCCGGCGAGGAGGCCTTCGCCGCAGCCGCCCATGCCGGCGTGGGTGACGAAGGCGTCGGCCTGTTCGAGGATCGTCCGCTGCGGGACCCAGGAGTGCACCTCGACGTTGGACGGGATGGTGCCGAGTTCCTCGGGGTCGGTGTACGTGCCGATCTGGAGTACGACGTGCCAGCCGGGCAGGTCGCCGAAGGCGGCGAGGCACTGGCGGTAGAACGCGGGCCGGCGTGTGTACGCCGAACCGAGGGAGATCAGCAGTACACGGTCGGCGGCCGCCGGGCGGGTCGCACCGCAGTCGGCGAGCCACCGCGCGAACCTGTCCCGGTACGCGTCGGCGCCCGGCAGCCTCCGCAGATGCGCCGCGACGTCCTCTTCGTAGCCGTCCCAGCCGACGAACGTCGGGGACAGCTGCACCAGGGGACGGCCCTGTGCCTCGGCGAGGGCACGCGCGGCATAGGCGCCGATGTCGTAGAGGTACAGGTCGGCCGGATCGTCGTCGTAGGCGGTGCGCAGTTGTGGGAGTGCCTGGACGGCGTCGTCGAGGAAGAGGCTCGCCGCGGCGATGGGATCGGCGGGCCGGTCGTTGTCCGCGACGGGCAACGTGGAGGTGCAGGGCACGAGCTCCGCGCCGGCGGATTCGATCCGGTCGGCCACGAACGGGGCGTTGGCGTAGGTGATCCGGTGTCCGCGGGCCACCAGCTCACGGATGAGCGCGAGGCTGGGCAGGACATGGCTGACGATGGGGACGCCGACCATCGCGATAGGGGCGCGGCGACGGGACATGGGCGATCACTCGTTCCTGGCGCGGGATGGGTGCCGGCGGGGTGGCGAGGGCACGGTGTCAGGGCTGGTCGAGCTGCGCGGCGGCGTCCTCCAGTTGGGTGACGGTCCCCGACATGATCGTCCGTACGTGCCTGGTGATGTGTTGGAGGGGCCAGTTCCACCACGCCACGGCCAGGAGCCGGGTGATGTCCGCGGCGTCGTAGCGGGTGCGGATGAGCCGGGCCGGGTTGCCGCCGACGATGCCGTAGTCGGGGACGTCGCCGGTGACCACGGCGGACGACCCGATGATCGCGCCGTGGCCGATGCGTACGCCGGGCATGACCGTGGCGCCGTGGCCGAACCACACGTCGTTGCCCACGACCGTGTCGCCCCGGCCGGGCAGGTCGGTGATCAGGTCGAAGTGCTCCGCCCAGGAGCCCCCCATGGTGGGGAACGGGAAGGTGGAGGGGCCGTCCATGCGGTGATTGGCGCCGTTCATGATGAACCGGGTGCCGGTGCCCAGCGCGCAGTACTTGCCGATGACGAGTCGCTCGGGACCGTAGTGGTAGAGCACGTTGCGCGTCTCGAACGCGGTCGGGTCGTCCGGATCGTCGTAGTAGGAGAAGTCACCGACCTCGATCAGCGGCGACCTCACCAACGGCTTGAGCAGGACCACGCGCGGGTGCTCGGGCATCGGGTGGAGCGCGGTGGGGTCGGCGGGAACTGGCGGCATGGCGGAGGGGTTCCTCTCTCGACCTAAGGCGACGGTTGTCGCGTTAGGATGCCGGCACAGACCAGACATCTCGATCAACCGGGATACGGATCGCCGATGACAGACCCGCTGGACACGACTCCGGACCGCCGCCCGGGCGGTCGCACCGCCCGCATCCGCGCCCAGGTCCTCGACGCGGTGCGCGCCGAACTCGCCGAAGGCGGTCACGAACGGCTCACGATGGAGGGGGTCGCGACGCGGGCGGGAGTGCACCGCGCCACGGTCTACCGGCGTTGGCGTGATGTCGGCGGCCTGCTCGTCGACGTCATCGACGCCGCAGGCGAGGCCGACTGGCAGCCGCCCGACACCGGCTCCCTGCTCGCAGATCTGACGGCCCTCAACCAGGAGATCCAGGAGTCCCTGGTCGTGCGGCCGTCGTTCGCCATCGCCCTGATGGCCGCCTCGTTCCACTCCGAACGGGCCGCGCGGGCCCAGACGCGGTTGTGGGCGGACCGGTACGCCCAGTGCGAGATCCTCGTCGAGCGCGCCATCGAGCGCGGCGAACTCCCCACACCGCACACACACGCGCGGAGCCTGCTGATCGCCGCCACGGCGCCGCTCTACCACCAGCTCGTACTCCTGCGCGCCGCCCCCGACCCGCACCTCCCGGAACAGGCCGCAAGAGCGGCGGTCATGGCGGCTACGGCGGGCGCCTTCTCCGTCCCTCGGCAAGAGGGCGAGTGATCGACTGCGCCCCATACCCCTTCGCCGCAGCTGTACGGGAACAGGGCCTTGGTCACTCGTCGCGGTTCGGGGCGCCGGTAGATTTCCCGGGCGGCCTCCGGTTCGGCTCCGCGCCCCCACGAAGCCACCGTGAGCCGCTCCGTCGACCTCACCCCTGCCGTCCCCAGCGGGGGCGATGGGCACGCTGCCGGTGAAACAGCGGCAGCCCTTGGGCGTTGCGGGGCATGAGGTTGTTGACGGACGGCCGTCAGCACGACCCCCGCGAACCAGATATCGAGATATCGTGGTGCGTCGGCGTGTCTGGCGAGAGGGATGGCTCATGACCGGAGCGGCGGGATCAGGTTCGGCCGATCTCATCGAGGTGTTCAAAGCCCTTGGCAATCCTGCCCGTTTGCAGATCATGCAGTGGCTGAAGGACCCCGACGCGCACTTCGCCGAGTACGAGCCGATCGCGGATCGCCGGTCGGTCGGTGTGTGCGTCACGCACATCCAGGCGAAGTCGGGACTCGCTCAGTCGACCGTCTCCAGCTACATGAGCACGCTCGAGCGGGCGGGACTCGTGCGTCCCACCCGGGTGGGCAAGTGGACCCACTACCGGCGCGACGAAGAGCGGTTGGCGCAGGTCGCACGAGCGATCGACACCACCATCTGATTGACGAATCGCAATACGTCGATATGATCTTCCCATGTCGACCTTAGATGCTGCTGCTCCCACGGCTCTGATCGTTCACGCTCACCCCGAGCCCCACTCGTTCAGCACCGCCCAGATGACCACTGCGGCTCAGACCCTGCGCGGTGCCGGATACCGCGTCGATGTCCTCGACCTCTATTCCGATGCCTGGGCACCGACCCTTGCCCGCGAGGAGTTCGCGCCGGTGGAGGGCCACTTCAAGCCCCAGGCCGAGCAGATGCGCGCGGTCGAGGACGGGACGCTCGACGCGACCGTCAAGGCCCATCTTGATCGGCTGCTCGCCGCTGACCTGCTCGTACTGTCGTTCCCCATGTGGTGGTTCTCCCTGCCCGCCATCCTCAAGGGATGGGTGGACCGGGTCTTCGTGATGGGCGGGGTCTTCGGTGGTGACCACGGACTCTTCGGCGACGCGGCGCTCGCCGGGAAGCGAGCGATGCTGTTGTTCACGACCGGCGGCCCCAGTGAGTCGTTCCGGCCCGGTGGCGCCTTCGGCTCGATGGACGACTTCCTGTTCCACATCCATCGCGGGATGCTGGAGTTCGTCGGCTTCCAGGTCCTCGACCCCGTGGTCACCTACGGACCGGCCCGCATGACCGACCAGGAACGAACATGGGCGCTGGACGCGGTCAGAGAATCCGTCGCGCTCGCCGCGGCTGATCTCCGGACCACCGTTCGCTGACCAGGACGCCGAGGAAGCCAGGAAACGAGGGGTCCGCGACCGCGACGAAGGCTCGGTCGAGGAGCCGCTCAGGGCTCCGGCTCACTGCGTGGTCAGGCGTCTGCGTTCCCGCTGTGGGGTGCGGTGCGGGGGCCGTGCCAGTCCAGGCACAGCACGGTGGCGTCATCTCTGACGTTGCCTTCACAGGCGTCGGTGACCGCGGTGACCATGGCGCGTACGGCTTCACGGGGGTGCTCGGTGGCGGTGTGACGGATGATGCCCGGCAGGTCCACGTCGCCGGCTTGGCGTTCTTGCATGCCGTCGGTGTACAGCACGATGCGGTCCCCGGGGCGCAGGTCGATGTCCTGCACCTCGTAAGCACCCTGTGCGGGGACGCCGAAGGGCAGGTTGACGCGCAGCGGGATCTCGCTGACGATGCCGTCGCGCAGCCGCAGCGGCCAGAGGTGGCCGGCGTTGACGAGCTGGGCACTGGTCCCGTCCAGGGCGATGCGCAGGAGCTGCCCGGTGGCGAAGGTGCGGCGGCCGTGGTCGAGGATGGCCTGGTGGGTCTGGCGGGCCTGCTCCGCAAGGTCGGTGCCGGCGCGGCGGGCCCCGCGGGAGGCGTTGACCAGGAGTGTGGCGATGAGGGAGGCGTCGACGTCGTGGCCCATCGCGTCGGTGATGGACAGGTGCAGGGTGTTGTGGTCGAGGCTGTAGTCGTAGGTGTCGCCGGCGATGTCGGAAGCCGGGACCAGGGCTCCCGCGAGAGCGAACTCAGGGGCATCGCAGGAGGGCGCCGAGGGCAGGAGCTGGCGCTGGATCTCTGCGGCCAGGCTCACCGTGGCGGTGCGGTTGCCCCAGTAGTAGAGGTCGGTGAAGCGGCGGTCGGTGACGATGATGTACGCCAGCGCGTGCGCAGCCTCCTCGACCTGCTCCAGTACGTCCTGGGTGACGTAGGTGAGGTAGAGCTCCAGGACCCCGATGGCGTCGCCCCGGTTGGTGACCGGGACGAGGACCCGCTGCCCGCGCGCCCCCTCGGGCACCTGCAGCAGTTTCTGGCCGCGCAATACCTCGTCGTAGACGCTTCCGGCCAGGGGGACCTGATCGGCGTCGTGCTCGCGGCGCGGTGCTTTCTCCTCGTGGACGCGCAGCAGACGTCGGCCGACGACATCGACGAACAGGAACGACACAGAACGCGCACCGAACCGCTCGCGCAGATTCTGTGCCACGACGTCCAGGGAACGCATCGGCGCTGCGGCCTCCGCCTCAGCCAGCACCCCGGCCAACCCGATCCGATCACGCTCCACCACAGCCTCCCTCGGTCACCACCCTCCTTCCCCGCCGAGCCCCGGGCATCACAGCCTCGGCACCTGCCGCAGTCCGCACGCCTCCGAAAAAGCCGATGCGCCGACCGATCATCCACCGTCCACTCGGTAACCATGAGCCCTCCTCGGCGGCCGTGGCGGCCGCAAGATGCCGCCGCAGCTCAGGTCACACAGCAGCGCTGGTGCTGACGAAAGGGCTACGTTCCGCGCGGCGGCGCGGGCGGTGGAGGGTGGGGACGGGGGTGCTCCGGCGGGTTCAGATCTGTCGGTCGTCGCCGTGGCGGCCGAGGGCGCGGCCGAAGCGCTCGGAGATGGCCGGCATCAGGCTCTCGCCGTCGACCGGGCGGTCCAGGCCGAAGACGTAGCCGGGGAAGTCCAGGTTCTTCTGCACCGCCCAGATTCCGTCGTGGTCCTCCGGCGGAAGGATGCGCGCCGGGTCGCCGACGGCGACCCAGCCGATCGGCACCATCGAGTCGGGGGGCAGCACGGTGCGCAGATGCACGATGCCGTTGATCCGCACCTCGGAGCGGGTACCGATCCGGGCCCCGTTGAAGACGCGGCTGCCGGTGGCCAGGAAGACCTCGTCCTCGATCCGGCAGCCGGTCAGGTAGGAGGTGGGGCCCACCAGGACCTGCCGCCCCAGGACCAGCGGATCCCGTCGGGTACCGCGCAGGACCGCGTTCTCCATCACGATGCCTCCCTCGCCCAGCTCCACCGGCCCGCCCTCGGCGGTGAGCACCGCGCCGAACAGCACCCGGCACCCGGCCCCCACCCGCACGTCCCCGCACAGTGTGGCGGTCGGAGCGACATAGGCCGAGGGGTGGACGGAGGGCGAACGACCCTCATGAGTGATGAGCATGGCCACGATCAAGCCGTCCTTCCGTGGACCTGCGGGTGTGCTCCACATTCGGTCATGAGGACGCGGAGCCTGTCAACGCGGCGACGCACTGGGCGAATTCGGCCCGTTCCCGGTCGGTCAGTGTCGCGTACAGCGGTGCCTGCAACTCGTCGGTGAGCCGCTCGGCGCGCTGCCATCGGGGGACCAGGGACGAGGCGACGGGTTGCGGCTCTCCCCAGCCGTAGCGGGCCGCCTGCTCGACGCCGAGGTTGACGACCATCGCCTCTCTGGCGCTCAGCCCGCTCAGGCGCACCGCCACCAGATGGCAGGCACCGCGATGTTCCCGCAGGACGTGGATGCGCTGCATCGCCGCGCCGGCCGGGTCGTCGGCGGGTACGGGCTGCGCGCGCCATCCGGCGAACAGCGGCAGTGCGTCGGCGTCGGCGGCGTCGATCAGCCGCTGTGCCAGACGGTTGAAGCGCTCCACATCGGCTCGCTCGGGAATGTGGGCGCGTCCCCATGCCCGGACGGCCTGCGCGTAGCAGGCGGCGGCTTCCTCCGGCGGCATCACGGGTCGTCCGGCCCGCCAGCCGGCGATGACCAGCTCAGGGCCGAGGAAGCCCTGGATCGCTTGGACCACCGGGGCCGGCACCTCGCCGAGCACGCCGAACCGGCCGCGGCAGTAGAAGCCGCGCCCCGGGGCGAACCCGGCGCGCAGGCCGACGGCGGCGGTGGCGTCGTCGGACATGAACTCGTCGCCGAAGTCGTGAAGGGGCCGGGCAACCGCGGAGACGCAGTCGAGAATTTCCATGTGCTGAAGATCCATCACGCCAATTCATCAGGTCAAGGGGGCGATTATTGAGGGGACCCTTTAGGTAAGCTATCGAGTCATGTTGGACATCCGCCGTCTTCACATGCTCAAGACCGTCGCCGCCCGCGGCTCCATCACTGCGGCCGCCCAGTCCCTGGCGCTGTCCGCCGGTGCCGTGTCCCAGCAGCTGGCCGCGCTGCGACACGACGTGGGGGTGGATCTCCTGCGTCCTGACGGACGAACCGTCGCACTCACGGAGGCGGGCCGCGTCCTCGTCGAACACGCGGACCGGATCCTCGCCGCCATGGAGGAAGCCGAAAGCGCCGTCGCAGCGGTGAAGGGCACGGTCGGCGCCACCGTCACGCTCGCCGCGCTGCCGTCGACCGTCGCCAGGATCGTGGCCCCCGCGCTGAGCGCACTGGGCTCGCACCATCCGCAGCTCGCCGTGACCTGTCTCGTCACCGATCAGGCACAACTGCGGGAACTCACGCTCGGCACCGTCGACGTGGTGCTCGGGCAGCGCTACCACCACCTGCCGGAGACCTCACCCAAGGGCGTTGCGGTCTCGCCACTGATCGACGATCCGCTGCTCATCGTCACCGCCGACCGACTCGACGACCGTCCGGTCGCCCTTCGCGAACTGGCCTCGCACGACCTCGTCGTGCCACCGGCGACCACGGACTGCGGGCAGGCCATCCTGCACGCCTGCCACCGAGCCGGCTTCACCCCCACGACGCGCTACGTCACCGCCGACATCGCCGCCCAGCTCGCCCTCGCGCAAGCCGGCCTCGCCACCGCGCTCATCCCCCGAACGGCCATCGCCCCCGCCACACCCGGAATCCGCACGGCGCCCATCGAGGACCACCCGATCACGCGCCTCCTGTTCGCCGCGACCCGTCACACCGAAGCGACCAACCCGACGAACGCAGCCGTCACCGCGGCACTACGTACGGCAGCGCAACAGCACCGGACCACGTATTTTCCGCCGTCCTGAACGCCTGCGCGCTCTCCTCACCCTGGTCCTCTGCGTCCAGGGGCCGGACCCCGCCCGCCTGCGGGGGCGGGTCCCGGCCCCTGGAGTGCCGGGTTCCTCCACGCCGCCGGGACCCGCAGGTCCGTTTCGCCGGATCAGCGCCGCTCGTACAGCGCCAGTTCCGGCATGAGGCGGAAGGCCTCGCGCACCGCGGTCAGCGCCTCGTCCCACCGGCGCAGCCCTTCGAGTCTGCGGGAGAGGGCGTACAGGGCCTTGGCGAGGTCGGGGACGTGGGTGTCGGGGCGGGCGGCTGCCAGGACACGGTAGACGGAGACGGCTTCCTCGACGGCGGCGAGGGCGTCCTGCGGCCGGCCTGACTGCTCCAGCCGATTGGTCAGGGCGATCAGGCTGCTCGCGAGACCGGGCAGGTGGGCCTGCGGGTCACGGGAGGCGAGGGTGCGGCGGATGGCGAGGGCTTCCTCGGTCGCAGCCAGGGCCTCCTCCTTGCGGCCGAGGGCGGCGAGGAGGGTGCCGAGGGTGTGCAGAGAGATCGGCAGCTGGTGGAGGTGGGCGCCGGGATAGGCCCGCGCGAGGCCGCGGAGGATCCGTACGCACTCCTCGGTGGCGGCCAGGGCCTGCTCCGTCCGGCCCAAGGCCGAGTACACAGCGGCCACCGTGCTCAAGGTCGCGTGGAGTCCCATGAGGTGGGCGTCGGGATGGATGGCGACCAGACCGCGCTGGATCCGCAAGGCCTCCTCGGCGGCCGCGACGGCCTCTTCCTTCCGGCCCGCGTCCTCCAGCGCCCAGGCCAGCCGTCCCAGGCTCTCGGCCAGTTGTGGCAGATGGGCGTCGGGGCGGGACTTGGCCATGGCACGGCTGATCTGCACCACGTGCTCGGCCACCGACAGGGCCCCCGACAGCCAGCCCATCTCCGCACCCTTGACGGCCATTTCCTTCAGCGTCGCGATGTGACCGGCGGAGTACGCGGATCGTGCGTCGGCCATGGCGCTGTACACCCGAGCGGCTTCGAAGAGGGCTTCCATGGCCTCCTGTTTCCGGCCCATGTCCCACAGCCGCTGCGCGTGGACGCTCAGGCTTCGGGCGAGCTGACGACGCTCGGGGTCCGTGGTGGCTCCGGCACCGCGGCGCAGGCGCACCGCCTCCTCGGACGCGGCCAACGCCTCCTCCCGGCGCCCGAGGCCGCTGAGCCGGTCGGCGAGGTTGTTGAGGCTTTCCACGAGGTCGGGGCTGTGGCCGCCGTCGAAGTCGCGTGCGTGGGTGACAGCCTCCGCGACGGCGGCCAGGGCCTCCTCGCGGCGCCCCAGGTCGCTCAGCCGGTCGGAGTACGTGTTGAGGCTCACGATCAGGGGGACGGGGGCGGCGAGGGAACGGGCGACGGCCACGGCTTCCTCCGCCGGGGCCAGGGCCTCCGCCCTCCGGTCGAGTGCCGAGAGGCGGCCGGAGAGCGTGTACAGCAGCCATACGAGGTCGGGGCCGGGAGCCAGGTTTCGCTGCCGGTCGATCAGGTGACGGGTCAGGTCGCACGCCCAGACGGCCAGCCGTTGGCTGCGCGGGACACCGTCGTTGAGCTGCTGGAGCGTGTCCAGCGAGGTCCGGGGGTCCTCGGTGATCCGCTGCAGGCCGGCCAGGAGCGGGCCGGGATGCTCGACCTGGGTGGCCGTGTTCATCGCGGTCACGGCCAGGGCGGTGCGGTGCCGGAGGCACAGCTCGGTGAGCTGTGTGTCGAGCCGCCCCGCGAAGACGGGGTGGGCGGCCGCGCGACTGTAGAAGGTCAGCATGCGGCTCGCCTGCTCCGTGGTGACGGCCGGTACGAGGTCGTGGGCCAGCTCCGGGTGCGCCTCCAGGCGGCGGCCGATCAGACGCTCCGTCAGCCGGTCGGGCTGCAGACTGCCCCAGGGGCCCGAATCGAGTGGCGGATAGAGCGCGGTGATCCAGGCCAGGACGGCATCGCGGCGATCGCGCGGCTGGTCGGCCAGGCCGCCGACCTGGTGCAGGATCGCGGCTGCCTGTTCATGGTCGGCGGCGCCCACCAGCAAGGCGGCGGCCAGGGCGGCATCGAGGGTGGCCGTGCTCAGTGCCGGGCTGAGGCCGCGGGCGGCGGCACTCTGTTCCCAGTAGCGGCGCTCGTGCAGGAGCAGGCGGTCCTCGACGCCCGCCGAGGGGCCGGGGCCGCCTGCGGTGGGGTCGGGATCCGCGGCGTCCAGCAGGTCCGCCAGGGCGGTCATGTGCAGGGTCAGCGCGTTGTCCATCCCCGCCCGGTCCACGTCCGGGGTGGGCAGGGCGTCGGCCACGGCCGTCCAGTCGGTTCCCTCCCGGCCGCGCACCTGGGGCAGCGCCGCCGCGAAGGCGTCCGCCGCCCACCGGTACGCCTCTCGGCGGACGCCCGCATCGGGCTCGAGCGGGGGCAGTGCGACCACCGGCGTGCCGTCCAGCAGCTCTTCGGCGGTCCGGGTCACCGCCTGCGCGCTGGTCCACCAGTCCCCCGCCGCCCGGGCGAGCAGGAGCACCTTGAACGGAGCGGCGCCGCTGTGATCGGCGGCGGCTTCCAGCAACGCGGCGAGCTGTGCCGTGCGGGTTTCGGCGTAGTCCAGGACCACGAGCAGTGGCTTGGCGGCCCGGCCCACCGCGCGCAGCTCCGCCGGTGCGGCACTGGTGCGCGGCCACAGCACCGCCCAGCCGTCCGGAGCCAGCGTGGCGGCCAGTCGGTGGGCCAGACGGGTCTTGCCCTGCCCTGCCGGGCCGTGCAGCAGCCAGCTTCCGAAGCCCTCCTGGCGGCACCAGCGACCGAGCCGGTCCAGCAGTTCCTCGCGGCCGTGGAAGGCGACGACCTGTCGGCCCGCCTGCAGCAACGTCGCCGGGGAGCCCAACCCACCGGCCGGCGCCGCCGGTTCGGCCTCGGCCACGTCCTGGAACTCCACCGCGTCCAGCACCATGGTGTCGGCGCAGTGCTCGGCGAGCACGGCGCGGAACTCGGCGTCGTGGTGCAGCACGTACGCCGGTACGACCGAGAGCGCGGCGTGTCCGGAGCGGCCCACGTCGGCGGCGACCACCCCGGTCAGCAGGCGGCCGCAGAACATCGCGGCTCCCGACAGTCCGCTCCACGGCGACGACCCGTCGGCCGGCCAGACCGGCGGGTGCGGGCTCAGGTCCATCAGGTGCCGGTTGGCCACGTAACCGCTGCCCGGATTCACCGTGCCGGCCAGCTGCGCGGTCTCCACCGCCGCTCCCGGCCGCTGCGCCACATCGGGTACACCCCAGGTCTCGCACGGCTGCCCGGGCTGCTCGGTCACCAGACGGCCCCAGCGCACCCCCTGGCCCTTCGGTGGCCGCCAGCCGGCGTCGTCCACCTCGACCAGCGCGGCGTCGTCGCGCCCGCCGGGCGTGCCGCACCACACCACGACTCCGCCGGACACCGTTCGCGTGCCCGGGCGGAACACTTGCACCAACGCGCCGCGTCGGCCGACCACGTGGGCCGACGTCAGCACCAGCCGCGGGCCGATCACGTACCCCGACCCCGGCCCGCCCGGTCCCCCGACCGCGACCAAACGCTCCCGCCTCACCGCACCCCCGTTTCGTACGCCGGCGCCCGGTCAGTCGTGGATCCGGTCGCCCACGTCACCGGGTCCGGCCGGCCGGTCGGGGCTGCCGCTGACCAGCAGATCGCCGCCGGCGCGGGTCCGCGGGGTCAGGGTGAGAGAGACCCGGTGCGTCCGGCCGCGGGCCACTCCGGCCTCCGTCTCCGCCGTCACGGCCCACACCCGGAAGCCGGCCTTCGCCCGCGCGTCAGCGCGCAGCTCCACCTCGAACTCCATCTCCACGGGCCCGACCGCGAAGGCGATCTCCTGCCCGACGCCGCGGGCCGTGGCCTCCAGCAGTTCGTCCCGCACCGCCGCCACCGCGTCCGCCAAACCGATTTCCACGTGTCCCACCGTCCCGCCGTCCGTGCGTCTGCCAAGGCCGAGAGTAGGGGGACGGGCCCGCCCCGCGCAGGCGATCACGAACGGTTGCCCGAATCAGCCCCGGGGTGGATGACCGTGTTCTCGGCGATTGCCGCTGTTGAGATCTCCGCCTGCCGATGACGAACACCGCGCTTCTCGGCCCGGGTTCGGCGAGAAGGGCCGGGAGGCAACGGGCCGGCCCTCGGCCACATGCGGACTTCCTCCTCGTCGATGCCCAGGGGAGCCGGGAGCTGTCGTTCATGACGTCGCCTCGTCCGGGTGAGTCGGCGACGCGGAGCACCGGAGGGGGTGACACCACCATGTACGCCACCCTGCCCATCACGGAGACCGTCGACAACGACCAGGTTCGGTCGGTCCTTGTGCGACCGCTCGTGTGACTCGTCGCGTGACTACCGAGGGTCCGGGTGCCCCACTCCCGGCGGTCTTCCCGCAGCGAGAGGGCTTCGAGCACCGGGACCGCGACGCCGCGCCCGACCGGCGCCCTCCGGGGCGGCCGGCGGCGAGGAGACGGGGGCCGGCGAGGCGCGGAGGTGCGACCGCAGAAGGGGTCGCCATCGGAAGGGGACGCGCCTGCGGCAGGCGTCACAGCACGCCGGGTGCACTCTCCTGGGCGGGGTCCTGGAGTGCAGAGTCATCTGGACCGGCGGCCGAGGAGGCGGCGCGCAGCGCCGCTTCGACCCGGCGGTTGCTGGTCATGGACGCGGTGACGGCCGTCATCGCCAGGAGGAGGCCTCCGGAGGCGTAGAGCGGGGTGCGGATGTCGTGGGTGGTGGCGAGGAAGCCGCCGATGAAGGCGCCGAGAGGGGCGGCGCACATGGCCAGCATGCGGGAGGTCGAGGCGACCCGGCCGATGAGGTGGGGCGGGACGATCGCCTGCCGGAGGGAGGGCGCGAGCACCATCGTGGCGCCCATGCCGGCCCCGCAGACGGCGAGCGCCAGCCCGGCCACGTACGGGTTCGGGGCAGTGGCCAGGCCCAGGATGGCGAGCCCTTCGACGGCGGCTGTGCAGGTCAGCGCGGTGCCGGTGCCGAGTCGTCGGCCGAGGTGGGAGGCGATGCCCGCCCCGAGCAGGCCGCCGGTGGCCTCCGCCGTGAGGAGCAGGCCGAAGCCGTAGGTGTCGATGCCCAGGCGGTCGTGCGCGAAGAGGGCGAGGACGGTCTCCACGGCGAGGAAGGCGATGTTCCCGACCGCCGGGCGGAGCGCGAGTCCGAGCAGCAACCGGTCGCGGAAGACGTACGAGGCCCCGGCCCGCGCCTGCCGGAGGAGTGACTCGCGGACCTCCGGCACCGGCCGGGGCATGGCGGGCAGCGTGCGTACGAGCAGTGCGGAGAGCATGAACGAGACCGCGTCGGCGAGCAGCGGAACCGCCCGTCCGAGCGCGAGCAGCACACTGCCCGCGGGGGGACCCGCGAAGCCGGACATGGCGGTCTGGGCGCCGCGCAGGCGGGAGTTGGCACGTTCCAGGAGCGCGGGGTCGCGGCCGAGCAGATCCGGCAGATAGGCCGTGGCGGCCGTGTCGAAGAAGAGTCCGCCGAGGCCGAGCAGGAAGGCGACGGCCGCGAGCAGCGGAATGCTCAAGCCGTCGAGCGCGGCCGCTGCCGCCGGTATACCGAGCAGCAGCGCACGCGCCGCGTCCACGACCCACATCGTGCGTCGGCGGTCCCAGCGGTCCACCAGCGCACCGCCGAGCACGCCGAAGAGCAGCCACGGCAGTGTGCCGGCGGCCGTGACGACGGCGAGTGCCATCGGATCCTTCGTCAGCGTCAGCGCGAGCAGGGGCAGAGCGGCGTGCGTCACCCCGTCACCGAGCGAGGAGACCGTCTGCGCGGTCCACAGCCGTCCGAACCCCGACGGCAACTTCCTAGTGCTATCGGTCACTTGGTGTCCCCTTCCGTCCGCGCGCCTTGTGCCGGGTGGAACAGTGCGAAGACGAGTGACGCGTCGGGGAGCGACGGATCGGACAGCTCCCGGTACTCGTCCGCCAGTGCCTCCAACCGCGCCCCCAGCTCCGCGAACTGCTCGTCGGTGAGTCGCAGGTGCGTCATCCGTACGTGGCGCTCGGCATCCAGCGGCGCTGCCTCCAGGTCCGCCACCGCGTGGCGCATCAGCACGTCCGGCCCGCCCTCGCCCGGATCCGGCAGCTCGATCGACCGGGCGGCCATCGCGTAGTACCGCTCGGTGACCCCTCGCACCTTCCGCGTCCGCACCACCTTCACCAGGCCGGCCCGCTCCAGCAGCCGCACGTGGTAGCTGGAACTCCCCTTCGCGAGGCCCACCCGCTCGGCGATCTGCGTGATCGTCGCGGGCTCGAAGCGGAGCACGGCCATGATCCGGTGGCGCGTGAGGTTGGAGACGGCGCGCAGCTGCTCGTCGGTGGTGACGTGAAAGGTCTCGGGGAGATCATCGGTAGGCATGCGCGCAATGGTCAACGATTCTTGACCATTGAGCAAGGGGATTGAGCGAGGACCTCCAGAATCTGCTGGGCCCTTGCGCCTCGGGGGCAGAACGGCCGGGGAGGCCCCAGGCGTTCGGAGAGCCCTAGAGCCCTCTCTCGGAGCCGATGCGGCAGAACCGGCACGGGCGGACCACGGTGGTGGGGACCCGGTGCCGGGTCCGGGCCGGCGAGGACATCGGCGTACCGGGCCGTGATCTCGTCGGTGGGTGACGTCGCAGGGCGGTCACCGGATGGGCGTCCCGAGCGGGCCGACGGCGGTGGCCCCGTTCGCACCCTGCCGCCCGGGGATGGAGGCCGTTCACCCCCCTGGCCGCCAGTGTGTCGGGCTTCATGGGATTGCTGGAGCCGCGCGGGGCATACGGCGCCGTGTCGGGGGTATGCGGGGTGCGTTATTGGGGGGTGCTTCGAACGTGAGGCGGTCTGAATGAACATGCTCGAACGCGACGAGGCATCTCGGCCGCTCGCGGAGTACCCGGTGCCGGTATCGGTCTCCGCTGCCTTCGAGGGCGGTGAGGAGATCGCTGCGGCCCGGGCCCTGGCGCGCTCGTTCCTCGCCGACGCCCGGATCGGCCAGGGGCAGGAAGTGCCGGGCGAGACGGTGGACATTGTGCAGCTGGTGGTGAGCGAGCTGGTCACCAACGCCCGCAGGCACGCCCCGGGGCCTTTCCTGCTCACCCTGCGGGTCCAGGAACGGGAGCAAGCTGTGGAGGTGACGGTGTGGGACACCGAACCGGACCTGCCTCTCCCCCGCCCCGCCGACCCCACCCGGGTCGGCCAGCACGGTCTCGAAATCGTCATGGCCCTCTGCCGCAGCTTCGCCATCCACCGCGAACCCGTCGGCAAACGGATCACCGCCACCGTCGCCCTGGCCGACCCGCTCGGAGACGAAACGGGCGGATAGCTTCGGCGGACAGGCCCGGCCCGGCCCGTACGCCTGACCGGAGTTGTCAGCTTGCGGGGGCGGCTCCTCGGTGGCGGTGTGGCCGACGCGCCCGGCAGCGCCGGTGGGGCCGGCCGAGGTTCGGGAGCGCGAGGCGCCGTACCCGCAGGGCAGCGGGGACGTGGACGCGAAGGCCGGGAGCGTACCGGACGGCCGGTGGTGGGCCGCTGACGATCCCCGGTGGGCGCGTGAGGTGTACGGCTCCCCAGGTACACGCACCTCGACCGGCCGAACAAATGGATGGTCAGGACCGAGCGGGGCGCGGCAGCATACTCCGCATGACCTTGACCACCCCCGTGCTGCGCACGGCCCGCCTGCGACTTCGGCCGTTCACCGACAGCGACGCGGCCTCGCTCTACGCTCTGCACAGCAACGCCCAGGTGATGCGCTATTGGGACTCCTCACCGTGGACCGAACCGACTCGCGCCCAGCGCTTCGTCACGGTCTGCCGGACGATCGAGGAGGAAGGCACGGGAGCACGGCTGGCCGTCGAACGCGTCCAGGACGGCGCGTTCCTCGGCTGGTGCGGTCTGACCAGCTGGAACCCTGACTTCCGCAGCGCGTCCCTGGGGTACGCCTTCGACGCCGCCGCGTGGGGTCACGGCTATGCCACGGAGACCGCGCACGCCGTCCTGCGGTGGGCCTTCGACACCCTGGACCTGAACCGCGTCCAGGCCGAGACCGACACGCGCAACCTGGCGTCCGCCCGGGTCCTGGAAAAGCTCGGTTTCGTCCGCGAAGGCACCCTCCGCGAGGACTGCGTCGTCAACGGGGAGGTTTCCGATTCCTGGGTGTTCGGCCTCCTCCGCCGTGAATGGCAGGCCGCAGCCGGCCACGAGGGCTAGACCCCGCCGACGTTCCGCTCCGGACCCCTACGACCTCGGTACGCGGCCCGCTCGTGAATGCTCACACCTGAGCGGTGCGTCCGGGTCGTACCCCGGGCGCTCGGGCCATCCGTGCCCTGTTCCGCCTGGCGGCGTCAGCCCCGGCGACCCGCGGCCGCGGATGCCACGGAGGTCACGGTCGCCGGGTCCTCGCCGGTGAGTTCCACGATGCGGTGCGGCGGGATGCCCACCGCCACGGCCCGTGCGAGCAGCGCGTCACGGTCACCGGCGCAGTCGCGGTAGGCCAGCAGCTCCTCCTCCACCCGGGCGAGGGCGCCGGGGGTGAGCGCGTGGCGCAGCTGGAGCAGTTCCTCGTCGCTCAGCGGAACGGGCAGCTTCTCCGTCCCCTCCGGGATGGCGCCCGTCTCCTCGGGCGGCAGCAGCCGGAGCGCGCCCGAGGCGGTCGTGACGCCGTGTGCGTCCAGCCAGGCCCGTACGGCGGGGGTTTCCAGGCAGGCCAGGTCCCCCACGGCGGCGAGCGGCGCGCCCGGCGGGGTGGCCGAGCCGTCCGCGAGAAACAGGTAGGCGTCGTCAGTCATGTTCTCTCCTCGGCGCACGCGTTGGTCGTGTGCTGTCCCGCCTACCCCCTCCGGCGCCGGACACCGCCTTCAGCGTGCCCGAACTCGGCGGATCCGGGTGGTGAGGAGCCGCACCCCAGCCCCGACCCGCCCGGTCTCACCAAGAAGATCCGCAGGTGCAAGCGGTCGGGCGGGCGGGCGGGCCGGTCCTGCGAGCCGCCGGCCGTCGGCACCGCCCGCGTCGTCCGGGCCCCCGGCGCCCAGTAACCCCACGGCCCAAGGGGAGAAGGGCGGCGAGAAGACGAACGGCTACGTCCCTGGAGGGCCCGGGGCGACAGTCCGGGGCACAGCGCGAAGTGGTGGAGTCGGGGGCATGACGTCCGCTCAAGGTTCAGGTGCGCCGCCGCTCCCGGCAAGCCCACACGAACGTGATGCAGACCCACACAGCCACGGTGAGGACACCGGTCAGGACGACACTGCCGACAAGGAAGGGAACGATCATGCCGCCAGCATCTCAGGCGATCACCCATCCTCCTTCAACGGCCCCGACTACGGGGCCGCTTCACGAAGGCCTGCTCAGGGCGCACGTTTCACATCCGGTTATCGTTCGGGTGGGACATATTGAGTCAGATGTGCGTGCAGGGGCGCTCATCGCACACGCTCCACGTCGCTCCTGAATCCCTGACGCCGAATCGATTCTTTGATCATCGAAGAATCGATTGGGGCGCATTGCGACAGGACGTGACCACTTCAGGAAATTCACGGCAAGGCCTCCTGACCGACGCCCTGCACGAGTGGCTTCTTTTGAGCACTCCGCGTTCCGATATGAGGAATCACGGCCGCTCCGGAGGGGGAGTCCTCGGCACGACACATCCTTCTTGTCGTCGACGCAGAGGAAGCGCATCTGATGAGCACCCCCGCCCTGACCTCCCTGGCCACCAATCGCGCACCGGACGACACCGTCCTCGTCTGGAACGAGACCCGCTGGGAAGCCGCCGTAGGGACCTGGACCGACCTGCCCGGTGCCGCCATCGATCTGGCCATCGGCCAGGGCACTGCCTCCTACGGGGCAATCTTCGTGGCGACGTTCAGTGCCGAGGCTCTCGCCTCGCACCCCGACAACAACGCGGTCGTCAGCGCCACCGTGTTCTTCGGCAACACCCCGGCGGCACCGGTGAGCGCCAACCACCGCTTCGTGACGGCCCGCGGCAACCCGGAGTGGTCGTCCCACACGATGATCCGCGTCGCCGAATTCCCGCCCGCCTTCCCCACCCGAGACGTCACCGCCCGGGTGAAGGTGCAGGCTTCGACCGGAGCGACGGCGGGTTTCCAGAACTGGGTGCTGAAGATCGACCGGTACAACCTCTGACCGGGCATCTGTGTCCCCTGGGCCCGGGCACATGGTCGTGAGGCCGACCGCGGTGGCAGTCACGCCGTGCGACGTACCGGCCGCTTCACCTTTCGGCGGGGGCGCTTTCGGAGTCGGCAGCCAGTTGCCCGTCTCTTCTCTCGGCGAGTTGCACGGCGGAACACCCGAAAGCACTTTCCCCTGCTCGACACCAGTACTTATTTCTGAAATCCGATGAAGCCATGCACCACGGGGCAGGCGAAGGGACGAAGATGAGCACCACCCAGGCGGAGCCCACAGCGGGAGACAACTCCACTCCTCCGATCAGCACGATCGCGGGAACCGGGGCCGGCGGGTCCGGAGGAGACGACGGACCCGCCCTCGCGGCCCAGTTGAACTATCCGTACGGAATCGCGCTGGACGGCACCGGCGCCCTGTACTTCTCCGACCACGGCAACCACCGGATCCGGAAGATCTCAGCCGGTGGAACGATCAGCACGATCGCGGGGACCGGTACCGCGGGCTACCGGGGGGACAGCGGTCCCGCCGCCTCCGCTCAGCTGAACTGGCCGCGCGACGTGGCCGTGGACGACGCCGGCACCGTCTACATCGTGGATTCCAGCAATCACCGGGTCAGAAGGATCACGGCCGACGGAACGATCAGTACGGTGGCGGGCACCGGCAGGGCAGGCTTCGGAGGGGACGGGGGCCCCGCCGCCTCCGCCCAGTTGAACGTTCCGTTCGGGCTGGCCGTGAGCAGCACCGGCGTCCTCTACATCGCCGAGTACAACAACAACCGGGTCCGTCGGGTCACCCCGGACGGCAAGATCAGTACGGTCGCGGGGACCGGGATCGCGGGATCGGCCGGGGACGGCGGTCCTGCGGTCTCGGCCCAGCTGAACCGTCCGCAGGCAGTGGCGGTCGACGAGTCGGGCAATCTCTACATCGCCGACAGTCACAACCACCGTGTCCGGAT
>NZ_JBIBBY010000010.1:0-281322 GCF_042900905.1 Streptomyces sp. NPDC012827 | reverse complement strand
GTTGGTCGCCGCGGACGGGACGATCAGCACGGTCGCCGGAACGGGCGCCGCCGGCTTCGGCGGAGACGACGGCCCGGCGACCGCGGCACAGCTGAACTGCCCTCTGGGACTGGCCGTCGGCGGCGGCGGTGTTCTCTACTTCTCCGACCACCACAACCACCGCGTCCGCATGGTCGCCGCGGACGGGACGATCAGCACGGTCGCCGGAACGGGCGCCGCCGGCTTCGGCGGAGACGACGGCCCGGCGACCGCGGCACAGCTGAACAATCCGGTCGGGCTGGCTGTGAGCCGCGCCGGCGCCCTCCACATCGCCGACCACGTCAACCACCGGCTCCGGAGAGTCGAGGCGGCGAGGGTGGCCGGCATGCCCGCGTCGGGCACGGAGGTCTCCTGGATGAACGTCCGCAGCAGGCTGCGGATGGGGGTCGACCGCGAGTCCCTCAAGGACGGCGCCGAGATCCATCAGGTGCTCGCCTCACCCAGGAGCCACCAGCGGTGGCGGCTGATCACGGCGGGCCAGGCGGACGGCGAGGTGCTGTACCGGATCGAGAACGTGCGCAGCGGCAAGGTTTTGGAGATCACCGACGCTCAAGGGGCGGCGGGGGCGGCGGTCGCACAGCGCGTCTACGAGGGCGGCGACGCGCACCACCAGCACTGGAGGCTGATCCCGGTCGGCCCGGTGACCGGCACGCCGCGGGTCTTCGAGATCGCCAACCACAGCAGCGGTCTGCTGTTGAGGGTCGACACCAACGCCCGCACGGTGATCAGGCAGCACGGTTCCGACGGCGACCACCAGGGCCGGCAGTGGCAGCTGCTGCCCGTATGACCGGCGCATGAGAAGGGGCAGGGGCGGTCTCGCCCCTGCCCGTCCGGTGTCTCCGGGTCCTATTCCTCTCAGCGGTCCGGCTTTTCCGCAGCGGCCTTCGGCGCCTTGGGTGCCTCTGGAGCCGCCGGTGCCTCCGGGGTTTTGGGGGGCTTGGCGAAGTCGTCCTTCTTCGGCCTGTTCCGGAGATCCTCGTCCTTCTTCAGGTCGCCGTGCTCCTTCACCGTCGCGCTCGCGTCCTGCATGCCGGCGGAGGCGGCCCTGGTGACCGAGCCGGGGTCCTGGGCGTACCGGGCCTGCGCGCCGGCGGACGCCTGGGCCGTCCGGATGAAGGAGCCGAGGAAGCCCAGGACGGCCCGCGCCTCGGGCGAGGTCTCCTGCACGGTCTTCGCGCGGGAGGAGGCGCCGTGGATGGCGGTGGTGAACAGGCTGGTGCTGGTGTCGTCGTACGTGCCCTCGTCGGAGTCCTCGAAGTCGACGCCCTCGCCCGGTCGGGCCTTCGTGCTGTCGGTGGTCACGGAGAAGAGACCCGCGTTCTTGCCGGCGGAGTCGAAGATGTTGTCGAACACCATGGTCGTCACCTCTGGTCGTCGTCGTGGGCGTAGGTGCCGCGTGGTCAGGGCTGCTTGTAGAGCGTCTGCAGGCTGGCGGTCAGGCTCTCGATGTCGAGCAGGGTGTGGTGGACGTCCAGCGCGGAGACGACCTCGGCCAGCCCCTTCATGCGGAAGCCACCTGGCGCCAGGTCGATGTCGTTGATGTCACGGGCGACCATGTGGCTGAGGCCTGGGTACGCGCCGGGCTGTGGAGGGGACAGGACCGTTGCCGGCACGGCGTACTGGACCGCGATCAGTCCGGAGAAGGTCACCGGGATCTCGTAGGTGTACTGCTTGCGGGTGCGCCGTTGGGTGACGATCGTCTGCACGCGGGAATTGGCCGGCACCTTGCCGGAGATCTGGGACTTCGAGGCCCAGCTGGTGTTCAGCGAACCACCGACGGTGGCAGCGATGCCCAGGGCCAGCTGGGCGTTGAGCGACGCGTTGCCGGTGGCGGTGCCCGAGGTCGTGAACCCCACCGAATTGGTCATCGTGTTCGACGAGGAGTTCGTCGCGGAGCTGCTCGCGGACGTCTCGGTGGTGTTGGCGTTGTCGACGCCGACGCTGTCCTTGCTGTTCTTGTTGGTCACCGTGTTGGCGTTCTTGTTCGCCGTCCCGTTCTGACACGAGGCCGCGAGCTGTGACTGCAGGTCCAGGCGGAGCTGGTTCTGCAGCTGCAGCTGCAGCGAGGCACCGATACTGCCGCCGAAGGTGAGTTTGGCGTCGCCGTGGAGCGACCAGGTGACCCCGTTGGAGACGGTGAAGTCCACCGAATCGGTGAAGGTCATCTCGGTACCGCTGCGGTTGACGTAGGTGCGGGAGGAGAACGTGTCGGGCGGGGGCTGGGCGATGTCGCCCCGCACCTCGATCAGTGGCTCCCCGAGGTTCATGTAGGCGAGCCAGCCCCGTTCGAACGCGGTCCCCGAAAAGGTGCCGAAGCTCGACTTGTTCACGGAGAACCCGACGGGTTTGTGCTTCACACCGGACGGGTCGGCGTAGACCAGGTTGGGGTGGTTCAGGATGGCCTGCCAGGCCTGCTCGATGTTGAGTTCCCGCAGGTTCTTCTTCGTCAGTGGCTGACGCCTGGCGTCTACCAGGCTGTATGCGGTGGAAGGCATTGACCCGTCCTCAACTAATTCAGCCGATCCGTGCTCGGTGAAATGTAAACAGAAATCGGCGCACGTTCCGACAGGCAAAATTACCGCGCGCCCCCTCCCCCGGAAAGACGGATCCGCATGTCACCCTCAATCGAGTGATCGATTTTAAGAAGTTACTTCCGAAACGCCGATGAAGTGACCTTTCTTCACCACCCGTCACTCGATCGATGACTTTTCGCCCCTCATGCCAACGGGTACCGTGAGCTCGATCATTGACACGGGTGAATTCCCCTTTTCAGTCATGAGCCGGTTTTCATGCACTTCTTCGGCGAGATCCGGCAAGTCAGCAGTGATGCGATGTTCCGGCCGTTGGATCGAGCGGCCGGAGCATTCTTCTCCCCCGTTGAGAACAGGTGAGGTTCGCGATGTACACCCAAGAGCGCACGGCGATGTCCAATCTGGTGGTCGGCGGGCCGGTGGCGGTGAACAGCTACGACAACGCGATCGTGGCGGCGCTGGTCGAGAATCGTCCGGTCATGCTCGTCCACGCCTTCAACGGCGGCTACCTGCGGCCCGCCGAGCTGGGCGAGGAGAGCCACGACAAGGGCGTCCAGCTGGCCACCGTCCTCGACGAGACCGTCAAGGAGGCCAAGGGCCATCTCTGGCACATCACCCCTGCCGGATTCTTCGGGCAGCGGCCCCTGTACTTCGTCGAGAGCGCCGCCGGCCAGGCGACGCCCGAGCCCGCCGGCGCGGGCGGAACCGACACCGGGCGCGGTGACGACGGCACGCCCAAGCCGCGGCGCAGGCGCATCACCGTCCACCAGGACGCCCCGCAGAGCACGGCCGACACCGTCCAGGTCGGCCTGCCCGACAAGGTCGGTGACAAGTGGCGGGGGAAGAACGGTGCGCCCGAGGACACCCAGCTCTGGGTCGTCACGGTCACGCCGTGGGGCGGCATCACCTTCGTGCCGATCACCCACCCCGACACCATCCTCGGCTTCAAGGACCACGCGGTGACGGCCAACAGCGAGGTCCGGCTCACCCACAACTGGGGCGGGGACTTCACCGGGACGGTCATCAACACGTTCTACCCGCGCCTGCCGAGCGAGTGGAACGTCCCGTACCACCACGTCTTCACGTGATCCGCGGCCACCGCCGTACGACAACCCGGTCCTCGACAACGTCCGCACCGCCTGGAAGAGGCACCACGATGCCCGTGCCCACCGAAGAACTGAAACTGGAGATCGTCAACGCCGCCACGGGGAAGATCCTCGACGGCAGGACCGCGCCGGGACAGGACGGGGCGCTCGTCGTCCGTGAGCTCCCCGAGGAGGGGCCGGCCCCGGAGCAGTGGCAGATCGTCCCCGTGCGGTCCGCGCAGGACGAACAGGTGTACGTGATCCGTAACGCCGCCGGGGGCAAGGCCCTTGAGCAGCCCGCCACCGCAGGCGGTGGCATCCGGCAGGGGGACGCGGCCGACGGAAAGAAGAGCCAGCAGTGGCGCCTCGTTCCCGTCGTCGGCGAAGCCGGCCTCTACTTCGTCGAGAGCGCGGCCGACGACACCGTCCTCGACCTCGACGCCGAGGCGACCGCCGAGAGCGGCATCCCTGTCGTCCTGCGCCCGTACGACGAGGACGCGGAAAGTCAGCGGTGGCGTCTCGTCCCGGCCGAGCCCGAGCGCGTCAGCGACCCCGTACTGCGCTGGGCACGGCTGGGGCACTGGAACGGCAGGCAGTCCTGGCGGCTGGCTCCCTCGCCGGCGCTGCGCCCCGCGCCCGACGCGACACCCTCGTTCAGCGATCTGCTGCGGGTCCTCGAGAAGTTCGGAACCGACCGGGACACCGGCGGCTGGAAGAGCGAAGGAGCCGCGCCCCGCCCCGGCGGACAAGCGGGCTCCTGGGCGGGGCTCGGCGCGCGGTTCCTCGCCGAGACCGCCGGGAAGGCGCCGGCGGACATCGTCGCGCTCAAGCCGGCCAAGGGGGTGGTGACGGCGGCTGCCAGGGGTGACGGCACGTTCGAGGACGAGGAGCGCGTCCTGCTCCCGCCCGCGCCCTCCTCGAACCCCGCGGACCTGTGGACCATGGCCGACGTCACGGGTGAAGGCAAGCCCGGCATCGTGGTGCTGGCAGCCGATGGTGTGCGGGTGTCCCTCCAGGAGGAGGACGGCACGTTCCCGCCCACCGGCGGCGAGCCGGCCCTCCGGGCGTTCGGCCATGGCGATCAGGCGGGGGGATGGTCGGCCGACCGGCATCCCCGTTTCCTCGCCGACACCACCGGCAACGGCCGGCTCGACATCGTCGGCTGCCACGACGACGGCGTCTGGATCTCCCTCCAGGACGAGGAGGGGACGTTCGCGCCACTGTCCGACGAGCCCGCTCTGCGGGCGTTCGGCCACGGCGAGAAGGCCGGCGGATGGTCGGCCGACCGGCATCCCCGCTTCCTCGCCGACACCACCGGCAACGGCCGGCTCGACATCGTCGGCTGCCACGACGACGGCGTCTGGATCTCCCTCCAGGACGAGGACGGCGTCTTCGCCGAACCCCTGTACGTCGTCGACGACTTCGGGACCGACCAGGGATGGGCCTCGGCGGAGGAGCATCCGCGGTTCCTGCTGAGCACCACCGGCGACGGTGCGACGGACATCATCGGCTTCGGCCCCCACGGAGTCGTCGTCGCGCGCGGCCTCGCGGACGGCACCTGCGAGACCCCGAAGCTCGTCCTGAACGACTTCGGCACCGCCCAGGGATGGACGGCCACGAAACACCTGCGCTTCCTCGCCGACGTCACCGGTGACGGCACCCCCGACATCGTCGGTTTCGGCGACGAAGGGGTCTGGGTGGCGCACAACCGCGGCGACGGCACGTTCGAACAGGCGCAACTGGTCTGCCGGGGCTTCGGGTACAACGACGACGCCGGTGCCTGGCGTGTCGGCCACCACCCCCGCTTCCTCGCCGACATCACCGGCGACGGACGCGTCGACATCATCGGCTTCGGAGGGCCGGGCGTGTACGTGGCCCGCAGCCTCTACCGCCGCTTCCGAACCCGCTGACCCCGCGCCCCCTTGATGCCGCCCGCTGCGAGCGCGACCTGCGCCGGCTCGCGGAGTGGACCGCGCCGCCCCGGCGCCGTGTGGACGCGGCGGGAAAAGTCACGGGGCGCCGGCGTCTCACCGCCTGCGGAGGGCGCCCCGCCCTCCGCAGGCTTCCGGTCCGGCGACCGGGTCCACCTCGCGTACGGCATGCCGTCCTCCAGCCGAACAGGCGGGGAGGCCGGGCGCCGGAGCGCGTGAGGAGTCCGGACGACCAGGCGGCCGGCGGTGAAGGGCGGTGGCACAGGGCGGGGGTACGCGTCCTGGGCCGGTGCGGGGCGCCGGGCATGCTGTAGGCATCGGCGATCAGCTCGGTGGAACGCAGCCGGCCGCGTGGGAGTGGGGCGACCGTGAGAGCGGATCTCCGGGAAGAGGTCCGGGGACCACCGCCTTCTGGTTGGATCGACGTATGAGCGAACCGACCATCTCTTTCCGGGATCAGGCCGAGTGGGAACGGTGGCTGGAGGAGCATCACGAAAGTGAACCCGGGGTGTGGGTGAAGATCGCGAAGAAGGCCAGTGGCCTTCCCAGCATCTCCTACAGCGAAGCGCTCGATGTGGCCCTCTGCTTCGGCTGGATCGACAGTCGGCGCGACAGAGTCGACGACCTGTACTGGCGGCAGCGTTTCACGCCACGGACCAAGAGGAGCCCTTGGTCCCAGGTGAACCGGGGGCGGGCCGAACGACTGGCCGCGGACGGCCGGATCCGGCCGGCGGGCCAACGGGAGATCGACGCCTCCAAGGCCGACGGACGCTGGGAGGCGGCCTACGCCTCGCAGAGCAAGAGCACCGTCCCGGACGACCTCCAGGAAGCTCTGCTGGAAATTCCCGAGGCGGCGGAATTCTTCGCCACTTTGGACAGTAGGAACAGGTACGCGATCCTGTATCGCGTACAGAGCGCCAAGAAACCCGAGACACGCGCCAAGCGGATCGAGAAGTTCGTCACCATGATGGCGAATCGCGAGTTGATTTATCCGTGACGATCCGTGGGCGGCGCCCGGCACGTCAGGGCCCCGCCTGTCCCTGCCGGGCCGGTTGCGGTCGGGGGGCGCCTCAGCCCGCGTCCGTCCTGCGGGGACGGTCAGGACATGGACAGCAGCCGTCGTAGGGCCCTTCCCCGGTGGTCCGGGTGGTCGCCACGTCGTACGCGGGCCCGGGCGTCACTCCCCTCCTCCTCGACCTGGCTGCGTGTGGTGTCACAGCATCTCGAAATCCTCGTAGTCGAAGCCAGGGGCGACGACACACGAGACCAGGACCGGTTCGTCGCCTGCTGGTTGTGCGGTCTGCCAGACGCCGGCGGGGACGCGGAACTGGGGCTTCTGCCCGCCTTCGATGTCGGGGCCCACCACGACGACGCCCGCCTCGTCGGGAGCGGCCGCGCTGCCGCCGAGCCGCAGGGTCAGCGGGCTGCCCCGGTGCCACAGCCACATTTCGTCCGAACGCAGCCGGTGCCAGCGGGAGACCTCACCGGGGTGGAGGAGGAAGTAGATGCCCGTCGCGAAAGGGCGCGGCCCCGCGAGCCCGTCCGGAACGGCTGTCGAGCCGGTCTCCCAGGTGCGCCGGAACCATCCGCCCTCGGGGTGCGGCTCCAGGCCGAGGCGCGTCACCAGCTCACAGATGTCGTTCATGAGCGAGCATTCTGGCGCATCTCGCTGATGTGGAACGCCGCCTTCGGCCCATCCGCGCCGACTGCGCCGGCGCCACCGCCCACCGGCAACCCGCAGGGCGTACGGCCTGACGGGGAGAAGAAGGAGCACCTCGGGGCGGTGCGGCGCGGTGGCGGCGCCTGGACGAGGTCCCTCATGGAGGCCGTGCGGGCGGGGCGGCCGGCCGCGGCGGGGGCTGCGGCCACCGTCCGTCACGCGCCTACTGCCAGCCCATGTTGCCCTGAGCCGTGGTGGTGGGGACGGACGGGGCCGGTTCGGCAGCTGCTGTCGAGGCGGCGAACAGCGGGGCGACGAGGGCGAGCGTGAGGACCGCGGCGGCCTGGGCGATGCGCATGCGGGACATGGGGTTCTTCCGTTCCTGGGTGGTGACGACACGTCGGGCACGTGTTCGGGATCGGTGGCGCCCCGCGGTGGCGCTTCCCGGTCCGAGTGCCTCGGGCGGGTGGTGTCCGTTCGGACGAGAACTACTGTCGCCGCACGCCGGCGGAGGTGAAAGGGCCGGCGCGTGGACGGAAACGGCAGCGGCCGTTTGTGTCCACCTGCGGTGGGGGCTGCCCCTGTCGATCGTCGGGCGGCCTGCGCGACGCCGGGCGTGCGGTGTTCCGCCGGACCGGCCCGGATCGGAGCTCCGGACGGTGCCTGGCCTCACTGCCCGTCGATGACGATGAGGGGGGCTTCCGCGCGCAGGAGAGTCCAGCCCGACAACTCGGGGCGGCTCGCCAGGAGCCGGGCGCAGACGGCCGCCGCGCTCGCTTCCGCCCGGGCCAGCGACTCGGCCAGGAGGAAGAGGCCCAGCACCGGCGCCGAGGGCATGTCACCGTGCACGCTGACGTGCTCCAGGCCCTCCCCGGGGCGGGCGCACCCGTAGACGAGTGCGCGTACGTCGGGTGGCAGTTCGCCGCCCTGGGCCGGCGGTCGCAAGTGCGCGTGTACGAGGTACATAACTCGTTCCTTCTGCCATCCCGCTGCGGGCATATGATGATCTTTGTGTGTGGGGGATGAGCACTTCCGGGGGGAATGACATGCTGTCTGCGCTGGGTCTCGACACGATGGCGGAGGCCGTCTACCGCGCCATGCTGGCCGCTCCGGGAGGCGGGGTCGCGGCCCTGGCCGCCCGCATCGGCGCGACGGAACAGCAGGTGCGTGACGGTCTCGACGTCCTCAGTGAGCTCGCGCTGGTCCGGCCGTCGGCCGGGAGCGGGGGTCTGCGCGCGGTGTCGCCCGACCTCGGGATGGAAGTCCTGATGGCCCGCCAGCAGGCCCGGATCGCGGCCCAGCAGCAGCGGTTGGAGGCCTCCCGCGCGGCGGCCGCCCAGTTGATCTCCGAGTACGCCGACCTGCGTCCCGCGGGCGCCAGCCCGGGGGTCGAGCAGTTGATCGGTCTCGACCAGATCCGGGACCGCCTCGCGCGGCTGACCCGTGAAGTGCGCCACGAGGTCATGACGTTCGCTCCCGGAGGCCCCCAGACGGAGGAGAACATCGCCGCGTCCCGGCCGCTGGACGCCGAGCTGCTGGGGCGCGGGGTGCGGACCAGGGTGGTGTACCTGGACAGTGTCCGCCACCACCGGCCGACCGTGGAGTACGCGCGCTGGACGGCCTCGTCGGGCGGGCAGGTCCGCACCGCGGCTTCCCTGCCCACCCGTCTGATCATCGTGGACCGGTCGACCGCCGTGATACCCGTGAGCAGTGAGGACACCGCCGGCGGCGCCGTCGTGCTGACCGGGCAGGGAACGCTGACCGCGCTGTGCGCCCTGTACGAGAGCGTCTGGGCCGCGGCGCAGCCGCTCGGGGAGGCGCCCGTCCGTGACGTCCACGGTCTGAGTGCGCAGGAGGCGGCCCTCATCTCCCTGCTCTCCGAGGGGCACACGGACGAGACGATCGGCAAGCGGCTGGGGGTGTCCACGCGGACGGCCCGGCGGATCGCGAACGATCTCATGGACCGGCTGGGCGCGCGCAGCCGGTTCGAGGCAGGTGTCCGGGCGGTGCAGCACGGATGGCTGCCCGCGCAGCCGGACTGAGTGCGCCCGGCCCGAGGGGCCGCCGTGGTCGGCGGGCGAGAACGGCGTGCGGGCCGCTGAGGGGTGTGCAGGCATCCTGATCCCGGATCGGGGTGGTGGCGGAGGGGTACGGGCCGGTGGTGCCGTCCCGTCGGCACCGCCCGGCGACCCCAGTCTTCACACGTCCCGCCGCCCGCGGAAGCCGGTCCCGCTGTCCTGAAGGGGCCTTGACCGCAAGCGTCCAGGCCGGCGGGCGTCTCCCGGACGCGCCGCGGCCCCCGACTCCTCGGTACGGCGCGGCGGCGGGAGACGTCCTGGCGCGTCGTGCTCTCCCGCCGACCGTCGGCACCTTCCGCCCGGCGCTCCCGACCGCGCGCGTTCATCCGCCCCCGACGCGGACGCGTCAGGCCGAGCCGGCGTGGGAGTACGCCGGGAAGTCCACCCGGCCAGAACGGGCCAGGGACGCTTCCGGCCATCCGAACCCCCTTCCCCTCGTGTTCCCGGCGCGCCGAGAGTGGTGATCGCCGCCAGGGAGCGCGGCGTGACCCGGCCGGCGTGCCGCAGGACACGTCACCGCGGGACTCACGTCCGAGTCCGACGCGACGCACCGGGGCGCGGCCACCGACCACGAGGGTCCGTGGGGCCGGGAGCACGTCCTGGCAGGGATCACACCGCAGGGGAAGGGAGTCGTGATGTCTCAACGCTCACGACAGTTCAGCAGACGTCAGATACTCGCCGCTTTCACGGGGGTGGCGGCAGCCTGTGTGCTGCCGGAGTGCACCGTGCTCTCCCGCCCGGCGTACGCGGCGGGCGGGGCCGCCTCCCTGCCGGCCGGATCCGGTCTGCCGGACACCGAGCGGGGCCGGGTCGTCTGGGCGTACCGGACGGGTGGTCGCGCCGTCCGCGCCGCGGCCGCCGCGGCTCTGGTCGGGACCGCGGCGGACGTCAGGGCGTTCCTCGACGAGAGGCTGCCTTCCGCCCGGGCCGAGGACAACCGGTTCACGCTCACCAGGTCGCTGGTGACGGCGGGCAGGGCGACCCGCGAGAGCATCGGCGCGGCACTGTCCGGCGGCACGGCGGCGGTGGAGGCGTACCTCATGGGCGGGTTCCAGGCCCCGGTGCGCGAGGACCTCAGGGTGGCCGTGACCACGGTCATGGCGCACGGTGGCCGTGCCGTGAAGCGTGAGGGTGCCGCCGCCCTGAACGCCGGGTCGGACTTCACGCTCCGCGCCTTCCTGAGCGGCAGGCAGTTCACCGCGCAGGAGGAGGACGAGCGGGTGCGGGTGACGTCGATCCTCGTGACGGCGTCGCCGCAGGTGCGGGAGTACGCGAAGCGGGCGCTGGACGACGGCACGCCGCGGGCGATCCGGTGGTTCCTGGAGACGGGCCAGTACATCGCCCGCGCCCGTGACGAGGAAGCGGCGACGATCCAGCAGCTGGTCAAGGTCGTCGAGGCGGAGGGGCAGCGCGCCGGCCGCAAGACCGACGAGGCCGTCGAGCTGTCGCAGCAGGCGGTCAAGGCCGCCGAGAACGCGAAGAAGGCGGCGCTGGAGGCGAAGGCCGAGGCCGAGGCCGCGGAGAACGACGTCCAGCGCTCCGCCAGGGCCGCGAACAAGGCGGCTCAGGCCGCCCGGGGCGCTGCGGCTGCCGCGGCGACCGCGGTGTCGGCCTCGCGGACGGCGCAGGCCGCCTCGCAGCGCTGCGTGTCCGCCGCGCAGGCGGCTGCCGCGGCAGCGGCGGCGGCGGGACGCGCCGCTGCTCAGGCCTACCATGCGGCGATCGGGGCCTCGAGGGACGCTTCGATGGCGGAGGCGGCCCGGACGGCGGCGCGGGCCGCGACGGCCATGGTCCAGTACGTCCGCACGGTGGCCCAGAAGGCGGGCCTCGCGGCCGTCGCCGCCGAAGCGGCCGAGGCCGCGGGCGCGGCCGCCGCCGGATCGGCGCTCAACGCGGCCTCGGCGGCCAGGGCGTCGGCCGACGCCGCCCTGGCCTCCGGCGCCGCGCGGTCCGAGGCTGCCACCGCGCAGCGGGAGGCCGCCGTGGCGGAGGCCGCCGCCGCCAGGGCGACGCAGGCCGCTGCCAAGTCCCGCTCCCTGGCCGGGCAGGCGGCGGCAGCCGCGCACGTGGCGCGCGAAGCGGCCGAGAGTGCCGCCGATCACGCCGAGAAGGCCGCCGCGCGGGCTCTGGACGCGGCGAACCACGCCGGCCAGGCGGTCGATTACGCCAACCGGTCGACCGAGGCCGCCAACGCGGCCGTCGATGCGGCGACCAAGGCCGCCGCGGCGGTCGAGAAGGCGCGCGAGGTGGAGCAGGCGGCACGTGCGGCCGAGACCGAAAGGCTGGCCGAGGAGACCGCCGAGGCGGTCGAGCGGGCGCGGCTGGAGGCGGACGCGGAGACGGGCCGGCTCGAACGGTACAACCGGGAGCGGACGCAGGAAGCGCGCCTGTCCGCGGAGTTGCTCGCGCTCATCGCCTCCGCGGAGGCCGCGCTGAAGGACGGCAGGACCGCCGAGGCCGTGGCAGCGGGGCGCAAGGCCGCGATCCAGCTCGTCGACCGGTCGGGCACGTGGACCCGGCAGGCCGCGGAGTTCGCTCTGGCCGGCTCGGACGAGGACGTCGTCCACTGGATCGACGCCGACCGCCTCATCGCCCTGCGGCAGGACAACATCGAGAACGTCGTGGCCATGGCCGCGATCTCCACGAGGAACGTGGCGCTGGCCGCGGTGGACGTGCTCAGGACCGAGGACCACGCCAAGGTCAGGACGTTCCTGGAGAGCGGCGCGATCGAGGCGGCCAAGGAGGACAACCGGGTCGAGGTGACGACGGTCCTGGCCGACGGGACCACCGGTTCGGCGGTGCGGCGTGCGGCCGTGGCGGCGCTGGAGGCCGGCACCGCCCGGGCTCTGCACGACTTCCTGCACGTCGAGCGCGCCAAGGCCGTCCACGAGGACGACCGCGTGGCGGCCACCACGCTGCTGCGGAACGGGGGCCCCTACGTCAGGGCGGCGGCCACGATCGCCCTCGAGGGCGACACGCACATACTGCACCAGTTCGTCGGCACCACGCAGTACGAGTTCGCGCGGATCGACCACGACCACGCCACGCACATCAGCGCGGTCCGGGCGATGATCGCGGGCGCCGCCAGGACGGCCCAGGAGGCGCAGGAGAACGCGGCACGGGCTTCCGAGGCCGCCGCCCTCGCACGCGACGCCGCCGCGAAGGCGACCGAGTGGGCGGAGCTCGCCAAGGGGTACGCCGCGGCCGCGAAGCTGTCCGCCGAGGAGGCGCGCAAGAACGCCGAGGCCGCCGAGGGATCCGCGGCCGAGGCCGCCCGCTCCGCCGAGACCGCGCGTCGGGCGGCCGCCGCGGCTCGTCAGGCGAGCAGCGTGGCCCGCAGCGCGGCGACGCGCGCCGTGCGGTCCGCCACCGAGGCCGCCGCCCACGCCGCGAACGCCGCCGCTTCGGCCGCGGCGGCCCGCCAGGCGTCGCTCGCGGCGGGCGCGAGCGCCGACGCGGCCGCGCAGTCGGCGCTGCGGGCCAAGCACCTCGTCGTCGAGGCCGCGCGGCAGGAGGCGATCCAGAAGGCGCTGGACAACGCGACGACCCCCATCAAGCCGGGCACGAACGGTCTGCCCGCGGGTGCCGAGAGCTGTCTGACGCCGTTCGGCAGGCCCGTCGAGTCCGGAAACGGCAACAACCCGTGGGAGCTGGGCTGGAGCTGGCTCACCGGCAAGGGCCCCACGTCGCAGTGCTTCGGCCCGAACGACGACTTCACCCGCGTCTACCGCGAGCACGAGCACACCCAGGAGGCGCTCGCCTTCTTCGCGAACCGTACGCGCACGGGTGAGTACGAGCTCGGCCACACGCTCAAGTACGACTACTCCCTCGGCGGGTTCGACGGTGCGTGGAAGTACCTCCAGGACTACGGGACGCTCTCCACGGCCGGTCTCACGGGCAACCTCGCGTACACGTTCCTGGGTTCCCACCAGGTCCGGATGACGCCCATCCGCAAGAACGCGGACGGCTCCGTCGTGTGGCGGTACACCGCCTACAACGAATCGGACATCGAATCCGCGACCCATCCTCCGGTCATCGGCTACACGGACTGGTGGAGCGACAGCGTCGGTTCGCTCGTCGACAAGATCGTCGGCGACACCGGTCCGATGTCGCCCAAGACCCAGGTGATCGAGTTCGACGTCACGCTGGGCCCGTGATGCCCGTGGCACGCGGGAGGGCGGGTGCCGGGTGGCTCGTCGCCCTCCTGACCACTGCCGCGTCGCTCGTCTCGGGGTGCACGGGCCCCGTCGACCCCGCCGGGCTTCCCGGCGTGTACCGCGACGACGGGACGGGTGCCGAGCTGCGGCTCGCATCCGACGGGACCTTCTCCGCCGTCGGCGTGGTGACGGACGGGACCTCCGGACCCGCGGACTTCACCGGCCGGTGGGAGTGGTTCGGTGACCGGGCGGGCAGCGACTTCGTCTACCTGTCGGTCGACAGCGGCGAGCTCGGCACGGTCGCCGGCATCCAGCTCTACCCGAGCGGGGGAAGCGCTGTGGAGTTCCGTCCGGACCCGGACGGACCGCCCTCCCTGAAGCTCACCAGAGCGGCAGCGCCGTAGCGGCTGTCCACCACCCCCTCCCCCGGACTTCGACTTTCCGGCCCACTTCTTTCCGCCCTCAACTTCGACCAAGGGGGTGCGGAGAACCCTCCCCACCCCCATCGACACCTACTTCGAGGAGATCCAGGACTGTGATGAACGCACGCAAGGCATGGACGCGCACTCTGGGAACCGCGACCGCGGCCGGCGCGCTGGCGTGGGCCGTGGTGGCCGCGGGCCAGCCCTCCGCCGCTCCCGCCAGCGAGCCCGTGGCCGAGACGGGGCCCGGGTACGCCATCGAGGACTACAACTACCCCGGCGCCGACAGGATTCTGGCCGAGCAGGGGATCGACCTGAAGCGGGGCGACGGCCACATCGTGCTCGCCGACTGCCTCAGCGAGGAGAACCTCCTCAGGTTCCTCGCCCGCGGCCGGGCCGACGTCTGCTTCAAGGTCACCGCCGACGAGGGCTTCCTGACGCTGCGGATCCCGTCGGTGCACGGCGTGCGGACCGACGATTCCGTCAACACCCACCTGGCGATGACCGCCGAGGACGACCGCGTCGAGTACGACATCCCCGCGAAGACGTGGGAAGGGGTCGGCGAGTCCGTGGACGGCCGGGAGCACGTCCTGGTCGAGATCCGGGTCACCAAGTAGACCGCCGCGACCGCGGGGCCGCCGGCCGGTCCCGTACCCGTACGACCGCACTTCTGCGCATTCGCCCACCGCATCCCGTTCTTGAAGGAAACCCCCATGTCTGCACTCCGTCCGCGCACGGCCCGCATCCCGGGTCTGCTCGTCACCACGACCGCCGTCGCCGCCGGCCTCGTTCCCGCCGGCGCCGCCCAGGCGGTCACCGGCCCTGAGGCGGCGACCGACCGGCACACCTCCGTCGTCAAGCTGAACATCGGCGACGAGGCGACCGGCCGAGGGTGCACCGGCTCCCTCGTCGACGCCTCGTGGGTCCTCACCGCCTCCAGCTGCTTCGCCGCGACGCCCGGTACCACGCTGCCGGCCGGTGCCCCCGCGCTGAAGTCCACCGTGACCCTGGCAGACGGCAAGCGGATCGAGGTCGCCGAGCTGGTCCCGCGCACCGACCGGGACGTCGTCATGGCCCGCCTGAAGACCCCTGCTGCGGGCCCCGCGGGCATCACGACGGCGAGCACCGCCCCGGGGGCGGACGCCGAGCTGACCGCCGTGGGTTTCGGACGGACCAGGACCGAGTGGGCGCCGGGCAAGCCCCACACCGGCGCGTTCACCCTGAACGGCTCCGACGCCACCACCCTGGCCATCACGGGGAAGGGTACGGACGCCGTCTGCAAGGGTGACACCGGCGGGCCGCTCCTGAACGCCGCGGGCGAGCTCGTCGGCATCAACAGCCGTTCCTGGCAGGGCGGCTGTCTGGCCACCGACCCGGCGGAAACCCGTACCGGCGCCGTCGCGGCCCGCACCGACGGGCTGCGCGAGTGGATCGACGGGGTGCGGGCCACGACGCCGGGCTGGCAGACGAAGGCACTCGTGCAGGCCGGAACCGGCCTCTACCAGGCCGTCCGGCTGTCCGACGGCTCCTGGACCGGATACACCGACCTCCAGGCCAAGGTCGGCAACCTGGGCGGGGTCCGCAGCACCGCCGCCGCCGGCGTCAACGGTGACACCCACGTACTGGCGATCAGCACCAGCGGCGGGCTGTTCCACACCGTCCGCAAGCAGGACGGCACGTGGACCGCCTTCGGGGACGTGTTCGGCGCGGCCAACGCCCTCGGCAACCTCACCCAGGTCTCCGCCGTCTCCATCGGCCACGACCTCCACGTCGTCGCCGTCGCCGACGGCAAGGCCTTCCACACCGTCCGCAACGGCGCGGGCAGCTGGACGCCCTTCCGCCAGATCAACGGCTCCCTCACGGGGGTGACCGCGTCGGCGGCCGCCAGTGTCCGGGGCGAGCTCCACGTAGGCCTCGTCAGCGCCGGCAAGCCGTACCACACCATCCGCCAGACCAGCGGGACGTGGCTCGGCTGGGGCAACGTGGCCCAGGCCGTCGGCCCCACCGGACCGGTGACCTCCCTCGGCATGGCCGGCACCGGCGACGAGACCCACCTCGTCATCGCCACCGACAACGGCACCCGCCAGTACCACACCATCCGCAACTTCAACGGGACGTGGGCACCGTGGGGTGATCTCAAGGGCGTCCTGGGCGTGGTGACCGCCAAGTCCGTCTCCGCGGCCGCCGTCAACGGCGAGGTCCAGGTCGCCGTCAGCACCACCGACGGCAAGCTGCTCCACACCGTCCGCCACACCGACCGCACCTGGGACGCACCGGTGACGGCGCCCCTCGTGGGGGTTCCCGCAGCCCCCGGCAACCTCGCCATGACCGCCACCTACACCGGCTGATCCTGAAGCGGGCGGCGCGCGGCTCCGGGCCGCGCGCCGGCACCGTGAGACGGGGGCGCCCCCGGCACCGTGCGTGCCGGGGGCGCCCCGTGGGCGTACCCCCACGCCTCTCCGCCGCGGCACCGAGGCGGTCCCCGTCCACGCCGCGGTCGTGCGACGCGAGGGGAGGCACGCCGCACGACGCGCCGCCGCTCTGGCACGCCCCCGCGGCGACACCATCATCGTCACTTACTGTCATGCCATGTCACCCTCTGCCTACGGCGGGTGAAGCTGATCAAGGAGACGCAGATGGAGTCGGCGGGAGACAGCACCTCTCCTCACGTCCACGCACCACGCCCGAGGGCGGACACCGCGCTGCCGGCAGCGGGGGTGGCCGCCGCGACGGCGCTGGCCGTGGCGGGTGTGCTCTACAACAGCTGGGTGCTGGAGGCCGTCCTGCCCACGGGCCTCGACCCACGGCACGCCTACGTCAGCGAGCTCTACGCGACGGGTCAGCCGTTCCGGCGGATCTTCGGCACGGCCGAGGTCATCTGCGCCGTGCTGCTGGGCTGGGGGGCCTGGCGATCACGTGCCGCGTGGGCGAGTTCGAGGGCCGAGGCCGGCGGCTGGTGGGCGCTGGTGGGTTTCGCGGTCTGGTCGTTGGCCGACGTGGCGGTGCCGATGGAGTGCGCTCCGTCGGCAGAGGACGGCTGCCGGGCCGTTCACCCCTGGCACACGCTGACCAGTGCCCTGGTCCACCTGTGTCTGTTCGTGTCCATGGCGCTGCTCGTCACCGCCGCCAGGAGAGGGCGTCGAGGGCTGGAGCCGGTGGGGCGGTGGGGGCCGTGGCTGCTGAGGGGCGCCCTCGTGAGCGCGCTGGCGACGGTCGGGGCGCTGCTCGGTCTGGCCGGTTGGCACGGGGTGGCACAGCGCGTGCATCTCCTGCTGGTCGGCCTGTGGTTCCTGCTGCTGGCCGGGGCGGTGGCACGAGACGGACGCCGGTGGGTGTCCCGAACCGGGACGCCGTCCGGCTGATGGAGAGTGTTCTGGGCGGACTCGCCGCCGCGTCGGCGGCCACCGTCTGTTTCGGCCTGGCCTCGGCCGTCCAGGCGCGTGCGGCCCGAGCCGAACACCATGACGCGCACGGCGGTGGTCTGGGGCTGGCGGCCAGGCTGATGAGGTCGGGGCCGTTCCTCATCGGAACGGCGCTGGACATGGGCGGGTTCGCGTTCAGTGTGATCGCCCTGCGCAGTCTGCCGCTGTTCGTCGTGCAGTCGGTCACCAACGCCAGCCTCGCGGTGACGGCCGTGGCCGCCGTCCGGCTGCTCAAGGTTCCCCTGCACGCCCGGGACGGTGCCGCCGTCGCCGTCGTGGTCGCCGGCCTCGTTCTCCTCGCCCTGGGATCGGGCCCGCAGGGCGCGACCTCCGCCGGCACGGCCTTCGACCTGATGCTGCTGGGCGTTCCTGTGGCCGCGCTCGCCCTCACCTCTCTCGCCACACGTCTGCGCGGGGGGAGAGCGGCCGTCGTCCTCGGGGCCCTGTCCGGTGTCGGATTCGGTGTCACCAGCCTGGCGGTGCGGGTGATGGACACCTCCAGCACGGCTGCCGTGCTCACCGACCCGGCGGCCTACGCCGTGGTCCTGGGCGGACTGGGCGGATACCTCAGCTACGTGCTGGCCCTGCGTCACGGGACGGTGTCCACGGCCACGGCCTCCGGCACGCTGGTGGAGGTGTGCGTTCCCGGGCTGGTCGGGATCCTGCTGCTGCACGACCAGACCCGGCCGGGATACGGCTGGCTGGCCCTGGCCGGTTTCCTCGTCGCGACCGCCGGAACCATCGCCCTGTCGCGTTTCGGTGAGGGCCACGCCTGAACCGGCCGGGGCCGGGCGCGAGTGCCCGGAGTGCCGGTCGGCTCCGCCGGACACGGCGCGTACAGAACTCGCCGGCGGCTCGCCGTTCACCGCCGACCGGGTGTCGGACGCCGAGGCCGGGGCATCGGGGGTGTATGGATGCGAAGTCAGTGGCCCTGCGGGGCCGGGGTCAGGCTCGGCGTGCGGCCGACAGCACGGCGATGGCGGTCGCGGCCCGAGCGGGTTTCACCGCCCGCGGGCTGATCTACGTACTCGTCGGGTTGATCGCCCTGCAGATCGCCTTCGGGACCGGTGGCAGCAGTGGGCGTCAGGCCGACCGGGGTGGCGCCCTGAGCGAGCTGGCCGGCCGGCCTTTCGGTGCGGCGCTGCTGTGGGGCGTCGGTGTCGCGTTCGCCGGCATGGCGGTGTGGCGCCTGTCCGAGGCGCTGTTCGGCGGGGCGGGCGAGGACGGCACCAAGGCGTCCAAGCGGGCGGCGGCAGCGGCCCGCTTCGTCTTCTACGCCTTCGTGTCCGTCACCGTGCTGGCCTACGCGGTGGGGAACACCGGCAGTGGCAGCGGGTCCTCCGACCAGCGCACCGACGACGTCACCGCCCGGGTGCTGATGTGGCCGGGCGGACAGTGGATCGTCGGCGCCGCCGGTGTGGCGGTGGTGGGTGCCGGACTGTGGATCTCGGTGCGGGCCCTGATGAGGAAGTTCCGTAAGCATCTGCGGACCGAGGCCATGTCGCCCAGGGCCCGCAAGATCACCGACTTCCTCGGGATGGTGGGCGGCGCGGCCCGGGGCGTCGTCTTCGCCGCCGCGGGTGTGTTCGCGCTCGTCGCGGCCGTCCAGCATCAGCCCGGAAAGGCCAAGGGCCTGGACGACACGCTGCGCTCGTTCGCGGACACGCCGGCCGGGCCCTGGCTGCTCACCCTGATCGCGCTCGGTCTCGTCGCGTTCGGCGCCTTCTCCTGGTGCAACGCACGCTGGCGCAAGGTCTGACCCCTTCCCCGCGTGCGGAGGTGGGCGCGGTGGCGCCGGGCTGATCCGCCGATCCGGCCGCCGCCCCGCGACCCTGGGGGTACCGGCGCCTGCCATGCGCGGTCCGCGTCAGGTCTGGTCGGCACCTGCCCGGCGTACACCGGGCAGGTGCGCCACGAGGAGGGTGAAGGCGGCCAGCGCGACGTTGCGGGCCGCGGCGTCCAGACCGTTCCAGTCGGAGGACTGCCACATGGCGAACCACTCGCCGCCGATCGCGATGAATCCCGCCCCGAAGAGCAGCAGCACCATCACCAGGCCCACCGTGCTCGCCGCGCGGGCGCGGTCGTACGTGCCGCGGCGCAGGCCCTGGAGCCAGAACCAGGTGGCGGCGAGGAGGACCGCCGCGGCGAGTGTCTCCCAGACGATGACGGCGATGTAGGCGGTGTTCTGGAGGGCGGGGGAGGTGACCGCCCGCCACATCAGGTCGGGGTCCTTGAACGTGGTGTCCATGCTCAGGACGTGCTGGACGAACTGCTGGTTGGTGCCGAAGTCCGTGATGTTCCCGAAGGCGACCAGGGTCATGTAGAGCGCGACGGTCGCGGTCAGCGCGGTCGCCGCGACGGGCGGCGCGCCCAGCCGGAGGAGCCGGTTCCGCGGGGTGCTCGGGGCGGTCGCCGGGGGGCGGGTGCCGGAGTTCGTGCCGGTCGGCCGGTGATCCTGTGCCATGGGTGTGTCCTCCCTCGGTCCCGCGGGCGGTGGGGCCGCGGGTCGTACCGTCCCCTTCCCCACTCGGGCGGCCTTCCAGCCGTCGAGGGGGCCCTTGCGGCGGAGTAGCACGGGTCACCGGAACCGCCCGCGGGTCGCCGCCCGCCCCCGCCGGCCTCCGGCAGCACCCGCCGGAGGCCTTGAGCCACGCCGGGCGGGGCAGCGACGGCACGGCTCAGGAGACGGTGAGGACGATCTTGCCGGTGGTGCGGTCGGTCTCGCCGAGCGCGTGGGCCTCCGCCGCTCGCGCGAGCGGGAAGACCGCCTCCACGTGGGCGCGCAGGGCGCCGGAGGCGACCAGGTCGGCGATGGCGTTCATGCCGGTGTGGTCGGCTTCGACGAGGAGGGTGGCGACGCGGACCCCTCGGGCCGCGGCCTTCGCGGCTTCGTCGGGGTCGGTGCCCGGCAGGATCGACACGAGGATGCCGCCCGGACGCAGGACGTCGAGCGAGCGGGTGCGGGTGTCTCCGGAGAGGGGGTCGAGCACCACGTCGATGTCCTGGACGGCGTCCCGGAAGTCGGTGGTGCGGTAGTCGACGACCTCGTCCGCGCCGAGGGAGCGGACGAGGTCGTGCTTGGGGGCGCTGGCGGTGCCGATGACGTACGCGCCACGGGCCTTGGCGATCTGGACGGCGAGGTGGCCGACTCCGCCGGCGGCCGCGTGGATCAGGACGCGCTGCCCGGCTCGTACCCCCGCGGTGTCGACGAGTGCCTGGTACGCGGTCAGAGCGGCGAGCGGCAGGGCGCCGGCCTGGACGTGGTCGATGCCGGCCGGCTTGTGCGCGAAGGCGCGCGCGGGGCCCGTCACGTACTCGGCGTGGGAGCCGACACCGTGCGGGTAGGGCAGCATGCCGAAGACCTCGTCGCCCGGCTTGAACAGGGTGACGCCGAAGCCGACGGCCTCGACGACACCGGACACGTCCCAGCCGAGGACGAGCGGCAGGCGGTCGAGGAAGAGGCCGGCGGCGCGGTGCTTCCAGTCGGTCGGGTTCACCCCGGCGGCGCGGACGGCGACGAGGATCTGGCTCGGGCCGGGGGCGGGCCTCGGCACGAGGACCTCCTTCAGCACGTCGGGGGTGCCGTGGGTGTCCTGGCTGATGGCGCGCATGGTGGCGTGGTTCGTCATGCGGTACAGCCTCGCCCGGGACCCGTGGGACGTACCATGGCATGAATGCCAACTTACAACGGGATCGTGCCATGAGTGCTCACCGAGTCGTCGTCCTCGCCCTGGACGGGGTGTATCCCTTCGAACTCGGCATCCCCAGCCGGGTCTTCGGCGCGCTTCCGGACCACTACGAGGTTCTGACCTGCTCCGTCGACGGCGGGCCCGTCGTCACCAACGCCGACTTCTCGATCACGGTGGAACACGGCCCCGGAGTGCTCGCGACGGCGGACACGGTGCTGCTGCCGCCCTTCGACACGTCCCGGCTCTCACGCGAGCTGCCGCCGCGGGTGGCCGAGGCGCTCGCCGCCGTACGCCCCGGGGCGCGGATCGTCTCGATCTGCACGGGTGCCTTCGTGCTGGCGGCCGCGGGGCTGCTCGACGGCCGGCCCGCCACCACCCACTGGGCCGTCGCCGACGTCTTCCGGTCCTGGTACCCGGAGGTGGCGCTGGACCCCGAGGTGTTGTTCGTGGACGACGGAGACGTGCTGACCTCGGCCGGCGCCGCCTCCGGTGTCGACGTCTGCCTGCATCTCGTGCGGCGGGACCACGGCACCGCCGTCGCCAACCACGTCGCCAGGGCCTGCGTCGTGCCGCCGTGGCGGGACGGCGGGCAGGCCCAGTACATCGAGTACCCGGTGCCCCCGGACCCGGCCAGCAGCACGTCAGCCACCCGCCAGTGGGCGCTGGAGAACCTGCGCGAGCCCCTGACGCTCGCGGAACTCGCCGGGCACGCCCGCATGAGCCTGCGGACCTTCGCGCGCCGGTTCAACGAGGAGGTGGGTACGAGTCCCGGCCGCTGGCTGATCCAGCAGCGCGTCGCCCGGGCCCGGCATCTGCTGGAGACCACCGATCTCGCCGTGGACGACATCGCGGGACAGGTCGGCTTCGCCACCGGGACCTCGCTGCGCGAACACCTGCACGCCGCGATCGGCGTCTCGCCGATCGCGTACCGGCGTACCTTCCGTGGCGCCGCCCCGACGAGCTGAGCCCCCTGGGGGCGGCGCCTCATCCGGCTCGCGCAGCCGCCCGAAGAAGGCCGGCGGACCGGTGCTCCCGCCCTCCTGACCTCGAAGAACGGGTGTCCGATCGGTTATCGGACAGCGTCCGCCGGGGTTCTCGCCAACGTTCACCGAGCGGGGTGCGCCCCGGGCGCCCCGTCGGCTGCACTGGTCCGGGCGGCCGCCTCCCGGCGCGGCCGGGAGACGGCGAGCGGGGCACGAGGGCGGGCGGGAGTGGAGGTCGCATGATGACGATCAACGTGGGAGTGCTGCTCGCGGTCGTCGTGGTGATGCGGTTACGTCGCAGGACGCAGGCCAGGAGCCGCGTCGAGGAGCGCAACACCGCTCTCTTCGTCCTTGCCCTGGGCATCGTGATCGCGCCGACCCCGCTGGGCCAGGGCATCTTCGACGTCATCGAGCAGGTGGTGAACGGCCTCTCCCAGGCGGGCACGTGAGTCCGCGCCCGCGGCGGAGTGTGCGCCGCTCCCCTGTCCCCCGCCGGCCGCGTACGTCCCCGGCCTCCCGGCGCCGGCCCGCGCCGAGGCGTCGCACGGCTCCCCGCCGGATGCGGGCCACCGGCGGGGAGCGGGCCGGTCTCCTGCTCCTGGTGCTCGCCGTGGCGGGGAGCCTGGTCGCCGGCGCGCTGCGGTGGCTGGCCGCCCGCCCCTGGGTGCCGGTCGTGCTGCTGCTGTGCGCCGCGGCGGCCGGCGGAGTGTGGCTGCACCGGCGCCGGGAGACCGCACGCCGCAACCGGCTGCGGGAGCAGGGGCTGCGCTACGTGCTGCCGCAGATCGACGCCCTGCACCCTCGTCAGTTCGAGGAGGCCATACGGGATCTGATGCGCCGTGACGGCTGCTCCGGGGCGATCCGGGTCGGCGGGGCCGGTGACAACGGCGCCGATGTGAAGGCCACGGACCCCTTCGGCCGCCTGTGGGTGATCCAGTGCAAGCACCGCAGGGCCGGCCTGGCGGGCTCCGCGGTGGGAACCCCCGACCTGCACGTCCTCAACGGCACCGGCAGGCCCGTCCACCACGGCGATGTCGTCGTGCTGGTCACCAACGGCCGCTTCACGGACAGAGCCGTCGCCTTCGCCCGCTCCCAGCGACTCCACCTGGTCGACCGTCACCTGCTCGCCCGGTGGGCAGCCGGGTCCGCTCCGCTGTGGGAACTGCTGAGCGCGCTTCCCGCACCCCGCCGGCGTGGGTCCGGTTCCTGATGCGCGGTGCCGGGCACCGCGAGCCCGGCAAGATCGGCGAGACACCCCCTGGCGGCCCAGGCCGGACGGGACCGTCAGCGTGTGATGGTCCACCGCTGGCCTTCGGAGCCGTCGCAGGTCCACACGCCGAGCTTCTTGTAGTCCTCGTGGTAGGTCAGGCAGTCCTGGTCACTGATCCTGATCTGGTGCGCCCCGCCGCCGACGGGGATGACCTCCCACTTCTGCGTCGAGCTTCCCTTCCACGTGTTGATCTGGGCGTAGTAGGTGCTCATGTTCGCGGTGAGGACCGGGCCGTGGCCGTTCGCGATCTCGTAGCGCCCGTCGCCCGCGTCCTTGAACGTCCACGTGCCGTTGGTGGTACCCAGCTTGCCCGCGACCACGGACGAACCGGAGGAGGTGTTCGTCGCGACGGCCCCGAGGCTGTTGACGGTCCTCAACTGCACGGGGACGCCGACCGGCGGGCGTTCGGCTTCGGTGACGGGTGCCTCGGGTCCGCTGAAGGAGCGGAGGACCGGGCGGGCCGGTACGCCCGGGGTGGGGAGGGTGTCGCCCGGGCCGGGCGTCTCGCCCTTGGGGACGCCGGGGACCGCGGGCGGAATCGTGGGCTGGAACTCGATGGTGGAGCCGTTGCGGTCCCACAGGCCGTAGAAGCCCCAGTTGATCCAGCCGCCGTCCCCGTGGTTGGTGAAGCTGCCGCCGCCGGAGAAGATCCAGATGCGGTAGGTCTGGTCCTCCCGCGAGGTCTCGTCGTGGTATTCGACGTCCCCCTGGAAGGCCACGTCCTGAAGGCTCTCCGTGTAGTGGTTGACGAACCACGGGTCCCCGAAGGCGTTCTTGCCCTTGATGTCGAAGATCATGATGTTGTAGTTGCCGCCGGTGTGGTTCGTCAGCATCTCGAGCAGGCCCTTGACGAAGTTCTCCCGGGCGGTCTTCTTCGTCTCGGCGCTCTCCTTGGCGGCCAGGATGCACCACGTCAGCGTGCCGGTCCCGAACGAACCGGGAGCGACCGTGTCCGCCGCGTTGCAGTTGTCCGCGGCACCGTCCGCCTGAGCGGGCTGTGCCGGTCCCGCGACCAGCAGCGCGCTCACGCACGCGGTGGCCGCGACAACGGTGGCCTTGTACTTCTTCACTTGCGGACTCCTCGGGGCAGGACGCGAAAGTTCGTCGGTCCCCACCCTGGGCCCCGCCCCTAACGTCCCGCTGATGATCCACTCACGCCCCGGGGCAGGGGGCGCCGGAAGAGAGGCGCGTCGCTCGTCGCGGCGACGCGCGAAGGCCGGATGTCACGGGTACGTGTCCAGGGCCCGGCCGATGCGGTGTGCTGCTTCGGCGTGCCCGAACAGTCCCGGCAGGCCTCCGGTGTGGAGCAGGACCGTACGCTCGCCCGGCCGGATGTCCCCGTCGCGGACCGCCGCCAGCAGTCCGGCCGCGGCGCGCCCGGTGTAGACCGGGTCGAGGATGACGCCCTCCGTGCGTGCGACGCCGGTGAGGGCGTCGAGGACGGGTTCGTGCAGGATGCCGTACCCCTCGCCCACCTGGTCGCCGCGCACGCGCAGCCGGCCCGCCGTCAGGTGGCCGCCGGTGAGTTCCGACGCGAGGGCGGCGGCCACGGACGCGGGGTCGGGCAGCGCGCCGACGTCGACGCCGAGGACCCGGTCGACGCCCAGGGCGGCGATGAGACCGGCCATCGTGCCGCCGGAGCCCAGAGCGGTCACGACGTGCCGGACACCGGGCTGCTGGGCGAGGATCTCCTCACCCGCCTCGCGGTATCCGCGGGCCCCCAGCACGCCGGAACCGCCGAACGGCACCAGATACGGTACGGCGCCGCCTTCGCGCAGTGCGGCGCAGGTCCTCTCGGCCTGTCCGGCCAGCTCCGCGGGCGCGGCGTCCCCGGCCCACACGACACGGGCGCCGAGGGCGGCGTCCAGGAGGAGGTTGCCGCCGGGCCGGTCGGGGCGGCCGGCCCCGGGGACGACCACCACCACGTCCAGGCCGGCCCGGGCGCCCGCGGCGGCGGTGAGCCGCGCGTGGTTGCTCTGCGGGCCGCCCGTCGTGACCAGGGTGTCGGCACCGCACCGCAGAGCGTCGGCGACCAGCCACTCCAGTTTGCGGACCTTGTTGCCACCGCCGCCGAGGCCGGTCAGGTCGTCCCGCTTGATCCACAGGTCGTCCGGGGCCAGCCCGATCGCCCGGGCCAGCCGGGGCGCCGCCTCCATCGGCGTCGGCCACGCCGACAACGTCACCTTCTCCACCACGAACCCTTCCCTCCGCGTCACCACGGCGCGCCGTACGGAACCGGCGCGCCGGGCGCTCACCGTCTCACACCGGTCCGAAGGGCGGGGGTGTGGTGCAAAGGCACGGGATCGGGCGCGCGCGGGGCGCGGATCTCATGGTTTTCGCCAGGGGCTCCCGCCGGGCGGGTCCCGGTACGTTCACGCCGTCCATGCGTGGTGGGAGGGAAATGCACGTGAAAGCTGTGGCGTCCGTACTGGTGGCGGCGGTCCTGTGGGGCACCGTGGGACCGGCGCAGATCCGGGCCGACACCGGGGCCCACCCGGTGTCGCTCGGTGCCGCCCGGATGCTGCTGGGCGGGTTCGTGCTCATGGCCCTCATGGCGCGGCCGGCCGGGCTGCGCACGTTACGGCTGCCCGGGACGCGCCGGTGGCTGCTCGTCAGCGTGCTCGTCACGGCCGCCTTCCAGGTGTGCTTCCTGCAGGCGGTGGAGCGCTCCGGGGCGGCGCTGGCGACGGCGGTCACCTTCGGGACCGTACCCGTGGCCGGCGGGGTGTGCGGGCGCCTGTTCTCCGGGGAGCGGCCTTCTCCACGCTGGGCGGTGGGCACCCTCTGCGCCGTCGCGGGCATCGGCCTGCTGCTCCTTCCGGACGGCGGGGGGCGCGCGGACGTGCTGGGCGTCGTGTACGGGACGGCGGCCGGAGCGAGTTTCGGCGTCTACATCGCCGCCACCAAGGAACTGGGCGCGCGGGGGGCCGACCTGGACACGGCGGCCCCGGTCGGCGTCCTGTGCGCCGGGCTGCTCGTCTCGCCGTATCTGCTGGTCGCCCCGGAGGGCCTCGTCACGGCGCCCGGCATCGCCCTGGTGGGCTGGCTGGGCCTCGGCACGACCGCACTCGGCTATCTGCTCTTCACCCGTGGGGTCGGCGGGCTCAGCGCCGCCACGGTGGGGACGCTGAGCCTGACGGAGCCGCTGGTGGCCACGGTGCTCGCCGTGGTGCTGCTCGGCGAACGGCCGGGGCCCCTCGCCGCCGCGGGCGCCGCGCTCCTCCTCGGCGGTCTGGTCGCCGTGTCCGTACCGGGACGCCGCCGGACCGCGCAGGACGGTCCGGCGGAGCCGGTCAGGGGGTGAGCGCGGCGGGGGGTGTCACCGGTCCCGGTAGGTGCTCATGTTCTCCCGTACGGTCGTGGAGAAGAACATCGGCCCGATCCCGTCGGCGCGGGCCATCCCTTCCGGGGTCAGCAGGAGGACACCGCCGTCGTCCCGGAGCCAGTTGCGTTCCAGGAGGGTGTCGGTCTGCGGGGCGAAGTCGTCCTCGAAGCGGCTGCCGAACCGCCGCTCGTAGCGGACGGCGTCGAGTCCCGACGATTCGAGCAGGTGCTGGAGGACGTACATCCGGCGCCGTTCGTCCTCGTCCATGCGGAAGGCCCACTGCGCCCGCCGGAACCGGTCGCTCGGGGTCGCGATGTAGTCGTCGATGATGCGCCGCACCTCGGGGACGGCGACGGCGTAGTCGGTCGTGTAGTGCAGGTCGGTGGTGAAGGAGCGCGCGCCGACGCCGAGGCCCACCATGCCGGCCTGCTGGTTGTACTCGCTGATGCTGCTGCCGTCGGTGTCCTCGACGGCGGCGGTTCCGGTCCGGCGGAAGACCCGCATCGAGGTCTGCTCGTAGCCGGCCGAGAGGAGGTGGTCGCGGCCGAAGCGGTACAGGCGCAGCCGCTGGTCGTCCCACTCGGCGGGGGTGGCCGCGTGACGGGTGCTCAGCCCGGTCAGTGGGCGGACGTACAGCGGGTAGAGGTAGATCTCCTCGGGTTCCCAGGCGAGGGCGGCGTCGAGCGAGATCTTGAAGGTGCGTTCGGTCTGGCCGTCGATGCCGTAGATGAGGTCGATGTTGAGCACGGGGAACCGCGCGTCCTTGAGCCGGGCCAGGGCGGCCTCGGCCTCCTCGCGCTTCTGGGGGCGGACGGCCGCGCGCGCCTCCTCGTCGACGAAGCTCTGCACGCCGATGCTCAAGCGGGTCGCACCCCGCTCCGCGAGCACGGCGAGACGGTCGGCTGTCGCGGTGGCCGGCGAGGTCTCCACCGACCAGGACACCGCCCGGAGGTCGACGCCCATCACGTGCTCGGAGATGTCGCAGAGCCGGGTGAGTTCATCGGCCGTCAGATAGGTCGGGGTGCCGCCGCCGAAGGCGGCGAGGGTGAACTTTAACGGCTCGCCCTGGGCGTCGAGGGCCTCTCTGGTGACCTGGGCCTGTCTCTCCAGGGTGTCCAGGAACGCACGCGTCACCTCCTCGGGGGCGCCGGTGCGGGTGAAGAGGTTGCAGAAGCCGCACCGCATCTCGCAGAACGGTATGTGGGCGTAGAAGGAGAGGGCGTCGAGGCGTTCGTTCGCCCACAGGTCGCTCAGGAGCGGACCGTGCTCGAGGAGGCGGTAGGCCTTCTGGTGCGGGTAGGCGTACACGTACTGCTGGTAGGGGCTCTCCGCGTCGGTGTCGGCGGGGAGGGAGGGGCGGGATGCCGGCAGGGGCAGCATGACGGGCTTGCTCATGACGCGAGGTGACTCTCTTTCGGACGAGGGCGTCACATTCGGTGACAGGTCGCGACCCTAGGGCGACCGCCGCGTCGGCATCTGTAGTGCGATCGCGAAAGAATCGGTCGCACCGCATGGAGTTTCGTATGCACTTTTCGCAAGGACAGCGCTTATCCCCCAATTGCACTGTTCTGTACGGTGGTTGAGTCGACGGAACCGTACGGTCCGGGTGGCGGGGGAGGCAGCCCGTGGAGTTGGGTGTCCGCCATGAAGCGACTTCTCATCGCCGCGGGTGGCGGCGGGGACGCCATCACGGCGGCCATGGTGCACGCGGCGCTGCACGGGCCGGACACCCCCGCTCTGGTGCTCACCTACGCCTGGGAGAGGCTGGTCGTCGACCCCGTGCCCGGCCCGCGCGGCGCCGCGGACTTCACCGGCACCCTCACGCCCGCGCCGGATCTGACGCTGATCACCCCGCGGGCCGCGCCGAAGGCCCCGGCGGGCTCCCTGCTTCCCCGTCTGTCCGCGCAGCTGCGCCCCGCCCTGGGGCTGCTCGACCCCTACGGTGGCACGCGCGGCCTCGCCCGTCAGATCCACGCGGCGGCCCGCTGGTGCGGAGCCGACCGGATCGACCTCGTGGACGTGGGCGGGGACATCGTCGCGCGGGGGGACGAACCGACCCTGCGCAGTCCGCTCGGCGACGCGCTGGCCCTGGCGGCCTGCGCCGCGACGGGCATCCCCACGACCGTGTACGTCGCCGGGCCCGGCCTGGACAACGAAGTGCCCCTGCCCCTCCTGATGCCCCGCCTGGGCGAGCCGGCCCTCGCCCTCACCCCCGAGGACACCGAGGGCGTCCTCGCCGTCTTCGACTGGCACCCCTCCGAGGCCGGTGCCGTCCTCATCGCTGCCGCCCGCGGCGTACGCGGCGTCTGCGGCACCCGCGACGCCCCCCGCCCGCTGGTCCTCGACGACTCCGCGCGCCAGGTGCACCGGCTCACCGGCGAGGCGGCGCTCCGGCTCAACCCGCTGGCCGGGGCGCTCGCCGACTGCCGCAGCCTGAAGGCCGCCGAGGAGGTGTCGCGCGAGGTGTGCGGCTTCTCCGAGATCGCGCGGGAACGGCGACGGGCCGAGGCCGCGCCCCCCGTACCGCTCCCGCGCCCTCCGGCGGACCCCGAAACGCTCCTCGCCACGTTCAGGGAATGGGAACGGGCCCGGCGTACCGAGGGCCTCGACTACGTCACCACCCGCAGGATCACCGAAGAACTCGCCCTCACGACCGTGGAGGCCATCAGGCTCCAGGAGTCCCTGCGGGCGGAAGCGCCGCCGCGCCGCGTACCCCCTCTGTGGCGCCTGGTGGGCGCGTGAGGGGCGGGTCCCGGTACGGCGTCCCCGAAACCTGAGGCGAAGCCGGTACCCGGCCGTGACACCGGCGTCCGGCTCGGTGCCGCCGACCGTCGCCCCGGGCGCGTGCCTCGCGCACGTCGTTTCCCCGCAATTCCTTCGGGGCAGCAGCGCCCGTGTGCCGTACAGCCGAAAGGGATCCGACGTGACCGAGCAGACACCCGACACCCTCCAGCACGGCGTCCTGCGGTGGTCCGACGGGGCGGAGCGGGGGGAACAGGGGGTGCGCGCCGGTCTCTTCACCCGCTCCTTCGGCCCGCGGCCCCGGGCGGACGGGACGGCCGTGATTCTGGTGCACGGGCTCGGCCTCTCGGGCCGGTACTTCGTTCCCCTGGCCCGCCGCTTGGCCGCGAACGGGGCCACCGTGCTCGTCCCCGACCTGCCCGGCAACGCGTGGTCACGGGCCGCCGCGCGCCGGATGCCCGACGTCGAAGAGGCCGCCGACGCCCTGGCCCGCTGGCACCGGCGCCTCTCCCCCACGCCGAGCCTGCTGGTGGCGAACTCGGTCGGCTGCCAGGTGGCCGCGGCCCTCGCCGTCCGCCATCCACGGCTGGTCCGGCGGCTCGTCCTGCTCGGCCCGGCTCTCGAACCGCGCGTGTCCGGCCCCCGCCACTGCGGCCGGCTCCTCGCGGACGCGCCCCGGGAACCGCTCTCCCTGCTCGCCACCGCCGCCACGGACTACCTGCTCACCGGACCCCTCCGCTTCGCCGCGTCCCTGCGTCACGCCCTACGGGACGCGGGCGGGGCATTCGAGGGGCACCTGGCCCGGGTCGACGTGCCGACGCTCGTCGCGCGCGGCGCCGGTGACACCATCGCCTCCCACGCCTGGATCCGGCGCGTGGCCCGGCTGCTCCCCGACGGACGCGCTGCCGACATCCCCGGCGCCGCGCACGCGGCGCACTACAGCGCGCCGGAGACCGTGGCCCGGCTGATCGAGGAATTCGCGCGCGAAGAAGCGCGAGAGGCCGTAGTGGCAGAGGAGACAGGAGAGACCGCATGACCCCGTCGCACACCCCACGGACGACCGGCCGACCGCCGTCGACGCGTACGGAACACCGGTCACCGTGGCTGCGGCTCCTCCCGGGCATCTCCTCCGAGCGCCGTGGCTTCGTCCTGGCCTGGTGGGGCTTCGCCCTCACCTTCGGCGGCATGCGACTGCTCACCTGGCTGATCCACATCGACGTGGCCGGCATCGGCGACGTACAGGCCGGCGGGGTGCACATCCACCATTACGTGTGGGGGATCCTGCTGCTCGCCGGGGTGGGGGCGGCGGGCCTCGTGGAACGCTCGGCACGCGCGCGTGCCTGGATGGGGCTCGCCTACGGCGTCGGTCTGGCCCTGGTCCTCGACGAGGCGGCGCTGCTGATCAGCCTGGAGGACGTCTACTGGGACACCGAGGGCTGGGTGAGCATCGCCCTGGCCCCGGCGGTGATCGCCGTGGTGGGAGGGGTGCTCGCGGCGACCCGGGGGCGGGGCCGGGACCGCGACTGAAGCGGCCCGGCGGTGGCTCGTCCTGGGGACGCCGTCCGCCGCAGACGGGAATGTCGTGCGGCCCGCACCCTGCCCGGTACGAGCCGCACGACCGGTGCGGCGGGTTCGCGGAACGGGGGATACCGCGGACCCGCCGGTGAGAGCGGTCCCATGCGCTCCGGGTCCGTGTGCCCCCGAACGGGGCGGGTATGCACGCCTCTTGCCCCCGCTGTCCACGCGCGCACCCCCGAGCCGTCCCGGCCTGGGGCGCGCGCGTGATCCCCTGCGGCCCGGGGCACCGGCCGACGGGGCGTGAAGCGCACGACACCGGGTACCGGAACGCGTACAAAAGATGTCGTAGGACCACGAAACGTAAGGAAGAGGGAACCCATGTCGCAGCACCGCGCCACCGAGGGGAACGCCGACCACCCGAGGACCGCCACCGAGGAGGTCCTGAAGGAGTTCGAGGAGGCCGAGACGGACGTACGCGAGGACGCGCACCCCGACGAGGACGGCGAGGCCGCCGACGCCCTCACGCCGAGCCGGAGCGCCCAGGAGGACGCCCGGCGACGCGCGGGCGGGGACCGCGAGGACGCGGCGGGAGACGACGCCTAGCCCTCCCCCGGGCGGCCTGTGCCCCGGCGGCACGGCGGGCCCCTGAGGACGGGGCTGCCGTAGGCCGCCGGGGAACGTCGCGCGATTCACCCCGGAAAGCGCCCCCGCCCCGCCCTGACCGGCCGGTCACCCGGCACAACCGGGCGGCGTGCGGCGCGGGTGGGAACCCGTCGCCGCGCCGCACGCCGCCTTGGGAGAGGTCTCGACACTCATGTCAGGGAGCGTCGGCCTGCCGAACCGTGGCAGAGGTCAGGCCGGTGTGACGTTCTCGGCCTGCGGGCCCTTCGGTCCCTGGGTGATGTCGAACTGCACCTTCTGGCCCTCGTTCAGCTCCCGGTAGCCGGTGCTGGCGATGGCCGAGTAGTGCACGAACACGTCCGGGCCGCCGCCGTCCTGCTCGATGAAACCGAACCCCTTCTCCGCGTTGAACCACTTCACCGTGCCGGTCGCCATGCCGTACTCCCTCATTCCATGAACAAGCCGCGCGGCACCGCGCCACGCGACCGTAGATCCGCATCATCGCCCCCCTGCCCCGCGCGGAGAAGGCAAAACGCTCATGGACCGGCGTGTCGCTCGTCCGGCCCCGGCCCTTTCCCGGTCAGGCTCGGTCCCCCGGCGCCTCGGCGGGATCGGGGAGCGCGGCGTGGAGGATCTCGGCGGCCGGCGTGACGTTGTCGGCGTCGACGGCGCGGGCCATGGCGGCGCGGGCGGCCTCCGGCGCCGTGTCGGGCGGGACGACCATGAGGGCGAAATGATCGTTGTCGCCGCGGGTGATCAGGACGGTGTCGTCGCCGATCGCGAAGGAGTCGAGGTGCACGACCCGGCCCTCGATGACGAGACGGGGCGGGATGCCGTTCCAGGCGGAGGTGTCCAGACCGACCCGGGTGACGGGGCCGAGATACGCGGTCAGGGTGGTGACCAGCGGCGGGATCTCCCGTTCGACGTCACGCGTACGCGGCCACCACGCGCCGTCGAGGAGGGTCTGCCGGGAATGGGTCGTCTCGAGCCGGAGCAGCGCCGAACCGGGCTCGACGGCCTCGTGGACCGCGTCGGGCAGGAGTCTCGACGGCGTAGCGGGAACGCCAGGATCGGTCATGATCGGTCTCACCTGTCCACGAGGCACCTGCGCCGCCGCCCCTCCGGTGGCGCGGCGGGTGCCGGGCCGGCGGGCGGGGCACGGCCCCGTCCCTTCACGGTACTCCGGAAGGCCTCACCTGCGCGTCGCTCCGCCGCCCGGGAGCGTTCGGGACCCGGCTCGGCGGACGTACGGTGGACGTACCGGGGCGTGACCGCCCCGCGGGTCGCACCCGCCGGCGCGTCCCCGGTGCGAAAGGACGGTGCCGCCTTGGACCACAACGAGCCGGAAGCACTGCCGCCCCCTGGGTACGCCGAAGTCCGCGTCATCGCCGCCACACCGGACGCCGCGCGCCTGGTGGCCGACGTCCTCCGCCACTGCTTCGCCGGCGGGGAGCAGCGCAGCTACCCCGCCCCGGGCGGAGGCACCCGCCTCCACCTGACCGTCGACACCGCTCACGCCTCCGAACCTGCCCTGTCCTGGCTGGCCGCCAGCAGACCGCCGAGCGGCGCCGGCCCCCACGCCGAGGAGCCCTGAGCGGCCGCAGGACGCCGCGCACGCTTGGTGGAAGGGGTGCGTCCTTCGCCGGACGGCGGCAAGGGGAGGGGCGGGTGGAGCCGAACGCCCCGGCGCGGAGTACGTTGGAGATACCGGGAACACCCCGTACGCCCGCCCCGGCGCGGGCGTCCTTCCCGGCGCTCAATACGCCGGGCCGCCGCTCCACGGTGCCCCGGGGACAGGACTCGGTCTCATGACCAGCACCACCTCTCCGACGCGCCTGAGGCTGACGCCGCGCACCTCTCTGGCCGGGCTGCTGGACGGCGCCTGGTGGCCCTACTCGCGCGATCTCGGCACCGAGCTGCCGCCCCTGGTGGAGGCGCTGGAGCAACAGTGGGGGCGCATCACCCGGATCACGGCGAACCCCGGTCCCTGGCCGGTCGCCTCCTCCTCGGTCTCCGTCGGCGGATACGTCGTGGACGTCGACTGGCTCACCGACCAGGACCGCGACACGATGATCCTGATCTCGAACACCCTCGGCCGCTGCGACCTCCTGGTGGTCCCGCCCGAGGCCGAACCCGCCTCGGCCGCACGGCTGATGGCCCTCGCCTCCGCCCCCGGCAACGTCCACACCGCCGGCAGCCTCATGTCCGGCGAGAGCGCGACCGGCCCGCGCGAGGCCGGAGGCGGTGAGGACGCCGGGAGGACGGAAGCCGAAACCCCCACCCACCCCGTGGTCGGAGCCCGGATGATCTCCCTGCCGCGGAACATGCGAAGGTGACGGCTGCGCGTGCGTCAGCGGGTGCACGACGGCATCGGCACGACCGGCTTCGTGGCCACCGTCATCGTCCCGCGTGGCACGGTCGCCTCGCCGGGCGGTGACGGCCGCCTGCCCGGCTGACGGGCGTCGCGGTTTCCGTGCCGTCACAGCCGTCACGGCACTAGCTTCGGCCGGGCATCATCGACATCAGCAACCCGTGCGTCTCGGCGTCGGCGGCGGCCACGAGCCCACGGCCCGACTCGCCGAGCGGGGCACCGTCGATCCCCGTGACGGTGCAGCCCGCTGCCCGGCACAGGGCGATACCGGCCGCGAAGTGGACGCTTCCGGAGAGGTCGCCGCCGTCGGTCACGTACGCGGCGCGCCTGCCGGCGGCCACCCAGGCCAGTGCGAGGGTCGTCGACACGACGCGTGGCCGGAAACGCTCCACGAACTCGGGGCGTGCCAGCAGATCGACGGCGCGGAAGCCGGGCGCGCCGGGGAAGGGCGGGTCCAGGTTGACGTCCACCAGGCGGGTGGCGGCCGTGGGCGTCAGGAGCGCGTCCTCGGCCCCGTCGCTCCGCACCCAGGCACGCTCCCCGTCGGTGAAGAACACCTCCCCGCTGAACGGGTCGGCCACGGCCGCGGCCCCGCCTCGCAGCGCCACGTTGACGGCCACCAGCATGTTGCCGACGGCGTAGTTCAAGGTGCCGCACAGGGGGTCCACCAGCCATTGCCGCACCGCTCCGGCGGCGCCCTGCCGGCCGCCTTCCTCGCCGAGCACCGCGTCATCAGGGCGCGCGGCGCGGATGACTCCGAGGATCGCCTTCTCGGCCTCCACATCGGCGGTGGTGGCGAAGTCACCGCCCCCCTTGTCGATGCGGTCCAGTCGGCGTCCGTACATGCCCCGGACCACGTCCGCACCGGCCCGCGCGCCGGCTGTCGCGACCGCGGCGTCGTCGGAACTCGCGTATGAGTTGATCACGTCCGCAGCCTACCTATACACCGGCCACCGCCCCGGTCGAGCCGTCAAGTTCCGGGGGCCGGGGCGACGGTGGCGGGCCGTCGGGTCAGGCCCGCGAGGGCGCGGGGGTCCGCGCGTGGTCGCGCACGATGATCTTGCCGGTGTTCCGGCCGCGCAGCATTCCCAGGAAGGCGTCCACGATGTGCTCGAACCCGTCGACCACCGTCTCGTCGAGGGAGAGCCGGCCGCTCTGCAGATGCGGTACGGCGAACTCGTACAACTCCTCCTGCACGTCGCTGTAGTTGCTGACGAGGAAGCCCTCCATCCGGAGGCTTTTCTCCACGATGTCCGCGTAGTTGAAGCGCGGAGGCGGTGCGTCGGGGGTGTTGTACTGGCTGATCGTGCCGACGCGGACGACGCGTCCGAACTCGCGCAGTACGCTCATCGCCGCGGCGAGCTGCTCGCCGCCGACGTTGTCGACGAACACGTCGATGCCGTCGGGCGCGGCCTCGCGGAGCAGCGTGGCGGCGGGCCCGTCGTGGTAGTCGAAGACGGCGTCGTAGCCGACCTCCCGTACGAGATGGTCGGTCTTCGCCGCCGAGCCCGCGCTCCCCACGAGTCGTCCCGCGCCGAGCAGCCGGGCGAACCGCCCGGTGGCCGTGCCGACCCCTCCCGCCGCCGCCGACACGAACAGGTCCTCGCCCTCCTGGAGCCGTGCGATCCGGGTCAGCCCCACGTACGCGGTCAGGCCGGTGCCACCCAGAACACTCAGGTGGGCGCTGAGGGGGACCCCGTCGAAGTGGGGCAGCCGCCGGATCTCCTCCGGCGTGACGACCGCGTGGGTGCGCCAGCCCTGGCGGTGGAGAACGAGGTCGCCCTCGGTCAGCCGGGGAGTCCGCGAGGCGACGACCCGCCCGATGGTGCGGCCCTCCAGCGGCGTGCGCAGAGTGAAGCCGCCGGGCACGTCGTCCATCATCTCGCGGTGGTAGGGGTCGACGGACCAGTACAGGTTCTCCACCAGCGCGCTGCCGGCCGCCGGGGTGGGAAGGGCGGACTCGACGAAGGTGAAGTGCTCGGCGGTGGGGAAGCCGTCGGGGCGGGTGGTCTGATGCACGGTGAGCGCGGTGCTGTTCATGACGGGACCGTAGGGCGGGAATGTGCCGGGTGGGCAGCCGGTTGGGGTCATGCGACATCCCGTTCCATGAGCAGTTCTCATATGGTGAGGTGAGCGCCCTGTGGCCCGCACGACCGATTCCGATATCGCCCCGCAGGAACTGCGCGTCCTGGTGGCGGTGGCGGACACCGGCGGTTTCTCGGCCGCGGCCCGGGTGCTGGGACTGACCCAGTCCGCCGTCTCGCACTCGGTACGGGGCAGCGAGCGCAAGATCGGTGCCGTCCTCTTCGACCGGGGGCGCGGCGGGGCCCGTCCGACCGGCGCCGGGGAGAAGGCCGTGGCCCATGCCCGTCGCATCCTGCGTCTGCTGGAGGTCCTGACCGCCGAGGCGCGCGCCGGGTCCCGGTCCGCGGACGCGGAGGGGGTGCTGCGGATCGCGGCCTTCCGCAGTGCGGCTCTCCACCTGCTGCCGCCCGTCCTCGACCGGCTGCGCGCCCGGCACCCCGGGATCGAGCCGCGGGTGCGGATCGTCCGCGAGGTGGGGCGGGGCACCGCGGGTGAAGTGGCCGACGGGCGGGCCGACATCGCGCTCGCGACGCTGGGTGGCTCGGTGGCGCTTCCGCCGGGTCTGGTATCGGGCGAACTCTTCGAGGAGCCGTACGCCCTGGTCCACGCGCGGGGGCACGCCGCCCCGCGTTCGCTTCCGCTGGTCGACTGGGCCGAGAACTGCGGTTCGTACACCCGTGACTGGTGGGCCGCACAGGACTGGATCCCGGCGGCGACCGTCGAGGCCGAGGACGACGGAGCCGTGCTCTCCCTGGTGAGCGGGGGTCACGGGATGGCGATCATGCCGGCCCTCTCACTGGTCGGCGCACCGGAGTCGGTCGGCATCGCGGACCTCGGCCCCCGCCGCCCGACGCGCCGGGTGGGTTACGTCACCACCTCCGAACTGGCCGGTTCCGCTGTCGTACGCGCCGTGGTGAGGGAACTGCGGGCCTCCGTGCACCAGATGAGGAACCCGAGCGGTGAGCGGGGACCTGTGGCACGGACAGGGCCCTAGAACGGTTCGGCGGCGTCCAGGAGGCCCGGCGGGAGGTAGGGGGAGTCGACGCGGACGGCCCAGCCGCGTCGGCGGGCGTGGCAGGCCAGGGCGAGGATGTCGAGATTCACGGACGCGTCCGGGTCGTCGGCGCGGTCCGCGACCTCGTAGTAGGCGCGGTGGGTCTCGAGCGCGTCGGCCAGGGCCAGATTGAAACTCTCCTCGTCCCCGTCCACGAGCTGCGACAGCAGCACGGCCGGCGGCATGGCGTAGCCCCAGTCCTTGGCCTTCTCGCCCCGCTCCAGTGCCCGTTGCGCCGCCTGTTCGGGGTCGGTGCCCTTCAGGTAGGCGTGGAGGGCCTCGCGGTACGCGCCGAAGGCGGAGCCGTCCGGGCGGGCGAAGGCGGGGCCGGTGAGGACCAAGGGGGCGAGGTCCTCCCGTACTCCGGTGATGAGCGCGAAGGCGGTGGCCTTCTGCCAGACCCCGGCGGCGGCATGCTCCCCCCGCTCGGCCGGGTAGCGCAGGTCGCGGCCGCCGATGGACACCTCGACCTCGGTGCCCGGCTCGGCCAGCGCGATCCGGAAGAGCGCCGCCCCCGTCCGGGAGGCCAGCCGAAGGGTCGCGAGCTGGGCCTCCGTGACCGGCTCCGGGCTTCCCGCGCGCCACTTGAAGAGGCGCTCCTGGTCGTCCAGGACACCGGCGAGCCGCCGGACGGAAGGGGAATCCTCCGGCGCGAACGCCTCCCGGACGCGCTCCTTGTACCTGGCCTCGAGCTGCGGACTCACCGTCCGGTCGAGACCCGGCCGCTGCACCACCAGCGGACCCGCGGCGAGCGCGCCGACCGCGTCCGGCTTCCGGTCCCGGCCGAACCCCGCGACCCGCGGACCCCGCGTCTCGAAGCCGGTGACCAGCGCGTGCGGGAGATAGCCGGAGCTGACCGCGGGCGTCCACCCCAGCGTCCGGTACGCCAGCGCGGCGAGGGCGAGCGGAACGAGCGGCAGAAGGGTGCTCGGGGAGGCCGACGGCCCGTGGAGGGCGCTGTGCCGGGCCAGAAGTGCCGTCAGCTCCGTGTCGAAGGCCTCACGGTCCTCGGCGGCCAGGGCGCGCAGGGTGCGCAGCGCCGCGCTGTACGGCCGGTCGAGGAGTTCTTCGCCGGTCTCCTCGGCACGGACGCGGAGGCGGTCCAGGGCCGCGTCGACGGCGGAGAGCTTGGCCCGCGCGCTCGGCGGGTACTCCTCGTCGTCGCCCGTGTCGCCCAGGGCCACGGCCGTCAGGCCGGTGGCGAGTTCACCGGCCGGCGTGCCCGTGACCTGCTCGGCGAACTTCTGCCGGGCGAAGTGGAACGCCTCGCCGTGCCACGTGGCCTTGTCCCTGAGGACCGCGAGGCAGAGCGCGTCGATCCATTCCCCGGGAGCGACGCTCTCCGCCGGGGCGTCCGCGCCCCGGTCGTAGCTCATGCCGAAGTTCACGTAGTCCAGGAAGACGTGGAAGCCGCAGTGCGGGTGGTAGGCGGCGTAGGCGACGGCGCCGGCCGCGGCCTCGGAGGCGTCCTTGAGGACGGCCTCGGCCTCCGCGGTGTCGAGGTCGGGTGTCTCGACGGACAGGGCGCCCAGGTAGTCGAGGAACTCGTCGGCGATCGCCCGCCACTCGTAGGTGGCCATCCGCCCGGCCCTCGACATGGACCGCACCTGGCCCCCGATGCGGTTCGTGAAGTCCTCGCGTGCCGCGCGCACGACTGCTTCGCCCACCTGGTGACGCTCTATCCGCACTGCTCTGCTCCTTGATCGAATCGGTGCACAGCCTAGGGGGTGGGTCCGACAGGCCGACGGCTGCCGTGCACCGGGCCCGAGCCCGCGCGCGCCGCCGCCGGCACAGCTCGCGGATCCCGGGACGGCCGGAGCATCACTGCTTGCGCGTCCTCAGTCCGGCGACGACGAGCGCCGCCCCCAGGGCGACGAGGGTGAGGTAGGCGGTGGACGGGAGGTCGACGAGCTGGTGCAGCCAGCCCCACTCCGTACCGAAGAAGGTCTGCGAGGCGAAGCTGAGCAGCCCCTGGGCTCCTACGACGTAACCGATGCTTTCGAGGGTGTATCCGATGGTTGTCCGCACGGATCAAGCCTCCCCCGGGGGCGCCGCGAGATCATCCTCCGCAGGTTCGAGAGCGCCCTGGGCCGAAGGATGCAGTCGCCCTCGCCGACGCCCGGGGCACGGGTCACACCGAAGCGGCGGTGTCGCTGTCCGGGTAGAGGGCGAAGACCTGGTCGAGACCGACGATGCGCAGGACGCGCAGAGTGGCGTCGGGGACCGAGGCCAGGGCGATGTCCGCCTGGGCCGCGTGGGCGTGGGCGCGTGCCGCGATCAGGGCGGTCAGGCCGCTGGAGTCGCAGAAGGTCATGCCGGCCAGGTCGAGTATCAGCCGCTGGCCCGGGCGCAGCGTGAGGGTGGTGAGCCGCTCGCGCAGCTGGGGTGCGAGGGCGTAGTCGAGATCGCCGATGATGTCCAGGACGGGGCCGGTCGGGGCGTCTCGGGTGGTGATCTTCAGCGGGCTCATGGGGTTCTCGTCGGAGTGCGGTCGGAGGGCGGGGCGGGGGATCCGAGGGCGAGGAGGGCGGTGTCGTCGTCCAGGCCGTCGCCGAAACCGTCCAGGAGGCCGGACAGGGCCTGGATCAGGTCGTGGGGCGATTTTCCGGCGTGCCGTGCGGCGAACGCAAGGAGGGCTTCGTCCCCGAACAGGCTGGTGCGGTCCTCTCCGGTCCGTGCCTCGGTGAGGCCGTCGGTGTACAGGAGGAGGGTGTCGCCGGGGGCGAGGGTGGTCGTGGCGGTGGTGAACCGGGCGGAGGGCAGGACACCGACGAGGAGGCCGCCCGGCGTGGGCAGGTAGTGGGCGGTGCCGTCCGCGCGCAGGACGAGGACCGGCGGGTGGCCGCCCGAGGCGATCCGCACGGCGACCTCCCCGGTGTCGGGGTCGGGGTCGACGGTGCCGAAGACGGTGGTGCAGTAGCGGGGGTCGCCGCCCGCGGCGTAGCGCTCGTGGAGGACCTGGTTGAGGGTGGTCAGGGCGGAGACGGGGTCCGGGTCGTGCAGGGCGGCGGCGCGCAGGGTGTAGCGGGTCAGTGAGGTGAGGGCCGCGGCCTCGGGGCCCTTGCCGCACACGTCGCCGAGGAAGAAGGCGAAGCGTTTGCCGTCGACGGGGAAGACGTCGTAGAAGTCGCCGCCGAGGCGGTCGGGGGAGGCGGTGTGGTAGTAGGCCGCCGTCTCCATTCCCGGGACGGGCGGCAGGCTGTCGGGCACCAGTGACCGCTGGAGCACCGCGAGCGCGTCCTGGAGGCGGGCCCGGTCGGCCTCCGCCTGCCGGCGCGCTTCCTCGGCCGCCTTCCGGCCCCGCAGCAGCTCCTCCTCGTAGGCGCGGCGGTCGCGGGCGTCGAACAAGGTGGTGCGGATCAGCAGCGGGTCACCGGAGCTGCCGTACTTGAGCACCGCGGAGACGAGGACCGGTATCCGTTCCCCGTCGGCCCGCTTGATCTCCAGGGCGATTCCGTTGATCTCCCCCCGCATCCGCAGCAGCGGCGCGAAGTGGGTCTCGTGGTAGAGCTTGCCGCCGACGGTGAGCAGATCGGTGAACCGCATGCGGCCGACGACCGCCTCACGTTCCAGGCCCAGCCAGTTCAGCAGCGTGGCGTTGATCTTCGCGACGGTGCCGTCCATGAGCGTGGACAGGTAGCCGCACGGTGCGGCCTCGTACAGATCCTCGGCGCTGTCCTCCAGGAGCGCGGCGAAGGCCGCGTCCGCCGCGGTCGCGTCGTCGGAGCCGTGCGAGTCGCCGGAGTCGTGTCCCTGGCCCGCGCGGCACATCATCGCAGGCTCGCGAGGAAGTCCAGGACGGCCTCGTTGGTCGCCTCGGGCGCGGACAGCTGCGGGCAGTGGCCGGTCGCCCGCAGGGTGATCAGCGTGGAGCCGGGAATCGCGCGGTGGACGAACGCGCCGACCTCGCGGGGGGCGATCACGTCCTCGGTGCACTCGAGCACCAGCGTCGGCACCCGTACCGTACGCAGATCGTCCCGCGAATCGGACAGGAAGGTGGTCCGGGCGAAAACGCGTGCGATGTCGGGGTCGGTCGCGCAGAAACTGTTCGTGAGCTCCGCGCCCAGTTCGGGCCGCTCCGGGTTCCCCATGATGACCGGGGCCATCGTCGCCGACCACCCGAGGTAGTTCGCCTCCAGCGACGCCAGAAGCTCGTCGATGTCCTCGGCGCTGAAGCCGCCGCGATAGCCCTCGTCGTCGATGTACCGCGGCGAGGGGGCGACCATCACCAGCGCGCCGATCCGCTCGGGAGCGGCGTCGGCGGCCAGCACGCCGACCATGGCGCTGACCGAATGCCCGACGAGGACGGCGTCGCGGAGATCGAGTTCCTCGCAGACCTCCACGACGTCGCGTGCGTAGCCGTCGAGGGAGGCGTAACGATCCTCCGTGAAGGCGGACGGCTCCGAGCGGCCGCAGCCGACGTAGTCGAACAGGACGACCCGGTGATCCCGGGCCAGGGCGGGCACCGTGAGGCGCCACATGTTCTGGTCGCAGCCGAAGCCGTGAGCCAGAACCACCGTCCGACCTCGGGGGTTGCCGGTGACCGTGACGTTGTTCCTGCGAGCGATGTCCATCAGGACAGTCTCGCAGGTCGCCGGCGGAACCCTACCGGGCGGTACGCCGCGCGGGCCCGCGGCGGAGGCGAGGGCTCCGGAGGCGCCGCGCGTCGCTCGCCACGACCACGGCCGCCGGGACCGGCCGTGCGCAGGGCACCGTCCCCCGACGCGCACCGTCCGTACGTCAGGGCGTGGCGGACCCTGCGCCGCGACGCCGCGGCGTGACCACCGGCCCCTCGGCGCCCGGCCCGCTCCTCGGCCGTCGGGCTGTGCGGGCAGCCGGACGTCGGGGCCCTTACGGGCGCGGACCAGAATCTCGTGCTGTTCGTCCGGCAGCTACCGGAAGAGGATCTCCATCACGGGGGACGGTAGGCCGCTTCGAGGCCGCCGCCCATCGCATTCCGACGGCGCCGGGGCTCCGGCCCGCGCCGGTCATGCCGGGTGCTTCGCGTCCCAGGCCTCGCGGGAGCGGGCGATCGCGGAGCGGTGGTCGAGGGACCAGTCGACGAGCTGCCTGATCAGGTACGTCATGCTGTGCCCGGTCTCGGTGAGGGAGTACTGGACCTGGGGCGGAGTCGTCGGGAACACCTGCCGCGACACCAGCCCGTCCCGCTCCAGGCGGCGCAGCGTGAAGGTCAGCATGCGCTGCGAGACACCGTCGACCAGGCGCTGGAGCTCCTTGAACCGGCGCGGGCCCGCGGCCAGTTCGACGACCACGTGCACGGTCCATCTGTCGCCGAGCCGGTCCTGGACGTCCCGTACGCCGCACTCCTCGGCGCAGCTGACCACCGGTTCGCCAGGCGCGGGGGTGGTGACATCCGTGTGCCCCTCCGACATCGATGTGCCTCCTTCCAAGATCACGACCATCGCGCAAGGATGGTCCCAGGCACCTCGCCCGTACCGCCAGTCTCGACCCCAGGGGGAAACATGCTGCTCGTCACCGGCGTCTCCGGCGCCCTCGGCTCGCTCGTCGCGGAGCGCCTCGCCGGCCGCGAGGACGTCGTCCTCGGCACCCGCGCCGGCCTTCCCGGCACCCGGCTCGTGGACTTCGACGACCCGTCGACCCTCCCGGACGCCTTCGCCGGGATCGACACGCTGCTGCTGATATCGGCGGGGTACGGGGAGGACGACGTCGTGGTCGCCCGCCACGAGGCCGCCCTTTCCGCGGCCGAGCGCGCCGGAGTCGGCCACGTCGTGTACACCAGCCTCTCGGGTGACGGCGACCACCTGACGTACGCGCTCGCGCACCGCTGGACCGAGCGCCGGCTCCAGCGGTCCACGCTGAACTGGACGATCCTGCGCAACGGCCTGTACGCCGAGTTCCTGACCTGGATCGCCACCCCCGACGCCGACAACCGCATCACCGGTCCGCTCGGTGACGGCGGGCTCGCGGCCGTCGCCCGGGCCGACCTGGCCGACATCGCGGTGACGGTGGCCACCGACCCGGCGCCGCACGCGGGCCGCGTCTACGAGCTCGTCGGAGACCGCCCGCTGGGCGGCGCCGAGCTGGCGGAGGCGCTGGGTGCCACGTACGCGCCGGTGACGCTGGCGGAGGCCCGTACCGCCATCGCCGCCTCCGGCGCGCAGGCCTTCCAGGTACCGATGCTGACCGGTACGTACTCGGCGATCGCCCACGGCTTCCTGGACGGCTCGGGCGTCAGGAGCGACCTGCGGGCGCTGCTCGGCGGCCGGGAACCGCTGGACGCCCTGGAGGTGTTCGTGGCGGCGGTACGCGACGGTGCCGCGGCGGCCTGAACGAGCCTGCGGGGGGCGGTTCCTGACCGGCCGTCGCCGCGGGCGGCGCACGGGGTGACGTCACGCGTGGCCTCCACGGACGCCGGACACCTTGGCGGGTACGGGCGTCGGGGCGGGGCGGACCGGAAGGAGCGGTCGGTGCGGGCACGCACCACGGCCTTTCCGGTCCGCCCCTCCCGGCCGAGCGGAGAGCACGGCCGGGGGACGCGGGTCAGGGCGTGTCGCCGGTGTGGTGGAAGCGGCAGCTGACGCCGGGGCCCGGCCTCCGTGGCTCGCCCGGGCGCGGGTCGTAGAGGGCGCGTCCGCCCGGCCACCGGCCGAGTTCGGTGGTCAGGGCGGCTCCGTCGTCGACCTCCTCGGGGCGCCAGCCGTGGATGTCCAGCAGGAGCCCGTCCAGCGGGCCGCCGACGAGTTCGGCGTAGGTCCGGCCGGGGTCGGGGCCCGGGTCGGGGTCGTCGTGGTCGCGGCCGTAGACCCGGCCGCGCAGCAGCTGCTCGTCACCGTTCATCCGACCAGCCTTTCAGCCACCACCGACAACAGGGCCGTCACCGGCAGGGGCGGCGGGGCCGCCACCGGGATCCACGGAGGCGTGCGTGCCCGTCCGGCGACGCGTTCGTGGGCGGCCCGCTCGTCGTGCCGCGAGCCGCGTGGCCCCGGCGGCTGCCCCCCGGCCGGGTCACCGTCGGCGTGGACGGCCGCTCGTCGGTGCTCCTGTCCCCCGGGTCCGTGCGCGTGCCCGCCTTCGGCGCCTCGGCGGGCGTGACGGCCGCCCGAGCGGCGGGCAGGGGGCGGCCGCTGTTCCCGGTCTTCCCGTGCCGTCCGGGCCGGTGGCCTGTCAGGTACCGCGCTCGGCGGTCGGGGCCAGGAGGTCCTTGTACCGGACGAACAGGCGGGGGGCGGGGGTGTCGGCGGGGGCATGGGCGTCGGCCTCGGCGAGCGCGGTCCAGCAGGCGGCGGTCAGCCGGCGGGCGTGGGTGCCGGGCCATGGCTGCGGGAGGAGTTCGGGAGGCAGGAGGGGGTCCGGCTCCATGGCCTCGGTGAACACGGCGGCGAGCTGGACGGCCATGGTCAACCGCTCGGGGCCGGTCAGGCCGTCCGGCCGGGAGAGCCGTTCCAGGCAGCCGCGGGCGAAGTCGGCGAGGCGGTCGTGGCGGGCGGCGATGTCGCCCAGGGGCCACAGGGCGGCGGCCAGGGCGGAGGGGTCGTCGATGCCCCCGACGCGCAGGTCGGTGGTGGTGAAGGTGGTGAGCGCGTCAGCGACGCCGAGGTGCCGGGCCCGGGCCTCGACGAGGTCCTCGACGGGGTTGGCACTGACGTAGAGCCCGCTCTGGACGGGAGCGGCGCCGAGGTGGCGCAAGGTGTCGCGCAGAGCGTCGCGGGAGGTCCTGTTCGACTCGGGGACGGCGAAGGCGAAGAGGTGCCACACCCGGTCCCAGGCGGCGCGTCCCTGGTCCTGGCGGTAGGCGTGGCGGACGTACGCGACGTCAGGGGTGATCGAGCCGGTGACATCGGCGACCGCTCTCAGCACGGCCCTGCGTCCGCGGCCCTCGTGGGTGAAGCGGCCTTCGGCGACGAGCCGTTTGACGCAGAGGCGGACCTGCTGGTCGGTCATGCCGAGGAGACCGGCCACGGCGTAGAGCTCGCCGGCGTCGACCGTGCCGTCCTCGCGGACGAGGGCGTGGACGAGCAGCCGGGTGGGGACGGTCACGGGGACCGTGCCGTCGTGCGCGTCGGGTCGCGTGCCCGGGGCGGCTTTCCGGGGGGTGCTCATCGTGCCTCCGGGCGGTGCGTGCAATCGGCCGGTGCGACGGGCCGGTGCATGGTGGTGACGGCTCCGAAGCCCATCAGCTCGCGCAGGTAGGGGGTTTTCTCGGTGCGTACGGCGGCGAAGCCGTGGCGTTCGTACAGGGCGCGGGCGCGCGGGTTGGTGTCGATGACGTCGAGGCGGACACGCCGGCAGGAATGGTCGGCCGCCACGCCCGCCATCTCGCGCAGCAGGCGACCGCCGATGCCCCGGCCCCGGTGCTCGGGGGCGACGGCTATGCCGTCCATCACGAGTTCGCCCGCGGCGGGTCGCCGTTCCAGGAGGGCGAGAAGGGCGAGGCGGGGCAGTCCGCGCAGGATGCCGTACGAGGACAGGACGTCTCCCGCGCGGCCGCCCGTCAGGCCGTGCCCGCCGAGTCGGTAGCCGGCCACCCCTGCCACCTCCCCGTCGACGAGGGCGATCACACCGCGGTCGTGGCGGAGATGTGCCGCGAGGAAGGCGCGGGCCTTGTCCGGCGGATCGAGGGCGGCGCCGAGCTTCCGGCCGAACGCCTCCCAGTACAGCGCGGCCACACGTGACTCGCTGCCCGCGGGTACGCCTCTTCGCACCGTCACGGCGTCCGCGCCCCCCGGTCGGCACCCTTTCGCGCGGGTGTCCTCCGGCTTTCCCGGTGTCCCGGGGAGCGGCGCGTCGTAGCACTCTCCGCTTGCGCTATCTCTTTCCATGCGTTCATTCTATCCACGATCGTTTCACATTCGATAGTTTTGGGGGCAAGAGAAATGAGACGACGGTGGGCGGTCCCTTCGCGGCGTCGACGGCGCGTCCTCGTGTGGACGCTGGTCGCCGTGCTGGTGGCCGGTCTGGGGCTCGGAGGGGTCGTGATCGTGCAGCACACCTACGCCCTGCGCGAGGAATCCGTCACGGTGCGGCACGGCGGGCGGCTGCTGGACGGCGTCCTCGCACGGCCGCGGAGCGGCGAAGGGCCGTACGGCCTGGTCGTGTTCGTCCACGGCGACGGGCCCGTCGACGCCACGCACGACACCTTCTACCGCCCCCTGTGGGAGGCCTTCGCCGAGGCGGGTTACGCCTCGCTCTCCCTGAGCAAACCGGGTGTCGGCGGCTCGGAAGGTGACTGGCTGGATCAGAGCATGGACGACCGGGCGGACGAGACCCTCGCCGCGATCGCCTGGGCCCGGGCCCGCCCCGACATCGACGGACGGCGCATCGGCCTGTGGGGAGCGAGCCAGGCCGGGTGGGTGCTGCCCAAGGTCGCGGCCCGTGACCGTACCGTGCGGTTCGTCATGGCCGTCTCCCCCGCCGTGGACTGGCAGCAACAGGGCCGCTTCAACCTCCTCGCCGAACTGCGCAGGGACGGCGCGACGCAGGACGAGACCCGAGCCGCGCTGCGACGGCGGGAGACGACGCTGCGACTGCTGCGGCAGGGCGCCACCTTCGAGCGGTACCGCGACACCGTCGGCCGCACCGACGGCATGACGTCCGAGCGCTGGCGGTTCATCGCGAAGAACTTCCGCTCCGACGCGACCGGGGATCTCCGGGCCATGCGCGGCACGCCCACGCTCCTGGTGCTGGCCGGACACGACCTCAACGTCGACGTCGCCGACACCGAGGCCACGTATCGCCGCATCCTCCCGCCCACCGGCCTGACGGTGCGGCACTACCCGGAGGCCACCCACTCACTGCTCGACCACGCCGTCGAGACCTCCGAGCCGCGCCTCACCCTGACCGCAGTCCTCGCCCCACGGCAGCTGTACGCCGACGGATTCCTCGCCGACCAGCGCGCGTTCCTGCGGCGGATCACCGCCCGCGAGGGGGACGGCCTCCCCTCGGGGCACTCCTGATCAGGCGGCGGCCGTAGGACGTGCTCGTGCCGGCGTCCCACGGCCGCCCGCCTGCGGCTCAGGGATTTCCGATCCTTTCGGCGTTGGCGATCATCGCGCGCAGCACTTTGAGCGCGGCCACGTACTCCTCGTCGCTGATTCCCCGGTGGATCTCCGCCCGGAGCTGCGTGGCCAGTTCGCGCAGCCGGACCCTGGCGGCCTCTCCCGCATCGGTGAGACGCAGGACCTGTCCGGCGTCGTCGAGCCGCAGCCAGCCCCGGTGGAGCAACTGGTCGATCACCCGGGGGATTTCGTGCGGCCCGCCCGCCAGAGGGGTCAGTTGCTCGGCCACCTCGTCCCGGCCGGGGGGCGTGGGTCCCGCGGACACCCGGTTGAGGACCCAGTACTGCGGCTGGGTGACGTCGATGCGGGCCATGGCATCCCGCAGGCGCCGGGTGACGGCCTCGTGGACGGCGCCGCTCCAATAGCCGATGGGCTGACCGGCCAGCACGTCGTCCGTGGCGGCCGGATCGGCCGGCGCCTGGTCGGTGATGTTCCCGCTCGACGGTTTCATGATCAGGACGCTACCCGCGCGTGTCCCGTACGGGGAGGGGGTGCCCGGCCAAGGCGTTCCGGTCAGGCCGGGCTCCGGTCCGGGGTGGTCCTCCCGTGGGCGCCGTCTCAGCCCTCCCCCGGGAAGGCGTCGGCGCGCACGTGGGGCATGGGGCCGCTGGACACCCGGTACGGTTCACCGTCGGGCAGGTCCGTGGGGGTGATGCGGACGGTCAGCGGCCCCGCCCATTCGTAGTCCTTGCGCCGGCCGTGACGGGCCAGGGCGTCCGTCAGCTTCTCGCCCACGTCGTCGCAGCCCGCCCGTACGAGCTCGGCGTGCACGTCCGTCGCCAGCTCCACCTCGTAGGCGTTCGGGACGACCACGCGGTTCTCGCTGCACACCACGGCCTCTCGGTCGCACGCCTGTTGCAGTGCGTCGATCAACTCCACGGATCCATGGTCCTGGCCCCCCGGGAAAAGAGCGCTCTGCCACCGCTCCAAGGTCCGTTCCCAACGGGTCAGCTCCGTCCAGGTCATGTGTCCGCCCGTCCCTTCGCGGCCGCCCGCCGTTACCGGCGTCCCCGCAGCCGGCCCAGCAGCCCGCGCGCCTTGGCGCGCGTACGCGGGTCGGCGGCGGCGCGCCGGGCCGACGCGACCGCCCGCTGCCCCTGCGGCGTGCGGGTGAACTCCTTGAGACGCCTGATCAGTCCGGACACGTCGTCCTCCCTCGGGTCGTGTGTACGGACCGCGTACCCGGTCCTGCCGCAACGATGCGCGCGGGCGCACGGGGAGGGAGTTTCGCCGAGCCGCCGGGGCGAGGCCCGCCGTGCCGGATGGTGAGCGCGGTGCGACAGAGGCGGGCGCGAGACGGTGGCGCGGGGGTGCGGCCGGGCGCCCCCTCGGGAGGAGAGCGACGGCACCGGCGTTGTCGGTCCCCGGTGCTAGCTTCGCCACCATGGCAAACCGTTCGTATCTCTACTCCGCCGACTCGATTCCGACCGAGGCGGAGATCCCCCGGCGGATCCGCTGCATATCGGAGCACAACTGGGACGTTCCACTCGCGCACAAGCTCATGGCCGGGCGCGGAACGACGGTCGTCCCGTCCATGATCTGGAACCCCCCGATCGGCATCGCCGCGGACTACGCGGGCGGGGCGGCCCTGCTGCTCGACCTTCTGCGCGTGGTCGGCAAGGGTCTGGAGGACGACGCCGAGTTCGCCGAATGCGTCGCGAGGACCACGGCCCACCTGGACAAGCAGCGGGCGGCGTACTTCGTCCTCGAGACCGGGGAGATCGTCTCGATGACGGACGACGACCCGGCGGCGAGCGTACGGCGTCTGGCGTCCGAGGACATCCCCGACGCCGTCGCCAGGGCCGAGGCGGCCATCGCCGGGCGGGACGAGGACTGGCTGGCCTCGGTCCGGGCCGACTGGCAGAGGCACTTCGCGTCCTTCTACAGCGAAGCGCTCTACTTCTCCTTCCCCGCCTGACGGGTCCCGCGGACCGGTGCGGGGCGCTCCCGGTCCGGTCCTGGCCGTCCTGGACATCCGTCCGCCGTGGGCGGGACCGGGAGCCGGTCCCGCCCACGGCGGCATCGGTCGGGACCGCCGGGGCGCGGCCCGCGGTTCAGCAGGCGCGGATGTAGCGGATGCCGGTCCAGTCACCGTTCGGGTCGCCGTAGGGGGCGCCGGGGGTCGTGAACACGTGCCGCTTGTTCGCGTCGTACATCTTCGCCCGGGTGTCGGCGGACTGGTTGTTGTACCAGGAGCCGCCGGTCCTGGCCGCGATCTGCTGCAGGTAGCAGTCCTTGAACTTGAAGGCCAGGTGCGTGTAGTTCCTGCCCGCGTAGCCGCAGAAGTAGTACTTAGGGCAGTCGCCGGGCGCTGCCATGACGCGGGCTTCCGAACCCTGCCGGCCGGTGGCCGTCCCGGAGGCCTGGACGGTACCGGCCGACGCGGCCATGGCGAGCAGGGCTCCCGTCAGAACGGCGGTGCGACGGAACCGGGCACGGTGGGTGGTGCGCCTCATCGTTTCTCCCTCTGTCCACAGGTCCGTCCGGTGCGATCCCTTCGCCGCACCGGAACGTCGCCCAGGTTTCCCGAAACACCCGCGGACGTCCTTACCGCTCCGCGCCATGTTGTTGGCTCACAGCGCCCTTTCGACCGGCGGTCGCCGGGCGGAATCATCCGCGGAGGGAGTTCTGTGGATCCGACACGAGGCTGGTACGCAGATGGACACGGTCTTCGACAGCGACGCACACCCGCACGGCGAACGGACCCAGGCCTGGGTGGAGGCCACGGCGGCATCGGTGATCCCCACCCGGCTCACGTTTCCCGACGAGAGCACGTTCGGCGCCCGATTACAGACCATGGACCTGGGATCGGCCCGCCTCACCGCACTGTCGTACGCGGCTTTGGGTGCGCGCCGTACTCCCGCGCTGATCAGGCGGTCCGATCCCGAGTTCTACCAGGTGACCCTCATCCGGGCGGGGCGGCACGGCTTCGACCAGGCCGGCCGGCGCAGCCTGGTCACAGCCGGGAATCTCGTCCTGCACGACACCTCGCACCCCTTCGAGGGGATGGTGCCCGCGTCGTCGCCGCGGAGCGAGTCCCTGATGCTGCAGTTTCCCAGGAAGCTCCTGCCCCTGCCCGAGCGGCAGGCCGCACGGCTGCTCGCCGTGCCGCTTCAGGGACGGCAGGGCATGGGGCGGTTGCTCGCCCAGTTCCTGCGGACAGCGGCGGACGAGGAAGCGCCGTACAGCGCCCCCGACCTGGTCCGGCTGGCGGGCACCGCGATCGACCTGGTGGCGGCGGTGCTGGCCCACCACCTCGAACGCGACCGTGATCTGCCGCCGGACTCCCGCCGACGCGCCCTGTTCCTGCGGGTGAGCGAGGACGTCCGACAGCACCTGGGAGAGCCGGACCTCGGACCGGCCCGGCTCGCGGCAACCCACCACATCTCCACCCGGCACCTGCACCGCGTCTTTCAGCAACACGGGACCAGTGTGGCCGCGTTCATCCGGCGGCTTCGGCTGGACCGCTGCCGCCGGGACCTCGCCGATCCCGCCCTGCGGGCCGTGCCCGTCCACGGCATCGCCGCCCGATGGGGCTTTCCCCAGCCCGGCGCCTTCACCCGCCTCTTCCGCAGCGTCACCGGTCTCACCCCCACCGAATACCGTGCCGCCCATCTCCCCCGCGTCACCACCGGCGAGGCGCGGCACGACGCGAGCGGGTGAGCGACCGGCCCGAGGAGGGCCTTCACCGAGGCCGACACCCCGGGAGGCGACCCTCGCCGGCACCCTGGTGACCAGCTCGGATCGCCCGGAGGGGAACACGTACGATCAGGCGGTGAGCACCGTTCCACCGCCCCGTTCCCCCGCCGCCCTCCTGCCCGTGCGGCACCTCACCCGCGTCGAGGACGGCGAGCGGCTGCACAGCCTGCTCTGGCGGGCCGGTGACGGCTGGCGGATGATCAGCAGCGCGGTGCTCGGCGGGGGTCTCGGGGAACGCTTCTGGGTTCTCAACGCGCAGGTGGCGCACGGATATCGGCGTACCGACCCGCACCGGCATCTCGCCGATCTGGCACGGGAGTACGGCGTCGGCGGTCCCGGGGTCGGGCTGATGACGGCCGCCGACGTACGGGCGTACGGGCACGGGAGCGACGGCGGCGTGGAGGCCGTGGCCACCGCGGGACTGGGGGTGCGGGGCTGGGCCGCCGCCCCGCAGGAGGACGGCCTTCCGGCCATGGCTCCCGGGACGATCAACATCGTGGTGGCGCTGCCGGTGGCGCTGACGGACTCCGCCCTGGTCAACGCCGTGGCCACCGCCACCGAAGCGAAGGTGCAGGCGCTGCTCGACGAGGGGTACGACTGCTCCGGGACTCCGACGGACGCGGTGTGCGTCGCCACCCGCACCGCGGACGCGGGCGGCGAACTCCACGCGTTCGCCGGTCCCCGCTCGCTCTGGGGCGCACGCGTGGCCCGCGCCGTCCACCAGGCCGTGCGCGCCGCGGCCGGAGCCTGAGGCGACCGCACGGCGAGGCGGGTACGTGGGTCGTGCCGCGGTGCGCCCCCGTCACGGCCGCCCCGGGGAGCCCCGGCCGGGCGTACGGCCTGACGCGTCCGGCGGGGAGCCGCGCGGCGGTGGTACGGGGGCGGCAGGCCGCCGTACGGGTGACGGGGCCCGCCACCTGCGGCGACGGCCGGCCGCGTCGTACGGCCGCCCTGTTCGGCGTCCGGTACGGCGGCGCTCGTGCCCTCCGCGCGGGGCGGATGAATGTTCCGTCGCGAACCGGGTAGCCCGCCCCTCATGAGCGACGCGCAAGATCCGAGCAAGGACGTCGAGGACTGGGTGACGGGCGACGAGCCCGCCACCGGACCCCAGCTGAGTTATCTGCGGACGCTGGCCCGTGAGGCGGGCGAGGAGGTACCGCCCGAACTCACGAAGGCGGAGGCGTCACGGATGATCGACCGCCTGCAGGGAGCCTCACCCCGTACCGCCGGGGACGGTGACGCGCCGGAGGACGGAGCGGGCCGTGACACCGGCCCGTGAGGGCGACCCCCCGCACAGGCGACACCGAAACGGCGGGAAGGACCGGGCGCCGGCCGACACCGACACCCGGCTCCGCGACGCGGCGAGGGAGGCCTTCGGCTGGCGCGCACTGCGTCCGGAGCAGCTGGCCGCGATGCGGGAGGTCATGGCCGGGCGCGACACCCTCGTCGTGATGCCGACCGGCGCGGGGAAGTCGGCGGTCTACCAGGTGCCCGCACTGCTGCTCGACGGCCCCACCGTCGTCGTCTCCCCGCTGCTCGCACTCCAGCGGGACCAGATCGCCGGACTGCTGGAGCACCGGGCTCCGTCCGCCGTCGCCGTCAATTCGGCCCAGTCGGCACGGCAGACGGACGCGGCCTGGGAGGCGGTGCGCGCCGGGGAGGCCGAGTACCTCTTCCTCTCCCCCGAGCAGCTCGCCAAGGACGAGGTGCTGGAGCGGCTCGCGGCGGTGGCGCCGGCGTTGTTCGTCGTCGACGAGGCGCAGTGCGTCTCCGGGTGGGGGCACGATTTCCGGCCCGACTACCTCCGCCTGGCCCGGGCCGCCGAGCGGCTGGGCCGCCCGCCGGTGCTGGCGCTGACGGCCACGGCGGCTCCCCCGGTGCGGCAGGAGATCGTCGACCGGCTCGGCATGGAGGAGCCCGCCCTCGTCGTCGCCGGGTTCGACCGGCCGAACATCACCCTGCACGTCGTCCGTTTCCAGGACGAGGACGACAAGCGCCGCGCGGTGGTGGAACGCGCGGCCGGTGAGCCGAAGCCGGGGATCGTCTACGCCGGCACCCGCAAGGACACCGAGTGGTACGCCGAGCAGCTGGCGGGCCTCGGCCTGTCGACGGCCGCCTATCACGCCGGCCTGCGCAGCGGTGAGCGGTCGCGGGTGCACGACGCCTTCCTGGACGGGAAGCTCGATGTCGTCGTCGCGACCTCGGCGTTCGGGATGGGCATCGACAAGGAGGACGTGCGCTTCGTCCTGCACGCCTCCGTACCGGGCTCTTTGGACGCGTACTACCAGGAGATCGGACGCGCCGGCCGGGACGGGAAGCCCGCGGTCGCCGTGCTGCACTACCGGCCCGAGGACACCGGCATGCAGAACTTCTTCGCCGCCCGCACCCCCGGCCGTGAGGTGCTGGGCAAGGTCGCCCGGCAGCTGCACGAGCAGGAAGGGCCCCAGGACCTGGACGAGCTGCGGGAGGGAACCGGGCTGTCGCGCAACCGCCTCACCGCCGCCGCCAACCTCCTGGAGGAGTCCGGGGCCGCGCGCGGCGATGCCGAGGGCGCCTTGCTCCCGGCGCCCGGCGTGTCCGCCGACGACGCGGTGGAGCAGGCCGACGAGGCCGCGCAGGCACATCGCAGGCTGGAACGGACGAGGGTCGAGATGGTACGCGCCTACGCCGAGACCACGGGGTGCCGCCGGCGGTTCCTGCTGGGGTACTTCGGCGAGGCTCACGAAGGGGCGTGCGGCAACTGCGACGTGTGCCGGGCGGACGGCGGCGAGGACCTCGCCGTGCCGTCGCCCGTCACGGAGGAGCCGGGAACCGACGGGGCGGAGGAGGACCGGGCGCCGTCGCCGTTCCCCACCGGGGCGCGGGTCCGTCACCCGGAGTGGGGCGACGGAACGGTCCTCACGGAGGAGGGTGACCGGATCACCGTCCTGTTCGACACCATGGGCTACCGCACCCTGTCGTTGCCGGCCGTCGACGAGCACGACCTGTTGTCGGTCCTCGAGCCGCCGCCCGGGTGACGCGGTCCTCCCCCGCCCGGGCGCGCGCTTCGGGCGGGTGCCCAGAGATCCCCTCCCCTGGGATCACGAAGGGGACGGCCCGGCATGATGGGGCCATGGCGATGACGGAACGGCTGGCACAGGCCGCGGCGGACGGGGACGCGGCCTCGGTGGCGGAGTTGCTGAGGGCCGGCGCCGAGGTGGATGCCGCCGGTCATGACGGGCGTACCGCCCTGGACGTCGCCGCGCACGCGGGTCACGCCGAGGCGGTGCGCGTGCTTCTGGCGGCGGGAGCGGACCCGGGACAACGGGCGGGCGAGTACGGCGAATCGACGCCGTTGGGCCTGGCGGCGATGTACGGGCACACCGGCGTCGTGCGGGCCCTGCTCGATGCCGGCGCCCCTACCGGTGCGCAGGGCAGGCTCGGCCAGGTCCCCTTGGTGCTGGCGGTGACCGCCGTGGAGGAGGGCCGCCCGGAGACCGTACGGGTGCTCCTGGACCGCGGCGCGGACATCGACGCGAGGATGAAGGACAGGACCCCCCTGGAGTGGGCCGCCGCGTTCGGGCAGGTGGACATGGTGCGCGAACTGCTCGCCCACGGGGCGCGGGCGACACCGAAGGCGCTGAGCGAGGCCCGTGCGGGCGCCGCGCGGTCCCCGAGCACGGCGGAGAGGTACGCGCTCGTCACCGACGCCCTGCTGGCGGCGGGCGCCGACGTGGACAGCCCTCCGTCCGGCCTGGCCGAGCACGATCCCGCCCGCGCCCGCGCGGAAGCCGGAGCGGCACGGCCTTCCCCGGGCACCGCGTGACCTCGGCGGCGAGACCGCACGCCGGTGAGCGGCGTCCGCCCGGCCGGACGCGGCGCGTCAGGGGTCTCTTGTCGATGAGGCCGGATCAGGGAGCGACGCCCGGTGGTCGGGGCACCGGCCCCGCAGGGCCCATGCCGTGTCCGGAACGTAGCGGTGTCCGCCGTAGGGCAGGGCCCGCGGCGCCGCGAGGCACCCTCTAGGCGGGCAGTTCCCACACGGTGGCCTCGAGGCGGGTGGCGCCTTCCCCGAGCGGCAGGCTGACGACGCGGACGTAGGCCGTGCGGCCGTCGGTGGTCTGCAGGCAGAACCGGTCGCCGCGACGCAGGCTCGGGGACGCTTCGATGGGCGCCCGGTCGAGGGCTTCGACGCACTGCCGCTCGGTGGGTGGCCGGTCGGAGTCCCACCGGGCCAGGGCGTTCTGCCTGCCCGGGAGCAGATCGGGCGTGGCTCCCGGCGCCTTCCTCTCGGTGCGCAGGTCGTCGGTCGCGTCGCGGGTGTCGATCCATCGCTGCGCCCCGGTCGGCGGAACCGTGTCGAGTTCGAAGGAGAGGGCGCTCTGCAGCGTCACCGGGCCGCTGCGCACCTTCGCGGTGTCCTCGGCCGGTTCCTCGTCCCGGTCGCCCTCGGGCCACAGCAGCACTGCGGCCAGCACCGCCGCGCCCACTCCCGCCGCTCCGGCCGCCACCGCGACACGCCGCCGGCCGCTCGCGCGAGCGGTGCCGGTCCGCTCCGTCGCCCGGCCCTCCGCGGTCGGTCCGGGATCGTGCTCCTGAAGGGTCGGGGCATGCCAGGACCGCTCCACCAGCTCGGTGGCCCGCTCGGCGTCGGCACGGTCGTCGCCGACCAGGCGCGCCAGCAGCGCGGGGGCGGACCCGCGCCGGCCGGGATCCTTGTCCAGCGCCTGTTCCACGAGCGGGCGCAGCGTGCCGGTGAGTCCGGAGAGCCGGGGCGGCTCGGTCAGGACCCGCTGGTGGACCGTGTGGACGTCCTCGCCGGGGAACGGCAGCACGCCGGAGGCCGCGTACGCCATGACGCATCCCCAGGCGAAGAGGTCCGCGGCCGGCGTGACCGGGCCGCCGCGCAGGACCTCCGGGGCGATGTAGCCGGGGGTCCCGGAGAGGTGGGTCGGCTGTACGGAGGCGTGCGGCCCGTCGAAGGCGCGGGCGATCCCGAAGTCGATCACCCGCGGCCCCAACGGGGACAGCAGTACGTTCGACGGCTTGAGGTCCCGGTGGACGACCTGGGCGGCGTGGATCGCGGTGAGCGCCGCGGCCGTGCCGACCGCCAGCTGCTCCAGCGCGCCGCCCCGCAAGGGGCCGTTCCCGGCGACCAGATCCTGCAGGGTCGGTCCTTCGACGTACTCGGTGACGACGTACAGCGGGTGCTCGTCCAGCCGCGCGTCGAGCACCGGCGCCGTGCAGAAGGGGCGGACCCTGCGGGCGGCCGTCACCTCGCGGGCGAACGCGCGGGCGAACCGCTCGTCGTCCGCCAGATGAGCGTTGATCACCTTGACCGCGACCAGGTGTGACGCATCGTCCTCGGCCGCGAAGACCGTCCCCATGCCCCCGCTGCCGAGGCGGCCGATCAGGCGGTACGGCCCCAGGCGGGCCGGATCGTTGGGCTGCAGAGCCGCGAACGCGGCGCGGTCGACCACGGTGTCGTCCCCCCTCGACGATGAACGGGACCACTCTAGGAGATCGCCGGCCACCGTCGCGGCCGCGTTCTCCATGTGGAAACCGAGCCTTGACGCCCCGCCCGCCACGGCGAAGGGCATCGAGGAGGTGAGCGCGACAGTCTTCGCCTCTCTCCCCTCCCCCGGCGCAGCCGCCGCGCCCGCAGGTTGGGCCGGTAACCGAGCTCGGGCGCGGGCTGCTTGACGCGCTCCCGCGTCCGCGGATCGACCTTGCCGATGCCGTTGCGGGCGTGCGAGACCGTCGTGCGCGACACTCCGGCGATCCGTGCGACATCAACGATCGTCGGTGGCCGCGAGCCGGGACCGGAGGTGCGCACGGACGGGTACGGCTTGCACGCTGAGGACGGACACCCCGCCTTCGCCGACCGGCCACCGCGCCGCGCCGCCCCGCGGTACCCGAAGGCGTGGCGAGGGCATAACGTGCGGTCTCTCCGGATGGTTCGCGTACGTAGGGGGAGAGAACGTGGCGACGGCAGCACCGATTTCGCTGGTCACCGGCGCCGGTCGGGGGATCGGGCGCGAGACCGCGCGTCAGCTCGCCGTCCTCGGCCACACGGTTCTGCTGTGTGCCCGGCGCCAGGAGGACGCGGAGCGGGCCGTCGCCGACCTGGCCGTCGAGGGACCCGGCAGGACGGTCCCGTATCGGCTGGACGTGACGGACGCCGAGGGGGCCCGGTCCCCCGCCCGCCGGGTGGAGGCGGACTTCGGGCGCCTCGATGTGCTGGTCAACAACGCCGCCGTCGCCTACGACACCGGCCGGCGGGCCGTCTCCGTCGACCTCGACGAGGTCCGGCGCACTCCGGAGACGAACCTCTTCGGCGCCTGGCACACCGCACAGGCGTTCCTGCCGCTGCTGCGCCGCTCGGCCCACGCCCGCGTGGTGAACGTGTCCAGCGGATCGGGGTCACTGGAGCACATGACCGGCGGGGGTCCCGTCGAGCGGGGCGCCGCCGGTGCCGTTTGGGCCGCCACCCTGCCCGACTCCGGACCGACCGGCGGCTTCTTCCGCGACGGTGAGCCGCCGGCCTGGTAGACGGCCCTCTCCGCCCGACCCTCCGGGAGACGCCGGCCCGTGCGCCCTCCTCTGTAGGAACGACGAAACGACAGCGGCGGCCTCAAAGTGGCGGCTGATCACCGAACGGTGGATCCACCCGCGCCTGGACGACGCCGACCGGATCCCCGGCGAGGCGGATCACCTGGTCCTCACCCGTGGCCGACGGGCCTGCCGAACCCCGGCGGCCGGCGGTGACCGAACCGTACGGTCGCCGTGCTTCCTGTCGTCGCGCCGGGACGGGGTCCCCGGCCGGAGACCTGGCCGGTGAGGGCTCGACGGGCGGGCGCGGCGCGGGTCGGCCTACGCAGGCTCGATCCGTACGGCCTTTTCGAGGAGGGTGAACGACTTGGGCGTGCCACCGGGCTGCGGTTTGCCCTCCTTGTGGCCCACGATCCGGTAGCCGGCGTCGACGTAGTACGCCGTCAGCCGCGCGTTGCCCGCCAGGCAGTCGAGACGGACCGACGAGCGGCCCGCCCCGGCCACGCGGCGCTCCGCGGCACGGAGCAGCCGGCGTCCCGTCCCGGGCGGGACGCTTCCGTGGTCCACCATCAGCCGGTGCACATAGCCCGCCGTGGGCGGTTGCGGTCCCCAGGCGTCCTCGTCCTCCCACCAGAGCTCCCAGGCCCCGACCACGCGGTCGCGGGCCTCCGCCAGCCACACCTCTCCGCGCTGCGCGATCCGGCGGAAGTGGTTCTCGTCGAGTTCGCCGGGCTTCCACTGTCCCGTGATCCCGTGGGAGAGCATCCAGCGGGCCGCGTCGTCGCGCAGCCGTACGAGGGCGGCCAGGTCGGCGTCTTCGGCGGGACGGAGGCGTAGATCGTTCACGCCGGGATCTTCGCACAGGCGTCATCCGGACGCGCGGGCGAACGGTTCGGCGGCATGCGCGACTCACCGGGACGGCACCGGAGGAACGCAGCCGCGCGGTACCGAAGTTCACGGCCCGAATCCTCAGGGTGCCCCGAGGGCCGCTGCCCGCCCGTCACGGCAGCGGACGGACGAGCCAGGCCACTTCACCGGCTTCCTCCTCCGTGGTCACGCGGTCCTGCTCGAACCCGAGCTTCTCCAGGACACGGAGGGAGGGGGTGTTCCACGTGGCGACGGTCGCCCAGAGGCGCTTCCGGCCGGTCGCGGCGGCGGCGCCGAGCACCGCGCGGGCCGCCTCGGTGGCGTACCCCTGGCCGTGCACGCGGCGGAAGAGCTCGTACGCGATCTCGGGTTCCTCCAGGGTGGAGCGGCCGGTGATCAGCCCGCAGTACCCGATGAAGTCGCCCTCCTCACGGCGCTGGACGGGCAGCAGGGCGATCCCCGTGGTGCGGGTGGTGGCGAGGAGTTCTCCGATGGCGGTACGGATCCGCTCCACCGGCGGCCTCTCCTTGCCGCGCTCGGCGAGGAGGGCGGAGAACTCCTCGGCGTCCGACGCGGCCCAGGGCCTGAGGATGAGCCGCTCGGTCTCCAGGTGGAACGGCATCGTCTCGTAGGTCGTCATGTCCCCCACCCTGCCCCACCCACCCCGCTCTTCCCCACCTGCCCCTGCCACCTTGGTCGTTCGGGGCCGAGCGGCGCCCGGGACGGGCCGGCGAGGGGCCCTCACGGGGCCGTCTCAGACCGGCAGTTCCGTTCGGAACACCGTCGCCGCCGTGCCGCTGATCGACACGTCCGGTTCACCGGCGGCGGTGGTGCCGACGTCGACCCGGACGTCCCCGGGGCGGCCCATGGCGGCTCCCTGCCGTCCGGTGAAGGACAGACGGCCGCCCGGCGCGGGCACGACGCGGTGCCGGAGCAGGTACGCGCCGAGGGGTCCGTGGCCGTTGCCCGTCACGGGGTCCTCGGGGATGCCGATCGCCGGGGCGAACATCCGGGACCAGGTGAGCAGGCGCGCGTCGCCGGTCGCCCGGGTGAAGACGAAGAAGCCGTTGGTGTCGAGGGCGCGGCTGAGGGCCGTGAGGGCGGCGGGATCCGGCCGGAGGGCGTCCACGACGGCGCGGTCGCGCAGTCCGACCAGGACCTTGGCGTGGCCCGTGGAGACGATCTGGACCGGGCCGTCACCGGAGAGGTCCCCGGGTGCGGCGCCCAGGGCACGCAGCAGCCGTCCGACCTGGGGTCCGTCCAGTTCGGGTCCGAACGCGGCCGTTCCCTGGTGCATGTGGACCCGTACGCGGTCGCCGTCGCGGTCCACACGGATCCGCTGCCGCAGCCCCGTACCCGTCTTCTGCACCAGCGGGCCGGAGGGCAGTCCGTACTCGACGGTGCGGGCGAAGTGGGCGGCGACGGTGGCGTGTCCGCAGGTGGGTACCTCGGTCGTCGGGGTGAAGAACCGTACGCGCACGTCGTGGTCGGGGGCATCGGCGCGCAGGACGAAAGCGGTCTCCGAGTTGTTGAGTTCCCGGGCGACGGCGAGCATCTGCGCGTCGGTGAGACGGTCGGCGGTGAGGACGACGCCGGCCGGGTTGCCGCTGAAGGGAGCGGAGGAGAAGGCGTCGACCTGGTACAGGATGCTCACCGGTCCTCCGTTCCGCGGGCGGGGCGGGCGTCGCCGAGTGGCGGGACGGGGTGGCCGCCGGCCGTCGCGCCCGTCCCGGTGGCGGGGACGGCGGTCGCGGGTGGTCCGGGGCGTTCCCCGGTCGCCGCGCCGGCGGCGAGCCGGACGAGGGTGCGGACGGCGCAGCCGGTGCCGCCGCTGGGCGTGTGGCCGTGCGGACCGCCCTCGTTGAAGGCGGGTCCGGCGATGTCCAGGTGGGCCCAGGGGGTGCCGGCCGGGACGAACTCCCGCAGGAAGAGCCCGGCCACCAGTCCGCCGCCCATCCGCGCACCGTAGTTGGCGATGTCCGCCACCCGTGAGTCGAGACTGCCGCGCAGTTCCTCCGGCAGCGGCATCGGCCACGCGCGCTCGCCCGCGTCCCGGGCGGCCGCCAGCACCCGGTCGCGGAAGGTGTCGTCGTCGTCGCCCATCACCGCGAAGACGTGGTCGCCGAGGCCGAAGCGGGTGGCGGCGGTGAGCGTGGCGACGTCCACGATCGCCTCGGGCCGTTCCTCGGCCGCCCGCACGAGGGCGTCGGCGAGGACGAGACGGCCCTCGGCGTCGGTGTTGAGCACCTCGACGGTCCGGCCCCCGTACATCCGCAGGACGTCTCCGGGGCGCAGGGCGGAACCGGAGGGCATGTTCTCGGCCAGTGCGAGCCAGCCGGTGACGTTGACGGCCAGGTCGAGCCGGGCCACGGCCAGGACCGCGGCGAGGACCGCGGCCGCCCCGGACATGTCGCGCTTCATGATCTCGTTGGCGCCGACGGGCTTCAGCGAGATGCCGCCCGAGTCGTAGGTGATGCCCTTGCCGACGAAGGCGAGCGTGGTCGTGGCGCGGGGGTGCGTGTGGGCGATCCGTACCAGGCGCGGGGGTCGTACGGAGCCCTGGCCGACGCCGAGGATGCCTCCGTAGCCGCCGGCGGTGAGCGCGTGCTCGTCGAGCACCTGGACGGCCAGGTCGAGTCCCTCTCCCGCGGCGACCACCGCGGTGGCGAAGCTCTCGGGATACAAGTCGTTGGCGGGGGTGTTGACGAGGTCGCGGGCCCGGTTCACCTCCCGCGCCAGGACGCGGGCACGCCGTGCGGCGGCTTCCGCGACCGTGCGGAGGCCGTCGTCCACGAGCACGGTCACCTCGTGGACCGGCGGTGTCGGGTGGGTGGTGACGTAGGCGGTGAAGGCGTAGGCCCCGAGCAGGGCGCCCAGGGCGACCGCCTCCACGGCCTCGGCGGTGCCGGCCGGCAGGGCCAGGGCGATCCGGTCGGCACCGGCCAGGGTGCGCGCGGCCTCCCCGGCCGCGCGGCGCAGCGCCTCGGCGTCGTAGCCGTCGCGGTCGGCGGGGGCGGGCCCGAGGCCGACGGCGAGGACGAGGGTGCCGGTGGTCCCGGCGGGGCCTGGCAGGCGGAGCGTCTCCCCGGGGGCGCCGGTCGCCCCGAAGGCGGTGAGGAGGGCGGGCAGTTCGCCGTCGAACGCCGCGTCCGTCGCCGCTCCCGTTGCCGGTACGGGCCCGTTCGGGGTCTGGGCCACACCGATCACGAGCCAGTCGGCGGCGAGGGACGCGGCGGGGGTGGTGGTCACGGTCAGGGTGGTCACGGTCGTACGTCTCGTTCCTGGGGTGCGGGGCCGGGCTTCGGGTGGTCGGGTTCCGGGTGGAGTGCCTTCGGGTGGTCGGCTTCCGGGTGGTGGGTGGCGGTCGGGCCGGGGTCCGGTGCCGGGGCTCGTGGTGACCGGCGGCTCAGGGCCACCCCGGCGAGGACGACGACCATGCCGAGGGCGATCCGGAGGCCGAAGTCCTCGTGGAGCACGACGACTCCGAGCCCGACGGAGACCACCGGGAGCAGATAGCCGACGGTTGCCGTGCTGGTGGCGCCCTCGGCGGCGATGTTCCGGTAGGTGAGGTGGAAGGTGACTCCGGTGGCGACGACCCCCAGGACGACGACGGCGGTCAGCCGCCCCGGGGTGATGTCGACGGGGGCCAGGCCTCCGGCCGCCAGGGTGGGGGCGGTGAGGACGGTCGCCGCGAGGAGCTGCGCCGCGGACAGGGAGATCGTCGGGATGCCCCTGCCGACCAGGCGTCCCATGATCAGGAAGCCGACGGCGTAGCTGCATGCCGCGCCGACGACGGCGAGAGCGCCCCAGCCGCCCGCTCCGGTCGCCTGCCAGGGGGCCGAGATCAGGACGACTCCGGCGAAGCCCAGCAGGAGTCCGGCCACGCGGGACGGTCGCAGACCGCGCTCGGATCCGGTGGTCACGCCGATCAGCAGGGACCACAGGGGGGTGGTCGCGTTGAGGACGCCGGCGATGCCGGAGTCGATGCTCTGCTGGCCGAAGCTGAACAGGGCGAACGGCAGGGCGTTGCAGAAGAGGGCGGCCAGGGCGACGCGGCCCCAGAGCGGTCGGCCGCGTGGCAGCCGCCGGCCGGACCCCAGACAGACGGCCAGCAGGGTCACGGACCCGAGCAGGCAGCGGGCGAACGTCACCTGTACCGGGGTCAGCGCCCGCAGGGCCACCTCGATCCAGAGGAAGGTCGATCCCCAGAGGAGGGCGAGCAGGGCGATCCGCGCGCCCGCCCGCGTCCTGTGTATGACACCGTCCACCGTCGTCTCCTTGATCAGCTGTCTTGAACGGTGCCGCACTCCTTTCGGAAGGACAAGAAAAAGGTTCTACGCCTTTGTTAAGTTGCACTACATGATTGATGTGAGACGCATGCAGGTGCTCCGCGCAGTGATCACCAGCGGTTCCGTGACCGCTGCGGCCACACACCTCGGTTACACCCCGTCCGCCGTCAGCCAGCAGATCTCCGCCCTGGAGCGGGAGACGGGGAGCTCCCTGCTGGAACGGGTCGGCCGGGGCGTGCGGCCGACGGAGGCCGGGCTGCTGCTCACGCGGTACGCGGCGGTCATCAGCGAGCACCTCGCCGAGGCGGAGACGGCGCTGGCCGATCTGCGTGCCGGGCGCGAGGGCCGGTTGACCCTGCGCTACTTCGCCTCCGTCGGTCCGACCCTCCTGGCGCCCGCCCTCGCCCGCGTACGCCGTGAGCATCCGGGGGTGGCGATCGATCCCCGCCTGGCAGATCCGGACGACGCCCTGTCGGAGGTGATCCAGGGGGACGCCGACCTGGCCGTCGTCGTCCGGCCGCCGGCCGACGAGCGGCAGGCCATCCGTGTCGTCCACCTGCTCGACGACGCGTACCGGGCGGTTCTGCCCACCGGGCACCGCCTGGCCGCGAAGCGGGTGGTCGATCTGGCCGATCTGGCCGGTGAGCCGTGGGTCGGCAGCGAACCCCCCGGTCCGTGCCTCGCTCCCCTCGTCGACGCCTGCGCCGCGGCGGGCTTCAGCCCGGACTTCGCGGCCACCTCGGAGGACTACGCGACCGCCCAGGGGTTCGTCGCCGCAGGACTCGGCGTCAGTCTCATCCCGGGCCTCGGTCTGAGCGCCCGTCACCCCGGCGTCGTCGTCCGCCGGGTCCGTCACCCCGAGCCGGTCAGGGCGATCCACGCCGTCGTCCGGCGCAGTTCCCTGGAGCAGCCCGTGCTGCGCACACTGCTCGACGCCCTGCGGGACTCGGGGCGGGGTGACGGGCGGGGCTCCGGGGGGGCACCGGCTGTCCGCCGGACTTGACGCGGGCTCTTCGGGGAGCCGGCCCGATCCTGCCGCGGGGCCCGTCCTGCCGTGCGCTTCCGTGGATGCCCGATCCCCACTTGACCCTCACGCCGCGTGAGGCCGGAGGGCGGGATCCATGAGCGACTACGGCAACGCCTTCGAGATCAGTCCCGTGCCCGCTCCCGGCCCGGACGCGGTGGCACCCGAACCGTTCCGCGGCATCTACGGGATGCCCGCCTTCGTCACGATCCCCACGGAGGATCTGGCGGCGTCGGTGGACTTACCGATCGTTTCAGAATGCGGTTCGGAGACGCCGGAGGCATATGAGGCTGCAGCCCAGTTCGAGCAGACCCTGGTGGAGGTCGGCGCATCGCTCGCAGCGGGTGCGGGCCGTGGCGCACGCCTTCTACGGGCGGGGGAGCGGTGCCAGTTCGGCGTGGGTGACGGTGTAGCCGCCCTTGACGACGGGGGCGTACGGGGCCGGGGCCATACAGGTGCCGACCTCGGCGTCCTCACCGTTCGGCAGCAGGTTCACCCCGTTCCACGAGAAGCCCACCCGATCGGCCTTGCCGCCCTTTCCGCCGTCGTGCACGCTCAGTCCGACGCGCTTGCCGAGCAGGCCGGTCCCCTCGTGGCTGACCTTCGTGATGAGGGCCGTGACCGTCGCCGTGTTCGGGCCGGTGACCAGGCACTCCACTTGGCCGTCGAAGGTATAGGTGACGTTCTGGTCAGCCGAGTGGTGCGAGATGCGTACCGTCCCCCGCGCGTCGACGGGCAGCCCCGCGGGAAGCCCGGGCCGCGGGGTGCTGTACGGGGCGGCCACCGCGTCAAAGCTGAAGGAGCGTACATCCTTGTCGCTCAGGTACGGCAGTACGAAGTCCCCGCTGCCGACAACCCGCGCCGCACCCGGCCGGCGGTGGTCCGTGCGCTGCTCGGCGGACGAGGCGATGGACGAGGTGCACAGGGTGAGCCCGGCCACCAGGGCCGCGACGGTAGCGGTGGCGGTGCGCCGAGCGGACGGCGACAGCGAAGCCATGACGATTTCCTTTGCTGCGAAGGGGAGTTGACTGGAGGAACGCGACCCATCCTTCGCTTTGACAGCCGCCCGGTCGTCATCCCAAGGCCGCAAGATCGATGCCGCCTCATCGCCCGCGCGGCTGACCAGACGTCAGCCGAGGGTCGCACAGGGTGGATCACCGTCGGCCGCAGCCGTTCGCGGATCAGTTGTCGCGCCGGCGCCGCCCACGCCCTGACTCAAGTGGGGCACTACGAAGACACCGTCCGCAGGAAGGACGGGATCCTGGCGCACGCCGACCGGACCCTGTCCTTCGCCGGGCGGCTGGTGAGCGGCGGGCCACCGCTGGCCCGGCACCCTCTTTACGGTCTCGCCGCCAGGGAGCTGACGGGGACACCGGGAGTCGTCGGTCCGGGGCGCTCCAACTGATCTCTTCAGAATGAGTTGAGCCGCGGGTCGTGTGCGCGACGATCTTGGTCGGCAGGGTGTCCGGGGTGCGTGCCGATCTTGTTCCTGACGACCTGTGGGAGCGGGTGGCGCCGCTGCTGCCGCCTGCTCCCGAACGGCGCCGTCGCCACCCCGGACGGCTGCGCGTTCCCGACCGAGTGGCGCTCGCCGGTGTCATGTACGTGCTGCGGACCGTGTCGCGTGGCGCGATGTCCCCGCAGAGACCGTGGGCTGCTCCGGCGCGACCGCCTGGCGCCGGCTGCGGGACTGGACCGAGGCGGGCGTCCGGCCACGCCCGCACGCCGCCCTGTTGTCCAAGCTTCGCCGCGCCGGTCCGCTGGATCTGGACGACTGCTCCGTGGACGGGTCGCACGTCCGGGCTCTCAAAGGGGGGATCACGTGGGCCCCTCGCCCGTCGACCGCGCCCGCCCCGGCTCCAAGCACCACCACCTGATCGTCGACCGGCACGGAACCCCGCTCGCCGTCACGCTCACCGGCGGCGACCGGCACGACGTCACCCAGCTCCTGCCGCTGCTGGACGCCATCCCATCGATCCGGGGCATGCGGGGACGCCCCCGCCGCAAGCCCCGACGACTGTGTGCGGACCGGGGATACGACTTCGACACCTACCGCCGCCTGCTGTGGAAGCGCGGCATCAAACCACTGATCGCACGACGCGGCGTCGCCCACGGCTCCGGACTGGGCAAGGTGCGCTGGGTGGTCGAGCGCGCCGCCGCCTGGCTCCACCAGTTCTAACGGCTCCGCAGGCGCTACGAACGACGCGCCGATCTCCACCAGGGCCTGCTCGAACTGGGCTGCAGCCTCATATGCCTCCGTCGCCTACGAACCTCATTCGAAAACGATCAGTTAGGGGTGCGCGGCTGGGGTTCTTCGAGCTGTTCGGCATTCCGGGCACGCTCGTGCATCTGCGCCGTTGGGCGTTCCAGGACGTACGCCTCCCGTCGGCGACGGACGTTCCGGAACGGGCACCGGCCACGAGCGTCAGCTTCGCCTGCGTACTCGACCAGGTCGACCCCCTCGTCGCGGCCTGCCGCGCGCTGCCCCCGGCTCGGTCGCCGGGCCGCGGGACACCCCCTGGAACACCCACGACGTGGAAGTGATCACGCCCGAGAACGCGCGGATCGTCCTCACCGCGGCGAAACCCTTCGATCCGGCCGGTCGGAAGGCACGTGACCTTGTGGCCATCGGGATCACTCCGCCCCCGATGTCGCCGCCCACTACGACGGCATCCGGCCCGGTCTCGCCGCATGGTTCCGCCGCCTCATCGACGCCGGTGCGCGGGCCCACGGGATCGATCCGGACACCGCGACGTGGGAGTAGCGCGGTCGGCACGGCGGGGGCCCCGCTCTCACGGGCGGGCCCCCCGCCGGCCGCGCCCGGCGCTTCGGGCCGTGCGCGTCAGTGGTCCGGGGTGTCGTCCGCGTCCTCGCTGAACGGGACGACCTTGACGTTGGTGATCATGGCTCCGCAGTGGCCGGATTCCGGCGGGGAGGCGGAGGAGAAGCGCAGGGTCTCCTCCTCGCCTTCGGCGAGGAACTGGAGGCTCGCCGGGCCCCACCGCTCGCCCTGCTCCGGTGGGACGAACCGCTTGCGCTTGTTCGCGACGATTTCGACGGTGTAGGGCTGTTCGGGGATCTCGTCGCATCCGGGCCAGGTTTCGCGGGAGTGCTCCCAGCGGATGACGTACCGCTGACCGACCGTGGTCTCGAAGGACTGCTCGATGCTGCCCGGAGACCCGCCGGTGAGGTTGGCCGCCTGGTGGTAGGACGGTGATCCGGCGAGCTTGCGGCCGACGATGTCGATGTCGCCGCTGCGAAGCCGCCACTCCGGGAGCTCGCCGGCGTTGTCGGAGTCGATGCGCCGGTGGCCCAGGTCGGTGTCCGGCGCGGCCGGCCGGGAGAAGGTGCCGTTGTTGACGAGGTTGTGGTCGGCGGCCGTCGCCGGAGGCTGCGTCGCCGTACCGCAGGCGAGGAGGGTGCCGGCGACGAGCAGGACACGGTGCGTACGAGGCATGGACGTCAGTGCCTTCCTGATCGGCTGAGGGACGAGGAGCGGGGAGTGGGGGCGCGGGCGGGGCACGGCACGGGATGGTTCGCCGGCGGGTGGTGCCCGCGGGCGGGACAGCGCCCCGAGAGGGGTCCGCGTCCGCGGGGAGGACCCGTCGGCCGGGGCGCTGAGCAGACAGAGCCGGGCGGGAGAGGGATCAGTCGTCCCCGTTGCCCCCGGTGTCATTGCCTCCGCTGTTGCCGTTGTTGTTGCTGTTGGCGACCGGCTTGACCACCACGTCCGCGATGAGCGCGCCGCAATGGCCGTTGGACGGGGGCGCCTTGGAGGTGAAGCTGAGGGTCACGAAGTCGCTCTCGGCGGTGAAGGTCAGGCTCCGCTTGCGGTAGGTTCCGGGGTCGCCGGTGGGCTCGAAACGCTTGGGTTCGACGTCGCTGCCGTCGAGGGAGACGTCGTACGGCTGGTCGGGAAAGCTCTCGCAGCCGTCCCACGTCTCGGGGCTGTGGTACCACTCGAGCTTGTACCGCTGGCCGCTGTCGGTCTCCAGGTCCTGCTGGATCGAGCCGTTCCCGCCGCCGTTGATGTTCGCCGCCTGGTGGCGGTAGCGCGCCGTCTGGCTGCTGAAGATGTCGACGCTGCCCTTGGTGACCCGCCAGCCCGTCATGATCTGGTCGGAGTTGGCGGAGGTGACCCGCTTGTAGGTCGCGGCGCCCCTCTCCACGTCGGGCTTGCTGAACGTGCCGTTGGTCACCAGGTTGGTACTGGCGGTGGCGAAGGTGGCGGGGACGAGGGCGAGGCCGGCGAGCAGGGCGCTGCTCAGTGCCGTGACCACGACGAGGCGAGGCCTGTTCATGAGAATTCCTTCCGTCGGGGGTTCGAGGGCTGTACTGCCCTGGGCGGGGACACGGGAGGTGGGGTTCTTCGGGGCCGGCCGTCCGGAACGGACCGCGAAGGGTTCCGCGACGGCGGAACCGGGTGCAGCGATCGCCGTCGAATGCCGAATGACGAAAAGCGCCGGAATGGACATGACCCGCGACATCAGGAACCCGCACGCATGCATTCGCGTCCCGGACCACCATGACGCCTCCCCACACCTCGAACGCAAGGCATCGCGGGAGCCTTCACCTGATCGTGTGAGAAGGCCGGAAGGCCATTCAAACGTGAGCTTTTCCTACAATGGCGAGCGCCTGCCACATGCGGAGCGCACGTGATCTCCCGATTGCAGAAACCGTCCTCCAACGGTTCTACGTGGCATTTGGTGCGCGTGTGACACCGGAGTCGAAATGCAGAAGCATCCGCTTGCACGGAGAGTAAAAGCGCGCCCTCTTCACAACCCCGCTGCGCGCTCCGGGGCAGCCGCCAGGTGGAAGATTCCCTGTTTCCGGGGAACCGACGGGGTAACAATTGCCCCTGCCGGACGGGAACGGATTCGCCCCGTCTTCCCTTTCCGGCCCATCGGAGGCATCACCCCTTCCCTGCACAGCGGAAAAGGAGAAATGCATGCCCGAAATCAGCCGTCTGCACGTCGACGTACAGACCGCTTCGGAGACGCCGGCCAGAACCACCAGCAGGATCTACCTCGGTTTCGGCGGACGCGAGTTCCGGCTGCGGACACAGAGTGATCCGGCCGGTGATTTCACCCCCGGGGCCCGGCAGGACTTCTACCTCGGGGCCGACCCCAACGTCGCCCAGCCCCAGCGGAACGATCCACGCGAGCCGCGCCTGCCGGCCACCGCCCTGGACGGCGAGGTCTACCTCCGGCTGCACCCGGCGGGCGACCATCGCGACTGGGTCGTCGAGCGCGCACGCGTCCACGTCTTCTCCGGAGCGGAGGAGCTGGCCGTGTACGACACCCCCGCGCTGCGCGACGCCAACTCCCCCCTGAAGCACAAGATCTGGCTCGGTGACGACTACGGCCACATCTACCACCTGGAACGCCAGGGAGCCCCCGGCGGCGACTGATCCCCCGTAAGACGGCCGACGGCCCCTTCCGGCGAAACCCCATCCACGAACAGGAAGACATCACCATGAACCGCACCGCACGCAAGGCCGGTCTCATCACCCTCGTCCTGGCCGCCACCCTGACCGGGCTGGCCACCGGCGCCCCCCAGGTCACCGCCGCCTCCGGCGGCCACAACCTGATCACCAACGGCTCCTTCAACCAGCCCACCGCCCCCGAGGGGCCCCACGGTTACACGCGCATCGACTCCTCGAACGACCACCTGCTGCCCGGGTGGGACGTCGTCCGCGGCGACATCGACATCTACAACCGCGACCTGGCCCAGAGCCCGAAGCGCAACCAGGCCGCCGATCTGACCGGCTCCCAGCCCGGCACCATCCGTCAGACGGTCGAGACCGTGCCCGGCAAGGAGTACGCCATCCGCTGGCAGCACTCGCGCGAGACGTTCCCCGGCTGCGACCGCTTCCCCGAGCAGCCCTACGAAGTCACCGTCATCGGCAACACCAGCGGCCGCTTCGAACCCCAGGGCGACGCCGGCGACTGGCTCAAGACCGGGATGCGGTTCACCGCTTCCGACGACACCGAGAACATCCAGTTCGCCTCGAAGTCCAGCACCAACAACGGTGGTTGCGGCGCGATGATCACCGACGTCACGGTCACGGCCCTCACCTCGTCCAACGAGGGCGGCAACGGCGGCGGGGGCGGGGACGACTGACGCCGCATCACCTCGGGCCGTCCGTCGACCGAGGGGACCCGCCCCGGGCGGGTCCCCTCCGCCCTCCTGCCGCCAGGAGACCCGGGACCGGAGGCGGCGGCGTCACCGCACGGACGGCCCGAGAGTCTCGTCGGCCGTCTCGAAGCGGTGCTCCACCGGCTCGCCGCCCGGGTCACGGAGGTCGCCGAAGTACTCCGTCTCCGCCGTGCCGTCGAGTACCGCCAGGAGGAAGGCGAGGCACCCCGTGGCGTGGTGCTCCCACAGGGGGCCGCGGCCCTCCTGGTACAGCACGGTCCACTCGTCGGGGTGCCGGCCGGGCCGTACGAGCCAGAAGAGGAACGCTCCTGTGCCTTCCTCGTACCCCCAGGGCAGGACCATGGCCCCGGGCTCCCGCAGGACGGTCGGCTTCGGTTCTCCCAGGGCCCACAGGCCGGCCAGGGTCTCGTCCCGTTCCGCCCACCAGGTGCGCAGATCGCAGTCGGGGTGGGCGGAGTCCGGGACGAGCAGCCAGACCGTCCCGTCGAAGACGCCTGCGCCGTAGGTCGCGACGAGCTGCTTGTAGTCGGCGGGCAGAGCCGTGCCGACGGCGCGCTCGACGCCGTCCCAGTCCACCGCCGGCGGATCGGCGGGAGGCGGGCAGAGCCGGACGAGGGCGCCGAGGGTCTCCGGAATGCCGGCGCCGGTCATGACGTCAGCGCACGTCGACGTGGTCCGCGGGTGAGGACGCGGCGGTCGCCCACACCGGAGCCGGGTGGTACCAGCGCCAGTAGCCGTCGGCGGTCGCGGTGACCGTGGCGCGCAGTGCCCCGGTGGAGGGCGAGGTCACCGTGCGGACCGTGGTGTAGGAGGTGCACGGGGACTTGCAGAACTGGAGCTGGACCGGCCGGCCGGCGAGGGCCGTCCAGGAGTGGGTGTTCCAGTTGGCGGCGGTCAGACGGCCGGTGACGGTGAGCGCCGCGCCCTTGCGGACCGGCTCGGGGCCGGCGTCGCCGGAGACGGCCACGAGTCGCCGGACCGCGACCGAGGGGAAGTAGTCGCTGTCGAAGTCGCCGTCGCGCGATTTCGCCTGGGCGTAGGCAGTCCAGTTGGTGGGGCCCGCCAGGCTGTTGTGGACCATGTCGGACCGCGGGTCGAGGGTGAGCGTCGTGGTGCAGGTCTTCACCGTTCCGGCGGCGGAGCAGGTGGCCTGGCGGGACGCGTGGAAGTTCGTGCGGTCACCGGTGCGGTTCTCGAGGTCCAGCCACACCTGTTCGAGGGCGGAGTCCTCGGAGATCGTCGCGGTGACGGTCACCCGCTTGGCCGCGGTGGCCAGGACGATGTCCTTGCCTCCGTTGACCACCACCTTCGTGATCCGCATGGTGGTGGCGGCCCGGGCGTCGGGTGCGACGGCGGTGGTGACGGCCGAAGCGGTCAGGGCGGCGCCGACGACGGCGGCCGCGGTGACGCGGTGACGGGCACGGAAAAGGGCGCGCAGGCGCAAGAAGTCCCCCCAGGACGACATCCGGCCCCCTGGCCGGATGTTTGAGCATGGTGGGCGGAGTGTAATCGAGCGCTCCGACAGCCCCCGCGTCGGCCCGGTCCGTACCGGTGCCTAGGGTGAGCGGTTGTGAGCACGGACATCCACGGGGGGATCGAGTTCCGCCATCCCGGTGTCGACGCCGGATACCACGACGGTGAGCCGTGGGTCAGGGCGATGGACCTGTGGCCCCTGTACGACGAGAGTGACCACGCGGCTTTCGGCTGCCTGTTCGGGGTCTGCAACGACGCGGGGTTCCGCCCCCTCGCGGCGGGGCGCGGGCTCCCCACCGACATGTCGGGGGACCTGCGGGCCGTGTTGGAGCCGCCGGTGCGGACCAGGGAGTTCCACGGCGCGACCTGGGCCGACTGGGCGGAGATCGCCCGGCTCGATCCCGGCACCGTACCCGAATCCCCCTGCACCGGCCGCCTGTCGTGGTCGAAGGCCTCCCTGCCGTCCCTGCTGCACCAGCGGCTCGTGCCCGACCGGTGGCCTGCCGAGGTGGTCGGCCTCGTGGGCCCGCCGCCGGACGGCCTGGACCGTACGGCGCGCTTCTCCGAGTGGACCAGCGGGGATCTGCTCTGCCGGTACGAGCCGCTGACCGCCGGTGCCCTCCTGGGCGCCGGCTCCCCCTGGTCGCACGTCTTCGCCGTGATGAAGGCACTGGCGGACCGCTTCGGCGAGCGGGCGGTCCGGCTCGTCGTCGCGTTCGGCTGAGCCCCGCGGCAGGACGGGACGAGGATCGGACCGTGATGCTCGTCACGACGGGGAGTCCGCGGGTGCGGCATCCACGATCATGCCGGGATGGACGCTCGTTTCCTCGGTATCCCCGAACTGGTCGAAGTTCCGGACGTGGCCGTCGTGGTCGATGTCATGCGTGCCTTCACGGTCGCCGCCTGGGCCTTCGCCCAGGGGGCGGAGAAGATCGTTCTCGCCGGGTCGCTCGACGAGGCCCTGGCTCTCAAGGCGCGTCATCCGGACGCGGTGGCGCTGAAGGACGGTGCGCCCGCCCCCGGGTTCGACGCCGTCAACTCGCCCGGCAGGCTGCGGTCCGTGGATCTCGGCGGCCGGACCGTGGTGCAGAAGACCACGGCGGGGACGGTCGGCGCCCTGGCGGTGAAGGAGGCGTCGCTGGTGCTGTGCGCCGGCTTCGTGGTGGCGGAGGCGACGGCCCGGCTCCTGCGGACCCGCGGGTGTGACGGCGTCACGTTCGTCGTCACCGGTGAGGACGGGAAGGCCGACGAGGACCTGGCGTGTGCTCAGTACATCGCCCGCAGGGCCGCCGGGGCCGAGACGGACCCGGCCGCATTCCTCCACCGGGCCGGGACGTCACGGGCGGCCGCCGAGCTGGCGGAGGGGGTGCGCCAGGGCGTCCACCCCGATGATGTCGCGCTCTGCCTCGAGCTCGACCGGTTCCCCTTCGCCCTGGTGGCGGCCGTGGAGGAGGGGCTCATGGTCCTGCGTCCCCATGCCGTGCCCTCGCCGGACGAGGGGCCTGCACAGATCGACGGGCGTCCGCTCTGACGGTCCCGGGCCGGGAGGGCGCCGGGACGGGGCGTTCGGACCCGCGCGACCGGTCCGCCCAGGCGGACCGGGTCTCCGGTGCCCGCAGGCCGTGGTCGGGTTCGTCGTCGAAGTCGCGGGCGGCGGCGTCCCCGCAGGCGGTGGTCGCACGCGGATTCCGCGGGGCGCGGGACACCGGCCGCCCCGCTCTGTGAGGATGAGTGCCATGCCGAAAGCACTGTGGAAGGACATCGTCATCGCCGAGAGCGAGGACACGGTCGTCGTCGAGGGCAATCACTACTTCCCCCGGGCCTCGTTGCGCGAGGACGTCCTGCGCGACTCCGACACGCACACCACGTGTCCGTGGAAGGGAACGGCGTCGTACTACACCCTGGAGCACGCCGGGGAACGCAGCGAGGACGCCGTCTGGTACTACCCCGACCCGAAGGACACGGCCGCCATGGTGCGCGACCGGGTCGCCTTCTGGAAGGACGTCGAAGTCGTCGACTGAGCAGCCACGCGGCGGATCCGCCGCCTGAACCGAACGCCGTCCCGCACCGCCCGGGGCACGCCGTCCCGCGTCCCCGTGACCGGCCCGCCGGCCACCTCGTCAGGATTCCGAGGACACCCCCTAGGCCGTGTCTTTTGGATCAGGCCGGATCAGGGAGCGGCGTCTGGCGCCGTGCATCGCAAGGCGGAGGAGGGAGTCCATGCGGAGCATCGGCGACCGACGACAACGCAGCGGGGCGCGGTGCCAGGCGCCGCGAGCCCGGCAAGATCCGAAAGACACGGCCTAGGCTGGGGGGACTCCACGGGCGACGGGAAGGGGGCGGGATGGGGCGCGCCACGCGTTTCCTCGGTCGTCTTCTGCCCGGGCTGCTGTGCGCGCTCTGGTCGCTGCTGATGGTGGCCCCCGTCTCCGGGAGCCCGGCGGGCGTCCTGCCGGTCCCGCACTCCGCGGTCGCCTCCCCCGCCGTTCTCCCGGCGTCCGGAGGCGGCCCGTTCACCACTCACGCCGGGCCCGGCGCCGACGCGGCGCCCGAGGTCTCGCCGTCCGCCGTCGCCGAACTGCCCGCGGTGGTGGAGCACTCCGTACGCTTCCCTGCGCCGCCGATGGCTCCGCCCGTGGTGCGGCGGGGGCCGGACGTGCCGTTGCGGGGCGCGGTCGCGGGTGAGGCGCGCCGGGAGCGGGCGCCGCCCGGGGGTTCGTACGGTTCACGGGTTCCGCGCGGGCCCCCCTCCACCCGGCACAGCTGACGTTTCCGGCGCCGCTGTCGTCCGGGCCTTCGGTATGTCCGGGCCCGGGATTTCCTGACGGCCGCGCGTTTCCGACCTGTCCGCCGGCACCGGCGCACCGAGCAGACGCCGTGCGTCCCGTGCCGCGCCGCCCGTGGAGTTCCCATGTCTTTTCCCGTCGCGCTCCGGCGCGCGCTGCTCGCGCTCGTCGTCGTCGCGCTCTCCCTCTGGACCGTTCTGACCACGCCGCCCCGTCTCGGGCTCGACCTCCGGGGCGGCACCCGCATCGTTCTCGAAACCCAGCACACCCCCAGGGTCCGCGCCGACGCCGCGGCCACCGAGCGCACATTGGAGGTGTTGCGCAAGCGGGTCGACGGGCTCGGTGTGGCCGAGCCGTCGCTCGCACGGTCCGGCGAGCGCCGGATCGTGGTGGAGCTTCCGGGCCTGCGCGATCCCCGGGAGGCCGCCGAGGTGATCGGCCGTACCGCCCAGCTGACCGTGCACGCCGTCACCGCGACCGCTGCCGCCCCTGAAGCGGCCGCCGCGAAGAACGGCCGGGTTCTCGCCGATCCGGACGCGCCCGGTTCCTTCCTCGCCCTGTCCGCGCCGGTGCTCACGGGTGAGGGGGTGAAGAGTGCCGAGGCCGTCCTCGACACTGCCGGCGGCCGTGGGTGGACCGTCGACCTCGCCTTCCGGGCCAAGGCGGCGGACGCGTGGGCGCGTCTGACCGGCAAGGCGGCCTGCGCGCCGGCCGGAGATCCCGCGCGGAGGGTCGCGATCGTCCTCGACGACCGGATCGTGTCCGCGCCCGGTGTGGAGGCCGGCGTGCCGTGCGGTTCGGGCATCGTCGGCGGGTCCACGCAGATCACGGGCGGCTTCTCGGCCGGCGAGGCCCGGGATCTCGCCGCGCTCGTGGAGGGCGGCGCGCTGCCCGTGCCCGTGACCACGGTCGAGCAGAGCACCGTGGGGCCGACCCTCGGCGCCGAGGCGATCCGGGCCAGTCTGCTCGCCGCGCTCATCGGCCTGGCCTGCACGGGCGTCTTCGTCATCGCCGTCTACCGGCTCCTGGGATTGCTCGCCACGCTCGCCCTGCTGCTGTACGGACTGATCTCGTACGCCGCCGTGCTCGCCCTCGGCGCCACGCTGACCCTTCCCGGGCTCGCCGGGTTCGTCCTCGCGGTCGGCATCGCCGTGGACGCCAATGTGCTGGTCTTCGAGCGGGCGAGGGAGGAGTACGGGGCCCTGGGCCGGACCGCCGCGCGGGACCCGCGGCGGCCGGTGGCGGCGGCCTTCGGGAAGGTGTGGAGTGCCGTCGCGGACGCCAACGTCACCACGCTCCTCGCCGCCGGACTCCTCTTCGCCTTCGCGACCGGGCCGGTGAAGGGCTTCGGTGTGACGCTCGCGATCGGCGTCGTGGCGTCGATGCTCACCGCGATGGTGATCACCCGGATCTTCGCCGACGGTGCGCTGGCGCTGCCGGCGGTGCGCCGACGGCCGTCCCTCACCGGTATGGCCACGCCCGGGCGCCTGCGGACCCGGCTCACCCGTCGGGTTCCCCGCCTGATGGCGCGCCGCCGCCGGTGGTTCGCGGCGAGTGCCGGACTGTTGCTGCTCGCCCTGGGCGGGATCGCGGTCCGGGGCGTGGAGTTCGGTGTGGAGTTCACGGGCGGCCGGGTCGTGCAGTACGCGGCCGTCCGCCCCGTCGACGCCGACGAGGCGCGGTCGGCCGTGGCCGCCGCCGGGTTCCCGGACGCCGTCGTCCGGACCACGGGCGACGGGGACCGGGAGGTGTCCGTGCGGGTCCGGCAGACCGGGGACGCCGAACAGGACGAGATCCGGCGGGCCGTCGCGAGCGTGGCCGGGCCGGTCTCCGTCGAGCGGGACGAGCGCGTCGGGCCGAGTCTCGGCGGCGAGCTGCGGACCCAGGCGTTCGTCGCGCTCGGTCTCGGTGTCGTCGCGCAGCTGGTGTATCTGAGCGTACGGTTCCGCTGGACGTACGCGGTGTCGGCCGTGGCGGCGATGGCGCAGGACGTCCTGCTCGTGATCGGTCTGTTCGCCTGGCTCGGCAAACCCGTGGACAGCGTCTTCCTCGCGGCGCTGCTCACCGTGGTCGGCTATTCGGTGAACGACTCCGTGGTGGTCCTGGACCGGCTGCGCGAGCTACGGCGCAAGGGCGGCCGCCTTCCGCAGGCCGACCTCGCGGACCGGGCGGTCGCCCAGACCCTGCCGCGTACGGTCAACACCGGTATGGGGGCGCTGTTCGTGCTGGTGGCGCTCGCCGTCCTCGGCGGAGACTCGTTGACGGACTTCTCCGTCGCGCTTCTCGCGGGCGTGGTCCTGGGCATGGCGTCGACGGTGTTCACGACGCTGCCCCTGGCGGTCCTGCTGGAGGACCGACGCCCGGCGCCGGTGCCGGTCCGGCCGTCCGTACGGGAGCGTGCGGGGTCGGGGGCCGTCGTCTGACGTGACGGGTGAGGGGTGCGTCCGGGCGGGCCGGGCGCGTGAGGGGGGTGGCTCCGGCGGCCGGGGCGCTCCCCCAGGCCGCCGGGGTGACGGCGGGGGGGTGCCGAACCCCGTGTGGCGGCCTGACTTTCCGTCAGTCACCCTCACCCGTCTGTACGTTCGCGCCCCGCTACGCGGTCCGGCGGTCGTCCCCGGGCGCCTCCGGCTGCCGCCGGAGCCAGGCGCCGACCGTCGCGTAGTCGTCCTCGGTGAGACCGACGCGGGCATCGACGCGGTGCAGGAGGGCGGGTCCCCGGTGGTGGGCGGCCACCCACGCCCGGTCGGCGTCCCTGATCTCGTCGTCGACCCACACGAACGGCCGCCCCGCCGCGTGTGTGACGAGGGCGCGGGTCTTCCAGTGGAGTCCCGCGCGTTCGTCCTGCTCGTCGAGGGAGGACGGCTCCGGCCAGGTGATCACGGGAAGGGGTGCGAGACCGAGCAGGGGGGCGAGGCACTCGTTCGCGTCCTGCATCCAGGTGGTGGCCCAGACGATCGCACACGGGAGCGCGGCCAGCTTCTCTCCGTGCGCGGGGTCCAAACGGGTCAGCAGCGGGTTCGCGGCGGCTGCCGGCACATGGCCGGTCCGGAAGGACGGATACCGTCCGCTTTCCGCCCCGAACGGGATGAGCGGACCGTCGACGTCGAGGAACAGCAGGGGAAGCCACCGGGGATCAGTCATGTCGGTCCAGCATATCGACCGTGCGGGTCAGGTCGTCGTGGCGGTGATCCGCCAGGCGATCATGCCGGTGGATCCGGGTGTTCCCGTCACGGAGAGCGGCAGTTGCCCGGGGGCGCGGTCGACGCGGTGGCGCACGGGCACGGAGTCGCACGGCGCGGGCGGGAAGGCGGTGCGGTCGATGACGACGGTGACGGTCCCGGTCCCGGCGCAGGCGACGGAGACCGTGTAGGACGCGCCCCGGGTGAGCGGGGAGCGGTGGTGCACGCCGTCACGGACGCGTTCGAGTCCGGATGCGACGAAGGCCGGGTCCTCCTCGGGGGCCGTCGTCTCCAGGGCGGCCCTGGCGCGGGCGCCCTGGGCGAGTTCGGTGGCCGCCCTCGTCGGCTGCTGCCCGTCCCGCTGCTGCGCCGAGGCAGCCGGTGGGGTGGTGGGCCGCCCCGGGTCCGGGGAGGTGTCGGTGGTGCAGGCGGTGGCGAGGGCGGTGAGGAGGACAAGGGCCGAGGCGGTGGTTCCGCGTGTTCCGGTGCGCATGGTTTCCCCCGTGGTGACGTCCGTGCGAGGCCACCCGCCGGTCGGTGAGGTGGTCGTGGGGGGAACGTATCCGGGGGCGCGGGGATGACAGGCGGGGAGCGCGATCTTCTGAGGGAGATCTGAGGTCCGCCGGCGCGTGCCCGGCCCGGCGGGGAAGACCGGACCGGGTGCGGAGCCCGTCGGTGGAGGCGCGGTCAGGCTTCGGTGCGCTGCTCGAGGCGGCTGCCATGGGGCAGGGTCAGGGACATGATGTCGCTGGGGGCATCCAGGGCGATGCGGTGCCAGCGGCCCCGAGGCACGATCACCGCCGTTCCCGGGGTGAGTTCGACACCCTCTTCCCGATCGCCGGGGTGCTCCGGGTGGAGGAGGAGGCGGATGCCTCCGGTGAGGCAGGAGACGACTTCGTCCGCCTCGGTGGATCTCCCAGTGGTCGCCATGGACGTCGGCGTCGGTCTCGACGTGGAAGGTCATCAGCTGCCAGCCGTCCCGCTCCGGGTCGAACACCGGCTGTTCGGCGCGCACCCGGCCGTCGGGGCGGATGTGGAGGAAGGAGGAGTGGAGGTCGATCGGGGTCACGGTCATCGTGGTGGCTCTCCTCGTCGGATCGGCGTGGGGCACCCGTGACGCCCGGTCGGCGTGGCGCGTTGAACGTCGCGGCGTTCCAGCTGGACGCCTGTCGATGGGAGACGAGGAGGGCCGGCGATGACGACGGCGGAGACGAGCATGGCCGACCGGCTGGGCTTCACCCAGGGCCAGACCGTTCGGGAGATCGGTCACGCCCAGGACAGTGACACCGATCTGCGCCAGGCCGTCGAGGAGGCGACGGGCAAGGAGCTGGTCGGGGTGGGGACGGGCGGCCTGGCCGACGCCGTACTGCTGTGGTGGCGGGACGACGACGGTGATCTCGTCGACGGCCTCCACGCGGCGCTGACCGACTTCTGCGAGGACGGCGCCGTGTGGCTGCTGACCCCCAGGACCGGCCGGATGGGGCACGTGGAGCCCAGTGACATCGCCGAGTGCGCGGCCACCGCCGGGCTGGTGCGGACCGGCTCCGTGAGGGTGGCGGTGGACTGGCAGGGGACCGAGCTGCGTACGCCGCGGGCGAGGCGGTCCGGCAGGAGCGCCTGACGGGGCGGGCCGCGCCACCACCGGGCGGCGCGGTCCGGTCCTGGACCGCACCGCCGGGCCGGGAGCCGGCCGGGCGTCTGCGTCCGAGGGGTGAAGCGCTCGCGGGACGGCCACAGCCGGGGCGCCGCTGGTCCCGGAGGGGCGGGCACGGGCGGCCGTGCGGGCTCGGCGGGTGGAGCGCGGGCGGTCGTGGGCCTGACCGGCGGGGATGCCGGGGCGGGTAGGGTCAGCGGGGCGGGAGGATCGGGTCGGAGAGTGGGAGTGACGGGTGAAGCGGCCGACGATTGCGGACATCGCGCTCCGAGCCGGAGTGTCCAAGGTGGCCGTCTCCTACGCGCTCAACGACCAGCCCGGGGTCTCCGACACCACCCGCGCCGCGATCAAGGCGATCGCCGAGGAGTTGGGCTGGCGGCCCAACAGTGCCGCGCGGGCGCTGACCGGGGCGCGAGCCCAGGCGGTGGGGCTCGTGGTGCGGCGTCCGGCCTCCACGCTCGGCACCGAGCCCTTCTTCATGGAGTTCATCAGCGGGATCGAGCACGTCCTCTCCGACCGGGCCCACGCCCTCATGCTGCAGATGGTCGACAGCGAGGCGCGGGAGATGGAGACGTACCGGCGCTGGTGGGGCGAACGGCGGGTGGACGGCGTGTTCCTCGTCGATCTGCGGGACGGTGATCCGCGCGTGCCGGCGATCGAGGCGCTCGGGCTGCCGGCCGTCGTCATCGGCCCTCCGCACACGGCCGGTTCCCTGCCGGCGGTGTGGTCGGACGACGCCGAGAGCGTGCGCGAGACCGTGCGGTACCTCGCGGCGATCGGGCACCGGCACATCGCGCGCGTGGCCGGTCCGGCCGACCTCGCGCACACCGCCGTACGGGACGACGCCCTCCGGGAGGGGTGCGCGGAGGCGGGACTGGCCGAGCCGGAGATCCTGCACACCGACTACACCGGTGACGAGGGGGCGCGGGCCGCCCGCCGGCTGCTCATCGCGGCGGAACGTCCCACCGCGATGATCTTCGACAACGACATCATGGCGGTCGCGGCGCTGTCCGTAGCCCAGGAACTCGGCCTCGTCATCCCCCGCGACCTGTCCGTCGTCGCCTGGGACGAGTCGCCCCTCACTCAGGTCGTCCGGCCTCCCCTGTCCGCGCTCGCCCGGGACATTCCGGCGTACGGGGCCGGGGCGGCCCGTGCCCTGCTCGCCCTCCTCGCGAACGAGACGGTCGGGAACGTGCAGGCCGAGTACGCGCGGTTCGTGCCGCGCGGCAGCACCGCCGCGCCGCCGGCCTGACCCGCGTGCCGGGCCCGGCTCCGGCCGCGGCCGGCTACTTCGTCGCGCCTTGCGCGAAGCCGTTGTAGATCCAGCGCTGGAGCAGCAGGAAGACGACGAGCGTCGGCAGGATGACGAGGATCGCGCCGGCCGAGATGGCCTCCCAGTGCGCTCCGAAGGGACCCTTGAAGCGGAAGAGGGCGGTGGAGATGGTGCCCAGATCCTCGGAGTGCAGGTAGAGGAAGGGGATGTAGAAGTCGTTGTAGGTGGTGATCCCCTTGATGATGACGACGGTGGCGATGGCCGGCTTGAGCAGCGGAAGAATGATCTTCCGGTAGATGGTGAAGGCGTTGGCCCCGTCGAGGCGGGCCGCCTCGTCCAGCGAACGCGGGATGGAGCGGATGAACTGCAGGAAGATGTACACGGAGACGATGTCCGTGCCCATGTAGAGCAGGATCGGGGCCCACCGGGTGTCGACCAGGCCGAAACCGTTGACGATCTGGAAGGTCGCGACCTGGGTGGTGACGGCCGGTACGAGGGTGGCGACGAGGAACAGCGCCATGACGGCCTTCTTGGCGCGGAAGTCGAAGCGGTCGACCGCGTAGGCCGTCATCGAGCCGATGATCACGGTGCCGGTGAGGGAGAAGAGGAGGATGAAGGCGGTGTTCCCGAAGGCGGCGAGCAGATGGCCGTCGGTGAACGCGGTGGCGTAGTTGCGGAAATTGAGCCAGTCGCCCGGGAGCGAGAGCGCTCCTCCCTCGGACACCTCCTCGGTCGTCTTGAGCGAGGTGAGGAGGACGACGGCCAGCGGGAGCAGGACGACCAGCGCCGCGGCGATCAGCGACAGGTAGGTCAGTACGGTCCCGGCCCTGAGCCGGCGGCGGGAGGTCGGGGCGGGGGTCATACGAGATCCACCTTGTCGTCGGGGACGAGCCGGCGCTGTACCCAGGTGAGGAGCAGGATGAGCGCGAGCAGGACCACGGCCGCGGCGGAGGCCAGGCCGGTCTTGTTGAACTGGAAGGCGAGCTTGACCGTCTGGATGACGAAGGTCGACGTGCCGGTCGCCCCGCCGGTCATGATGTAGGGGATCTCGAAGACGGACAGGGAGCCGGAAATCGCCAGGATGACGCTGAGGCTGAGGACGGGCTTGATGCTCGGGGCGATGATGTGGCGGAATTGCTGCCACCGGTCGGCGCCGTCGAGTTGCGCCGCCTCGTAGAGCTCGCCCGGGACGGACTGGATGGCGCCCAGGAAGAGGACGAAGTTCAGGCCGGTGAAGCGCCAGACGGACACGCCGGCCAGCGAGAGGTTGGCGGAGGTGGGGTCGCCGAGCCACGGATGGTCGGTGGTCACGCCCAGCCACACGAGGACGGAGTCCAGGGTGCCGCCGTCCTGGAAGAAGTACAAAAAGACGAAGCCGATCGCGACGCCGTTGATGAGGTAGGGGAAGAAGAGGACGCCCTTGAAGAAGTTGCGGAACCGCAGGTTGAAGCTGAGAACCGTGGCGAAGTAGAGGGCGACGCCGATCTGGAGGGCGGAGGCGGCCAGGTAGTAGCCGCTGACGAAGAAGACCCGGAACATCTCGGGGCGGGTGAAGATCTGGACGTAGTTGTCCACACCCGTGAACTCCCGGTGGGGGCTCACTCCGTCCCAGTCGGTGAAGCTGTACGAGATCATGCTCGCCACGGGCACGTAGGTGAACGTGAGGAGCAGGGCCAAGGGCACGGCGAGGAAGAACCACGGGGTGGCGCGGCGCAGGGGCGAGTGGCGCCAGGAGCGGGCCGCGGGTCTGCGGGGCGCCACCGGACGCGTGCCCGTACGGCTGGGGGCGCCGGCCTCCGTGGCGGCGGGGGCGGGGAGGACCGCGGTCCCGGGCGCGGTGCGGGGGCGCGGGGCTCCGGGGGCCGGGGCGGAGGGATCGGTCGCGGTGCGCGGGGACTTCGGGGGTTTCTCGGTCATGTCGGCCTTTCGTGTCCGCGGCTGCGGGAGGGAGGAGGCCCGGCCGCCGCTCGGCGGCCGGGACCCGCGTTCCACCGGTGTTCAGGAACCGGCGGTCCTCGCCGCCTCGTCCCACTTCTTGTTCAGGTCGGCGAAGAAGTCCTGGAGGCTGCCGTCCTGGGCGCCTCGGGCGGTGTCGATGAGCTTCTGCCGGTAGTCGGGCTTGTTCAGGCCGATCTCGGCGGCGTTGTCGATCTCGTTGACCACGGCCGTCTCCGCCTCGGACCGCTCCACGAACGTGACATCGTTGTCAACAAAGTCCTTGAGGGTGGCCGGCATGGGGGCCGCCTTCACGGCGGGCACCGCGCCCTCCCGCTCGGAGTAGCCGGACTTCTCGGTGAACCAGTCGATCCAGGCGCGCGCCGCCGGCTTGTTCTCGGAATGGGCGCTCACGGCCTGCTGGTAGTCGGAGACCAGGGTCGCGCAGAACGCGCCGTTCTTCTGCGCGGGGAAGGGCATGAAGCCGATGTCCTCGGCGGAACCGCCGGCCTGCTTCGCCGCCGCCCGCATCTGGGTGATCGACCAGGAGCCGAGCATCATGCTGCCGATCTTCCCCTCGGCGAGCAGGGCCTTGGAGGTCTCCCAGTTGGTCGTGGTCGGGTCCTTCTCGGCCAGCCCCTGCTTCACGATGTCGTGGACGAGGGTGTCGATGGTGTGCAGTTCACCGCCCGCCTTCCAGGGCGACACCGGTCCGGCCAGCTTGTCGGTCGCCTTGGCGTCACAGGTCACCGATCCCACGTTCGAGGTCCACTGGACCATCGGCCAGCCGTCCTTGAAGTTCGTGTAGTACGGCACGGCGTCGGTCCTGTCCCCGAGGGTCCGCAGGGCGGCCAGAAACTCCTGGGGTGTCCTGGGCCAGGCGGTGATCCCGGCCTTCTTCCAGAGGGCCTTGTTGTAGACGAAGCCGTTGGCGGTGCCGAACTGGGCGATGCCGTAGACCTTGCCGTCCACCTCGGTCTTGTCGCTGAAGCGGTACTTGCGGGCGAGCTCGGCGGCCGGGCCGAGGGGCGCGAAGAAGGCGGGGTAGTCGTTCTTGGCCACCGCCGCGGGGATCATCAGCACGTCACCGTAGGTCTTGGTGTTCATGCGGATCTTCACCTCCCCCTCGTAGTCGGTGATCCCCTCGAACGTCACCTTCACCTTGGGGTAGACCTTGTTGAAGTCGGCCGCGTACCGCTTGAGCGTGCCGTCCTGGACCAGGTCGGTCCGGTGGGTCAGGACCTTGATCCGCCCGGAGACCCCGGCGGGGTCGGCCGGCGCGGCCGCGATCTCCCCCGTCGCGGCTCCCCCGCCACCGCATCCCGCCACGGTGAGTGTCGCGACGGCGAGAAGCGCGCCCGTGAACGCCTTCGTCTTCCCCATGTGCCCAACTCCTTCAGGGTTACGGCTCAGGTCAAAGTGGGATGTCGGCACTATGACAGGAGCGTGTGAACCGGTAAAGCTCCGGTTTCCTGCGCGATGCCCAATCGTTATCCAGAGCCCGTCCGGCAGCCGGAATTACGCGTTTTGCGGTTTCTTGCTTGCACGGTGGGTGAACACAGGGAGCTTTACCGGTTCATGGACAGTGCGGGGCGCGCGCGGCTAGGTTGTCGGCGTCGTACACACATCCCCCGCCACGCCGGGCGATTGGAGCCGCACACATGAAGGACGTCACCCAGCTGACCGAGGGCTGGAGCCTGCGCCACGAGGACGCACTGCTCCCGGCCCGCGTCCCCGGCTGCGTCCACACCGACCTGCTCGCCGCGCAGGTCATACCCGACCCCTTCATCGGCCGGAACGAGACGGAGATCGCCTGGGTCGGGCGCCAGGGGTGGTGCTACGTCACCGACTTGGACCACCGCAGCCGGCACGAGCGCACGGAGCTGGTCTTCGAGGGCCTGGACACCGCCGCGGAGATCGTGCTGGCCGGCGAGGTCCTCGGCCGGACGCGCAACATGCACCGGACCCACCGCTTCGACGTCACGGGCCGGACGGGCCGCCTCGAGGTGCGCTTCGACTCGGCGTACGAGGAGGCGGAGCGCGTCCGCGCGCTCACCGGGGACCGGCCGAACGTCTACCCCGAGCCCTTCCAGTACATCCGCAAGATGGCCTGCTCGTTCGGCTGGGACTGGGGGCCGACCGTCGTCACGGCGGGCATGTGGCGGCCGGTGCGGCTGGAGCACTGGTCGACGGCCCGGCTCGCCGAGGTCCGTCCGGTCGTCACCGTCGACGGTCTCCCCGCCGACGGCACCACCACCGGCCGTGTCGAGGTACGGGTGCGGGTGGCGCGCACCGAGCGCGGTACCGGCCGGCCGCTGACCGCCCGGGCCGTCGTCCGGGCCGGCGGCCCGGCGGCGGAGGCCGGGAGCGCGGCCGTGTCGCAGGCCGAGGTCTCCTTCACGGGTGACGAGGCGGTCCTGCGCCTGGACGTGTCCGATCCCGAGCTGTGGTGGCCGCGCGGGTACGGCGAACAGCCGCTGTACGGCCTGGAGGTGACGCTGGCCGACGAGGAGGAGGGCCGGCTCGACGTCTGGCGGCGCCGCGTCGGCTTCCGTACCGTCACTCTCGACCGGTCGGCGGACGCGCACGGAAGCGGCTGCACCTTCGTCGTCAACGGGGTACGGATCTTCGCCCGGGGGGTCAACTTGATCCCGGACGACGTGCTCCCCTCCCGGACGACGCCGGAGCGCTACCGGACCCGCCTCACGCAGGCCGCCGACGCCAACGTGGACCTGGTCCGCGTCTGGGGCGGTGGCATCTACGAGGACGACGCCTTCTACGACGTCTGCGACGAACTCGGCCTGATGGTCTGGCAGGACTTCCTGTTCGCCTGCGCCGCGTACCCCGAGGAGCAGCCGCTGCGCGGGGAGATCGAGGCCGAGGCGCGCGACAACGTTGTCCGGCTCATGCCGCACCCCAGCCTGGTCCTGTGGAACGGCAACAACGAGAACCTCTGGGGCTTCCGGGACTGGGACTGGGAGGAGCCGCTCGCGGGCGGCTCCTGGGGCGAGGGGTACTACCTCGGCCTGCTGCCGCGGATCGTCGCCGAGCTGGACCCGTCCCGGCCGTACACGGCGGGCAGCCCCTGGTCGGGGTCGTGGGAGCACCACCCCAACGACCCCCGGCACGGCACCCACCACTCGTGGGAGGTGTGGAACCGGCAGGACTACGCCGAGTACCGCGCGAGCGTTCCCCGTTTCGTCGCCGAGTTCGGCTGGCAGGCACCGCCCGCCCTCGCGACGCTCCGCCGGGCCCTGCCCGGCGAGCGGCTCGCCCCGGACTCCCCCGGCATGCTCCACCACCAGAAGGCCGAGGACGGCAACGGCAAGCTGAACCGGGGCATCGCCCGCCATTTCCCGCTGCCCGAGGAGGACTTCGACCGCTGGCACTACCTGGCGCAGGTCGTCCAGGCGCGGGCCGTGGCGGCGGGCATCGAGCACTGGCGGGCCCACTGGCCGGTCTGCGCCGGCACGGTGGTCTGGCAGCTCAACGACTGCTGGCCGGTGAGCTCGTGGGCGGCGATCGACGGGGACGGCCGGCTCAAGCCGCTCTACCACGAGCTGCGCCGGGTCTACGCGGACCGGCTGCTCACCCTGCTGCCGGGTGAGGACGGGCCGGTGCTCGCCGTCGACAACCAGGCGGGCACGCCCTGGCACACGACCCTCGGAGTGCGCCGGCTGCGCGCGGACGGCACCGTCCTGGCGAAGGCCGGCATCCCGGTGGAGGTGGCGCCGCGGTCGGTCGCCCGGCCGGTGCTCCCGGCGGAGCTGCTGCCCGCGCCCGGGTCGGCCGAGGAGTTCCTCGTGGTCGACGCGGACGGCCTGCGCGCGGTGCACTTCCCCGTCACCGACCGGGAGTTCGCCTACCCGCCGGCCGACTACGGCGTCCGGCTGGAGACCATGGCCGGCGCGGACGGTGACGCGGGGACCCGTGCCGGACAGGCCACGTCCTTCGACGTGGTGGTGACGGCGCGGACCCTGGTGAGGGATCTCCTGCTGCAGGCCGACCGGCTCGGCGCTGGGGCGTCGGCGGACCGGGGGCTGCTGACCCTGCTTCCCGGGGAGGAGGCCAGGATCCGGGTGAGCGGCTGCGGGGACGTCTCCGTCGAGCAGGTCCGTGCGGCCCTGTTCTGCGTGGCCCCTCGGTGAGCGGTCCCGCTCCTCGCGTCACCATCAACGACGTGGCGGCCCGGGCGGGGGTGTCCAAGGGCGCCGTGTCGATGGCGTTCAACGACCGCCCGGGGGTCTCCCGGGCGACCCGGGAGCGGATCTTCCAGGTCGCCCGGGAGCTGGGGTGGGCTCCGCACCAGTCGGCGCGGAGCCTCTCCGGCCGGCGGGCGGGCATCGTGGGCCTGGTGATCTGCCGGCCGGCCCGCCTGCTCGGACTCGAGCCCTTCTACATGGAGTTCGTCTCGGGGATCGAGAGCGTCCTGACGGAGCGGGCGCACGCGCTGCTGCTCCGGCTGGTCCGGGACCTCGGCGAGGAGATCGCCGTGTACGAGGAGTGGTGGCGCGGCAGGACGATCGGGGGCGGGATCCTGGTGGACTTCCATCAGGAGGATCCCCGGATTCCCGCGCTGCGGGCACTCGGGCTGCCCGCGGTCGCCGTCGGGCATCCGTCGCTGACCGGGGGTTTTCCCTCGGTGTGGACGGACGACGCCACGGCGGCCGCGGACGCGGTGCGCTACCTGGCGGCGCTCGGCCACCGGCGTATCGCCCGGGTCGGGGGCCCCGCGGGGCTCGGTCACAGCGCGATCCGGGCGCGGGCCTTCGAGGCCACCATGGCGGAGCTGGGCCTCGACGGCCGCCGGCAGGTGGCGACGGGATTCGCGGGCGAGGAGGGGGCCCGGGCGACCCGCGGGCTGCTGATGGCACGGGACCGTCCGACCGCCATCGTGTACGACAACGACATCATGGCCGTGGCGGGGGCCGCCGTGGCCGCCGAGATGGGGCTCGCCGTGCCCGACGACGTGTCGCTGCTGGCCTGGGACGACTCGCAGCTGTGCCGGCTCACGCACCCGCCCCTGTCGGCCATGAGCCATGACGTGCACCGCTTCGGCCAGGAGGTCGCGCGGGCCCTCTTCGAGGTGATCGAGGGGACGCGGAGCGGGGCGCTCCAGGTGCCGACGCCGTCCCTGACCCCCCGCGGGTCCACGGGCCCGCCCCGGCCGGCGCGCGGTGTGTGAGCGGGAGGGGCCGTACCCCGGTCGGGGTACGGCCCCTCCCGTGCCGGGCCGGGCGGTCAGTTCCTGGCGCAGGGCGCGCCGTTGAGGGTGAAGGTGGCGGGGACGCCGTTGCCGCCGGTGGACGAGGCGCTCAGGCCGAAGCTCACGCTGCCGCCGGCCGGGATGGTCCCGGTCCAGGGCTCGTGGGTGGCGGACACCTGGTTGCCGTTCTGCACGACCTTGGCGTTCCAGGCGGACTGGACCGTCTGGCCGCCGGGGAAGGCGAAGTCGAGCCGCCAGCCTTTGACGGCCTGGGTTCCGGTGTTGCGCACGGTGACGTCGGCGTTGAAGCCGGTCCCCCAGTCCTGGAGCCGGTAGGCGACGGCGCAGGTGCCGGTGGCGGGCCCGGAGGCGGTGGTGAGGGTGACGGCGGCGGAGCGGGGCGACCGGTTGCCGGCGGCGTCGCGCGCGTACACGGCGAAGGTGTGGGTCGTCGAGGGTGTCAGGCCGGTGAGCGTGGCGCCGGTCGCCGTGGTACTGGTGACGGCGGTCTCCCTCGTGCCGTCGAGGCGGACGACGTCGTAGCCGGTGACGCCGGTGTCGTCGGTGGCGGCGGGCCAGGTCAGCCGGGCGCCGGTGGCGGTCACGTCGGTCGCCGTGGGTGTGCCGGGGGCGGACGGCGGGCGGGTGTCGGTGCCGCCGGTGCCTCCGTAGACGCTCGCCTCGCGGGAGGTCTGCCGGATGCCGTCGGCGCCGTGGAACAGGCGCTGTCCCCAGGGGGTGAGGCGGGCCGGGTCGAAGCCGGTGGCGAGGTCGAGGTACTCCACTCCCCCGCCGTTGCCGCTCCACGACCAGCCGAGGTAGCCGAGGTCGAGCTGCCGCGCGGCGGCCATGACGGCGTCCTCGTCGGGGTTGCCGTCCGAGTGGTCGTGGCCGAACTCGCCGACCACGACGGGGAGCCGGCGGGCGACGAAGCTGGTCAGGTAGGCCTGGACCTCGGCGGCCGTGTCGTACACGCCGTACATGTGGACGGAGAAGACGGTGTTGCGGTCGGGGTCGGCGGCGAACACCGCCGGCGCGTTGTCCCGCATGGTGTTCGACCAGTCCTGGCCCCAGTTGGGGGCGTCCACCATGAGCGTGTGATCGAAGCCGGCGGCGCGCATGCGGGTGACGGCGTTCCTGGTGTCCTCGGTCCAGGCGCTGTGCCCGGTGTTGCCGTGCGGTTCGTTGCCGAGGTTCACGATGACGTACTTCTCCTGGCCCTTGAGCGCGTCGGCGACCTCCAGCCAGTAGTCGACGGCCTCGGAGAGGGAGACGGCGCCGGCCTGTTCGCCGTAGCCGGTGGTGTCGTGGGCCTCGAGGACGCAGACGAGCCGGTTGGCCTTGCACCCGGCGACGACGTTCGCGACGTCGGCGGTGTCGTTCTTCGTCCAGCGGTCGCCGGTGCTGAGCACGACGCGGGCCGAGTTCGCGCCGAGCGCCTTGAGATCGCGCAGGGCCTTGGCGGTCGTGGCGGGATACCAGGTGTGGGCGTGGTTGACGCCCCGGAGGACGAAGTCGGTGCCGTTGGCGTCGAGGAGGCGGCCGTCCGAGATGTGGAAGCCGGGGGCGGGCGCCTCCGCCGTGCGGGCCGTGGCGGGGGTGGTGAGCGTCGTGGCGGCGACGGTGAGCAGTGCTCCCGCCGCGAGGGCCGATGTTCTCTTCATGTGGGGTGCTCCCAACTCGGTGGCTCGCCCGCCCGGGACGTGCGCGCCGGGGCGTGGGCCTGCCGGACGTACACGGGCCGGGGCGTGCGGGCCTGCCTGACATGGAGGGTGCGGTGCGGCCGGCCCCCTGGGACGGCGCGCCGATGGGCGCGGCGAGGGAGCCGGAGGCTCCCACCGCCCGGTGCGGTGCTGCGGCTCTTTCACCGGGTGGCGGGAGAGAGGACGGCCGGCCAGGGTGCGCGTTCTCTCCTCGTGTGGGTGGCGGGGAGGATGCGCGGGGCCGGCGACCGATGATGAGGCTAGAGGGGGAAGGGAAGGAAGACAACAGCCGGAACATAACCGGTTAAGCGAGCGTGCCCCTTTCCGCCGTGCGCTCGGCCGCCGGGCGTGAGAAAAAGCCTTTGAGAGCCGTTTCCGCGGGAAGGACCCCGCGGGGCGGACCGGCCGCTCCTGCGGCGGCGGCCGCCGCTCCGATCAGCCCGGCGTCGAGGGCGAGTGCCGCCGGCGCGATCGTCAGGTCCCGGGTGAAGTCGAGGACGGCGTGGTCGGCGAGGTGCCGGCGGAGCGGGCCGAAGAGCGTCTCACCGGACTGCGCCACGCCGCCGCCGATCACCACGAGGTCGAGTTCGACCAGGGCCGCCGTGGCCGCGATCGCGGCGGCCAGGGCTTTTCCGGCCCGGTCGAAGGCCGCCCGCGCGCTCGGATCGCCCGCGCGGGCCGCGGCCGCGGCCGCCGCGGCCGTCGGGGCGGTGCCGGGCGGCGGGGTCCACCCGGATGCCAGGGCGTGGGCGGCGATGGCGGGGCCGGCGGCGAAGCGCTCGACGCAGCCCCGGGCGCCACAGGGGCACAGGGGCCCGTTCTGGTCCACGGTGATGTGCCCGATGTGACCGGCGTTGCCCGTGGTGCCCGCGTGGAGCCTGCCGCCCAGGATCAGGCCGCCGCCGACACCTGTGGAGACGACCATGCACAAGGCGTTGTCCACCCCTCGGGCGGCCCCGGCCCAGTGCTCGGCCGCCGCCATCGCCACGGCGTCGCCCACGAGGACCGGGCGGATCGCGGACGGCACCCGCGAATGCGCCCGCACACGCTCGACCAGGGGAAAGGCGCGCCAGGCCGGGATGTTGACGGGGCTGACCGTGCCGGCGGCGGTGTCGACGGGGCCCGCGCTGCCGATGCCGAGGCGGGCCAGGCCGGCCCAGGCGGGGTGTGCGGCCAGTCCGTCCAGGACGCGGAAGACCGCGGCCATGAGGTCCTCGGCGGACCCCTGGGCGGGAGTGGCGTGCTGCGCCCGGGCCACCAGACGCCCCTTCCCGTCGACCAGAGCCCCGGCGATCTTCGTACCGCCGATGTCGAGCGCTCCGTACACCCTCGCGTTCATCGTCGCGTTCCGCCTTTCCGTGGACAGAGGAATGGTCCGTTGCGTGCCGACGTACTGTCACCTGCGGTGACAACGTTGTCCAGTTAACGGGTTCAGTTCACCCCGGGTTTAGTAAAACCCTCTCCTCCGAAGGTGTCCGGCCTGGACGGCACCACCGAATCCCCGCGATGCTCGCCCCTGTTACCGGCCCCCGAACGAAGGACCTCTGCCGCCGTGAGTGATTTCCCGGCCTTTCCGCCCGGCTTCGCGTTCGGCGCCGCCACCTCCGCGTACCAGATCGAGGGCGCGACGCGGGCGGACGGGCGCGGGCCGTCGATCTGGGACACCTTCACCCGCCGCGGCGGTGCCGTCCTGGACGGCACCAGCGGGGAGACCGCCTGCGACCACTACCACCGGCACCGGGAGGACGTCGCCCTCCTTGCGGGACTTGGAGTCGACTCGTACCGCTTCTCGATCGCCTGGCCCCGGATCCAGCCCACGGGCAGGGGGCCGGTGAACGCCCCGGGGCTCGCGTTCTACGAACGGCTGGTCGACGACCTGCTGGAGGCGGGGATCACCCCCGTCGTGACGCTTTACCACTGGGACCTGCCCCAGGCACTGGAGGACGGCGGCGGCTGGCGGGTTCGGGACACCGCCGAGCGGTTCGCGGAGTACGCGGAACGGGTGGCGGGGCGGCTCGGGGACCGGGTCCCGCGCTGGATCACCCTCAACGAGCCCTGGTGCAGCGCCTTCCTCGGGTACGCGAACGGGGAGCACGCGCCCGGCGCGGCCGAGGGGACGCCGGCGCTCGCCGCCGCCCACCACCTGCTCGTCGGTCACGGCCTCGCCCTGGGCGCGCTGCGGGCCGCCGGCGTCCGGGAGGCGGGCATCGCCCTCAACCTGGACCACGTGACACCGGCCGGTCCGGGGCCGGCCGACGCGGCCGCCGCCCTCCGCGCCGAGACGCAGCGCAACCTGATGTGGACCGAGCCGCTGCTGAAGGGCCGGTACGCGACCTCGGAGGCCGACACCTGGGGCGAGCTGATCGCGCGTCAGAACTTCCGGCGGGACGGCGACCTCGCGCTCGTCTCCGCCCCGCTCGACTTCCTCGGCATCAACTACTACACCCCCTCGACCGTCCGCGCCGCTCCCTGGCGGGAGCCCGATCCGTCCCGCCGTACGGCGGCGGACAACCGTTTCGAGGCGGTGCCCGTCACCGAGGTGCGGCACACCGCCATGGGCTGGCCGGTCGTGCCCGGGTCCCTGTACGCGCTCCTGACCTCGCTCAGGGACCGCTACGGCGCCGCTCTCCCGCCGGTCCACATCACGGAGAACGGCTCCGCCGAGCACGACGTCCCGGGGCCCTGCGGCGTGGTGGACGACGCCGACCGCGTCGCCTACCTGGACGGCCATCTGCGGGCCGTCGCCGAGGCGGTCGCGGACGGCGTCGACGTGCGCGGCTACACGGCCTGGTCGCTCCTGGACAACTTCGAGTGGGCCCACGGGTACAGCCGGCGGTTCGGACTCGTCCACGTCGACTTCCCGACCGGGACGCGCACCCCCAAGACCTCGTACCACTGGTACCGGTCCGCGATCGGGGCGGCGAGGCACGGCGGCGGCCCGCGGCCCTGAACGTCAGGGCCGCACGGCTCAGATCAGGGCAGCGGGGTGCCGCCCGTCGCGTTGACGATCTCTCCGGTGATGTAGCTCGCCGCCGGTGACGCGAGGAAGACGTACGCGGGCGCCATCTCGGCCGGCTGGGCCGCGCGCCCCAGCGGTGACTGGGCGCCGAAGTCCTTGACGTCGGGCATGGTGGCGGGGATCAGCGGGGTCCAGACGGGGCCGGGAGCGACGGCGTTCACCCGGATGCCCCGCTCGGCCACCATCTGGGCCAGGCTGTGGGTGAAGGAGATGATCGCCGCCTTCGTCATCGCGTAGTCGAGCAGGTGAGGGCTGGGCTGGTAGCCCTGCACCGAGGTGGTGTTGATGACGCAGCCACCGCGGGGCATGTGCGCGAGGGCCGCGCGGGTCAGCCAGAACATACCGTAGAGATTGGTCTTCATCACCCGGTCGAACTGCTCCGTGGTGATGGCCTCGATGCCGTCGGGCTGTGCCATCTGGTACGCGGCGTTGTTGACGAGGAGGTCGATGCGGCCGAACTCGCCCACCGCCCGCTCGATCAGGTCCCCGCACTGCCGCTCGTCGCGGATGTCGCAGGCGACGGTCACGGCGGTGCGCCCGGCCTCTCGGACCAGCCGGGCCGTCTCGGCGGCGTCGTCCCGCTCCTCCTCCAGGTGGGTGAGGACCACGTCCGCGCCCTCCCGGGCGAACGCCAGACAGACGGCCCGGCCGATGCCCGAGTCCCCGCCGGTCACGACCGCCACGCGGCCCCGCAGCAGATCGTGCCCCTGGTAGGACTCCTCCCCGTGGTCGGGGCGCGGGTCCATGGCCTCGGTCGTCCCGGGGTGTTCCTGTTCCTGCTCCGGCTGCGGCGGGCGGGGGTGCCGCGTCTGCGGGTCGGGGACGCGCGTCTCTTCGTCGGGGGACATCCCTTGCTCCTGGTCTCCTCGCTCGGCAGTACAGGGGTTCGACTACCCGGGGGCGGCCGGGACATCCCCCCTTGTGCGGGTTTCGCCTGATCGGGGGACCGGATCACCACCCCGGTGGGGCCGGACCGCGTACGTCGGGCGGGTGCGGGTACCCGCTGCGGCATGGTGGATCGCAATGCCCCTCGTGAACCCTTGCCCGAGCCGCCCGAGCCGTCGTCCGGGCGCCGCACGCCGCCGGAGCACCCGAAACCGGAGCCGTCGCGTCCGGCGGAGCCGTCACGCTCACGCGAGCGGTCGTCGGCGGAACCACGGCGCGAGTCCGGGGCGCCCCCGGCGCCCGAGGACGTCGGGCCGGGCCCCGAGGTCGAGGAGCGTGCGCCCGACTCGCCGAGCGAGCTGCCGGGCCGTTCCTGGCGCGCGATCCTCAAGGGGTCGGTGCGCGAGTTCGCGTCAGACGAGCTGTCGGACCGGGCCGCCGCCCTGACGTACTACGGCGTGCTGTCCGTCTTCCCCGCGCTGCTCGTCCTGGTCTCGCTCCTCGGCATCAGCGGCCGGTCCACGACGGACCGGGTGCTGGACAACCTGCGCGAGCTGGCGCCGGGCCCGGCCCGGGACGTGCTCGGCCGGGCCGTGGAGAACCTCCAGGGCCACACCGGCACCGGAGCCGTCATGGTCGTCGTCGGCCTGGTGGTGGCCCTGTGGTCGGCCTCCGGGTACGTCGGGGCGTTCATGCGCGCCGCCAACCAGGTGTACGACGTGCCCGAGGGCCGCCCGATGTGGAAGGTGCTGCCGCTGCGCCTCGGGCTGACCGCGGTACTCATGCTCATGGCGACCGCGAGCGCCCTGATCGTGGTCTTCACCGGGGACGTGGCACGGCGGGCCGGTGATCTGCTGGGGGTCGGCGACACCGCCCTGACCGTGTGGTCGATCGCCAAGTGGCCGGTGCTCGTCCTGCTCGTGGTGGTGATGATCGCCCTGCTGTACGGGGCGAGCCCGAACGCCAGGACCGGTGGCTGGCGGTGGATCACGCCCGGCAGCGTCGTCGCCCTGGTGATCTGGATGGCGGCCTCGGCGGGCTTCGCCCTCTACGTGGCCGAGTTCGCCTCGTACAACAAGACCTACGGGACCATGGCCGGTGTCATCGTCTTCCTGGTGTGGCTGTGGATCAGCAACCTGGCGGTGCTCCTGGGCCTGGAGTTCGACGCCGAGGTGCTGCGGCAGCGGGCGGTCGCGGGCGGGATGCCGCCGGACGAGGAGCCGTACGTGGAACCGCGTGACACCCGCTCGTGGAGCGAGGAGGACGTGCGTTCGTTCCGCAAGCCCTGAGCGCCGTTCGCCGCCCTGCGCGCCGGTCCGCGAACCTCGGCGCCGGGGCAGCGACGAGGGCCGGTGCCCACCGCCGTGAAGCGGGTGGGCACCGGCCCTCTCGTCGTACCTCAGGTCATCGGCTCCGGGCCCGGGCCCGGTGGGGGCAGCGGGCCCGGCTGCGGGAACGGGTCCGGGGCCGGGCCCGGGGACGGCGGGTCCGGCTCGGGCTGCGGCGGAGCCGGCGGGACCGGATCGGGACCGCCGGGACCGGGTCCCGGTCCGGGCAGCGGGCCCGGCTCCGGGCCGGGCCCTGGACCGGGCGGGGGCGTCGGGTTCGGCGGGACGGGATCGTTCGGGGGCGTGCTCATGGATCCTCCTTCCATGGCCGGGGACTCCATGTCGAAGGCACGCCTACCCGCCCGCGCGGCGGGCACTCGCGCCGGTCCACCGCTCGGGCGGGGCGGGCGTGACCCCAGGCCGGGACGCATGGCCGGCCCGCGGGCGGGCAGGAGCGGACCGGTGACTCTCTCCGACGCTGTGTACCTCGCCCTGGGCGTCGGTGCGCTGGGCGCTGCGGTGGTGCCGCGCCTGGTGTTCCGGCGTCCCCTGTCCATGCCCATGGTGTTCGTCGCGGCGGGCGCCGTCGCGGCCCTGCTGCCGTGGGACATGCCCGTGGTGGACCCCGTGGACGACCGCCTGTGGGTGGAGCACGCCACGGAGGTGTGCGTGATCGTTTCCCTCATGGGCGCGGGCCTCGCGCTGAACCGGCCCGTGGGTCTGCGGCGCTGGCGCGGCCCATGGCGTCTGCTCGGCATCGGGCTGCCGCTGACGATCGTCTTCGCCGCCGCCACGGCCGCGCCGCTGCTCGCGTGGCCGCTCGCGCCCGCCCTGCTGCTGGCGGCGGTGCTGTCGCCGACGGACCCGGTCCTCGCGGCGGAGGTGCGGGTGGGCGAGCCCACCGACGAGAAGGACGACGAGGACGAGGTCCGCTTCACGCTCACGGCCGAGGCGGGGCTCAACGACGGGCTGGCCTTCCCGTTCGTCCTGGGCGCCGTCGCCCTCGCGGCGGCGGCCGGTCAGGACGGCGGGTCCTGGGGGTGGCTCGGCCGGTGGTTCCTCGTGGACGTGCTCGTGCGCATCGGCGTCGGCGTGGCCCTGGGCATCCTCGTCGGACGGCTCCTCGGGCTGATGTTCTTCCGCGCCCCGCAACGGTGGCTGCGGCTGTCGGAGCACATGGAGGGGTTCGTCGCGCTCGGTGCCACCTTCTTCGCGTACGGGGTGACGGAGCTGGCGGGCGGTTACGGGTTCCTGGCGGTGTTCGTCACCGCGTGCACCGTGCGGGCCGCCGAGCACAGCCACGGCTACCACCGGGTGCTGCACGAGTTCACCGAGCAGATCGAGCGGCTGATCACCGTCTTCCTGCTGTTCCTCCTCGGGGGCTACCTCGTGTCCGAAGGCCTGGCCGAGCTCTCGTGGCGGGGCGTCGTCGTGGCGGTCCTCCTCGTGGTGGTGCTGCGGCCCCTGGCCGGGTGGCTCTGCCAGCTCGGCATGCCGGTGGCGCGGCGCGAACGGCTGGTGACGGCCCTCTTCGGGATCCGCGGGATCGGTTCGATCTTCTACCTGGCGTACGCCCTCGGCCACACCGACGCCTTCGCGCCGTACGCCCGGGAGCTGTGGGCGGTCGTCGCTTTCACGGTGCTGCTCTCCGTGCTGGTCCACGGCGCCGCCGCGACCCCGGTCATCCGCCGCCTGGACCGGCTGCGCGACGCGGGGCGGGAGTAGCCGCGCGGGAGCCCGCCCCGCCGTCGCACCGGATCCTCGCTTCGCCGCACCGTCCGCCGGACGGGGGCGCCGGCCTGGGGGCCGGTCCGGGGGCGCGGCCATGATCGATTGTCAGTGGCGGGTGAGAGCGTGGGAACACGTCGAGCCCGAACGAGGGGGAGCCCGTCATGGCCGGAAACCAGAACTACATCAACCACGTCGCACTCGTACTGGACGCCAGTTCGTCCATGTCGCACCTGAGCGGGAAGGTCGTCGAGGTCGCCGACCAGCAGATCGCCTATCTGGCGCGCCGGTCGCGGGAGCTGGACCAGGAGACGCGGGTCACGGTGTACGTCTTCGCCGACAAGGTGGAGTGCGTCATCTACGACAAGGACGTGCTGCGCATGCCGTCCCTGAAGCAGCTGTACCGCGTCGGGGGGATGACGGCGCTGCTGGCCGCCGCGCTGAAGTCGCAGCGGGAGCTGGCGCTCACGGCGCAGCTGTACGGCGACCACAGCTTCCTGACGTTCGTTCTGACGGACGGGCAGGAGAACGCGAGCCACCGGTCGCCCGACGCTCCCACGCGGGATCCGAAGGAGCTGGCCCGGGCGGTGGCCGGGATGATCGAGACGCAGGAGGACAACTGGACGCTGGCCGTGCTCGTGCCGGATCAGATGGGCCGGCACGAGGCCATGCGGTGCGGCTTCCCGAAGGACAACATCGCCATCTGGGACGCCACCAGCACGCAGGGTCTCGAGGAGGCCGGGCAGGTCATCCAGGAGGCCACCGAGAAGTTCATGGTGGGCCGTACGAAGGGCATCCGCGGCTCGCGGGCGGTGTTCTCGACGGGCGCGGAGGCCGTCAACAAGGAGACCATCGAGGCGGCCGGTCTCACGCCGGCGCAGCCCTCGGAGTACCGGCTGCTCGACGTGACGCGTGACGGGACGATCCGCGACCGGGTGGTCGAGTCGGGGCACGAGTACCGCACGGGCTGCGCGTTCTACCAGCTGAGCAAGTCGGAGAAGGTGCAGGCGCGCAAGCGGATCGCGGTCCTGGAGAAGAAGACGGACCGGATATTCACCGGTCCTGAGGCGCGCGCCCTGCTCGGGCTGCCCGATGTGGAGGTGCGGGTGAGGCCGGACCACAACGACGAGTTCACGATCTTCGTGCAGAGCACCAGCGTGAACCGGAAGCTCGTGCCGAACACCCGGCTGCTCGTCATGAACTGACGCCCGATGAGGGAAGTGCCGGCGGGTGCCCCGGGCCCGCCGGCGGCCGGGGACGGTGGTCAGTCCCCGGTGACCGCCGGACGGTGGTGGGTCACGCGGGCTGGTCCTTGTCCGCGGGGAGCCACACCTGGAAGGTCGCCGGGTCGACCGGGATGGAGATGTGTTCATGGGTGACCGCCCAGCTGCCGTCCGTCCGCCGCAGGCAGACGCTCTCCCGCACCCAGACGGAGGCCTGGAGGCCACCCTTCCGCTCCCCCGTGTCGCGGTGCAGCATGTGGGCGAAGGCGAGGTCGCCGCTCGTCACGAGATGCAGATCGTGCGTCTCCAGGACGATGGGGCCCACATAGCCGTCGAACCAGCGCAGGAAGTTGCGGCGAATCTCCTCCTTGCCGGTGAACCGGAGCGGCGGGACGACGTCGTAGTAGACGGCGTCGGGCGCGTAGCAGTCCATCAGGCGGTCGATGTCCTTCGCCTGCTGGGCCTCGGTGCGGCGGGCGAGGAAGGCGCGGATCCCGGTCTCGTCGCTGGTGGTCGTCATGGCGTACTCCTTCACATCGGTGTGTGCTGTCTCCACGACGGGCCGGAGCGGCCCGGCGGCCGCTGCCGCCGGCGCCGCGTTCCGGTCCGTCGAGAGGTACGACGGGACCGGCCCCCGAATCGTGAGGTGGGGGCGCCTCACGATTCGGGGTGCCGTGTCGTCGTAGAGGGTGGGAGACGATCCGATCGAGGGAGCAGCGACACATGACCACTCCGGCCGACACGGCGGGCGGCCCGCAGGAGCCGCCGCTGAGCGCGATCACGGGCGAGCGGCGGCAGTTGATCAATCTCGCGTACCGGATGCTGGGTTCCGTGACGGAGGCGGAGGACGTGGTCCAGGAGACGTACGCCCGCTGGTACGCCCTGCCTCCGGAGCGGCGCGGGGCGATCGCCTCGCCCGGCGGCTGGCTGACCAGGGTCGCGGGGCGCATCTGTCTCGACGTGCTCCGTTCGGCGCGGGTCCGGCGGGAGAGGTACGTGGGGGAATGGGTGCCGGAGCCGGTGCCCGCGGACACCGACTGGCTCGGCGGGCCGTCGCCGGACGGCGCGGCCGATCCCGCCGACCGGATCACACTCGACGAGTCGGTCGGCATGGCCTTCCTCGTCGTGCTGGAGACGATGACTCCGGCCGAACGGGTCGCGTTCGTGCTGCACGACGTCTTCCGCTACTCGTTCGGCGAGGTGGCGGAGATCGTCGGCCGCAGCCCCGAGGCCTGCCGGCAGCTGGCGTCCTCGGCGCGCCGCCGCGTCCGCGCCTCACGGGCGCCGGCGGCACCGACGGACCTGCAGGCCCGGGTCATCAGGACGTTCAAGCGGGCCTGGGAAGCGGGGGACATCACCTCACTGGTCGGTCTGCTGGATCCGGCCGCGACCGTCGTGGGCGACGGCGGCGGGCTCGTCACGGCCGCGCTCCGCCCGGTCGAGGGCGCGGAGCGGATCGCCCGATTCTTCGTCACGCGCGGCCTGCCGGACGGGTTGACGCTCGACGAGAGTGTGGTCAACGGCCGGCCGGGGCTGGTGGCGCGCCTGGGCGGGGTCGTCCGGTCGGTGTACGCGTTCGACATCGTGGACGGCCGGATCCGGCACATCTGGGCGGTGCTCAACCCGGAGAAGCTGCGGCCGTGGACCGAGGGGACGGATCCGAACGGGGCGGTGCGTCCGCGCCCACCGGTGGTCCGCCCCGCTCTCGACGGCCGCTGACCGGGGCGCTGAGGGCATGCCCGGGTCCGGTGCGGGTCAGTGGCCGCCCAGACCCGGGAGGCAGGTGCCGTCCATGGTCCGTCCGGCGACTTCGACGGTGGCGGTTCCGCTCGTGCCGATGAGGCCGTTGACGCAGACCTTGCCGGTGCCGCCGCCGAGGACGATGTTCCGGGGCAGACTGCCGGGGCCCGTGGCGCCCGCCCGGTACTCGATGTCGTCCGGGGAGAGTCCGAGGGCGGCAGCGGCGGCCGCCCGGATCTCGTCCTCGCCGGCGGGCTTCGCGGCCAGGCCGCGCAGGGTGCGGCCGAGGCGCTCGGCCGCACCCTGTGCCCCGGCGCGCTCCTGTGGGGTGAGTTCCATGGGGCGCCGGTAGCCGTGGTTCTCCGCGTACTTCTGGCTCGGGTCCTGCGAGATGCAGGGCGTGCCCGGGGCGAGGGGAGGTTCCATGGGGGCCGGGCAGTACCGCATGGTCTCCCGGGCCGAGGCCGCCGGCGATCTCCTCGGGTCGTCGGCGGGGTCGGCGCAGCCGCCGAGGAGGGCGAGCCCTGCCAGGAGGAGAGTGCCGGTGGCGGTACGCGGGAGGGGACGGCTCATGTGATCATCCTGCGCCCCCGGGCGGCGCGCAGGCCTCGGCGGCCGGAAGGATGGCCGATTCCGGCCGGTCGCCCGGGTGTCTCCTCCCCCGTGCCGGGGGCCTGCGGCTCATGCCGTCGGGGCTTCGGCGCGGGCGCGGCGGTGGGCGGCGACGCGTTCGCGGGTGGCGCAGCGGCGGGAGCAGTAGCGGCGTTCAGGGCCGCTGCCCTGAGCGAGGAAGACGTTCGGGCAGCGGGAGGACGCGCACACGCCGCCGGGTGGGCGCCGCCGGTCCCAGACGAGGACGGTCAGGGCCATGCAGGAGGAGGCGAGGAACCACTCGTCCCAGGGGGCGTCGTCGTCGCTGTCGAGGTGCGGGTGCCAGGGGGTGTCGCCGCCGTGTGAGGAGAGGCGGAGGGGGCCGGTGTGGTCCCGCAGGAGGCGGTTGAGGACGCGCGCGGCCGTGTCGGTGTCCTCCGCGGCGAAGACCTCCCGCAGCCGGGCGGCGGCGTCCCGCATGCCCGCGACGTCCCCGGCGGTGAGGTCGAGGGGGCCGGTCTCGCCGTGGGCGCGGAGGAGGGCGGCGATCTCCTCGGGGGCGGGGTCCCCGTCGCCGGCGAGGGCGTTGATCAGGTCGGCGGTCCGCCGGGCCGTGGACAGGACGGAGTGCCGGGCGGACCGGTCTTCGGTGAAGGACACCCGCGGAATGTAACGCACCTTGTGGAGTTCTGAGTTACCTACGTAACGTCCCGGCCATGGTGAAGCGTTACGGGCTGTGGGTCCATCTCGGGGGAGCGCTGACCGCCCGGATCGGGGACGAGATGTCGGGGCCCGCCCTCCTCCTGGCCGGGCTCGCCCTGACCGGGTCGGCCATGGAGGCGTCCGCCCTGCTCGCGGGGATCGCCGCCGCCGCGGCCCTCGGCGGGCCTGCGCTCGGGGCCTTGCTCGACCGGGCGGACCGGCCCGGGCGTCTGCTGGCGGGAGCCCTCGCCGGGTACGCGGCGGGGCTGGTCCTGGTCGCCGGGGCGCTCGGCCGGCTGCCGTTCGCCGCGATCCTCGCGGTGGCCGTGTGCACGGGCCTCGCGGGACCCGCCCTGTCGGGCGGGTGGACCGCTCAGCTGCCCCGTGCGGCGGGGGACGGGGAAGGGCTGGACCGGGCGAACGCGCTCGACGCCATGACGTTCGGCGCGGCGGGCCTGGCCGGACCCGTCCTCGCGGGCGGGGCGGCGGAACTCCTCGGGGCGCCCGCCGCCGTCGTGGTGTCGGCGGTGCTCGTCACCCTGGCCCTGCCCGCCGCCTGGGTGCTGCCCGCCCGTTCCACCGGCGCGCGCCGCCCCCGGCCGGCGTCGGCGGACACGGCTCCGGCCTCCGTCGTACGGGTCGTCGCGGGGAGGCCCGCGCTGGCCCGGGCCACGCTTTCCTCGGTCGTCTCCGCCGTGGCCCAGGGCATGGTGACGGTGTGCGTCCCGCTGCTGGGGGCGCGGGTCCTGGGTGGGTCCGGCCGGGGCGCGATGCTGCTGTCCTGCACGGCGCTCACGGCCCTGGCGGCCACGGCCGTGCTCGCGCGGTTTCCCCGCGCGCTCTCCCCCGAAGCGGTCATGTGGGCGAGTGCGCTCGTCCTGGCCGGCTCCTCGGCCCTCGCCCTGTGTCCGCATCCCGCCGCCCTGGTGACGGCCTTCCTCGTGGCCGGGGTGGGGGAAGGCCGGCAGTTGGCCGCCTTGTTCGCGATCCGTCACCGGGAGGCTCCGGAGGGCTTGCGCGGTCGCGTCTTCACCACCGGAGCCAGTCTGAAGATCACCGGGTTCGCCCTGGGCGCGGCGGTCGGGGGGCCGGTCGCGTCCTGGTCCCCGGCGGGCGCCCTCGTGGCGGCGGCCGGGGTGTCGGTCCTCGCCGCCGTGGTGTTCCTCGTTCCGTACACCTCTCGGGCGTGATTCAGGGGCCGGCCTCCGGCGGGGCGGTGAGGGTGCGCAGGGCCCCAAGGAGGTGGCGCAGGGCCGGCCCCGGCGGGCCGGGGCGGACCGCCAGGGAGGTGGTGACGGGCGGCCCGGCGAGGGGGCGCACCGTGACGCCCGGCAGCCGGGGCGGCTCCCGTACCTCGTAGAAGACGGTCCACGACGGTTCGGGCGAGGTGCCGATCGCGGCCAGGGAACCGTGCAGATCGGTGAACGGCGGCGCGGGCGGCGGGACCGGGTGCCCGGCGGCCCGGAAGGCGTCGGTGACCAGGTCGTGGAAGGGCGGGTTGGCGTCCCGGGGAGCGAGCCGCAGCGGGAGTCCGGCCAGGTCGTCGAGGCGGACGGTCTCCCGGGCGGCGAGGGGGTGGCCGGCGGGCAGGGCCACCAGGAGCGGGTCCTGCCAGAGCGGGAGCAGTTCGAGGCCGGAGGCGGCCGGCAGGGCCCGGACGAGAGCCGCGTCCAGTTCCCCGTCCCGTACGGCCGCGAGGCGTTCGGTGACCGGCAGACGGTTCAGCCGGACATGCAGGCCCGGTGCGGAGGCGGCGAGTTCGGCGAGGAGGCGGGGGATCCGGTCGCCGGGCGCGTGCACGGTGCCGAGCCGCAGCACCCCGTCCGCGCCGGCGGCGATGTCGGCGGCGATCCGGGTGGTGCGGTCGGCGGCCGCGAGGACGGTGCGGGCCTCGGGGAGCAGGCGTTCCCCGGCGGCGGAGAGGCGGACGCGGCGGGTCGTCCGTTCGAAGAGGACCACGCCGAGCTCACGTTCGAGGCGGCGGATCTGCTGGCTGACGGCGGACTGGACGATCGTCAGCCGCTCGGCCGCGGCGCCGAAGCCGCCCTCGTCGGCGACCGCCACGAAGTACCGCAGCTGCCTGAGCTCCATGGCCCCTCACCCTCCCGATTCATCGCGATCCGTGATCGCTGTCTTCGCCAACCGCCGGTGGTACGGGGCTTCTTCCCGGGCTCGAATGGTGGGCGAGTCCACGACAGGAGAGACCATGACCACGCCCCACCGCTCCCCCCGCCCCGGTACCGCCGCCCCGCTGATCGTGCGGGCGGAGGACGCGGAGCGGGTGCCGCTGCCGCACGGCGGCGCCTTCCTGCTCCTGGCCGACGCCTCGGACACCGGTGGCGCCCTCGGCGTCAACCGGCTGACCCTCGGCCCCGGCGCGACGGGCGCCCGGCCGCACCACCACGCGCTGTCCACGGAGCTGTTCCTCGTCCTCGACGGAGCCCTGCGGTTCACCGGCGCGGGGCGCACCACCACCGTCACCGCCGGCGGGCTGATCTGCGTCCCGCCCGGTGTGCCGCACTCCTTCGGTGCCGCGCCGGACTCCCCCGCCGACCTGATCGCCGTCCTCACCCCGGGGATCGACCGCTTCGACTACTTCCGTGCCCTCGGACGGATCCAGCGCGGTGAGGAGTCCTTCGACAACCTCCTGGCCGCGCAGGACCTGTACGACGTGCACTTCCTGCCGCCCCAGGAGTAGGGCGCCGGAAGGTGTCCGGGTGCGGGAGCACCGCCGCACGGCCCTCGGGGCCGGAGGGGCAGTCATCCCTATGACACGACGGATTGCTGGCGCAATGTCGACTGCAAGCCCTGTGGACAACTGCCCCCAATGGCCCGGCACCCTCTCACTCGCCGTCACAGCACCGATTTAGGACACTACCTCCCATTCATGGGTAACGCGGCGTCGCCACCCTGTCACACAATATGAGACATCGCGTGTGACCTGGGACACATTATGATCATGACCGGCGGAGCAGATTTGCAATGTCGAACGCTCCCTCCGCGGGCGCGACGCACATCTCGACCTCCGTCAGCTCGCCGTTGACCGTGCCCTCCAGGCACAGGCGTCCGCCCTTGTCGCGAAGGTCGACGGCGAAGGTCGTGACCGCGCCGGACCGCTTGAGGCCGTGGATGCGCTCGTCGATGTAGCCGAGACCGTTCAGCACCTTCCTGACCTGGGCGGGATCGGGCTGCCCCAGCCGCAGCAGCGCCTCGGCCACGCGCTGTTCGTGGTGGACACCGGCGCACCAGTCACGGGCGTCGAGTTCCGCTTCCGGGCCGGCCGTGGGGGCGACGGGCTCGACCGCTCCGCCCGGGGGCGGCGCCACCGTCGCGCCGGGCGGCGGCTCGACCGGGGCGGTCGGCGCCTCACCCTTCGGGGTGGCCGGCGCCTTCCGCTTCGTCCCCGGCGGGGGGCACTCTCGCGCCACCTCGTCCAGCATCGCGGTGAAGGCCGCGCCCTTCCCCGCCGGGACGGCATCGACGGACCTGGCCGGCGCCCCGGGGGAATCGGGCTGCTCGGAGCCGCAGGCGGCCAGGGTCAGAGCGGCGAGGGCCGTCACCGCCAGGGTGCGCCGGCGGCGGCGCATTCCGGGCTCAACTGCCATGATCCGGAGTCGGGTTCGCATCATGCGCCCAGTCTCGGGACCGGCCGCACACGCCACATGAGTACGCGTACTCAACCTCCGGCGGTGACCGGAAATCTTCACTGCTGCAAGGAAGCGGAATCAACTACTGCCATATACAAGCCACTTGTGGCCGCAATCGGCACGGGTCTACGGTCCGCAGCGATCAAGCACCACACCTACGACACGAGGGGGGAACTCGTGCGCAAGACAGCCATGCCTGTCCTTGCAGCGCTCTCCATGGCGTTGATGCTGCCGCAGCCGACCGCCGGAGCCGTTGTCATCGCGCAGCCGCAGGCCGCGGCCGCCACTGTCGATCCGCCGCTGGCCGACGGGGAGATCAAGCAGGTCGGTCCCGGCCTGTACTCCACCGCGGAGAAGTCCTTCGAGCTGTACGAGACCGATGTGGCCGAGGGCCTCATGGGCCGTACCCACACGGTGACCGAAGGCGCGGACGGAGTGGCCAGGCCGGAATCGGCGCCCGCCACCCGCCCGGACCAGGGCGTCTTCGGCCCCGGCTGGGAAGCCGGATTCCTCGGGGGTCAGCTCAACCGCAAGCTGGAGCAGCGGGCCGATTCCGTCGTGGTCACCGATCTCGACGCGAAGGTCTCCGTCACCTACGCGCTCAAGAGCAGCGTCGACTACCCGAGCGGCGGCGGCGTCAAGAAGTACGAGACCGCCACCGGCGACAAGCTCACCGAGACCACCACGTACAACGAGGCGACCGGCACGCTGGTGACCACCGCGGCCGAGACCCTCGCCGCGGCCACCGGCACCCCGGACACCGACGTGACCGGCGACGAGGACGCCGGCGCGGCCGTCGGGGTCGCCAACCTCACGGCCACCTACAACTGGAAGCAGGTCGCCCCGGGCACCGACAAGTGGCGTGTGACCAGCCTGGGCAACCTGGCGGACGGCACCACCGCCACCGTCTCGTACGACACCAAGGGCCGGGTCGCCACGGTCAGCGAGCCCGCCACCGCCGACGCTCCGGCGCAGTCGGTGACGGTCAAGTACTCGACCGCCACGACGGCCACCGGCACGGCGCTCGGTGAGTACACGGGCCGGGCCAAGGAGATCACCCTCACCTCGGGCGCCACCACGCAGACGCTGGCGCGCTACTCCTACGACGCCTCGGGTCTGCTGCGCGGCGTGACCAACCCGGTCGAGGGCACCGACCCGGTCGCGTCGTACGCGTACGACACCGCGGGCCGTGTCTCCGACATCGCCTCCCCGTCCAGCGGTGAGTGGGACCTGACGTTCCCGGCCGAATCGGCCGCCCCGAACGCCGCGCCCGTCGGCACCGACCTGCCGTCCGCCACCGAGCCCCTCCAGGGCCCGGCCGGTGACGGCACCGCGACCGCTCCCCCGGCCGCCGACTTCACCACCGGTGAGATCAACGACCCGCAGGCCTACCCGCGTTACTGCAACCGCGCCACCGAGTGGATGTGGTACCTCAACCGCGGCTGCGTCGCCTGGGCCGCGCACTACGGCTGGCACTGGCCGGTCTTCCGGTACACGCCGACCAACTTCCGCGTGGCGGGCATCCTCAACGACGGCTGCAGCACCCCCGGCCCGAACATCAGCCGCCCGGGCGGCTTCAACTTCCGGGCCGCGTGCGACACGCACGACTACGGCTACGGCCTGATCGGCAACACGTACAAGGGCTACAAGTACTACCTGGACCGCAGCAAGAAGTCGAACGTCGACAACGCCTTCTACGCCACGATGAAGACGCACAGCTGCAAGGCGTACAACATCCTCGTGCGCTGGCGGTGCAACTCCTACGCGTACGTCTACCTCAAGGCCGTGGCCTGGAAGGGCAACCCGAAGAACGGTGCCAGGGCGACCTGATCACGGGTCCGCGCACCTTCTGACGGCGTACAGCGCGAGCTGACGCACAGCACGACCTCCTGACGGAGCACGCCCCTCGGGGCGTGAACGGGCCGGGTGGCGGACACCTCTCGCCACCCGGCCCGTTCCGCCGGGCCCCTTCCCTCGCTCCTCCCCATCTCCCCGGGCTGTGCCGTGTCCGCGTCCGCCGATGCCTGGCCACGACACGCCCCCTGCTCACCGAGGCAACATGAAGAGAACCATCTGGGCGACGGTCGTCACCGCGCTGACGGCCGTGACCCTCGGCGCCGCGATACCGGCCCACGCCATCACACCGTCGGGCAACGCGACCGCAGCGGCCGAGGCCGCGACCGACCCGGTCGACCCGCCGCTCTACGACCGGACGGCGAGCGGCGGCAAGGTCCGCGTCAACGTCGTCACGGAGACCCTCGCGGACGTCGCCGACGCGGCGACCGCCGGCGAGAAGAAGCAGGAATTCGAGACCGTACCGGTGGTCACCCTCAAGGTGGACCGGGCCGGCCTCGACCAGCTCGCCGCGAAGCCGGGCGTGGTGAGCGTCACCGAGGACAAGGTGGAGCAGCCGACCCTGGACCAGAGCATCCCGCTCATCGGCGGCGACGACGCCCTCGCGGCCGGCAAGACCGGTACGGGCCAGACGATCGCCGTCCTGGACACCGGCGTCGAGGCCGGCCACCCGTTCCTGAGGAACCGGGTCGTGGCCGAGGCCTGCTTCTCACCGAGCGACGCCGAGAGCGGCATCGTCAGCCTGTGCCCGAACGGCACCGACGCGCAGGAGGGCACCGGTGCCGCCAACACCGCGGCCGGCCCCTGCGCCACCATGCCCGCCTGCGACCACGGCACCCACGTGGCCGGCATCGCCGCGGGCAACGGCAGCGGCCTCACGGGCGCGCCCAGGAACGGAGTGGCGCCCGGCGCCGCCATCGTCGCCGTCCAGGTCTTCAGCCAGTTCACCACCGAGGAGTTCTGCGGTGGCGCCGCCCCCTGCGTGGGCAGCTTCCAGAGCGCCCAGCTCAAGGGCCTCGAGCACGTGCTGAAGCTCAAGCAGGCCGGTACGCCGATCGTCGCCGCCAATCTCAGTCTCGGCAACGGCCGTTACGCCACCGCCTGCGACAGCGACCTGCGCAAGCCGGTCATCGACAGCCTGCTGACCGCCGGCGTGGCCACCGTGATCGCGGCCGGCAACAACGGGCACACCGACGCGGTGAGCATGCCCGGCTGCATCTCCTCCGCCGTCACGGTCGGCTCGACCACCGACGACGACGAGCTGTCGGCCTTCACCAACCGGGGCCCGCTGCTCGACCTGTTCGCCCCCGGCACGGGCATCGTCTCCTCCGTGCCCGGCGGCACCTACGCCTCCAAGAACGGCACCTCCATGGCCGCGCCGCACGTGGCCGGTGCGTACGCGGTGCTCAAGCAGGCCTTCCCGACCAAGAGCGCCGCCGACCTGACGGCCCTGCTGAAGAGCAGCGGCCGGGGCGTCGTCTACACCGGTGCCACCACTCCCCGCATCGACCTCGGCACCGCCGTCACCGGCGGGGGCACCACCCCGAAGCCGGCCGGCATGACCGACTTCAACGGCGACGGCGCGGAGGACATCGCGATCTCCGACCCGCAGGCCACCGTCGGCACGGACGCCAAGGCCGGTCTGATCCGCATCGTGTACGGCGGCGGCAAGGGCACCGCGGAGATCAGCCAGGACCTGGACTGGGTGGCCGGCGGCTCCGAGGCGGACGACTACTTCGGCGAGACCCTGGCCACCATCGACTGGAACAAGGACGGCTTCACCGACTTGGTCGCCGGAACCCCCAGCGAGACCGTCGGCACCGCCACCGACGCGGGCTTCGTGGACATCCTGTACGGCGCGGCCGGCGGCCTCGGCACCGGCACCCTGAAGGCCACGCACCTCGAACAGGGCTCCGGTACCGGCGGGATCGCGGCGTCGGCGTCCGAGGCGGGTGACCGCATGGGCCACCGGATCGCGGCCGCGGTGAACGACGCCGGCCGGCCGTACCTGATCATCAGCCTGCCCGGCGAGACCATCGGCACGGCCACTCAGGCGGGCGCCTTCTTCTACGTGCACGGCACCACCAGCCTGGCGGTGAACCAGTCGTCGGCCGGTGTTCCCGGTGACCCCGAGTCGGGAGACCTCTTCGCCTGGTCCGTGGCCGCCGACCAGAACTACATCGCCGTCGGCGCCCCCAACGAGGCCATCGGCACCACGGCGAAGGCCGGCGGCGTCGTGATCTTCGACGCCAACCGCTTCGACTCCGGCGGCCGTCCCCTGCCGCTCGCGGGACTCGACCAGGACAACGCGGCCATCTCGGGCGGTTCCGAGGCGGGCGACCAGTTCGGTTACGCGGTGGCCATGGCCCCGTTCCGGGCCAGCGGCGCCCCGGCCGCCACGGAGTCGATCCTGGCGATCGGGTCGCCCGGTGAGAGCGTGACGGTCGGCACCGAGGACCGCGCCAACGCGGGCCGCGTGGTGCAGATCCGCATCAAGCCCGACGGCACCTGGAGCTACCTGCGTGAGCTGAAGCAGGGCACCGCGGACGACGACGTGTCCGGCACCTCCGAGGTCGGTGACCGCATGGGCGAGTACCTCACCGCCGTCAACACGGCCCCCGGTTCGGTGAGCACCGTGGCGTCCATGCGGCTCGCCGTGGGAACGCCCGGTGAGGACCTCGTCACCACCGCCAACGCGGGCGCGATCCACACGTTCTCGCTGGCCGGCTCGGCCGGTACGAACGACCGCTGGATCGAGGCCGGTGACGGCGACGGCATCCCCGGTCCGCCCGGCGCCAACCAGTACCTGGGCAAGAACATCCACTTCACGGCGACGAAGCTGTACGTGGGCATGCCCTTCGGCCCCGTGGCCACGGGCGCGCTCCACGCGCTGCCGATGTCCAACGTGACCCAGGGCGGCACGGTCGCCCCCACCACCACGTACAAGCCCGGCTCCGGCGGCCTCCCGGCCAACGGTGTGGCCTTCGGCTACTCGGCCCGGTAGACGGCCGGCGATGCGTACGGCCCCCGAAGGCTCCGGCCTCCGGGGGCCGTTCCGGTCCTCGCTCTCCACCGGCGCCCGCGCGAGGCCGGCACCGTCTCCGTGACCGGTTCCGGCTCCCGGTTCCGCCTGCGCCGCCTCGACCCGGCCGATGGCCGGGCCCGGCAGGTTCAGCTGGTCCGGCGCCCGCCTCCCACGGCGAGGGCGCGCGGAGGTGCCCCTTCAGCCACTCCCGCGACAGGCCCTGGCAGGCCGGACCCGGTGGGTCCCGGCCACGTCCCGCCGTCCGCCGGTCGGCGCACCCCTCCCCCGCTAGGGTTTCGGCAGCGCCGCGGTGCGCCGCGGTGCGGGGCGGCGGCGGATGTACGAGGTGGGGAAGGCTCGATGGCACGGACGAGTGGACGGCCTGCGCGGGACGCGGCCGGGACGGCCGCACACCAGGGCGGCGAGGACGGCGCGGACCGGCCGGCCGGAGGGGGTCGCGAGGTCGCGGAAGCGGTGGCGGCGCTCCGCGGTGACGGCGAGATCCCCGAGGCGTGGATCGCGGGGCTGGTCTTCAACGAGAAGGCCGGCGACGAGGTGTTGCGGCGGGTCTTCACCGTCGATCCGTTTCCCGACGCGCGGTACTGGCTCGCGTACCACGAGCTGCCGCCGGCGGCGGCACGCGCGTCCGTGCGGCATCCCGATCCGCAGGTGCGCCGGTTCCTCGCCGAGAATCCGCGGCTGCCGGCGGACGTGTTCGCCGTGCTCGCGGAGGACACCGACGCGCGGGTACGGCGCGTCGCCGTCATGACGGCGGGCGAGTACCGGATCGAGCTGCCGCCTGAGCTGGTGGTGCGGCTCGCCACCGGGGACGACGCCCGGCTCCGGTACTGCGCGACCGCGCTCGCCGGTCTGCCCGACGAGGTGCTGCTCTCGCTGGCCGGGGATCCCGATCCGCGGGTGCGGGCCGCCGCCATCGGCCCGTGGAGTTAGCCGAAGTTGCGCCCCGGGGTGCGGGCCGCGGCCGCGGCCGACGAGGATCCGCTGGTGCGGGAGGCGGTCGCGGAGGCCACCCGGGTGGAGGCGCCGCTGCCGGTGACGGTCACGGCCTTCCTCGCCGAGCCCGACGCGGCCCGCCGGAGGGAGGCGGCCCGCTCCGCGCCCGTCGACGCGGACCTGGCCGCGTTCCTGGTGGGCCACGAGGAGAGCGCGGTCCGCCACGCGGTCGCCCACAACCCGCATGTGCCGACGGCGCTCGCTCTCGCCCTCGGGTCGGACACGGACCCCGCCGTGCGGCTGGCCGTGTCGCTGCGGGCGGATCTGACCGAGGAGCAGCGGGCGGCGGTCGACGTCACCGTCCCGGCGGGACGGCAGCCGGTGCCCGCCTGGGTCGCCGAGCGCTTCGGGGACCCGGAGGCGATGCGGGAACTGGCCGCCTCCGGTCATGTCGTCCTGCGCCGGGCGGTCACCCGCGCCCCGTGGCTTCCGCCGGACGTGATCACGCGGCTGGCGGCCGACGACGACTTCTTCGTCCGGCTGATGCTCTGCGAGAACGACCACGCCCCGCACGAGCTGCTGGTGGAGATGTTCACCTCCTGGGACGGTCTGAGCTCGGGCTCCCTGGTCCACCGCCGCAACTTCGCGCGTCCCGGGCTCGCCCGGTTCGCCGACCACGCGGACGCCCGCCTGCGGTACGCCGCCCTGTTCGACCCGCAGGCCGGGCCGGAGCTGGTGGAACGGCTCTCGTACGACCCGGAGGCGCTGGTACGGCGTCAGGCGGCGGGCGACGCGCGGCTGCCGCTGCGCCGGCTGGCCCAGGTGCTGGACGAGCCGGGTACGGCACGGTCCGCCGCGGGCAATCCGTCACTGCCGGTGCCGCTCATGCACCGGATGCTCGATCTGGCGGGCGCCGGGCACTGACGCGGGCCGGGTGCGGAAGGTGCGGCGGTAGGTGTCCGGGGGGACGCCGACGGTGCGCTGGAAGTGGCGCCGCAGGGTCGTCGCGGTGCCCATGCCGGTGCTGGCGGCGACGGTGTCGACCGTGTCGTCGGTGCTCTCCAGAAGCTCCTGGGCGTAGCGGATGCGCTGGGTGAGGAGCCACTGGAGGGGAGTCGTGCCGGTGACCGCGCGGAAGTGACGGGTGAGGTGCCGGCTGCTCAGGCCGGCCCGGCGGGCCAGGTCCTCCACGGTGAGGGGTTGGTCCAGGTGCTCGACCGCCCAGGACAGGACGCCGGCGAGCGGGTGGTCGCCGGGGGCCGGGACGGGGGCGGTGACGTACTGGGCCTGGCCGCCGTCGCGGTGCGGGGGGACGACCAGGCGGCGGGCGAGGGCGTTGGCGGTGGCCGCGCCGTGGTCCCGGCGGACCAGGTGCAGACAGAGGTCCATGGCGGCGGCCTTGCCCGCGGAGGTGAGGACGCCGCCCTCGTCGACGTAGAGGACGTCGGGGTCCACGGTCACGCCGGGGTGACGGGCGGCCAGCTCCCGGGTGTGCGCCCAGTGGGTGGTGGCGCGTCTGCCGTCGAGCAGGCCCGCGGCGGCGAGGACGAAGGCGCCCGTGCAGAGGGAGGCGACGCGGGCCCCGGCCTCGTGGGCCGCGCGGACCGCGTCGACCAGTGCGCGGGGCGGCTCCCGGTCGATGTCGGCCCAGCCCGGGACGATCACGGTATGGGCGGTGGCGAGGCCGTCGAGGCCGTCGTCGGGCTCCAGCCGGAAGCGGCCGGCCCCCGCGGCGGCCGGCCCGCAGATCCGCAGGTCGTACCAGGAGCGGGCCGGAGCGGGCGGGCCGGAGCCGAAGACCTCGCAGGCCAGGGCCAGTTCGAAGTGGAGCATGCCCTCGGTGAGGGCCAGGGCGACCGTGGTCATGTCCGGAAGTGTACGGGTCATGGCGTTCCGGACCGTCGCCGGGGAGCGGCGTGCCTGGTGGGATGAGGGGGACGGAGCGCGGTGGACGACCGCGCCGGACCGGGACGAGAGCGGGGAACCCATGGGAACGGCAACGGGGACGACGGCGGAGTCGGGGCGGGGACTGCCGGTGGTGGTGTTCGGGGCGTACGGGCACACGGGGCGGTTCGTGGTCGCGGAGCTGCGGCGGCGCGGGTTCACGCCGGTGCTCAGCGGCCGGGACGCGGGAAAGCTGGCGGCGATGGCGCGGGAGACCGGCCTGGAGGCCCGTACGGCGTCGGTGGACGATCCGGCCGCGCTCGACCGCGCGCTGGCCGGCGCCGCGGCGGTGGTCAACTGCGCCGGGCCGTTCGCCGTGACGGCGGCGCCCGTGATCGAGGCGGCCCTGCGCAACGGGGTTCCGTATCTGGACGTGGCGGCCGAGATCGAGGCCAACGCGGACACGTTCGCGCGGTTCGCGGGCCTTGCGCGTGAGGCGGGGGTGGTGGTCGTGCCGGCGATGGCCTTCTTCGGGGGGCTCGGTGACCTGCTGGCGACGGCGGTGCTGGACGGCGGGACGGCGGCCGGGGAGGTGCGGGTCGGATACGCGCTGAGCGGCTGGCATCCGACGGCGGGCACGCGTGCGGCAGGGGCGGTGTCCCGGGAGCGGCGGGGCGGGCGCCGGGTGCGCTTCGCGCGGGGACGGCTGGAGTACCGCGACGACGCCGCGCCGGCGCGGGAGTGGCGCTTCCCCGAGCCGTGGGGGACGCGCGAGGTGATCGGCGAGTTCACGATGGCCGACGTGGTGACGCTGCCGAGCCATCTGTCCGTCCCCGAGGTGAGCACCGCCATGACGGTCGAGGCGGCGCGGGACGTCGTGGCCGCGGACACGCCGGCACCCGGGGCCGTGGACGTCCGAGGGCGGTCCGCGCAGACGTTCCTGGTGGACGTGGTGGTCCGCGCGGACGGCGCCGAGCGGCGCGCGGTGGCCCGGGGGCGGGACATCTACGCGGTGACCGCGCCGCTGGTCGTGGAGGCCGTGGCCCGGGTGCTGTCGGGGCGGACGCGGGTGGCGGGCCTGGCGTCGGCGGGCGCCATGTTCGACGCCCCGGACTTCCTGGACGCGCTGGCCCCGGACCTCACCTGGGAGCGGCTCGCCTGACCCGGTGCCGGGTGGCCGGCGCCGGCCACCCTTACCGGAGGTGGCCGCCCCTCCCCCGCCGGACGGCGGGGACGCCCCCGCCTCCTGACGCCTTCGCGCCCCCGTCGGCACTGCGGCGGGGGCGCTCCGCTTCGCGCCCGGGGCGACTTGACTCTCCGTCGGGGCACTTCTTGCGGGCCACCGCGCCCCTGCCTAGCTTTCCGGTGGCGGGGAGGCTGGTTCGGCGCCTCCGGCCCGGGGTTGCAGGTGCCACTTCACGAGAGCGGGGGACCCCCTTGTCCGACCACATCGCCGACGCGCTCGTCCGGCCCGGTCCGACACGCGCGCGGGCGCGCAGGTACGCGTCGGAGGCGGGGAGACCGGGAGACGCCGAGGGTACGGGGGCTCGCACGGGGTTGCCGGCGGAGGTGGCCCGGCACCGGGCCCGCGCGGCCGCCCGGCACCCGCGGCCGCCGGTCGGCCGGCCGGCGGGCGGTGCGCGGTGAGCCGGGTACGGCGGTTGCCGCCGCCCTGGTGCGACGGACCGGTTCTGGTCCTGCTGGTCGCCGCGTTCGTGTCCGGCGCGGGCGTCTTCCTGGTGGTCCCGTACCTCGCGCTCCATCTGCGCGACGGCGCGGGTCTGTCGTCGGCGGCCGTGGGCCTGCTGCTCGGGCTGAGCTACTGGAGCACCCGGGTATCGGGGCTGGCCGCGGGCGCGCTGACGCACCGGTGGGGCATGCGCCGGGTCATGGTGTTCGGCAACCTGCTGCGTGTCGCCGGTTATCCGCTGCTGCTGGGCGACTCCCTCGCGCAGATGACCTGTGCCGTGCTGCTGATCGGCACGGGCTCGGGCGTGTTCTCCCCGGTCGCCCGGGCCGCGCTGCTGCGGGCGGTGGCCGGCGAACACCAGCTCAAGGCCGCGTCGGTGCGCGCCCTGTGCGCCAACGCGGGCATGGCGCTGGGGCCGCTCGTCGGAATGCTGGTGTTCGTGCGGGGGTCCGCGGCGCTGTTCGTGCTCGCCGCCGTGGTCTTCGCCGCGCTGAGCCCGCTGCTGTGGCGGCTGCGGCTGCCGGAGGCCGGGGACGGCTCCGGGGCGGGCCCGGCGTACTGGCGCGGCGCGGTCGCCCTGGCCGGCCGGCGCCCGGTCCTGCTGATCACGGCGGCCACGACGCTGCTCGGGCTCGCCGTCGTCCAACTGGAGAGCGCCTTCCCGCTGCTGGTCGTGGGAGGGGCCTCGGTCTGGCCGGCCGGTGGGCTGTTCGTGGTCAACGCGGTGCTGTTGATCGTGGCGCAGGGGCCGGTGACGAGGGCGGTGGCCGGACGGGGTGCGCGGCCGGTGTTCGTGGCGGGTTTCGCCCTCCTCGCCGCCGCGTTCGTGCTGCTGTCCGCGCCGGGCTCGTGGTGGCCCCTGTGGCTCCTGGCGATCGGCGTGTTCGGTGTGGGCGAGGTCGGCGTGGGCCTGTGGATCGACGACCGCGTCCGGGCGCAGGGCGCGGACGACGCCACCACCGTCTACGGCCTGTCGGGCGTGGGCGACGCGTGCGGCGGGCTGGTCGGGGCCCTGTTCGGCGCCGCCCTGATCGGTGGTGCGGAGCACCCCACCGCGGCGGGGGACGGCTGGAGCGGTTACTGGGCGCTCGCGCCGCTGCTCATGGCCGCCGTGCTGGCGCTGATCCCGCTCCTTCCGGCATCGGCGAGGACGGGCGGGCCCGGGCCGGTCCCTCTGGCCGATCCCGGGACGAGGACGGAGCCCGAGCACGCCACCGGCCGCCCGGGGGCCCCGTACGCTCCCCTCGTTCCGGCCGGCCGGAACGAGGCGGACGCCCGCCCGGCCCACCTGGATTCGCTTCCCGTGGTCCGCCTGGACGACTTCGGTGCTCTGACCAGGGAAGAGGTACGGCGATGACCGGCGAGGGCCGTGGCCGCCCCCGGCTTCGGTCGTGCACGGGCCTGAGTCGTACGATGCCAAGGCGTTCCGCGGGTGTGCGCCGGAGCGGCGGCCCGGTGACGGCGGAGCTCCGAGTGAAGTGTTGAGCAATCAACAAAATCGGTGCGGAATCGGGTGTTTTCATCTCTTTCGTGTTGGTTAGTCGCTAGGTCAGCACGACAGAGACAGGAGGGTCATCATGATCGCCCATGAGCAGATTCCCGCTGTTCTGGACCATCCCGTGTACGACGCCGAGGGCAAGAAGATCGGCGACGCGAAGCACGTCTTCGTCGACGACGCCACCGGCCGTCCCGCGTGGGTCACCGTCAAGACCGGCCTCTTCGGCAGCCACGAGTCCTTCGTCCCCATCAAGGACGCCGCGATGGTGGAGGACCACCTGGAGGTGCCCTACCCCAAGGACCGGGTGAAGGACGCTCCGCACGTGGACGTCGACGGCGGGGGCCATCTCGACGCCCGCGAGGAACGGCGCCTGTACGAGTACTACGGAATCGCCTGGGACGACGCCTGGGCCCGCGCCAACCAGCCCGGCGAAGGCGGCTGGGCGCACGGCGAGTCGGGCACCGCGGACACCACCGGTACGGCCGGTATGACCGGAGCGGCCGGCATGACCGGGGCCGCCGGGACCGCGGGCATGGCGGACACGGCCGGAACCGATGCCATGGACACCCGCGACGCCTCGATGCGCGGCACCGACGACGCGATGACGCGCTCCGAGGAGGAGATGCACGTCGGCACCGAGCGGGTCGAGACGGGCCACGTGCGACTGCGCAAGTACGTCGTCACCGAGAACGTCCAGCAGACGGTGCCGGTGCGCCACGAGGAAGTGGTCGTCGAGCGCGAACCGATCACGGACGCCAACCGTGACCAGGCTCTGTCCGGCCCGGAGATCACCGAGTCCGAGCACGAGGTCACCCTCCACGAGGAGCGCCCCGTCGTCGAGACGCGGGCCGTCCCCGTCGAACGGGTCAGCCTCCGCACGGACGAGGTCACCGACGAGGAGACCGTGACCGGCGAGGTGCGCAAGGAGCACATCGAGGTCGAGTCGGACGACGTCCCGCTGACCGAGGACCCCGACGACCGCCGCGGCATGTGACACCTTCTCACCCCGCGGACCTGTCCACGGCTTTCGACCCGTCGTGCGGCACGCGGTGAACGGCGCCCGTGAGGAGCCCCCTCCTCACGGGCGCCCCCGCGCGTCCCGGGCGGGGACCGGCCGGTAGGGTCGGGTGCTTCGAACATCTGGGGGGATCACATGAGCACGTTCCGGGTGCGGAAGGCCGCCGTGACCGCAGTCGCCCTGGCGGCTTTCACCGTCTCGTGCGGTGGCGCGGACGGGAAGGCGGCGCCGCCGCCCGGCGGCGCGACGACCACGACCACGACCACGGCCACGGCCACGGCCACGGCCACGGCCACGGCGGCAGGAGACCCGGTGGAGGAGACGGCACCGGCCGCCGGCACCCCGGAAACCACCCCGGAGGCACCCGTGACACCGGCTCCCGAGCGCGTACGGGACGCCTTCGCCGGACTCCAGGCGACCCTGGACAACTCGTGCGCCACGGACGGCTGCGCGTACTTCCTGAGCCGCGTGCACGGCGAACTGCTGCGCCTGGAGCGGGCCATGAAGGCGGACCCCAAGGGACCCGGCCACTTCCCCGAGCCGCTCGCCCTGATCGCCGCCCTCGAGCGGGAACTCGGTGACGCCCCGTCGGCGGCCGACCTGGAGAAGCACCGGAAGTCGCTGCTCTCCACCCGCGACCGCGTCAACACCTGGATGCAGGGCCACCCGGACGACTACCGCTGAGCGGGCCCATGACGAGCGGGGAAAGAACGATGAGGCAGCGGCCCGGGGACCAGGGGTACGGAGCCGGGCAGGGCCCCACGGCCGCGACGGCCCAGGCGGGGCCGGAGGGGGACGGCCGGCGGGCGTCGACCGTGCGCGTGTTCATCGCGCTCGCCCCGCCCGACGAGGCGAAGGACGAGCTGGCACAGGCCCTGGCCCCCGCCTACGCGGCGTACCCGCACATGCGCTGGAACCGCATCGAGGACTGGCACATCACCCTCGCCTTCCTCGGGGAACTCCCCCGTGCCGCCGTCCCTCCGCTCCACTCCCCGCTCGCGGACGTCGCCGCGTCGCGGGGACCCGTCGAGCTCGCGCTCCACGGAGCCGGGCACTTCGACGAGCGGGTGCTGTGGAGCGGGATCGCCGGGGACCTGTCGGGGCTGCGCCTGCTGGCCTCGGACGTACGAACGGTCGTCAAGGAGTGCGGCATCCCCTTCGAGGAGCGGCCTCTGCGCCCCCACCTGACGCTGGCCCGGGCCCGGCGCGCCGATCAGGAGTCCGTGGTCGCGGCGGCGGCCGGGCTGGCCGGGTTCACCGGGCGCGGCTGGCCCGCCGCGCGACTGCACCTGGTCGGGAGCGACTTCGGGCGCGGCCCGGGGCCGATCCGCTACCGCGACCTCGAGTCCTGGGCGTTCACCGGTCCGTGAGCGGCGGGCCGTCGGCACCGGGCCCGGGATGGACAGCGGACCTCGGCCGCCCCTACCCTCGCACCTATTCAACTTGTTGAGTAGCCAGGAGGCTCCATGCACGCGTTCCGTACGGCGGTCGAGAGCCGTGACGCCGCCGCGATCGAGGCCCTGCTCGCCGAGGACGTCGTCTTCACCAGCCCGGTCGCCTTCGCCCCGTACACCGGTAAGGCGATCACCGCCGCCGTCCTGCGCGCGGCCATGCGGGTCTTCGAGGACTTCACCTACGTCCGGGAGATCACGGACGCGGGCGGCCGGGACCACGCGCTCGTCTTCACCGCGACCGTCGGCGGCCGGCGGATCCAGGGCTGCGACTTCCTGCACGTCGACGACGACGGCAGGATCGACGACTTCACCGTCATGGTCCGTCCGCTCTCCGCCGCCACGGCACTCGCCGAGGCGATGGGCGCCCAGTTCGAGCGCATCGCCCGGGAGGCGGGGGCGGCTCCCGACCCCGGGGCCTAGGCCGTGTCTTTCGGATGCCGGGCCCGGCCCGTCAGTCGCGCGTGTACGCCGAGAAGGGGCGCACTCCCGAGCCCCAGCGCACGGCGACGACCAGGTCCTCGTACACGCGCACGCCCGCCAGTTCGCCCTTGTGCCGGTCCACGTCGCTGCCGGTGTCGATCCTCTCCTTCTCCTCACCGGTGGCGGCGTCGAGCACCACCAGTTCGTCGAGGCCGTCCTGCCGGGAACCGCGGTCGGCGAGGGCGGTCACCCGGCCGCCGGTCACGTCGAGGGCGCGCAGGCCGCCCGCGACGGCCACGTTCTCCAGCCAGATCTGGCTGCCGCTCGCGAGGTCGAAGGCGATCACCCGGTCCCGGGACGACGTGCGCTCTCTGATCTCGGCGCCGGCGTAGAGCCGCCCGTCCGCGACGGTCACGAGGGCCGGCGCATGCGCCTGGATGGTTCCGTATCCGCCGGTTGTCCCGATCCGGCCGGCCGCCTTCCCGTCCTCGCCGAAGAGGAGGAAGGTGCCCTGCCCGCCCTCCGTCGTCCCGCCGTTCTGCACGACCGGCGGCTCGGCCGACAGCAAGGCCACCTGCCCGTCCGGTGCGGGCGCCGTCCGCCCGCCGAGGGAAGCGGTCCACCGCAGCCCGCCGCCGGCCGGGTCGAACGCGGCCAGCCGCAGTTGGGTGCGGCCACAGGCGAGTACGGCGACGACCTGCCGCTCCCCGGCGGCGACCTGCTCGGGCACACAGTCCTCGGGGACGGCGGCCGTCCAGCGCGGGGCTCCGGTCCGCAGGTCGAAGGCGCGCAGCGCCTTCGTTCCGGAGACGGCGGGCCGGGAGTCGGGGGTCCAGAGGTCGTCGTCGAGGGTCCACATCTCGTCGGCGTCCCGCAGGACGGCGACCCCGCCACCGACGGCGACCATGTCCGTGAACGTCTCGGTCAGGTTTCCCCCGGGGGAGCGGGGCGTGTGCCACCGCTCGCGGCCGCTCATGAGGTCGAGCGCGGCGACCGTCGAGCAGCCCGCGTTCATCACGTTCCCCCGGGCGATCAGGAGGACGGAGCCGGCCGTGCGGCGGCTGACGGCGCAGATGTGCTCCTGCCCGGGCGGGGCGTACTCCCAGCGGACCTTGCCCGTCCTCGCGTCGAAGGCGCCGACCGCGTCGTACCGGCTGCGGACGAGCGTCTCGCCGACCAGCCAGGCCCCGTTGCCGTAGTTCCTGGCGCCGTTGTCGACCGGGGCCTCCCAGACGAGGCGCGGCGAACTCCCCAGGGCGGAGCAGCCCGTGACAAGTCCGAGGGCGCACAGCGCGGTGACGGCCGCGAGCAGGGGGCGGAGCCCGCGCCCCGATCCCCGGCGGCCCGACGGCCACCGCCCCCGCCCGCGTCCCCTGTCGTCGGTCGTGCGCGCTGCCATGCGGACCCCCACCCCTGGCTCCAACGGTCGAATCCCCGTCAGGCTAGAGCACACCTGATCAGCGCCCGGACCCACAGGGTTCGACAAGACGATCTACCGCCGCCGCAACGAAGTCGAACGGACCATCAACCGGATTGAGAACTTCCGAGCCATCGCCACGCGCTTCGACGAACGGGCGTACGTCTTCCATGGATCGGTCACCGTGGCAGCGATCCGCCTGTGGCTCCGTCCGGAGGGAAGGGCCCCCGCTCAGAGGTCCTTGGCATCCGGGAAGACCTAGGGAGGCGGCGGACGCGCCCGGAGCCGTACCGGCCGCTCCCCCGCGCCCACCCCTCCCGAACCGCTGTGCGATCATGCCCGACGGGGCCCTGGGGGGCGGGCGGTACGGGGCGACACGAGGAGTCGGGTGTGAACGCGGGTGGGGGCGACGGTGGTTCGCCGGTGTCCGACGAGGAGTGGGAGCGGTTCCTGCGCTCCTCGCTGGAGGGTGTGCCGGACGCGCCCGCGGAGCCGTCGGCGCGGGACCGGGCCGCCGCCGCGCGCCGGCCGCCCGCCCGGGCGGCGGAGACCGGATGGCGTACGTACACCCCACCCCGGCGCCGGTCGCGGAAGGGCTGGTACGTGGCCGGGTTCGTGGCCTCGGTGGCCCTGCTTGCCGTGGCGCTCGCTCCGGGAGGGGTCACCGGCCTGCTCGGTGACGACGGCAGGGGCGCGGACGCGGCTCCGCTCGCTCCGGAATCGGCCGCGCCGACCGCTCCGCCGGACGCCGCCCCGGAGACGGCCCGGCCCACCGTCGCCGAGCCGTTCAGGGGCTCCCCTGCGGCCCGGTGGGCGGACGGCCCTGCCGGGATCACGGTGCCGCAGGCCCGGGCGACCGGGTGGATGGACCGCGCGGAGGTGGCCCGCGCGCTCCGCCTGAGCCGGGACTTCCTCGTCGCCTCCAACCTGGAGCCGGGCGTGCTGCGCGGTGAGCGCCCGGCCGGGGCGATCGCGCTGATCAACCCCCGCCAGCGGGACGTGCGGGACTTCCTCGCGACGGCGTTCCGCTCGCCGGGTGAGGCGAACGACCCGGTGCTCCTCTTCAGCCGGTTCGATCCCGCGCAGGCGCGCCTGGTCGGGGATGTGGTGAAGACCCGGGGCCGCCTCACCTTCACGGAGGGCGAGAAGGGCGCCCTGCGGGTGACCGCCGACGTCACGTTCGTGTACCCGGTCGCCCCGGCGGGCGGCGGCGACCTGGTCGTCCGCACCGTCGTGCGGCGTGAGGTGGTCATGAGCTGGGACGATCCCTCAAAGGTGAGCACCGAGCCGGGGACGTTCTCGCTGGTCTCGTACAAGGTGGACATGACGAACGGGGGCTGCGGCCCGGCCACCGGCCATCTGACCCCCTCGTTCGAGGGTGGCGGCAGCGGTACGGGAAGCGGGCCCGCGGTCGATCCGTACGACCGCAGCACGTCGATGGACGAGCGGATGCGGGCCGGCGGGGACGAGGAGTGCGGCACCGCGACGCGTTCCTGAGAGGGGCCGGACGGGCGTACGGAGGCGGAAGGGCCGGGGCGGGTGCCCCCCCGGCCCTTCCGCTGTACGGCGACGGTCCGGACGCTCAGGCGGCCCCGGGTGCGGAACCGAGGCTCGGCGGTGTCCAGTCGGCGTGGCGGAGGATGGCGCGGACCGTCGCGCGGGAGGGCGCCAGACGCAGGGCGGCGTTGCGCAGGGCGACCGCCACGGGATGGCTCAGGCCCTGGCCCGTACGGCCGGCCAGGCGGGCGGCCCGGGCGACGGACTGGCTGCGCGGGCGGCGCTCGGCGTCGTAGCGGGCGAGCGCGGAGGCGACGGTGGGTCCGTCGGCGACACAGGCGGCGAGGGTCACCGCGTCCTCCAGGGCCTGGCAGGCCCCTTGGCCGAGGTGCGGGGTCATGGCGTGGGCGGCGTCGCCGAGGAGGGCGACGCGGCCGGACGCGTACGCGGGCAGCGGCGTCACCAGTTCGTGGATGTCGTGGTGCAGGACGGCCTCCGGCCGGGTCGCGTCCAGCAGGGCGGGGATCGGGTCGTGCCAGGTGCCGAAGCGACGGCGCAGGACGGCGAGGGGGTCGGCGTGGCGGACGCCGGGCGGCGCGTTGAGGACGGCGTGCCATTCGGCCCGGCCGTCGCTGAAGGCGATGTGCCCGAACTCCGCGCCCCTCCCCCACGTCAGGGAGAAGTCGGTGGCGAGCGGGACCGGCCGCGCGGTGATGGCGCGCAGCACCGTGGAGCCGCTGTGGACGGGGCCGGGGTGCCCGGGGAACAACCGGCTCCGCAGTCGGCTGCGTACGCCGTCGGCGGCGACGACGAGATCGGCCTCCAGGACGTGGCCGCCGGCCCTGACCCGTACGCGGCCCGGGCCGGAGTCCTCGACGTCCGTCACCTCGGTCCCGACGCGGAGGCTCCCGGCGGGCAGTGCCGCGCGGAGCAGCCGGTGCAGGGTGGCGCGGGGTATGCCGACGATGGGGGTGCCGAGTTCGCGCTCCAGGGCCGCGCCGTCCATCGGGGCGAGCCAGCCGCCGCCGGGGACCCGGGTGCCGCCGGTGTACTGGGGGCGGGCGGCGGCCCGTACCGGCTCGCCCGCGCCGAGGGCGTCCAGGGCGCGGATGCCGTTGGCGTGGAGCGAGATCCCGGCACCGGCGTCGTCCGCCTCGGCAGCGCGCTCGACCACCGTGACGTCCCAGCCCACCCGGCGCAGTCCGATCGCCGCGGCGAGTCCGCCGATGCCGCCGCCCACCACCACCGCGCTGCCACCGTCCATGCCGGTTCCCTCCCCGCGTCTTCTACAGATGTAGAAGAAAGTGTACGCCTCCTCTCTACGGGTGTAGAAAGGGGCCATGTCCTCCGCGCCTGCCGACCGCCGTACCGTCCTCGCCGACGCGGCCGTCCGCGTGCTCGCCGACCAGGGCATGCGCGGCCTGACGCACCGGGCGGTGGACCGGGAGGCGGGGCTGCCACCGGGCACCACCTCCGCCTACTTCCGCACCCGGCACGCCCTGCTCACCGCTCTCGTCCGGCGGCTGGTCGCGCTCGACCAGGCCGAGCTGGAGGCCGCCGGGGAGGCGGTCCCGCCCCCGGCCGACGCGGAGGAACTGGCGGCGGGACTCGCCTCCTTCGCCGAGGGGCGGCTCACCGGGGACGGGCGCCGGCGCTCCCTGGCGCGCTACGCCTGCGCGGTCGAGAGCGTCCACCACCCCGAACTGCGCGAGATCCTGGCACCGCGGGAGAACGCGGCGCGGCGGATCGTGCGGGACTTCCTCGCCGGGCAGGGCGTCGACGACCCGGAGGGCCGGACGATCACCCTCCTGACCTGCGTGGACGGGCTCGTCTTCGATCGCCTGGTGCACGGCGGGAGCGTGGCCCGGGCGGAGATCGACGGCCTGCTGGCGACCGCCCTGCGGCCCTGAGCGGGCGGGACCCACCGGCCCGGACACGGCAGGCCCCGGACCGGTGGAACCGGGCCCGGGGCCGGGACGCGCCGCCCCGCGGATCAGTCGAGGGTGTCGGGGTGCGGGCCGGTCCGCAGGCCCGCGTCGAGGGTGGCGATCGCGGCGGTCTCCTCGTCCGTGAGGGCGAAGTCGAAGACGTCGAGGTTCTCGCGGATCCGGGCCGGGGTGACCGACTTGGGGATGACGACGTTGCCGAGCTGGAGGTGCCAGCGCAGGACGACCTGCGCGGCCGACTTCCCGTGACGGTCGGCGATCTTCCTGATCACCGGGTCCCCGAGGACCGCGCCCTGCGCGAGCGGGCTCCACGCCTCCGTGACGATGCCGTGGGCGGCGTGCAGCTCCCGCAGCTCCCGCTGCTGGAGGCCCGGGTGCAGCTCGATCTGGTTGACGACGGGCACCGGGCCGCCGTCGTCCAGGAGGCGGGCGAGGTGCGCGGGCTGGAAGTTGGAGACGCCCGCGGCCCGGACGCGACCGTCGGCGACGAGGGTGCCGATGGCCCGCCAGCTGTCGAGGTAGCGGTCCTGGGCGGGTGCGGGCCAGTGGATGAGGTAGAGGTCGACGTGGTCCAGGCCGAGCCTGCCGAGGCTCGCGTCGAAGGCGCGCAGCGTGCTGTCGTACCCCTGGTCGGCGTTCCACAGCTTGGTGGTCACGAAGAGGTCCTCGCGGGGGATGCCGGAGGCGGCGAGCGCCGTGCCGACGCCGGCCTCGTTGCCGTAGACCGCCGCGGTGTCGATGGAGCGGTAGCCGGCCTCCAGGGCGTGGCCGACGGCGGTGGCGGTCTCGTCGTCGGGGACCTGGAAGACGCCGAAGCCGAGCTGGGGGATCTCGACGCCGTTGTGGAGCGTGACGGTGGGGATGGCGGGGGCGGTGCTCATGGTGCTTCTTCCGTACGAGGTGAGGGGGGCGGGGTCAGTGGTGGAGGGCGGCCGGGGCGGCGGCCCTGGCCTCGGACCGCTCCGGGTGCGGCGAGCCCGCGACGACGCGGCCGGCGGTCCGCTCACGGCGGTCGAGTCCGGCGGCGAGGACGGCGAGGAGGAGCGCGGTGGCGGCGAGGAGGGCCCCGACCCAGTTGGGGGCGGTGTAGCCGAGGCCGCCGGCGATCACGGCGCCGCCCAGCCAGGCGGCGAGCGCGTTGCCGAGGTTGAAGGCGCCGATGTTGGCGGCGGAGGCCAGGGTGGGGGCGGCCGAGGCCTGGTCCAGGACCCGCTTCTGCAGCGGGGGCACGGTCGCGAAGCCGAGCGCGCCGATCACGGTGAGGGTGAGGGCGGCGAGGACCTTGTCGTGGGCGGTGAAGGTGAAGGCGAACAGGGCCAGGGCCAGGCCGCCCAGGGTGGTGAACAGCATGGGCATGAGGTGGCGGTCGGCGAACCTGCCGCCCACCAGGTTGCCCAGGAACATACCGGTGCCGAGCAGCACGAGGAGCCAGGTGACGGCGCCCTCGGAGTAGCCGGCGACCTCGGTCATCATCGGGGTGATGTAGGTGACGGCGGCGAAGACTCCGCCGAAGCCGAGGACGGTCATGCCCATCGCCAGCCACACCTGGGCCCGGCGGAAGGCGGCGAACTCGCCGCGCACGCTCGGGGCCGGCGGGCGGCCCTGTTCGGGGACGAGCCGGGCGACGCCGAGCAGGCCGATCACGCCGAGGGCGGCGACGGCGGCGAAGGTGGTGCGCCAGCCCGCGGCCTGTCCGATGAACGTGCCGAGCGGGACGCCGACGATGTTGGCGACGGTGAGGCCGGTGAACATCAGCGAGATGGCGGAGGCCTTCTTGTGGGGGGCCACCAGGTCCGCGGCGACGACGGAGCCGATGCCGAAGAACGCGCCGTGGGCCAGCGAGGCGACGACCCGGCCGACGAGCATCGGACCGAACGCCGGCGCCAGGGCGGAGAGCGCGTTGCCGACGACGAAGAGGCCCATGAGGAACATGAGCATCTTCTTGCGGGACACCTTGGTGCCCAGGACCGTCAGCAGCGGCGCGCCGAGGACGACGCCGAGGGCGTAGCCCGTCACCAGCCAGCCGGCGGTGGGGATCGAGACCCCGAAGTCGCCCGCGACCTGGGGCAGCACGCCCATGATCACGAACTCCGTGGTTCCGATCCCGAAGGCCCCGATGGCCAGGGCCAGCAGCGCGAGAGGCATGACGAAAACCTTTCCAGGTCATTGCGAGGAGGTCTTACGTGCGTCGACAATACTTGCACACGCTTCATACATGCAAACGCAGGCATCTTCGGAAGGAGTGTTACGTCGCCTGCAAGCATCTCCGCCGCCGCTCCCGGGCGGCCTCCCGACGAAGAGAAGCCGGGGGCGGGGAAGGCGGGTGGTCCCCGCTTCCCACCCCCGGCGGTGGCCCTGCCGCCGGTAGCGGCGGCGGCTCAGCGGCGTGTCGTCACGGCCCCCAGGCCTCGAACTCGTAGATCCGGGCCGCGGGGTCCGAGGTCTGGGTCGGCCGGGTGATCTCCAGGCGGACGTGGCGGGCCGTGGCGGACACCGGATGGGTGGTGACGGCCGCCGTACTGCCGGTGACCGTGACGGCGGTGGTCCAGGGGTCGGCCGTGGAGGCGCGTACCTTCACGGTGAAGTCCCGGGTGTTCCACGCGGCCTCCTCCCCGCCCGCCGCCGCGTGACGGACCACGAAGCGGTCCAGGGCGCGGGCGGAGCCCAGGTCCACCTCCAGCCACTTGGCCGTCGTGGTGGTGCACCACTTGTCGGTGGTGCCGCCGGTCACCGTGCCGTTCACCGCCTTGGCCGCGGTCTCGGCGCCGTTGCACTGGCCCGAGGCGGTGGCCGGACGGTTCAGGGCGAGGTTGGTCCCGGTGCTGTCCGTCCACGGGACGGTGGTCGTCGCCGCCGGGGAGCGGCCGTACTCGGCCGACACGGCCTCCACCTCCAGGGTCGTCGTGGTCTCCGTTCCCTCCCGGTCGAGCCGGGAGACGAAGTAGGCGTCGTTGGGAGTGGCGCCCAGGAAGGTGCGTCCGCCGTCCGCGTCGCGGCGGTAGACCTCGTAGTGGCGGACGGACCCGGTGGCCGACGGCGTCCAGGCCAGCCGCAGCGACTTGCGGCCCGCGCTCACGTCGGACGAGCCGAGGACGGTCACTCCGGTGGGCGCCGACGCCGAGTCCACCGCCCCGTCGTGGACGGCGAGCTGACCGATCCGTACGTCGTACGCGGGCACGGAGCCGGCGGCCTCCAGGCCGATCTGGGCGATGGTCCGGCCGCTGTACGCGGACAGGTCGAGCGTCCTGCGTTCCCAGCCGGCGGAGGTGGTGGCGCCCAGGTCCAGGGTGGTGAAGGCGGTGGGGGCGTCGGTGAAGGAGATCGCGGCCCTGAGCCGGGTCGGTCCGGCGGCCGGAGTCTTCAGCACGACGGAGAGACGGGTGTCGGCGGCGACCGGAAGCCTGGTCTGGTAGAGACGGACGGTGTTCACGCCGTCGAGCGTCCCGCTCAGGCGCAGCGACGACCCGCCCTCGTACGCGTCGGTGTGGTCGATCGACGGGGTCAGTTTCGTGCCGCTCGCAGACGTGGTGGTGACGAGCCATCGGTAGGTGGGCGGCACGTCCTGGAGCGAGAGGTTGTTCCAGCCGGCCGAGGAGACCCGGACACCGCGCGCGTGGTAGAAGTCGCCCTGTCCCGCCCCGAAGGAGGTCACGAACGGCTTGGCGGTGACGGGACTGGACTCGGGGATGTAGTGGGCCAGACCCTTCCACGCGGAGCTCGTCGTGGTGTTCGACGGGTCGCCGTTGGCGCCGCCCCAGAAGCGTGCCTCGCGGGCCTCGGCGTCGGCGCGGTTCGCGGAGGAGGTGTACGTCCACTCCGGGCGGTAGATGCCGAGCGAGGTGACGTGCTCCCGGCCGGCCGGGAAGACGGCGGACCAGGGGACGGACGTCTGGTAGCCGTTGGCCTCCGTGTCGATGCCCGCGAACAGCTCGTGCTCGTCGCGGCCGAGCCCGCGCGCGAGGGTGCGGGAGGAGTCCAGACCGGATGCGCTCCACCCGAAGTCGAGGAACATCGCGTCCGAGGTGCGCCGGCCGCCCTCCTGGAGGAAGGAGTCGTTGGCGGAGGTCAGGGCGTCCTGCCAGCTCACGGACCCGGACTCGGTCATCGCGTCGTACCACATGAACTCGACCGGACCGAGGGAACGGGCGTAGCGCATCTGCTCGCGCAGGGCGGTGGCGAGGGCCGCGTCGCCGCCGGCCGTCTCCTGGTTGATGAACCAGCCGTCGAAGCCGTAGTGCTGGGCGACCTGGACCAGCTTGTCGGCCACGGGATAGCGGCTGCCGTTCTTCTGCGTGAAGTCGCGCACCCACTGGATCTGGCCACCGTAGGCGGTGGGCGGGAAGAACACGGTGCCGTAGACCTTGACGCCGTTGCGGTGGGCGGCGTCGATGACGGTGGCGTTGGGGGCGAGGATGAGCCCCTCACTCGCGGAGCCGCCCCAGAAGACGAGGGTGTCGACGTACTGCCAGTGGCCGAACGCGTAGTAGTGCGGATTCGCTGAGCCCTGCGACGGGTTGTTCGAGGTGGGGGCGAAGGAGACCAGCGAGGCGACCTTGCCCTCGCCGGGGCGGGCGTGGGGGTTGGCCTTCAGGGCGGGGTCGGAGACGCGCGGGCGGAGGGGGACGCGGGAGCGGTTGAACCGCGCGTCGGGATCGGTGGCCGGGTCCCAGTTCAGGAGAGTGCCGGGGTGCCAGTACGAGGCGTACGGCTGGTCCCCCCTGGCCTCCGCGGGGAGCTGCGCGGGAGCCGCCGCGGGTGCGGGGTCCGCGGGGGCCGCGGTGGCGCCCGCGGCGGGGAGGAGGCCGAGAAGGGCGGCGGTCAGCGCCGCCAGGAGGGCGGCGGGAAAACGTTGTCTCATCCGAATCTCCGGTCCAGCGGGAAGGGTGGGGTCCTGGACGTGCTGGAGGTACAGGTGGTGCGGATGAAGCGACGGCTCGCGGGAGGCGGCCGTCCGCCGGAGGCTAAACGCCTTTAGTAGGGCGGTCAAGAGTGGGGCGGTACGGGGGCGGGGCCGGCGTCCCGGTCGCGGGGAGGGGCGCGGGGCGCTCGCGGCTACCGGGCCTCGGGCTCGGGCGGGGACGCCTCCGGGCGGGCCTCCCGCGCTCCGGCCGGAGCCTCGGGCGGCGCGGGGTGCGGGCCGTCCCCCTCGCGGGGAGGGGCGCGGGGCCCTCGCGCGTGCCGGCCCCGGGCTCGGGCGGGGCGCCTCCCCGTCCCGCCCGGGGCCTCAGGCGGTGCGGTCGCCCGGGGCGGCCGTGCTCTCGCGGACGGTGAGACGCGGGGTGGGGTTCTTGATGTCCCGCGCCGAGCCCGGGTCGTCCAGGAGGGCGAGCAGCGCCCGTGCGACCTGCTCGCCCAGGGCGAAGGTGTCACGGGTGAGGGCGGTGAGGGCGGGGTGGACGATCCGGGCGAGCGCGGAGTCCTCGAAGGAGACGACGGACAGCTCGCCGGGCACGGCCACGCCCATCTCGGCGGCGACGCCGAGTCCGGCCACGGCCATGACGTCGCTGTCGTAGATGAGCGCGGTGGGCCGCCGGGGACGGGCGAGCAGGGCCCGGGTGGCGGCGGCGCCCTCCGCGTCGCTGAAGTCCGTCGGGAGCGAGACGGCCTCCAGACCGAGCCGCCGTGCCCCGTCCCGTACCGCCCGGATCCGGCGCCGGGTGTGCTGGAAGGCCGGGAGCCCGGCGAGGTGGGCGATCCTGCGGTGCCCCAGGGCGGCGAGGTACTCCACGAGGGAGAGCATCGCCTCGCGGTCGTCGGCCCAGACGCTCGGCAGCCGGCCGTGGCGGCCGGGGCCGCCGATGACCATCGCCGGTACGCCGAGTTCCTCCAGGACGGGCACGCGCGGGTCGCGCACCTGGAGGTCGACCAGCACGAAGCCGTCCACGCGGTGCTCCGAGGTCCAGCGGCGGTAGACCTCGATCTCGGCGGCGGTGTCCTCCACGACGAGGAGCTGGAGGGCGGTGCCGCGGGTCGACAGGGCCGCCTGCAGGCCGCTGAGCAGCTGCCCGAAGAACGGTTCGAGGCCGATCGTGCGGGCCGGGCGGGCGAGGACGAGGCCGACGGTGCCGGCCCGGGCGCCGCCGAGGGCGCGGGCGGCACTGTGCGGGCGCCAGTTCATCTCCTCGGCGACCCGCAGGATCCGCTCCCTGGTCGCGGCGCTGACCCCGGGCCGCCCGTTCAGGGCGAAGGAGACCGCGCCCTTGGAGACTCCGGCGCGCCGGGCGATGTCGGCGATGGTGGGTCTGGCCACGGGGCGCCCCTTTCCCGTCCTCGTGCTCTCCCTTGACAGCGGAGTCTAACGGGAGCATAGTCCCCCTTCGCTAGACCGGTTTAGTCATACTGATCCACCGTCGGACAGCACAGACCGGGAGACCTCGATGCGAAGAAGCCTCTGGATCCGACCGGCCGTCGCGGCACTCGCCGCGGTGACCCTCGCCGGCTGCGGGCTCGGCGACCCGGGCGGCGCGAGCGATGACAACGATGCCAACGGCGAGGTGACGGGCCGGGTCTCACTCCAGACCTGGGCCCTGAAGCCGAAGTTCACCGCGTACATGGAGGGCGTCATCGACGCCTTCGAGAAGAAGCACCCGGGCGTGCAGGTCGAGTGGCTCGACCAGCCCGGGGAGGGATACTCCGAGAAGGTCCTGAGCCAGGCCGCCGGCGGCACCCTGCCCGACGTGGTCAACCTTCCACCTGACTTCGCGCTGCCGCTGGTGAGACGGAACATGCTGCTCGACGTGGGCGCGGCCGACCCGGCCCTGGCCGCCGACTACGTGAAGGGCGGCGTCGACGCGTACCGCTTCCCCGGCACCGAGGGGACGTACGGCTATCCCTGGTATCTCAACACCGACGTCAACTACTGGAACGCCGAGCAGCTGACGCGCTACGGCCTGGACCCGAAGAAGCCGCCCGCCGACCTGGACCAGCTGATCGCGGCGGCCCGCACGGTCAAGGAGCGGTCCGGCGGGAAGGTCCATCTGATGAGCCGCAAGCCCGGCCTGATGGACTTCGCCAACGCGGGGGTGCCGCTGATGTCGCGGGACGGCACCCGCTTCACGTTCAACACCCCCGAGGCGGCGGCGCTCCTCGACCGGTACCGGGAGGCGTTCAGGGAGGGGCTGCTCCCGAAGGACGTCCTGACCGAGACGTACGCCGGGAACACGCGACTCTTCAGCTCCGGCGCCGCCGCCTGGACCACCGCCGGCGGCAACTACATCACCTCGCTGGCCGTCGACAACCCGACCCTGGCGCCCAAGGTGGTCTCCTCCCCCGCCATGGGCACGCCACCGCTCTACGTCCAGGGGCTGTCGGTGGCGCGGTCGGGCCGGAACCGGGCCACCGCGCTGGCGCTCGCCCGCTGGATCACCAGCGCCGGGAACCAGGCCGCGTTCGCCCGGCTCACCAGCGTCTTCCCGTCCACGAAGGCCTCCGCCGGCGACCCCTTCCTCAGCCGGAGCGACGGCACCAACGCGGGCGACGCGAAGGTCACCGCCTTCGCCTCGCTGGCCAGGGCCCGGATGCTGGAACCGGTCCAGGCCAACGACGCCGTCAAGACCGTCGTCAACCAGCAGATCGCCCTCGCCCTCAGCGGCCGAACCTCCTCCCGGGAGGCGCTGGACACGGCGGTCGCCCGCGCCGACGAGCTCCTGAAGGACTGAGTCCGGCCCCGTGCGGACGGCGCACCGTCCGCACGGCCCTCCCCCGCGCACCGGAAGGCCCCCGGCCCCCGTTCCCGCCGTACTCCCGCCGTACTCCCGCCGTACTCCCGCGAGGAAGGCACCCCATGACACACCGGCGCTGGTTCACCCCGTGGCTGCTCGCCGCGCCCGCCGTGGTCTGGCTCGCCGTGTTCAACCTGTGGCCCGCCGTCAACACGGTGATCCTTTCCTTCACCAACGCCAAACCACTGGGCGGCGGCCGTTTCACGGGCCTGGCCAACTACGAACGCGCCCTCGACGACAAGCAGTTGGCAGACGCCCTGCTCAACAGCGTCATGTACCTGCTGATCTGTCTGCCCCTGCTCACCTTCCTGCCCCTGCTGCTCGCGCTCCTCGTGGAGAAGAAGCTGCCCGGCATCACCTTCTTCCGCACCGCCTTCTACACCCCGGTCGTCGCCTCCGCCGTCGTGGTCGGACTGATCTGGGGCTGGGTGCTCGACGACCGCGGCCTCCTCAACGGGATCCTCGGCGCCCTCGGCGCGGCGGACCGGCCCGTCCCCTTCCTCACCGACCGGTGGCTGCTGCTGTTCAGCGCCATCGCGCTCACCGTCTGGAAGGGGCTCGGCTACTACATGGTCATCTACCTGTCCGCGCTCGGGAACGTGCCGCGCGAGCTGCACGAGGCCGCCGCCGTCGACGGGGCCTCCGCCGCCCGCCGTTTCCTGCATGTCACCCTGCCCGGCGTGCGGCCCGCGATGATGCTGGTCTCCGTGCTCATCGCGGTCTCCGCGCTGCGCGTCTTCTCCGAGCTGTACGTCCTGTCGGACGGCACCGGCGGTCCGGGCGGGCGCACCATGTCGGTGGTCATGCTCATCCAGATGTACAGCAGGGGCTTCACCGGGCACATCGGCTACGCCTCCGCGCTCAGCATCCTGCTGTTCCTCCTCACCGTCGGACCGATGCTGCTGCTCGCCCGGCTCAACCGGAAGGGGGCCTGACCGTGTCCCGCAGCTTCGCCACCCCGTCCGCCGCCGAGAAGGCCGTGCGCTACGTCCTGCTCGTCCTCGTCCTGATGCTGACCGTCGGCCCCTTCCTGTGGCAGCTGTCGACCTCGCTGAAGGGCCCGGGCGAGGACGTGTACTCCCCGACCCCCGACTTCCTGCCCGCCGACCCGACGCTCGACAACTACGCGCAGGTCGCCGAGACGGTCCCGGTGTGGACGTACGCCGCCAACTCCCTGGTGGTGGCGGGGATCGCGGTCGCCGGCAACGTCGTCGGCGCGACTCTCGCCGGCTACGCCCTGGCCCGGCTCCGCTTCCGGGGCGCCCGCCTGGTGCTCGGGCTGTTCCTCGCCACGCTCGTGCTGCCCGGCGAGGTCACGATCGTCTCGCAGTACGTGACGATCCGCAGCCTCGGTCTCACCGACACCCTGCTCGGGGTGGCCCTCCCCGGCGCTCTGGCCATGCTCAACGTCCTGCTGATGTACACGGCGTTCCGGGCGATCCCGCCCGACCTCGACGCCGCCGCGCTGGTGGACGGCGCCAACGTGTGGCAGCGTCTCGTCCATGTCGGACTGCCCAGCGTCCGGGGCATGTTGAGCGTGGTCGTGATCTTCACGTTCATCGGCGCGTGGGACGACTTCCTGTGGCCGCTGATCGTGCTGAACGACCCCGCCCGCTACACCCTCACCGTCGGTCTGCAGTACCTCGACGGCACCTTCGCCGCGAACCCGCGGCTCATCGCGGCCGGCACGATGATCGCCTTCCTGCCGGTCGTCGCCGTCTTCGCCGCGCTCCAGCGGTTCTTCTTCAAGGGCGTCGAGGAAGGAGCGGTCAAAGGATGAACACCCGCGGAGGATCACCCTCACCCGTGACCGGCCACGAAAGCCGTCCGTCCGCGCCCGCCCGCCGGGCGCCCCGCTTCGGCGTCAACTACACGCCGAGCCGGGGCTGGTTCCACCACTGGCTCGACTTCGACCTGGACGCCGTCCGGGCCGACCTGGACTCGATCGCCGCCCTCGGCCTGGACCACGTGCGGGTCTTCCCGCTGTGGCCGGTGTTCCAGCCCAACCGTGCGCTGATCCGGCCGCGGGCGGTCGAGCAGCTGGTGAGCCTGGTCGACGCGGCGGCCGAACGGGGGCTCGACGTCGCCGTCGACGGCCTCCAGGGCCATCTGTCGAGCTTCGACTTCCTGCCGTCGTGGACGGTCACCTGGCACCGGCGGAACCTCTTCACCGACCCCGACGTCCTCGACGGGCAGGCCGCCTACCTGCGGACGCTCGCCTCGGCCCTCGCCGACCGCCCGGCGTTCCTCGGCATGACCCTCGGCAACGAGATCAACCAGTTCTCCGGCGACCCGCACCCCGACCCGGACCGGATCACCCCCGGTCAGGCGGAGCGCTGGCTGCGCCGGATGCTGGCGGCGTGCGAGGAGGGCGCGCCGGGCCGTACGCATCTGCACGCCGCGTACGACGCCGCCTGGTACCTGGACGGCCACCCCTTCACGCCGGCGCACGCGGCCCGGCTGGGCGCGGCGACGGCGGTGCACTCGTGGGTCTTCAACGGGACCGCCCAGCGCCACGGCCCGGACTCCTTCGCGACCGGTCACCACGCCGCGTACATGATCGAGCTGTCCAAGGCGTGGGCCGAGGACCCGCACCGTCCGGTCTGGCTCCAGGAGGTGGGAGCGCCGGCCCCGCACATCGCCGCCGACCGGGCCTCCGGCTTCACCCGGACGACGCTCGCCGCCGCGCTGGACTGCCCGGACCTGTGGGGTGTCACCTGGTGGTGCTCCCACGACGTCGACCGGTCGCTGGCCGACTTCCCCGACCTGGAGTACACCCTCGGGGTGCTGACCACCGACCGGCGGGTGAAGCCGGCGGGGCGGGCACTGGCCCGGACGGCGGCCGAGGTACGGGAGACCTGGACGCCCCCGGCCCCGCGTACCACGGCGCTCGTGCTCGACCTTCCCGAGGACGCCCCGGAGCGGGCGGTGTGCGGCCCGGAGGGCGCGTTCTTCGGGGCGTACATGCGGCTGGCGGCCGACGGCGCGCGGCCGGCCGTCGTCCTGGCGTCCCGGGCCGGGGACCGGGAGCATCTGAGCGCGCGGGGCATCACCGAGACGGTGACCCCCGACGCCGTCCACCGGTCCTGACCCATCTGTCCGCCGTCCGCCCGTCCCTTCCCCTCCGCCAGCCAGCCACGTGATGGAGCGCTCCATGCATGACGACCGCCGTCTGACCGAAGCCCGGCTCAAGCGGGTCCTCGACGAACGCATCCGCCCCGCGATCCACCCGGAGTCCGTGCCCCTGGAGGCCGGGATCTGGACGGCCCCCGGCGAACCGGTTCCGGCGGCCGAGGGGCTCGCCGCCCCCCGCACGCCGATCGCCGCCGGCGACGCCTGGGGCGCGCCCTGGGGCACGAGCTGGCTCACCGTGTCGGGGCGGGTTCCGCGGGCCTGGGCGGGGCGGACCGTGGAGGCGCTCATCGACCTGGGCTTCGACGCCAACATGCCCGGTTTCCAGTGCGAGGGGCTCGTCTACCGGCCCGACGGCTCCCCCGTGAAGGGGCTGCATCCGCGCAACCAGTGGGTGCGGATCGCGTCCCCGGCGGCCGGCGGTGAGGAGGTTCTGCTGCACGTCGAGGCGGCCTCGAACCCGGTGATCCTGGACTACCACCCGTTCCTGCCGACCGAGCTCGGCGACCGGGAGACGGCCGGTGACGCGCCGCAGTACCGGCTGGCGCGGCTGGACCTGGCCGTCTTCGACGAGACGGTGTGGCAGCTGGTGATGGACCTGGAGGTGCTGGGCGAGCTGATGGCGGAGCTGCCGGTGGAGGGCGCGCGCCGCTGGGAGATCCTGCGGGCCGTGGACCGGGCGCTCGACGCGCTCGACCTCCAGGACGTGGGCGGCACGGCGGCCGCCGCCCGCGAGCGGCTGGCCGGGGTGCTCTCCTCCCCCGCCGAGCCGTCGGCGCACCGGATCAGCGCGGTGGGTCACGCGCACATCGACTCGGCCTGGCTCTGGCCGCTGCGCGAGACGGTCCGCAAGGTGGCGCGGACGACGGCGAACATGACGGCGCTCCTGGAGGACGAGCCGGACTTCGTGTACGCGATGTCGCAGGCGCAGCAGTACGCGTGGATCAAGGAGCACCGGCCCGAGGTGTACGCGCGGGTGAAGAAGGCGGTCGCGGAGGGCCGGTTCGTGCCCGCCGGCGGCATGTGGGTGGAGTCCGACACGAACATGCCGGGCTCGGAGGCGATGGCCCGTCAATTCGTGCACGGCAAGAGGTTCTTCCTGGAGGAGTTCGGGGTCGAGAACGAGGAGGCGTGGCTGCCCGACACCTTTGGCTTCGCGGGCGGGCTGCCGCAGATCATCCGGGCGGCCGGTGCGAAGTGGCTGCTCACCCAGAAGATCTCGTGGAGCCAGGTCAACTCCTTCCCGCACCACACCTTCTGGTGGGAGGGGATCGACGGGACGCGGATCTTCACGCACTTCCCGCCGATCGACACGTACAACTGCTCGATGCAGGGCAAGGAGATCGCCCACGCGGTCCGGAACTTCAAGGACAAGGGGCGGGCACGGCACTCGCTGGCGCCGACCGGCTGGGGTGACGGCGGGGGCGGTACGACGCGGGAGATGGTGGCCAAGGCGGCGCGGCTGCGGGACCTGGAGGGTTCGGCGCGGGTGCGGTGGGAGCGTCCGGCGGAGTTCTTCGCGCGCGCCGAGGCGGAGTACCCGGACGCGCCGGTGTGGGTGGGCGAGCTGTACCTGGAGCTGCACCGGGCGACGCTGACGAGCCAGGCGCGGACCAAGCAGGGCAACCGGGCCGCCGAGAACCTGCTGCGGGAGGCGGAGCTGTGGGCGGCCACGGCGGCCGTGCGCGCCGGATTCCCGTATCCGTACGAGGAGTTGGACCGGATCTGGAAGACGGTGCTGCTGCACCAGTTCCACGACATCCTGCCGGGTTCGTCGATCGCGTGGGTGCACCGGGAGGCGGAGCGGACGTACGCGGCGGTCGCCCGGGAGCTGACCGGCATCGTGGAGCGCGCCCAGCGGGTGCTGGCGGGCGGCGGCGAGGGCGAGGTCGTGTTCAACGCGGCGCCGCACGCGCGGTCCGGGGTGCCGGCGGGCGGGGCGCGCCCGGCCGGGCCGGCGGCCGGGGGCTGTGCGGTGGAGGCCGCTCCCGGCGGCGGGTACGTGCTGTCCAACGGCTTGCTGCGGGTGACGGTGGACGCGCGGGGGCTGGTGGTGTCGGTGGTCGAGTCGGCGAGCGGCCGGGAGGCGGTCGCTCCGGGCGCGGCGGCCAATCTGCTCCAACTGCACCCGGACTTCCCCAACATGTGGGACGCGTGGGACGTGGACCGGTTCTACCGGAACACCGTCACCGATCTGGCGGAGGCCGAGGAGGTGACGGTGGCCGTGGACCGGCCGGACAGGGTGGCGGTTCGGGTCACCCGGTCGTTCGGCTCCTCGCGCGCGGTCCAGACGCTGACGCTGGCCTCCGGCTCGGGGCGGCTGGACCTCGACACGGAGGTGGACTGGCACGAGACGGAGAAGTTCCTGAAGCTGGCCTTCCCGCTGGACGTCCACACGGACCGGTACGCGGCGGAGACGCAGTTCGGCCACCTCCACCGGCCGACCCACACCAACACGAGCTGGGAGGCGGCCAAGTTCGAGGCCTGCAACCACCGGTTCGTCCACCTGGAGGAGCCGGGCTGGGGCGTGGCCCTGGTGACGGCCTCCACCTACGGCCACGATGTGACGCGGACGGTACGGGCGGAGGACCGGGGCACCACGACGACCGTACGGGCCTCGCTGCTGCGGGCGCCCCGTTTCCCGGACCCGCGCACCGATCAGGGCGTGCACCGTTTCCGGCACGCCCTGGTGCCGGGCGCGAGCGTGGGTGACGCGGTGCGCGAGGGGTACCGGGTGAACCTCCCCGAGCGGCGTGTGCCCGGCCACGCCGCCGTGGAGCCGCTGGTGACCGTGGACGAGGACGCGGTCGTGGTGAGCGCGGTCAAGCTGGCCGACGACGGGAGCGGTGACGTGGTCGTCCGGCTGTACGAGTCCCGGGGCGGCCGGGCCGAGGCGCTGCTGACCACCGACCTGGGCGGAAGCGGGGAGGTCGCGGTGTGCGACCTGCTGGAGCGGCCGCTCGCGGGCGCCCCGGACGGCGCGGTCCGGGTGGAGGACGGCGGGGTGCGGCTGCGGCTGCGCCCCTTCGAACTGCTCACGCTGCGCTTCGCCCGCCCGGCCGGAGGCGTCTAGGGCCCGGGCGGAGGGCGCCGGAGCCGTCCGGGCGGCGGCCGGGCGGGCCGTCCGGTGGCGAGGCCGGTGATTGTGCCGATGCCCGCCGGGCGGGCCGGCCCGACAGTGGCGGAACCGAAGCGCGGCCGTCCGCCTGATGTCCGGGGGGTGGCCGCCGTAGGACCAACGAGAGGACGACTCCGTCGTGAGACGACACCTTGCCGGCGCCGCGGGCGCGGCCGCCGCCTGCCTCGCCGCCCTGCTCCTCGCCCCGGGGGCCACCGCGGCCCCCGCCACCTCCTCGGCCGCCCTGGCCGCGAACCCGTACGAGCGCGGTCCCGCCCCCACGGAAGCGAGCGTCCAGGCGTCCCGCGGCCCGTACGCCGTGTCGCAGACCAGCGTCTCGTCCCTGGCCGCCACGGGCTTCGGGGGCGGCACCATCTACTATCCGACGACCACCGCCGACGGAACCTTCGCGGCCGTGGTGATCTCGCCCGGGTTCACCGCCACCCAGTCGTCGATCGCCTGGCTCGGACCGCGCCTCGCCTCGCAGGGCTTCGTGGTGTTCACCATCGACACCCTCACCACCGTCGACCAGCCCGACAGCCGGGGTCGTCAGCTCCTCGCCGCGCTCGACCACCTGACGCAGCGCAGCACGGTCCGGGGGCGCGTCGACGCCACCCGGCTCGGGGTGATGGGGCACTCGATGGGCGGCGGCGGAACCCTGGAGGCCGCCAAGAGCCGGCCCTCCTTGAAGGCGGCCATCCCGCTGACCGGCTGGAACACGGACAAGACCTGGCCGGAGATCTCCACGCCCACGCTGGTCATCGGCGCCGACGGGGACACGATCGCCCCGGTCGCCACCCACTCCGAGCCCTTCTACGAGAGCCTGCCCGCCTCGCTGGACAAGGCCTATCTGGAGCTGAACGGGGCCACGCACTTCACCCCGAACACCTCGGACACGACCATCGGGAAGTACTCGCTCTCCTGGCTCAAGCGGTTCCTCGACAACGACACCCGCTACGAGCAGTTCCTGTGTCCGCTGCCGCGGCCGAGTCTGACGATCGAGGAGTACCGGGGCAGCTGCCCGCTCGGTTCCTGACCCCTGTGCGCCGTCACAGCGGAGCACCCCGGGGTCTGGGCGGCCGCCCAGACCCCGGCCCCTCGCGGCGACCGGCCCGGTGTCGCGCGGGTACGGTGAGCGCCGTGAGGGGAGCCACGCACACCGCCCCGGCCGCCGGACCGGGGCCGGACCCCCGGTGGTACGGCCGGGCGGCCGAACTCGCCGTGGTGGGCGAGCTGTCGGCGCGCGTCGCCGCCGGAGCCGGCGGCGGCGTCGTGTGTGTCACCGGCGGTCCCGGCGAGGGCCGCAGCACCCTGCTCACGCGGGCCGTTAGGGTTTTCCCCGGTACGGCGGTGCTGGTCGGCGCGCCGGGCCACCGGGTGCCGTGGAGCGGGGCGCGGGCCCTGTGCGCCGCTCTCGCCCCGAGCGAGGCGGCGGTCCGGCGGGCGCTGCGGCTCGCGCGGGGCGCGGCCGGGCTCGGCGCGGCGCTCGCGGGGCTCGTCCCCGGCGGTCCCGCGCTGTTCTGTCTGGACGATCTGCATCTGTGGGACGCGCATTCGCGGGCCGCGCTGGCCGCGACCTGGCAGGAGCCGGGCCCCTGGACACGGCGGACGGGCTGGGTCGTGTCCTCGGCCCGTCACCACCGGGTGCCGGGTCCGGCCGGGATCCGGACGGTACGGCTCGGGCGGCTCGGGCGGGAGGCGGCGCGGGCACTCCTCGCCGAGCTGTGCCCGGCGCCGCCCGCCGGGGCGGTCGCGGAGCGGCTGCTCGACACGGCGGACGGGCACCCCGGGGTCCTGGCCGCGGCGGTACGGCACCTGACCCCGGCGCAGCTCGCGGGACGGGCGCCGCTGCCGGGGGACGTGGTCGGCGGCGGCGTCCTCGCGGAGGTGTACGGCGGGCTGCTGGGCTCGCTCCCGGTGGACGGCCGGCGTCTGCTGGCCGTGGTGGCGGGGGCCTGCGGGGGTGCGGACGGGGACCGGGGCGCGACGGTGGGGGCGGTCCTGGACCGGGCGCGGGAGGCACGGGTCCCGGCCGAGCCGCTGGACGGGCTGGTCGCGGACGGCTTGCTGCGCCGAACGGGCGGGCTGCTGGGGTTCGAGGACCCGTTCCTGCGGCGCGCGGCGCTCGCCGGCCGGCCGGCGCCGGCGGACGGGGTGGACGGGCGGAGCCCCGGTGAGCGCCACCGGGCCGACCGGCTCGGTCCGCCCGCTCCGGTACGGGCCCGGGGTGCGGTGGCCCGCGGGCGTTCCCTGCTGGTGCGCGGGCTTGCGGCGCTGGCGGGCGGTCCGGTGATGGACGCGCACGCGTCGCTGCTGCGCGCGGCCGAACTCCTCGGGAGTCAGGAGCCGGTGGAGGCCGCCGACGCCCGGTTCCTGGCGATGGAGGCGGCCTGGGCTGCGGGGGACGTCCCGGCGTGTCTGGCCGCCCTGGAGGGGGCGCGGGAACGGCGGGGAACGGAGCGGGACTTCCTCGACGGGCTGCGCGCCGCGCTGACCGAGCGGCTCGACGAGGCCCGTACCGCCCTCTCCCGGGTGGTCGCGCTCGACGGGGTGTCGGACGAGCCGCGGCTCCTGCTGCGGGCGGGTTCGGCGGCGCTCGTGCTCGGTGACACGGACGCGGCGGCCCGGGTGCACGGGCGGGCGCTCGCCCGGGCCAGGGCGGAGCACCGCACGGCTCTGCTGCCGCGGGCGCTGGAGCATCTGGCCTACGCCGAGCTGCGGGCCGGGAACCACAGCCTGGCGGCGCGCACCGCCCGGGAGGGACTGCGGGCGGCCGAGCTGACGGGCCAGCGGAATGTGGCGGCGCACCAGCACGCCGTACTGGCGCTGGTGGCGTCGGTCACGGGCGACGGCGCGGCGGTGGTGGAGCATGCCGGGCGGGCGCTGGCGATCGCCCGGCCGCACGGCCTCGCCCAGGCGGTGACGCTCGCCGAGTGGGCGCTGGCCCGCGGTGAGCTGGGGCGGGGGCTGGCCGATCAGGCGGCGGCGCGGCTGCGGCCGCTGGTGCGTCCCGGACCCCGGGGCGGGCACTTCGCGCTGCGGATGATGGTCGTGCCGTGCTTCGTGGAGGCGGCGGTCGCGGCCGGGCGGGTCGCGGAGGCGCGGGAGGCGACGGCCGAGTACGCGGTGTGGGCGGGGCTGGGGGTGGACGGGCAGGCACCGGCGCAGTGGGCGCGGTGCCGGGCGCTGCTGGCGCGGGGCGAGGAGCCGGCCCGCTGGTTCGGGGAGGCGGTGCTGCGGCACGAGGGCGCCGGCAACGACTTCGAGCGGGCCCGCACCCTCCTGGCGTACGGCACCTGGCTGCGCAGGCGGCGGCGTCCCGGTGAGGCGCGCGGGCCGCTGCGGGACGCGCTGGTGACCTTCGAGCGGGCGGCCGCGCCGGGCTGGGCGGACCGGGCCCGGGGCGAGCTGCGGGCCACCGGGGCGACCAGCGGCAGCGCGGCCGACCCGGAGGCGGTGGACGAACTCACCCCGCAGCAGCAGCGGATCGCCCGGCTCGTCGCGCAGGGCGCCACGAACCGGGAGATCGCCGAGCGGCTGGGCCTGAGCCCGCGGACGGTCGACCACCATCTGCGGGGCGTGTACGCGCGGCTCGGGATCAGGTCCCGGGTCGAACTGCCCGCCGCTCTCGGGTGGTTCGACCCGGAGGGTGAGCCGGCTCCCCGCCGGCGGTGAGCCGCGAGGAGGAGGCGGGAAAGGCCGCCGCGGGGAGCCGGAGCGGGTGCCGTCAGCGGGCGGAGAGCAGCTCCAGCGTGTCGATCACGCGGTTGGAGAAGCCCCACTCGTTGTCGTACCAGGCGACGACCTTGACGTGGCGGCCGTCGACGCGGGTGAGGTCGGCGTCGAAGATGGACGAGGCCGGGTTGCCGGTGATGTCGGAGGAGACCAGCGGGTCCTCCGAGTACTCCAGGACGCCGGCGAGCGGGCCCTCGGCGGCGGCGCGGTAGGCGGCCAGGACGTCCTCGCGGGTCACGTCGCGGGCGACGGTGGTGTTGAGCTCGACGATGGAGCCGACCGGTACGGGGACGCGGATCGAGTCGCCGGAGAGCTTGCCGTCCAGGTTGGGCAGGACGAGGCCGATCGCCTTGGCGGCGCCGGTGGTCGTCGGCACGATGTTGACGGCGGCCGCGCGAGCGCGGCGGGCGTCGCGGTGCGGGCCGTCCTGGAGGTTCTGCTCCTGGGTGTAGGCGTGCACGGTGGTCATGAAGCCGTGCTCGATGCCGGCGAGTTCGTCCAGGACGGCGGCGAGTGGGGCGAGCGCGTTGGTGGTGCAGGACGCGTTCGACACGATGGTGTGCAGGTCCGGGTCGTAGGCGTCGGTGTTCACGCCGTAGGCGAGGGTGACGTCGGCGCCGTCGGCGGGGGCGCTCACGAGGACCCGCTTCGCGCCCGCGTCGAGGTGCGCGCGGGCCGCCTTGGCGGAGGTGAAGCGACCGGTCGACTCCAGCACGATGTCGACGCCGAGCTCGGCCCACGGCAGGTTGGCCGGCTCGCGCTCGGCGAGCACCTTGATGCGGCGGCCGTCGACGACGAGGGTGTCACCGTCGACGGAGACCGGCCGGCCGAGGCGGCCGGAGGTGGAGTCGTAGGCGAGCAGCCGCGCGAGGCCTGCGGGCTCCGTCAGGTCGTTGACGGCGACGATCTCGAGCGCGGTGTCGCGTTCGAGCAGGGCGCGCAGCACGTTGCGTCCGATGCGGCCGAATCCGTTGATGGCGATGCGAGTCATGAGCGGGGTCCCTTCCGTTTCGACCCCAGGTTCGCGCGGCCGGCCCGCCGGTGACAGCGGCGTGATCGCCATGGTCCGAAAGGATCACGCCAGCCGCCGTCGGGGAGGGTCCGGGCAGGTCAGGGCGGGTGCGGAGGAAGGGTGCGGACCGCCGTCAGTCGTTCTGGGCGAAGGTGCGCCGGTATTCGCTGGGCGTGGTGCCGAGGATCCGCTGGAAGTGCAGGCGCAGGTTGGCGCCGGTGCCGAGTCCGACGTCGGCCGCGATCTGCTCGACGCCGCGCTCCGACCTTTCCAGGAGCTCGCGGGCCATGTCGAGGCGGGCGCGCATGACCCATTGCATGGGGGTGTAGCCGGTGTCCTCGACGAAGCGCCGGGAGAAGGTGCGGGGGGAGACGGCGGCGTGGCGGGCGAGGAGGTCGAGGGTGAGGGGTTCGCCGAGCCGGTGCAGGGCCCACTCGCGGGTGGCGGCGAACCGCTCGCCGAGCGGTTCGGGCACGCTGCGGGGTACGTACTGGGCCTGGCCGCCGCTGCGGTACGGGGCGGCGACGAGGCGGCGGGCGGCGTGGTTGGAGGCCGCCACGCCGAGGTCGCCGCGCAGGATGTGCAGGCACAGGTCGATGCCGGAGGCGGCGCCGGCGGAGGTGAGGACGCTGCCCTCGTCGACGAACAGCACGTTCTCGTCGACGCGGATGTGCGGGCGTTTCGCCGCGAGCGCCTGGGTGTAGTGCCAGTGGGTGGTGGCGCGCTTGCCGTCGAGGAGGCCGGTGGCGGCGAGGGCGAAGGCGCCGGTGGAGATGGCGGCCAGGCGCGCGCCGCGCGTGTGGGCGGCGATCAGCGCGTCGACGACGGCGGCCGGCGGGTCCTCGCGGTCGGGGAAGCGGTAGCCGGGGACGAAGACGATGTCGGCCCAGCTGAGGGCGTCGAGGCCGTGGGCGACCTGGTAGGAGAGTCCGTCGCCGCCGGTCACCGTGCCGGGTTCGGCGCCGCAGACCCTCACCTCGTACGGCATGCTCGCGCGGGTCGTGAAGACCTGCGCGGGTATGCCGACGTCGAGCGGCTTGGCGCCGTCGAGGACGAGGACGGCGACGCGGTGCAGGCGGGAGGGTTTCACGGATCGAGGGTATGCCGGGAGGGGACCGTTTCCCGCCGGTCCCCTCCCCTGTCCTCCGCCGGTTTCCCTGGCGCGCCGGTCACCCGGAGCCGGGCGGCGGGGCGGGGTCCGGGTCCGGCACACCGGCGAAGGGGCTGGTGCCGAGGCCGTCGAGGAGGGCGGCTGGGTCGTCGTACACGGCGGTGGCGCCCGCCTCGGTGAGGTCGGCCCGGGGGACGCCGCCGCACAGCAGGGCGACCCGGGCGACGCCGGCGCGGCTCGCGGCGCGCATGTCCCAGACGCTGTCCCCGACGAACACGGCACGGTCGGGGGTGACCCCCACCAGGGAGAGCGCGTGCTCGACGGGGTCGGGGGCGGGTTTGCCCGCGTCGACGTCGTCGGAGGTGGCGGTGGCGGTGATCGCGTCGTCGGCGTCGATCGCCTTGCGCAGCGCGGCGAGCTCCCGGTCCTTGGCGGAGGTGACGAGGACGATCTTCCAGTCGTCGTCGGCCAGCGTCCTGAGCAGGTCGGCCGCCCGGTCGTGGGCGGTCAGCCGCTCGAAGAAGGTGCCGTAGAGGGTGTCGTGGGCGTGGCTGAGCCGTTCGTCGCCCGCGTGGTCGCGGTCCTCCCCCAGGAGGTGGTCGAGGAGCTGGTCGCCGGGGAGGCCGATCGCCCGGTGGATGGCGTGGGCGGGCACCTGGTGGCCGCCCTGGCGCAGGGCCTCCCACCAGGCGACGACGTGGAGGTGGTTGGTGTCGGCGAGGGTGCCGTCCACGTCGAAGAGGGCGGCCCGGCCGGGGCCGTGGTCGGGGTCGGGGGCCACGGGGGTCCTCCTCACAGCTCTCGGAGGGCGGGCAGGAGGGTGGTCTCGGCCCAGCGGAGGAAGGGGAGCTGCTGGGAGCCGCCGATCTGGACGAGGGCGAGGTCGGTGAAGCCCGCCTCGGCGTAGGGCCGGACGGCCTCCAGGACCGCGTCGACGTCGTCGCCGCAGGGGATGTTCTGCGCCACGTCCTCCGGAGTGACGTACGCGGTGGCCTGGTCGAAGCCGGACGGCAGCGGCAGCTCGGCGTTGAGGCGCCAGCCCCCGAGGGACCAGCGGAACTGCTCGTGGGCGCGGGCGACGGCTTCCTCGCGGTCGGCGCCGTAACAGATGGGCAGCTGCCCGATCCGGGGCTTGCCCGCCCCGCCGTGGGTGTCGAAGGCGTCGATCAGGTCCCGTTTCGGCTCGGTGGCGATCAGCAGGTCGCCCAGGCGGCCTGCGAGTTCGCAGGAGCGGGAGCCGGAGACGGCGATGCCGACCGGCGGCGGGGTGTCGGGGAGGTCCCAGACCCGGGCGTTGTCGACCTGGAAGTGCTTGCCGTGGTGGGTGACGTATCCGCCGTCGAACAGCGCGCGGATGATCTCGGTGGCCTCTTCCAGCATCTCCAGGCGCACGCGGGCGGAGGGCCAGCCGCGACCGACGATGTGCTCGTTGAGGTTCTCGCCCGAGCCGAGGCCGAGGCGGAAGCGGCCCTCTGACAGGAGCTGGAGGGTCGCCGCCTTCTGGGCGATCACGGCGGGGTGGTAGCGGAAGGTCGGACAGGTGACGTACGTCATCAGCGGGATGCGGGAGGTGGCCTGCGCCGCCGCGCCGAGGACGCTCCAGGCGTACGGGGCGTGCCCCTGGGACTCCAGCCAGGGGAAGGAGTGGTCGGAGATGACGGAGAAGTCGAATCCGACCCGTTCCGCCTCGACCACATGGTCGACCAGCTCCCGTGGCCCCGCCTGCTCGGTCATCATCGTGTAGCCGAAGTGCATCATGACGGGCGACTTGCCAGGGCCGCCGCTCCCGAAACGGGCCGGAAGGGCCCATTCCCTCCGCCGGCGGCGGGAAGGGGGCCCGTCCGCGCCCGGGTGGAGGCCCGTCAGCGCGTCTCAGCCGCCGCCGGCCGGGGCCACCGGCCGTCCCGCGCGCAGCTCCACGGCGGTGCCGCCGAACCGTTCGCGGAAGCGGCGGTCGTGCGAGACGGCGACCACGGCCCCGCCGAACCGGGCGAGGGCCGTCTCCAGCTCCTCCACCAGGCCGGGGGCCAGGTGGTTGGTCGGCTCGTCGAGGAGCAGGAGGCCGGCGGGGCGGGAGACGAGCCGGGCCAGTTCCAGGCGGCGGCGCTGCCCCACGGAGAGCACGCGCACCGGAAGGCACAGGTCCTCCTCCCGCAGGAGGCCGAGCGCCAGGAGCTCGTCCGCGTACGTGTCGGGGTGCCCGGGGCGGCCCTCCGCGTACGCGTCGAGGACCCGCCGGTGCGGGACGGCGCCCCGCGGGTCCGGGCCGGGCTCGGGGCGCAGCTCCTGGGCCAGGTGGCCGGTGGGTACGGAGAGGCGGACGGTGCCGGTGTCGGGCCGCAGCTCGCCGGCGAGGAGCCCGAGCAGCGTGCTCTTCCCCGCGCCGTTCGGCCCGCTCACCAGCAGCCGGTCGCCGGCGTGGACCCGCAGCTCCTCCACGGCGAGCCGGCCGGCGACGGTGACCCCGCACAGCTCGGCGAGGGGGGCGCCGTCCCCCTGCTCCTGCGGCTCCTCCGACCCGGGCGCGGGGGCGAACCGGCCGCGGAAGGTCAGCGGCTCGGGCGGCGGGGGAACCGGGTCGCGGCGCAGTTCCTCCAGACGGCGTCGGGCGGCCCGCACCTGTCCGGACAGCTTGTTCTCGTGGGAGCGCCGGTGCTTGCCGAAGCCCTGGCCGGGGTCCCCGCCGGTGGTGGCCAGGCGCCGGCCGGAGGCGGCGACGAGCTCCTCGGTCCGGGCCAGTTCCTCCCGCCACTCCTGGTGGTCCTGGACCCGCCGGCGGTGCGCCGCGGCCCGGGCCTCACGGTATCCGGCCCAGCCGTCGCCGTACCGGGTGACCGCACGGGTGTCCCGGTCCAACTCCAGGACGACGGTCGCGGTGGACTCGAGGAAGGCCCGGTCGTGGGTGACGACCACGGCGGTGCCGCGGTGGCGGGCGATCCGGTCCTGGAGCCGGCGCACGGCGTTCCCGTCGAGGTGGTTGGTCGGCTCGTCGAGCAGGAGCAGCTCGGCGCCGGAGGAGAGGACGCAGGCGAGGGCGAGCCGGGCCTGCTCGCCGCCGGAGAGGGTGGCGAGGCGGCGGACGGGGGTGAGGTGGCCGACTCCGAGGTCGTGCAGGGCCGCGGCGACGACGGCGTCGGCCCGGTGGCCGCCCAGCTCCTCGTAGCGGTCGAGGAGGTCCCCGTACGCGGCGAGCTCCTCGGGCCCGGCATCGGCGAGCCGCTCCTCCGCTGCGCGCAGCTCCGCCTCCGTCCGGCGCAGCTCGGCGAGGGCGAGGTCGACGGTGTCCCGGACGGTGTGCCCGGGGCCGACGCCGTACGTCTCGCCGAGGGTCTGTCCGAGCCGGGCGACGGTGCCGGGGAAGCGGACGAGGACCTCGCCCTCGTCCGGGCTCTCCGTGCCGTCGAGGAGGCGCAGGAGGGTGGACTTCCCGGCGCCGTTCTCGCCGACGACGAAGGCTTTCTCGCCGGGCCGGACGGTGAAGGAGACGTGGTCGAGGAGGAGGCGGTCGCCGTAGGAGAGGCTGACGTCGCGCAGGGTGAGCTGGGCGCGGTCGCGCATGGTGATGTCCCGGGGTGGGTTCGTCGGATTCGGGCGCGCGAGGGACCGGCCGACGCGCCGCACGACCGTCACGGGTCATGGGGCGGGGCCGAGTCCGGGGGCCGGAATCAGAGGAAGAAGTAGTACGAACCCATGGGATCGAGGGTAACAGCGGGGCCTCACCGGCTCACGGGGATTTCGGGAGCGGGAGCGCCCCCGGAGGAGCGCCGGACCGGGAACCGGCTCGTTCCGGGGGCGTCACAGGAGGTTGCCGAGCGGCCCGAGGTCGATGTTCAGGTCCTCCGGCTCCAGGCCGAAGCGGTCGCGCAGCAGGGCCATCCGGTCCTCCAGGAGCATGAGGGTCAGGCCGAGCCGCTCCTCCTGTTCCTCGGTGAGGTCGCCGGACTCGACCCTGCGCAGGGCTTGGCCCTCCATCAGCCGGCGCAGCAGTTCGACGACGGTCAGGACCAGTCGGGCCAGATCGCGCTCCACGGTGTCGGGGTCGAGTTCGACGCGGCGCGGCCGGGTCGTCATGGGCTCACCTGCCTCCACGGGGACGGCACGTTCTCGCCGACCGCGCTGATGAGAGCCTTCAGGTCGACGCGTACGAGGTCGATGTCGGCGATCCGGAGGGTGATGTCCCCGGCGAGGACCACCCCGCCGGCCAGGAGCCGGTCGAGGAGGTCGACCAGGGCGATCTCCCGTTGGTCGGTCATGGTCCGGTTCCCTCCTCGGGGCCGGTCCGGGTGAAGGAGTAGGGCACCCAGGGGCCGGTGACCTCCACGCGAAGACCGGTGTGCAGGTCGTCGGGCGGGGGGAGCGCGTCACGGAACCGCTGTTCCCCGTCCTCGGGGACGAGGTACGCGGCGTTGAGCACGTTGCGGCCGGGGACTTTGGAGAGCCGGGCCTGCTGGGGCGGGTGGAGGACCGTGTCGGCGGCGGCCCGGGCCAGTGCCTCGTGCAGGTGGCGGGCGGTACGGGCGGCCGCGTCGTCCGCGTCCTGCCGGGCCCGCTGCTGCCCCAGCCGGCGGCGCAGGTAGTCGCGGCCGGAGCCGGCCCGGTCCGGGCGGTCGCCTCCGGCGGGTTCGGCCACGGGGGGAGCCGCCGCCTCGTCCACGTACAGCTTGACGCCCCACTCGCGGGCTCCCGCCAGGCGGTCGAGCGCTTCGAGGAGGCGCTCCTCCCCCTCTTCGAGCAGGCGGCGCACGCCGTGCTCGCCGCGGCAGACGGTGGCGAGCCGCAGCGGGACGACGGTGGTGTGCCGGCCCGCCTCGGCCACCACGCCGTGGTGGGCGCGGGCCACCCGGGCGAGCCAGTCCAGGTCCTCGAGCCGCTCGCGCAGGGGCGCCTCGTCGAAGTCGGTCGCGGGGACCTTCTCGGCGAGCGCGGTCAGGCCCCGGTGGTCCACGGTCGTCAGGCCTTCGCCGAGGGTGTCGCCGGCGGGCGGGCCGGCGGCCCCGGGGGACCGGACGACGGCGTACACGTACCAGAGGTTCTCGTCGTTCATCGCTCCTGCCTCGTTCCGGGCTCGCTCCCGTTTCCCTGCCGTCTCACGCCTCCCTCGCCTCCAGTTCGGCGATACGGCGCCGCAACTCCTCGTTCTCGCGGCCGAGTTCACCGCTGCGGGCCCGGGAGGACAGGGCGGGATCCTGCTCCCACCAGTCGATGCCCATCTCCTTGGCGCGCTCCACCGAGGCGACGACGAGGCGCAGCTTGATGGTGAGGAGTTCGATGTCGAGGAGGTTGATGCGGATGTCCCCGGCGATCACCACGCCTTTGTCGAGGACGCGTTCGAGGATGTCGGCGAGGTTGGCCGACTGGGTGTCGGGGGGCCGAGGCAGCCCCGAGGGCATCGTCATGCCGTCTCCTCCCGGTCACTGTCGTGGGGTGCGGCGCGGCGCCCCCGCCGCCCGGTGAGGCGGCGGAGGCGCTCGGCGGCGGAGGTGGCGACGGCGTGCGCGGTTCCGCTGGCGCGGCCGGCCGCGCGGGCGACCGCCAGGGTCAGCGCCGCCAGGCGGCGGCCGCGCGGCGAACCCGCCCGGCGGGCCGCGCCGAGCGCGGGGTGGTGGGTCATGGACTTCATTGGATTCCCCTCACCTCCAGTCGGGCCAGGAGCTCGTCCTCCCGGCGGTCGAACTCCTCCTCGTCGATCTCCCCGGCCTCGAACGCCTCGACCAGGGCGGCGAGTTCGCGTTGGACGACGGCCGGGTCGTAGTACTCCCGCTCGGCCACCTCGACGACCTGCCGCAGCACCCAGGCCGTGCCCCGTACCGGGGCGGCGGGCAGGAGGAGGACTTCCCGGAGCAGTCCCATGGTCAGCCCGCTCCGGCGAAGCTGTACGGGGGCAGCGGTCCCGTCACCTGCTCGCGCAGGTGCTCGTGCTCCTGCCGGAGGGCGCGTACGGCCTCCAGGAACTCCTCCCGCCGTTCGCGTTCCACGAGGAACGACAGGTTGGCGAGGTGCCCGGTGTTCTCCGGGCCCCGTACCACCGCGGCGGCGTAGGGCGCGAGGGTCTCCTCGACGAGCGCGGCGTCGGTCCTCTCGCGCTCGGCGACCGCCCGCGCGACCCGCTCACCGAAAGCGATCTTCTCCTCGTGGGTGCCGCCGCCCGCCGCGCGCTGCGCGGCGTGCAGGGCCATCAGGTCCGGGTCGGCGGTGACGACCAGGTGCAGCACGCTCTCCTCGTCGTGGTGCACCTTGACGTTGAACTCGTCCTTGCCGTCGAGGGCCTTGAGCCGTTCGAGGTAGCGGTCGTGGTGCTCCGCCAGGATGTCGGCGACGGCCGCGTCGTCGGGGGCGATGCCGCCGAACCGGAGGGGCAGGACGGGTCCGTCCTTGCCCGCCGTGATCACGACGTGCTGGTGCGCGAGCAGGTCGCGCCGCTTCGCCTTGGGCTGGGCCGGGGCGTCGCTGCACAGGGCCACCAGGTCGCCGCTGCGTACGGTGCGGACCGGGCTCGGCGGGTCACCGATGCCTTCGATCGGCTCGGGGAGCGTCCGGTCGGCGGACGCGATGCCGTAGACGTAGGTGCTCATTCCTTCTCCTCCCGGCGGCTCGAGCCGCGCCCGCGCGTCCCGCTGCTCGCCTTCTCCTCGACGGCCTCGTCACGTGCCTGGTGGAAGGCGTCGGAGATGGTCTGCGCGGCGCCGCCGAGCGCGCCCTTGGTCTTGGCCCGCGCGCCGGACTCGGTGAGGTCACCGACCAGGTCGGGCAGGCCGGGGTTCTTGTGGGGGCCGGACTCCAGGTCCAGCCGGTTGCACGCCTCCGCGAACCGGAGGTAGGTGTCGACGCTCGCCACGACGACACGGACGTCGATCTTCAGGATCTCGATGCCGACCAGAGAGACGCGGACGAACGCGTCGATCACCAGGCCGCGGTCCAGAACCAGTTCGAGCACGTCGTACAGTCCGCTGGAGCCGCCTCCGGAGGCGGCAGGGGCGGTCTGGGCAGGAACGACAGTCATGCTTCTCGGTCTCCCTCTCGTCTCGGGACGGACGTCGGGGGCGGCGGGGGCGGGGCGCGTCTCAGCGCCGGTCGGCCCGCCCGCGCTCGTAGCGGCGGGCGCGGCGGTAGCCGAGCAACTGCCCCTCGGGGTCCGCCTGCACCTCGTACGAGGCGAGCAGACTCATGGTGTCCGGAACGCGCCGCAGTTCCACGACTTCCACCGTCAGGCGCCAGTCGCCGTTCTCGTGGCGCTCGCAGGAACTCACGGCCTCCGCCGGCTGGTCGAGCAGCTGCGCGAGCTGTTCCGTCGCCGTCCGGATGACCGTGCCGACCGGTGCGGACCGATTCCGCGCCGGGCGCTCCGCGTGCTCCGTCTCCGCCTCGCTGTCCGATCCGTCGTCCGATGAACGGGTCATACCTTGCTCCTCCTCCGCCTTACCGGGTCCATTCGCGACAAACCAGTTGATGTGACTCCTTTTCACGAACGTCTCCGGGACGTCCGGACGGGCACTCCCGTTCCGCGTGCCCACCGCGTGCCGCTCCACACACATCCACCGGCACGACGAGGACGTGTCCGGTGAACGGACAGCCTCTTGACCCGCCGTGGCCCCGGCCACTACGTTGCAGCTCACACGACCCGCGAGCACGAGAGGAGGCGACCGTCGGATGTACACGAGCTCCGACCTGAGGCGCCTCACTCACAGCACGGTCTGGGTCCACGGCCGCATCGCGCACGGCCACTGACGACGCCCCCTTCGTGACGTGCCCTCTCCGTGGCACCTGACGACGCGTCCTCCTTCCCTCTCCTCCCTTTCCCTTTCCGGTACGTCTCCGTGTCGTGCCGTGCCGCGCCCGCCGCCGTCCCGGTGCGCCTCGAACACAGAAAGCTGTCCGCCTTGCCTCACCTGCCGAACCGACCGACCCCTCACCGGAACGCGGGCCCGTCGTGGTAGCGCCGCGCATCACGGTCAACGGGACCGCGACACCGATCGCCCCGGCCGAACCCCACACCACCGTCCTGGACTTCCTCCGCGAGCGCGGCCTGACGGGCACCAAGGAGGGCTGCGCCGAAGGGGAGTGCGGCGCCTGCGCCGTCCTGGTGGCCCGCCCCGGGGTGCACAAGCCCACCGACTGGGTGGCGGTCAACGCCTGTCTGGTGCCGGCCGCGGCGCTCGACGGCCAGGAGATCGTCACCTCCGAGGGTCTCGCCACCGCCGGTGAGCCCGGCACGCCTCCCGTGCTGCACCCGGTGCAGGAGGAGATGGCGCTCCGGGGCGGCTCCCAGTGCGGTTACTGCACACCGGGATTCGTCTGCAGCATGGCCGCCGAGTACTACCGGCCCGACCGCTGCCCCCGCGGGGCCTCGACGGCGGAAGGGAGCGGCGGCGGGCACGACCGCGACGCCGGGGACGGTACGCGGCACGCCGACGCCGAGCACGGTCCGAACGGCTTCGACCTGCACGCGCTGAGCGGGAACCTGTGCCGCTGCACCGGCTACCGGCCGATCCGGGACGCCGCCTTCGCCGTCGGGACACCCCCGGACGAGGACCCGCTGGCGCGCCGCCGTGAGCAGGCGCCGCCCGCTCCGGTCGCCACCGCCTACACCCGGGGCGATAGCGCCTTCCTGCGCCGCGACACCCTGGCCGACACCCTGCGGCTGCTGCGCGAGCGGCCCGACGCCGTGGTGGTCGCCGGCTCCACCGACTGGGGCGTGGAGGTGAACATCCGCTCCCGGCGCGCCCGTTGTGTGATCGCCGTCGACCGGCTGCCCGAACTGCGGGAGCTGAACGTCACGTCCGGGTACGTCGAGATCGGCGCGGCGCTCACGCTCACCGAGATCGAGCGCCGGCTCGACGGCTGCGTACCGCTGCTCGCCGAGCTGTTCCCGCAGTTCGCGTCCCGGCTCATCCGCAACGGCGCCACCCTCGGCGGCAACCTCGGGACCGGGTCCCCCATCGGGGACAGCCCGCCGGTGCTGCTCGCGCTCGAGGCGACGGTGGTGCTCGCCGACGCCGACGGTGAGCGCGAGGTCCCGCTGGCCGAGTACTTCACCGGGTACCGGCAGAGCGTGCGCCGCCCCGACGAGCTGATCCGGGCGGTCCGCGTCCCGCTTCCCCTGTCGCCGGTCACGGCCTTCCACAAGATCGCCAAGCGGCGCTTCGACGACATCTCCAGCGTGGCGGTCGCCTTCGCGCTGGACGTCCAGGACGGCATCGTCCGCAAGGCGCGGATCGGCCTGGGCGGCGTGGCCGCCACCCCGATCCGTGCCCTCACCACCGAGGCGGCTCTGGAGGGCGAGCCGTGGACGGCGCGGACCGCCGAGGCGGCGGCCACACTGCTGCGGGCGGAAGGCACGCCGCTGGACGACCACCGCGCCAGCGCCGCCTACCGCTCGGCGATGCTCGGCCGGAGCCTTGTGAAGCTGTACGCGCGAACCACCGAGGCGGTGTCGTCATGAGTCATCTGTCCGAACGCCCCGAGAAGCCGGTCGTCGGGCTTCCCCTGCCGCACGAGAGCGCCGTCCTGCACGTCACGGGCGCCGCGCTCTACACCGACGACCTGGTCCACCGGACCAAGGACGTGCTGCACGCGTACCCGGTGCAGGTGAGGAAGGCCCACGGCCGGATCACGGCGCTGCGGACCGCTCCCGCGCTGGCCGTGCCCGGGGTGGTCCGCGTGCTGACCGCCGCCGACGTGCCGGGCGTCAACGACGCCGGGATGAAGCACGACGAGCCGCTCTTCCCCGACGAGGTCATGTTCCACGGCCACGCCGTCGCCTGGGTGCTCGGCGAGACGCTGGAGGCCGCCCGGCTCGGCGCCGCGGCCGTCGAGGTGGAGCTGGAGGAGCTGCCCTCGGTGATCACCCTGGAGGAGGCGATCGCGGCCGAGAGCTTCCACGGCGCCCGTCCGGTGATGGTGACGGGCGACGTCGAGGCGGGCTTCGCCGACTCCGCCCACGTGTTCACCGGCGAGATCCAGTTCTCCGACCAGGAACACTTCTACCTGGAGACCCACGCGGCACTGGCGTACCTCGACGAGTCCGAGCAGGTCTTCGTCCAGAGCAGTACTCAGCATCCGTCGGAGACGCAGGAGATCGTGGCGCACGTGCTCGGTCTGCGCAGCCACGAGGTGACCGTGCAGTGCCTGCGGATGGGCGGTGGTTTCGGCGGCAAGGAGATGCAGCCCCACGGCTTCGCGGCGGTCGCCGCCCTGGGCGCCAAGCTGACGGGCCGGCCGGTCCGGGTGCGGCTCAACCGGACCCAGGACCTGACCATGTCCGGCAAGCGGCACGGCTTCCACGCCGCGTGGCGGATCGGCTTCGACGCCGAGGGCCGCGTCCAGGCCCTGGACGCCACCCTGACGGCGGACGGCGGCTGGAGCCTGGACCTCTCCGAGCCGGTGGTCGCCCGGGCGCTCTGCCACATCGACAACACGTACTGGATCCCCCACGCGCGGGTCGCCGGGCGGGTCGCCCGGACGAACAAGGTGTCCAACACCGCCTTCCGGGGTTTCGGCGGCCCGCAGGGCATGCTGGTCATCGAGGACATCATGGGGCGGTGCGCGCCGCTCCTCGGCCTGGACCCGACGGAGCTGCGCGAACGCAACTTCTACCGGCGGGGGCAGACGACTCCGTACGGGCAGCCGGTCGTCCAGCCCGAGCGGATCACCGCCGTCTGGGACCAGGTCAAGCAGAACGCGGGTCTCGCCGAGCGCCGCCGGGAGATCGCCGCCTTCAACGCCGCGCACCCGCACACCAAGCGGGCGCTCGCGCTGACGGGTCTGAAGTTCGGCATCTCCTTCAACCTCACCGCCTTCAACCAGGCCGGCGCGCTGGTGCTGATCTACAAGGACGGCTCGGTCCTGATCAACCACGGCGGCACGGAGATGGGGCAGGGGCTCCACACCAAGATGCTCCAGGTGGCCGCGACCACCCTGGGCGTCCCGCTGCCCAAGGTGCGGCTGGCCCCGACCCGTACCGACAAGGTGCCCAACACCTCGGCCACCGCGGCCAGCGCGGGCGCCGACCTCAACGGCGCCGCGGTGAAGAACGCCTGCGAGCAGCTGCGCGCCCGGCTGCTGGGGGTGGCCGCCACCCGGCTGGGGGCGAACCCCTCGGACGTACGCATCGTGGAGGGCGTCGCCCGCGTCCTCGGCGGCGACGCGGAGCTCGCCTGGGACGATCTGGTGCGCACCGCCTACTTCCAGCGGGTGCAGCTGTCGGCCGCGGGTTTCTACCGGACCGAGGGCCTGCACTGGGACGCCGGGACCTTCCACGGCTCGCCGTTCAAGTACTTCTCGCACGGCGCCGCCGCGGCCGAGGTGGAGGTGGACGGGTTCACCGGCGCGTACCGCCTCCGGCGGGTGGACATCGTGCACGACGTGGGCGACAGCCTCTCCCCCATGATCGACATCGGTCAGGTCGAGGGCGGTTTCGTGCAGGGGGCGGGCTGGCTGACCCTGGAGGACCTGCGCTGGGACACCGGCACGGGGCCGGACCGGGGCCGGCTGCTGACCCAGGCGGCGAGCACGTACAAGCTGCCGAGCTTCTCCGAGATGCCGGAGGAGTTCCACGTCACGCTGCTGGAGAACGCGGCCGAGGAGGGCGCGGTGTACGGCTCCAAGGCGGTGGGTGAGCCTCCGCTGATGCTGGCGTTCTCCGTGCGGGAGGCCCTGCGGGAGGCGGTCGCCGCGTTCGGGCCGGGCGGGATCGCCGTCGAGCTGGCCTCGCCGGCGACTCCGGAGGCGGTGTACTGGGCGATCGAGGCCGTCCGTCGGGCCGGCGCCGGCGGTGCCGTGGCGGCCGGTCCCGGGGCCGGTGGCGTGGTCCCGGCCGGTGCGGAAGCGTTGAGCGGTGCCTGACAGCACGTGGATCGGCGCGGTCGCGCGGTTGCGGGAACGCCGGGAGCCCGGTGTCCTGGTGACCGTCGCGACCGTGCGCGGTCACGCTCCGCGCGACGCCGGCGCGAAGCTCGTGGTCGGCCGGACCATGACGTGGGGTTCGATCGGCGGCGGCAACGTCGAGGCGGTCGCCATCGACCGGGCGCGGGCCATGATCGAGGCGGCGGAGACTAAGCCGGAACTGATCGACTTCGCCCTGAACGACAAGGTGACCAACGAGTACGGCGTGCAGTGCTGCGGCGGCGCCGTCTCCGTCCTGCTCGAACCGCTGCCGGTGGTCCGGGCGGTCGCGATCTTCGGCGTCGGTCACGTCGGGCTCGAACTGGCCCGGATCCTGGCCCGCCACGACCTCGACCTCCACCTGATCGACAGCCGCGCCCACGTCCTCGCCGAGGAGCGGCTCGGGGTCCTGGCGGACGCGGTGGCGCGGGTCCGCGTCCACCACACGCCGCTGCTGCCGGAGGAGGTCCTGGAGGACCTGCCGGACGGCGCCCACGTCCTGATCATGACGCATGATCACGCCGAGGACGCCGCCCTGTGCGACGCCGCCCTGCGGCTGCCCCGGCTGGGTTCGGTCGGGCTGATCGGGTCGGCGGCCAAGTGGGCCCGCTTCCGCGGGCGGCTCGCCACCGAGGGGGGTCACGACGAGGCCGCCATCGGCCGGATCAAGACGCCGATCGGCCTCGCCGACATCACGGGCAAGCAGCCGGCCACGATCGCGGTGAGCGTCGCGGCCGACCTGCTGCGCACCTTCGAGTCCGAGGGGGCGGGCGCGGGGCGGGCCTAGGCCGAGTCGCGAGCCCGGCAAGATCGGCCGGACACCCCTGGACGAGTGAGTCCGAAGTGCGGGTCGGTGGTCGTAGGCGGTGAGTGACGTCGAGGTGCTGGGAGACGTGGCCCTTGTCGCCTCGGGCAGGCAGGGGAATGCGGCGGTCAGCCGGCGGCGGGCGAACCGCAGCCAACTGGTCCCCGAGGAGAAGCCGAGGACGGCCTGCATGACCGCGAGGGTCAACAGCTCGGCATCCGTCAGCCTCGGTGGGCGACCCGATCGCCGCGTTCCTGCCAGAGCGTCATCGATCCTCACCTACGGTGCTGTCGCGAGGGTCTCGTTGGTTCGTCGTCACAGACGAACCCACGAGACCCTCGCTTCATGCACCTGAGGACTTTGAACTTACCGGTCTAGCTGCCGGCGCTCCTGCGGCGTCGCACCCACCACGTCAGCGCGCCGCCCACGACCGCGAGGGCCGCGGCCACGCCGGCGATCAGGCCGAGGGGGCTGCTGCTGCCGGTGTCGGCGAGATGGCCGTCCGGGTCCTTCGCGGGCGGAGTCGTCGGGTCACCGCCGGGCGTGGACGGGTCCGGGGCCGGGGTCGACGGGGTGCCGGTCGGCTTCGGGTCGTCCGGGCCGGTCGGGGTCGGCGTCGGCTTCGGCTCCTCCGGGCCGGTCGGGGTCGGCGTCGGCTTCGGCTCCTCCGGGCCGGTCGGCGTCGGCGTCGGCTTCGGCTCCTCCGGGCCGGTGGGCTGCTCGGAGCTGGATCCACCGAGGTAGGCCGTCTCGCCGCCCTGGTGGGTCACCTCCGTCCGGACGGAGCTCTTGGTGGTCTTGTCCAGGCCGCGGTGCTGGGTGTCGAACTCGACGCGGCTGATGTTCCGCTTCGGCGCCTTGGAGAAGTCGACCCCGCCCATCGAGAGGATCCACACCTTGCCGCTGTAGACACGCTCGAACTTGTAGTCACCGTTCTTGAACGAGTGGACGTACTTGTCGTAGACGGTCTTCTTGTCCCAGTTCTTGTTCTCGCCCCTGAGCGGCCACCGCTTGACGTCGTTGCTGTTGATGATCTCGCGGAAGTCGGTGGGAGCCACCGCGTCCTGGCGGCGGATGTACTCGGCGGCCACTCGCGAGGAGTAGACGCGGCGCAGGTCGGCGTAGGACGCGTCGTCGTTGACCCGGCGCTCCAGCTCCGGCTGGATCATCGTGAGGATCAGCGCCTCGGCCTGCCTGGTCTGCGCCTCGGTGAGCTTGCAGCCGCCGGTCGGCACGTCGGGTCCGGTGGGGACCTCCATGTTGACCTTCAGCGGCGCGTCGAGGATGTAGATGCCGCCGTCCTGCTCGCGGATCTTCGCGGGCTTCGGGGTGATCCACTGCCGGATGACCGGCAGGCACGGCATGCCTTCCGGCGTGCGGGGCGCCGCGCGCCAGAAGCGCTCCCCGCGCTCGTACTTGTCGGGGTTCATCGAATCCGCGTAGTCGTGCTTGAGGGTGAGGTCCGCCTCCAGCAGGATGCGCCCGGCGTCGGTCTTGGCGAACTCCTTGTCCATGATCACGTCGGGGCGGATCGGGTTGAGGTTGACCCAGAACTTGTCCGGGGTCAGGGCGAGCCAGGTGAAGAAGGCGTCCGAGGCGAGCTGGAGCTTGGCGTCACCGCCGTAGCCGGGGTTCGCGTCCGGGTCCTGGACGTAGTCGGCCTTCATCGAGTAGTCGAGGCCCTTGCCCTTGACCGGGGTGCCGACGTAGTTGATCTCCAGAGTGGAGAAGTCGATGCCGCCGGGACCGCGGTTGAAGTAGCCGCCGCGGTTGTTCTGGTCGTAGATCTTCTGGAGCCGGCGCGCTTCCTCGACCGTCTTTCCGGACCGCAGGGCCTGGTCGATGATCGGTCCCCGGCCGCCCTTGAGCGGGTCGGGGTTGAAGCGATTGTCGTACTTCGTGTAGACGTTCGGCTTCTGGGTGCGCTCGATGGCGTTGGAGCGGCGTTCGTAGACCCCGGCCTGGCTGCGGTTGGTATTGCGGTCCCTCTTCATTTCGTCGTCGAACTGCCTGATGGCGTCCTTCGTCCACTTCTCGGTCGCGCCGCCGGTCAGGTACCGGAACGTCGACTTGGGGTACTGCTTGGCGATCTGCTTGTCCGCCTTCAGCTGGTCCCTCTCGACCTTGCCGTTGGACTTGATCTCGACCTTGCGCTCGGTGCGCGTGTTGTGCGCGTCCACGACGCGGTAGCGCTTCTCGCCGTTCTCGTCGATGTACTCGATGACGTCCTGGCAGATCCAGTCGGGGCCGACCATGTTGTACTTCTTGACCATGCGGGCCTCGAAGGCGTCACCACGGCGCGGGTTGCCGTGGTTGCCGACGTACTTCACGTCGAGGAAGCGCTGGAAGTCCTTGTAGCCCGTATTGTACTGCGCGTTGTACCGGGCATAGATCTCCATGACCTTGTCGGCCGGATTCTTCGACTTGTTGAACGCCTTCTCCCACTTGCGGTAGTCGGAGCCCGCGGCCTCCTTCTGGGCCTCGGTCGGCGGCAGCACGCCGTCGTACGCCTTGGCGGGGTTGTCGTACGTGTAGTTCTCGTCGGTCGGCCACGCGTCGTACGGCAGGTTGGCCGGCGGCCCGGAGTTGGGCGGCGTGGTGGGCAGCTTCGTCCCGAGGTACTTCTCGTCGCACCGCATCGTCTTGACGTTGGGCCGCTTCACGGCCTGTGCCTCGTCGAGACCGGGCAGACCCGTCAGGGTCATGGCCGCCGCGGCGATGAAGGCCGGCGCGAGGCGCGGCCACACCCGCCGACGGCGTGTGGAGTGTTGTATGTGCATGCTCACTGACTTCTCCCCCTGGGAGCCCCGTGGTGTGCACGAACGGCATGCGGCGACGCGGCTCCGAGGTCAACTGGATTGGATTCGCCGCCCGTTGGGCACTCTAGGGGCCAGGGGGAGTGGAGTCCCGCCGTTACGTCAGCATGTCCCCGCCAAGTCGTGAGGATTTTGCGGTCGTCACGGTCAGAACTCGTCGAGGCCCCGGATCCAGGTCTCTTCCAGGTCGCCGGTGGTCTTCTCGGTGTGCCGGACACGGAACACCGACAGGGTGCGGCCCTTGCGCTGCAGCGGGGTGACGCGCAGCAGGGCGAGGCGCGCCAGGCCCTCCCAGTGGAAGGACCCGGGGTCGGCGTCGAGGTCGACGTCCTCCCGCGCGAGGTCGTCGGCGCCGATACCGAAGGCGGCGACGACCTCGCGCGGCGTGCCGGAACTTTCCCAGTCCCCTTCTCCGCCCCACCCCGAGCCGAACAGGCGCGTCCCGTCCGGATGGTGGATCACATGAGTGCTGTAGGTCACGTGGTGGTCGATCGTCGCCGAGCCGACGACGACCGCCCCCGGGAAGCGTTCGGCCAGCGCGTCCGCCTGCTCGGCGAGAGGGTGGTTTCCCCCGCTGAGCGCCAGCGCGGGATCGTTGATCTCGGTCACCGCTCCCCAGCATCCGACGCCGACCAGGTCGAGGTCCGCGCGCGTGGCGAAGGAGGGCCGCTCGACCGCCTCGATCCGCTCCGTCTCCTCCACCACCGCGTCCACCGTGAGGAGCGCCGCGGCGAACTCCCTTGCGCGGTTCGGGTCGTGAGCGGGCAGGGCCTTCGCGCCGGCGGGGAAGGGCGGCTCGACGAGGGTGAGCCGGAACTCTCCGTACCGCGCGATGTCCTGCTCCGGCGGGTACTCCCAGAAGTCGTTGCCTGTCGTCATGGGATTACCTCCGTGTATGTCGGGATCCCGGGAGAGCGGGGCGTCCAGGCGCCACCGTAGCGAGACCGAGGGCGTCGGACGCGGGGATCGAGATCTCCGCCGACGGCCGGGTGAGCGCCGGGGCGGAGTTCCGCGCCCCTGGAGGCCGCCTGGACGGAGGGCATCGTGGCGATGGCCCGTGCGGGCGCCGGGATCGCCGGCGACGACGTGTTCCTCGGCGGAGCGTCGTCCCGGCGGCGGTGACAGAAGGCCCTGGGCGAGGTGAACGCGTGTAGGTGGGCGCCCGCTGCGAGAGCGCGGCCGCCGCGGGCCGTGAGGTCGCACGCGGAGACCGCGAGCGGGGCATGGCGGCGCTACAGGCGGAGACGGTGTGTGGTCCACGACCTGGAGGTGGACACGACGCAGACCGAGTCCCTGGTGTGCACGCGCACCATCGCCGCCCGCGTCAGCTGACCGTGTCGGCCAACGGCTCGGCGCCCGGCCGGCCGGCCCGACCCGCGGCAGCCGGAGCGGCATCAGCGCCCCCCGGCAGCACCCCCGTCGCCGTGCGGAACGCCCACGCGTACCCCTCGATCAGCGCCTCCGGGCTGGTCCCGCCGGTGGTCTTCGCCACCGCGACGGCGGAGAGGACCGCCAGGCCGGCGCCCCGCCCATGGCGCGGGAGGCGTGGACGAGCCCGGAGACCGGGCCCCCGTCGCCGGGTTTTGGCGCCGGAGGTCGCGAGGTGGACGAGCGGCGGCCTTCATGGCCGCGCGCGGGCGCCGCTGACCAGGTCACTCATCGCCTACGACCACTGACCCGCACTGTGGACTCACTCGTTCAGTCCTTGAGGGGTTCGGTGGCCGGGCCCTGCAGGACGCTGCCGTCGGCGGCGAAGCGGGAGCCGTGGCAGGGGCACTCCCAGGTCTGTTCCGTCTCGTTGAAGCCGAGTTCGCAGCCCATGTGGGTGCAGCGCCGGCCGCCGGGCCTGCCCGCCAGGAAGTGGCGGGCCACGGTGGCCTGGTGCTTGGCGACGTCGGGGAGTTCGCGCAGTGGGAGCCGCCGGCGCGGGTCGAAGAGTTCGGTCCACGGGGGACGCGGCGCTCCGGTCACGTGCGCGGTGAGGAGCCCGGCGGCGATGACGCCGTTGGACAGGCCCCAGCCGTCGAAGCCGGTGGCCACGTAGACGTGCTGGGTGTCGGGGTGCTCGTGACCGACGTAGGGGACGCCGTCGACCGTGGTCACGTCCTGGGCGGTCCAGCGGTACGGGGCGGCTCCCCCGCCGTCCCCGTCGGTTCCCGCGGCGAAGTCGGGGAAGCTGCGGGCGGCCCAGGATTCGAGGCGGGCGAAGCGTTCCTCGACGCCGCCCGCGCCGGGTTCGTACGACTCCCCCGCCACGATCAGCAGCCGCCGGCCCGGTCCGAAGGGCGCCGTGCGCACCGAGCGGGTGCCGTGCTCGGGGGTGAGGTACATGCCGCGCGGCGCACGGTCGGCGGGGACCGGGGCGGCGACGACCAGTTCGCGGCGGACACCCAGCCGTACGAGCAGGCTGCTGTGGCAGCGGAGCGGGAACTGGGTGGCGAGGACGACGTCGCGGGCGTGCACGGTGTGACCGCCCTCGGTGGTGAGCCGGCACTCGGCGGCCTCCTTGACGCCGGTGACGCGGGTGCGCTCGTGGATCCGGCCGCCGTGCGCGACGAGGTCCTCGGCGATGCCGAGGAGGAAGCGCCGGGGGTGGAACTGGAGCTGGTTCTCGACCCGTACGGCGGCTTCGACGGGATAGGGGAGGCCGGTTTCGGCGGTGCTGTTCACCCAGGTCGCGGGGAGCCCGGCCGCCGAGGCCGCAGCGGCCTCGGCCCGGATGTCCCCGGCCCGTTCGGCCTGCGTGGTGTAGGTGAAGGCGGGCAGGTCCTCCAGTTCGACGTCCTGCCCGAGGCCCGCGCAGAGCCGCTCCACCTCCCGCAGGGCCTCCTGCTGCGCGTCGGCGTACAGGGACGCGGCCTCGGGGCCGTGGTCGTGGCGCAGGCGGTCGTAGCAGAGGCCGTGGAGGGCGGTCACCTTGCCGGTGGTGTGCCCGCTGACCCCGCCCGCGATCCGGTCCGCCTCCAGGACCACGACGTCGCATCCGGCGCGGGCGAGTTCCCGCGCGGTGCACAGGCCGACGATTCCGCCGCCGACGACGGCGACGTCGACGGTGAGGTCGCCGTCCAGGGGCGGGTGTTCGGTGGCCGAGGGACTGCTCTCCAGCCAGTACGGGCGCATGGTGCCTCCTCCGCGCGGTACGGCTCACGTGTCACGGCTCGCTTCCCGCGGCTCGCTCGTGGAACTCACTGCTTGGCTCGCTCACCGGGGCGGTTACCCTGCGCGGCGCGGAATACCCCGGCGCGCGAACGCCCGGGCGCCGGGGGCCCGGGACGCGCGGAGCGCCGGGGCGCGCGGCCGGCTCAGCCGACGCCGTGCGGCCGGAACTGGACGCTGATGCGGGGGCCGACGGCCCGGCGCGTCTTGGGTACGGCGTGTTCCCAGGTGCGCTGGCAGGAGCCGCCCATGACGACGAGGTCGCCGTGCCCGGCGGGCACGCGGAGCGCGACGGGGCCGCCGCCGCGCGGGCGGAAGGCGAGGTCGCGGGGGTCGCCGAGGGAGAGGATGGCGACCATGGTGTCCCGTGTGGCGGAGCGTCCGTGCCGGTCGCCGTGCCAGGCGACGCTGTCGCGGCCGTCCCGGTAGAGGCAGAGCCCTGCGGTGGTGAAGGCCTCGCCGAGTTCAGCGGAGTAGTGCGCGCCGAGGGCCTCACGGGCCTCGTGGAGCGCCGGGTGCGGGAGCGGCCTGCCCTCCGGGTAGTACGCGAGGAGGCGCGGCACGGTGACGACGCCGTCGTACATCCGCCGCTGCTCGGCGCGCCAGGGCACGTGGGCGACGAGTTCCTCGAAGAGGGCGTCGGCCCCGTGGAACCAGCCGGGAAGATGATCGACCCACGCTCCCCCGGCGAGCTCCGTACGCCGCAGCCCGTGCAGGGGTCCGGGGCCGATGTCGGTCCCCTGGTCGAAGAGGGAACCCTGGAATCCGGGGAGGTCGGGTGGTGCGGCGTTCATACGTCCAGCATAGCCACCTAACCGAACATACGAGCGAATCGACAGGGGTGACACCACCGTGCCCACCGGTGGCGAGGGCGGTGGCCCGGAGGCCACCGCTCCGCTCCCCGCCCCCTGAAACGGCGTTCTAGAACGGGTGGCCTATGCTGACTGCCCTGCGGACGCCGAGGCGCGGCCGCGGCCGCGGCCGGTACGGCCCGGTGGGAGGAGAGAGCGAGGGACCCGGCTCGATGAGCCCGAAGCAGCAACGCGGGGAAGCCACCGTCGAGCAGGTCCTGGACGCCGCCCTGCGTCTCTACGCCTCCTCCGGGGAGGCCGGCCTGACGGTCGGGGCGCTCACCCGGACGAGCGGGGTCAGCACCGGCAGCGTCTACCACCACTTCGGCAGTCTCCACGGGGTACTCACGGCGCTCGCGCTGCGCTGGCTCGGCCGGCTCCTGGGGGAACTGAGCACGGCCCTGACCGCGACGGACGACGCCCGGACCGGGGTGCGGGCCGTCGTCCGGGCCTACCTGGGCTTCGTGCGCGACCATCCGGCCGCCGCCCGGCTCCTGCACTCCACCACGGCCGACCGGGAAGGCATGACCCGCACCTCGGAGATCCGGGACTCCCAGGAGGCCCGCCTCTCCCCGATCGCCCAGTGGATCGAGGCCCGCGTCGAGGCCGGCGAACTGGCCCCTCTGCCCGTGCCGGTGATCGAGACCCTCGTTCTCGGTCCGGTCGTCGGGCTCGCGCGCCGCTGGATCACCCTCGGGGACGTCGACCTCGACGAGGCCGCGCGCATCCTCCCGGACAGGATCTGGCGCTCGGTCGCCCCCTGAGGGGAGACACGCGCGAGGAAGGTCCCGCGCGGTGCGCCGCCGGAGGGCGCGGCCCTGTTCGCGGCGCACCGTGGACGGCCTCCTCGTCCCGGTCCCCGGCCGGCGGGTTCCGGCCCTTCGAGGCTGCTCGCCGGGCAGCCCATCCCGGACGTCCGCGCCGCCCGGCCCGCCCGCGCGCGCGGACATCACAGGGGCCGGCACCGTGTCGCCCGTCCATCCCCTTCCCGCCAGGGTCTTGCGCGGCCGCACCCCGCCTCTCTACCCTCCGGGGCGAATGGTTAGGAAAATTTCCTAACGATTGGTCCGGACCTGAAGCGCCCCCGCATCTCCCGTCGCCCGTCCCGGAGTTCGACGTCCACGCGTCCACGGGGCACGTCACGAAAGGAACGACCACTGCCATGAGGCGAAGCGTCACCTCCCTGCTCGTCGCGGCGGGACTGCTGTCCCTGCCGCTCGTCGGGCCGCCCCCGGCGGTCGCCGCCGACACGCTGATCTCCGCCGGCAAGCCGGCGACGGCCTCCTCGATCGAGGCGAGCGGGTTCGAACCCGGCCTGTCGGTCGACGCCGACACCACCACCCGGTGGGCCAGCGCCGAGGGGGTCGACCCGCAGTGGCTGCGGATCGATCTCGGGTCCAGCCACACGATCTCCCGCGTGAAGCTCAACTGGGAGGCGGCGTACGCCAGGACGTACCGGATCCAGACCTCCCAGGACGGTACGGCCTGGACCGACGTCCACACGACGAGCGCGGGCGACGGCGCGATCGACGACCTCGCCGTCTCCGGCACCGGACGGTACGTCCGGATGTACGGGACGGGCCGCGGCACCCCGTACGGCTACTCGCTCTGGGAGTTCGAGGTCTACGGCTCCCGCGCCCCCGCCGACACCACCGCGCCGACCGCCCCCGGCAGCCTCCGGTCGACCTCGACGACCTCCACGAGCGCCGCCCTCGCCTGGAACGCGGCGACGGACGACGCGGGGGTGACGGGGTATCAGGTGTTCCGGGACGGCATCCTGATCGCCTCCCCCTCGGGCACCTCGTACACCGACTCCGGCCTGAGCGCCTCGACGGCCTACACCTACACCGTGAAGGCGCGCGACGCCGCCGGCAACGTGTCGGCCGCGAGCAACGCGCTCACCGTCACCACCCCGGCCACCGGCACGGGCCCGGCCGTACCCTTCGGCAGTCACCTGAGGCCGTACGCGCCCGGCACGCTGAAGCCCTCGGGCACGCAGGCGGTCCTGGACCAGAAGGTCGTCGAGTACTACAAGGCCTGGAAGGCGGCCTTCGTCCGGCAGAACTGCGGCAACGGCTGGTACCAGGTCCACTCGCCCGACGCCGACCACCCCTACGTCGCCGAGGCGCAGGGCTACGGCATGGTCATCACCGCGACCATGGCGGGCGCGGACCCCGACGCCAAAAAGATCTTCGACGGTCTGGTGAAGTGGAAGATCGACCACCCCTCCTCGATCAACCCCCACCTGCTGGCGGCCGAGCAGGACGTGAACTGCCGCAGCGTCAACGGCGGTGACGGCGCCACCGACGGCGACATGGACGTGGCGTACGGGCTGCTGCTCGCGGACAAGCAGTGGGGCAGCTCGGGCACGTACAACTACAAGGACCTCGCGATCAAGCACATCAACGCGATCAAGAAGGACGAGGTCAACCCGGCGACGAACCTGCTGAAGCTCGGCGACTGGAGCAGCTCCGGCGACCAGTACTACTACATCTCCCGCACCTCGGACTGGATGGCCGACCACTTCCGGGCCTTCCGGTCCGCGACCGGGGACGCGGCCTGGGACACGATCCGCACGGCCCACCAGAACCGGATCGCGGGACTCCAGTCGACGTACTCCCCCGGCACCGGCCTGCTGCCCGACTTCGTGGTGAACACCGACACGACGCCGAAGCCGGCGCCCGGCAAGGTCCTGGAGGACCCGAACGACGGCGCGTACTGGTGGAACGCCTGCCGCACCCCGTGGCGCATCGGGGACGACGCGGTGACCAGCGGTGACGCCGGCTCGCTCACGGCGGCGCGGAAGCTCAACACGTGGATCAAGGCGAAGACCGGCGGCGACCCGAACAAGATCGCCATCGGGTACCAGCTCAACGGGACGCAGATCTCCGCGGGCAGCGAGGCGGCCTTCTTCGCCCCCTTCGCGGTGGCGGCGATGACCGACCCGGGCAGCCAGGCATGGCTGGACAAGCTGTGGAACAAGATGGTGGCGACGCCCGTCGACACCAGCAGCTACTTCTCCGCGAGCATCCAGCTCCAGGTGATGATCACGGCGAGCGGCAACCACTGGGTGCCGTGACCCGGCCGCGGCGTCCGTAGCACCGCCTCCCCCTTCTCACGTGCCCACCGGTCCCTCCTCGGACCGGTGGGCACGGCCGTGTCCGGATGTGACAGGGAATCGTCATTGCGGCCACCGGGGCCGGCGGGCGAGGGTGGGGGCATGCCTTCAGCTCCCCAGGCGCCCGGTGCGGACCCCGCACCGGGCGCACGTCAGCCGCACCGCGTCGTCGTCGCGGTCTTCCCGGACGTCGACCTGCTCGACGTCACCGGGCCGGCCGAGGTCTTCGCACTGGCCGACCGGGAGACCGGCGGCCAGGCCGGATACCGGGTCCGCCTCGCCGGACCGGCCGCCGGCGCGGTGCGGACGTCGGCGGGCGTGCGCCTGCTCGCCGACCTCTCCTTCGAGGAGGTGGGCGCGGACGTCGACACGCTCCTGGTGCCCGGCGCGGTCGACATGGTCGAAGCCGGCCCCGTCGCCCGCGTCGATCCCGTGGTGGTCGACTGGGTTCGCAGGACCGCCCCGCACACCCGGCGGGTGGCCTCGGTCTGTGTCGGGGCGCATGTGCTGGCGGCGGCCGGGCTGCTGGACGGGAAGACGGCGACCACCCACTGGTCGACCGCCGCCCAGCTGGCCGCGGACCACCCGCGGGTCACGGTCGACCCGGACCCGATCTTCGTGCGGACCGACCGGGGCCGGCTGTGGACCGGGGCGGGGATCAGCGCCTGCCTCGATCTGGCACTCGCCCTGGTCGCGGAGGACCACGGCGAGGACCTGGCCCTCGCCGTGGCCCGGCAGCTGGTGATGTACCTCAAACGGCAGGGCGGCCAGAGCCAGTTCTCCGTGCCGCTCAGCCGCCCCCCGGCCACCCGCCGGGACATCGACGAGCTGCGGGTGTGGATCGCCGAGCACCTCGACGAGGAACTGTCCACGGCGGCCCTGGCGGCCCGGATGTGCCTGAGCGAGCGGCACTTCGCACGGGTCTTCACCCGGGAGACCGGGGTCGGCCCGGCCGCGTACGTGGAGTCGGCGCGCGTCGAGGCGGCCCGCAGGCTCCTGGAGACCACCGACTGCCCGCTCGACCGGGTGGCGGCCACGGCGGGGCTCGGCTCGCCCGAGACCCTGCACCGGGCGTTCCGCCGTCGCCTGGGCACCACACCGGCGGCCTACCGCCGCCGGTTCCGTACCCACACCGTCTGATCCGCCGGCCGTCGCGACCTCGCGGTCCGGCCGGTCCGCCCCCTCCCCGCCGGCCCGCGCGTGACGGCCCGGCGTCCGTCCACCGGCGCGGCGCCCGCCGCCCGGCGGTGACACGTGCCGTCCCGCCCCGGGGCCCGTGCCCTCTCCCCGGTTCTCCCACCCCGCACATCTCCCTTCCTCGAAAGGTCCTTCCATGAGCACCCAGCAGCCCTCCGCGTCCCTCCGTCAGGTGGTCGGCCTGGACGCCACCCCGCCCCGGCTCGGCGCGTCCGCCCTGGTGATGATCGATTTCCAGAACACGTACCGCTCGGGGGTGATGGCCCTGGAAGGCGCGGAGGAGGCCCTCGCGGCCGGCGCGCGCCTGCTGGCGCGCGCCCGGGCCGCCGGCACCCCCGTCGTACACATCGTCAACGACGGCGGTGAGGACACGCCGTACGACATCCGCGCCCACATCGGTTCCGTCAGCGACGAGGTCGCCCCGGCGGAGGGCGAGGCGGTCGTCGTCAAGCAGTTCCCGAACGCCTTCCACGCCACCGACCTGGAGAAGACCCTGGTCGGTCTCGGCTTCGCGCCGGGCGGCGGCAAGGACCTCGTGCTGGCCGGGTTCATGACGCACATGTGCGTCGCGTTCACCGCGCAGGGGGCGTTCAACCTCGGATACCGGCCGACGGTCGTCGCCGAGGCCACGGCGACGCGCTCCCTCGCCGCGCCCGCCGGCACCGTCGTGCCGGCGGCCACCCTCCACACGGCCGCGCTGACCACGATCACCGATCTGTTCGGCCTGGTCGTCCCGGCCGTCGACGGCCTCACGGACTGATCCCGCGGACCGGCGCGGGGCGGTGGCGCGGCGACCCGCCACCGCCCCGGCGCGCCCTGCGGAAAAACGGTTGAGGGACGGCCGCGCCGCGGCTAACGTGCCGCGGGTGACGAGTCCCGAGTCCGACAGAACCGAGCCGCCGGTCGCCCGGCGGCGGACGCACCCCCGGTAGTCCACCGGCCCTCCCGGTCGCTCCCCTCCCCCGCGCCGCCCCGCGCGACGGTGGGCGCCGACCGGGCCCGGCACCGGCCCCGCCCTCTCCGCGACCGGCCACGCGTTCCGCGTGCCCGGCTCCCGCCGCCTTCCCGGCGGCGGTCTCCTCCGCCCGCCTCCGGCCGGCGGCCGACGACGCCCGGCGCGCGCTTCCCCCCGACCGCGTACGCCCGTTCCGGAGTCGTCCCGTGACCCGTCCCTCCCGCCGCCACCCCCTGCCCTTCTTCGTCCATGTCCTCGGCCTCGCCGTCTTCGCGCAGGGCACCTCGGAGTTCATGCTGTCCGGCCTGGCGCCGGACATCAGCCGCGATCTGTCCGTCCCGGCGGGAGCCGCCGCGAGCCTCACCTCCGCGTACGCGACCGGGATGATCGTCGGCGCGCCGCTGATGGCCGTGACCGGCGCGCGCCGGGCGCGCCTCGCACCGGCCGTCTTCCTCGCCGCGTTCGTCGCGGCCCACACCGTCGGCGCCCTCACCACCGACTTCGCCGTCCTCTTCTGCACCCGGGTCGTGGCCGCCGTGGCGAACGCCGGTTTCCTGGCGGTCGCCCTGTCCGTGGCACCGGCCCTCGTCGCCCCGGAGCGGCGCGCCCGCGCGACGGCCGTCCTGCTGTCGGGGGTGACCCTGGCGTGCGTCGCGGGCGTCCCCGCCGGCGCGCTGCTCGGGGAGCGGTACGGCTGGCGGGCCGCCTTCTGGGCGGTGGGCGCGCTGTGCCTCCCCGCGCTGGTCCTCGTCCTCCGGCACGCCCCCGCCGGCACGCCCGGACCGTCACGCGTGCCGGTCCGGCGCGAACTGCGGGTCCTGGGGGCGCGGCCGGTCCGGCGCGCCCTGCTGCTCTCGGCCCTGACGAACGGCGCGACCTTCGCGGCCTTCGCCCATCTCGGTCTGCTCGGCGTCGAGGTGGCCGGGCTGCCGGACGGCGCGGTTCCGGCGCTCCTGGCCGTCTTCGGCGCCGGTTCCTTCCTCGGGGTGACGGCGGCCGGGCGGGCCGGTGAGGAGGCGCGGCGGCGGGGGCTGCTCGTGGCGCTCTGTCTGCTGCCGGCCGCGTGGGCGGCGCTGGCGGTGGCCGGTGACCGCGCGGTGCCGCTGTTCGTCCTCGCGCCGGTGCTGGGCGGCCTGTCCTTCGGCGCCGGTTCTGCCCTGGTGGGCCGGATTCTGTCGCTGACGACCCGGGCCCCGGCGCTGGGCGGCGCGTCCGCCACGGTGGCACTGAACGCGGGTGCCTTCGCCGGACCGCTGCTCGCCGCGGCGGCGTCCGGCGCGACGGGGGACCACCGGGCCGCCGCCGGGACGAGCGCGGCCCTCGCCGTCCTGGCCCTGGCGGCCGGGGCGGCGTCCGCACGGGTGGGCCGTACCGCGTCCGCCTCCGTGGACGCCCGGCAGTGAGCCGCCCGGGTCGCGCACCCGGCCCGGCCCGGGGCGGCGGCCTTCTCGCGGACGCGGCAGGCAACCCGGGATTGCATGAACATGCGAGATGATGCATACTCTTCCCATGTCCAAGGTCCTCACCTCCCTTCCGGCCGGCGAGCGCGTCGGCATCGCCTTCTCGGGCGGCCTCGACACCTCGGTGGCGGTCGCGTGGATGCGCGACAAGGGCGCCGTCCCGTGCACCTACACCGCCGACATCGGCCAGTACGACGAGCCCGACATCGCCTCGGTGCCCGGCCGCGCCAAGACGTACGGCGCCGAGATCGCGCGCCTGGTCGACTGCCGTGCGGCGCTCGTCGAGGAGGGCCTGGCCGCACTCGCGTGCGGGGCGTTCCACATCCGCTCGGGCGGTCGCGCCTACTTCAACACCACCCCCCTCGGCCGCGCCGTGACCGGCACGCTGCTGGTCCGGGCGATGCTGGAGGACGACGTCCAGATCTGGGGCGACGGCTCGACGTTCAAGGGCAACGACATCGAGCGGTTCTACCGCTACGGCCTGCTGGCCAACCCGCACCTGCGGATCTACAAGCCGTGGCTGGACGCCGACTTCGTCACCGAGCTCGGCGGCCGCAAGGAGATGTCGGAGTGGCTCCTCGCCCACGGCCTCCCCTACCGGGACAGCACGGAGAAGGCGTACTCCACCGACGCCAACATCTGGGGCGCCACCCACGAGGCCAAGACGCTGGAGCACCTGGACACGGGTGTGGAGACCGTCGAGCCGATCATGGGCGTGCGGTTCTGGGACCCGTCGGTCGAGATCCCGGCCGAGGACGTGACGATCGGCTTCGCGCAGGGCCGCCCGGTGTCGATCAACGGCAAGGAGTTCCCCTCCGCCGTCGACCTGGTGATGGAGGCCAACGCCATCGGCGGCCGGCACGGCATGGGCATGTCCGACCAGATCGAGAACCGGATCATCGAGGCCAAGAGCCGGGGCATCTACGAGGCGCCGGGCATGGCCCTGCTGCACGCCGCGTACGAGCGGCTCGTCAACGCCATCCACAACGAGGACACCCTCGCCCAGTACCACACCGAGGGCCGGCGCCTCGGGCGGCTGATGTACGAGGGTCGCTGGCTGGACCCCCAGGCCCTGATGGTCCGTGAGTCCCTCCAGCGGTGGGTGGGCGCGGCCGTCACCGGCGAGGTGACGCTGCGGCTGCGGCGCGGTGAGGACTACTCGATCCTCGACACCACGGGACCGGCGTTCAGCTACCACCCGGACAAGCTGTCCATGGAGCGCACCGAGGACTCGGCGTTCGGCCCGGTGGACCGGATCGGTCAGCTGACCATGCGGAACCTGGACATCGCCGACTCCCGCGCCAAGCTGGAGCAGTACGCCGGCATGGGCCTGCTCGGCTCCGCCGACCCGGCGATCGGGGCCGCGCAGGCCGCCGCGACCGGTCTCATCGGCACCATGCCCGAGGGCGGCGCCGAGGCCATCGCCTCCCGGGGCGAGGGCTCCGGCGACGACGAGATGCTGGACCGCGCGGCGATGGAGTTCGGCACGGACTGACCCCGTACCGGCGGCTCCGGCCGCACCCGGCATGCCGAAGGCCGGTCCGGCGCGCGACGCGCCGGGCCGGCCTTCGCCGTAAGGGGCCCCGAGGGTGGGTGGGGTCAGCCGGCGGTGGGGGTCCAGTCGCCGAGCCAGTCGGCGATCTCCTGGTCGGCCGCCTGCGCGTCCGTCAGGTGCGGCCTCTCCGCGCCCGCCGGGCCGGCGCCGGGACCGGTGTTGCGGTACTCGGCGAAGCGGTCGTCCTTCCAGGAGAAGCCGCCCATGTCGGTCCACGGGGCGGGCCGGACGGCCGCGCTCAGGACGCTGTCGCGGACCGTGGTCTGCGGGTCGAGCGTGGCGTCCCCGCCGGCGTGCCAGGGCCGGCCGAGGAAGAAACTCCTGGCGCCCACGTCGCCGTTGACGGTCGAGCGGGTGATGAGGAAGCCCTTGCGCCCGGCCGGGGTGCTCGGCGCCGTCACGTAGCCGGCCGAGGTGCCGTCCCAGCGCTTCTTCAGGGTGAGGACGGAGCGGTCGATGACGGCCGTGGCGCGGCCGAAGACGAAGTCGACGTTGCCGACGACGTAGGAGTTGGTGAGGCGGACGCGGCCGAGCCGGTCCTTGGCGGCCGTGTCCAGCAGGAGGGTGTCCTGGTCACCGCTGATGATCAGTCCGTCGAGGAGGACCCGGTCGGCGGCGGTCCGCAGGGCGACGGCCTGGTGGCCGGTGATGTGCTGGTTCCTCGCCTCGTCGAAGTCGTTGGCGACGGTGAGGTTGCGGGCCTGGAAGTCGTCGGCCTCGACGGCGAGGGTGGCGCTGCCGCCGGTGCCGTACGTGCCCGAACCGTCGGGCCTGGGCGTGCCCGAGGCGCGGCCCTCGACGAGGACGGTGTCCTTCCGGCTCGCGCCCATGCCCTGGATCGTGACGTGCGGCTTGTTCGACGGGACCTTCACCGCCTCCCGGTACGTGCCGGGCTTCACCTGGATCACGACCCGGGAGGAGTTGCCGGCGGGCACGGCGTCGACGGCCTTCTGGACGCTGGTGAACTGGCCGCTGCCGTCCTTGGCGACGGTCAGCGTACGGGTGGCGGCGGCGGCACGCGGGGTGCCGAGCGTGGCCCGGGGGCCGGCACCGGCCTTGACGATCGCGGGCACGTCGGCCGCGGCGTCGAGGGTGTACGGGTAGAAGCGGCGGGGGTCGAAGGCCGTGCCGCCGCTCTCGTTGCGCCCCTTGGTCCCGGAGAAGACGTTCCCGCGCTGGACGAGGGAGGCCGTGGCGTCCTTGATGACGGGGTTGGTGACGCCCTGGAAGTAGCTGTTCTCCAGGACCATCGCGGTCCGGCCCCGGGCGTAGTTGCCGTAGGCGGAGGTGATGGCCGTCCCCGGGTCGTCCTGGAGGTAGTTGTTGTAGAGGTGGGCGTGGGCGGCGTTGTCGGTGGACGGGTTGCGCTGCTCGGTCTCGCGGAACCAGTTGTGGTGGATCGTCAGGTCGGCGGTGGTGTTCTCGGTCCACCCGATGCCGAAGGTCTTGTTGTTGTTCCCGAGCCGGTTCCAGGACACGGTGACGTACGAGGTGTCCTTGCGGCTGTCGATCAGGCCGTCGGCCATGTGGCGCAGGTCGTTGTGGTCGATCCACACGTGGTGGGCACCGTCCATCTGGACGGCGTCGAAGTCGTGGTCCTTGTCGTTCCACACGCCCTGGTACGCGTCCCGGATCGTCAGGTTCCGGATGATCACGTTGTGGACGCCGGGACCGAGGAAGAAGCCGCCGCCGACGATGTGGCCGGAGGTGCCGGAGCCGATGATCGTCTTGTCGGAGGCGACCTTGATCTCCTTGCCGACCGGGGTCACCGGGATGGTGCCGGCGACGACGATGACGTGCGGCCCGGCGGCGGTGGCGTACTTCTCCAGGTCGGCGAGCGTGCGGACGGTGACGACCGGGCCGCCGCGCCCCCCGTACGTGCCCTTCTGTCCCAGGGCGTCGACGGAGGCGAAGCCGTCGGCGGCCTCCTCGGCCCAGGCGGGGGCGGCGGCCCCTGCGGTGGGCCGGGCGTCCTCGCCGAACATTCCGAACGCGGTTCCGTAGGCCAGCGCCCCGGCTGCCGCGAGCGCCACGGGTATCCCGGCCACCAGGGCCGTCCTGCGCCTGCGGTGCCTCGCTCCGCCGCGTGTCCGGTTCACGTCGTGCTTCCTTCCGTACGTGGGGGGTCCGCCGCCCCGTGGGGCGACCGGTGAACAGTCGGTGGTCGCCGCCGGGCGCCGAAAGGTTGCCGTCGGCGCCGCACTTCTCCGAGGTTCCCGCTCTTCTGCGCCGGGGCCGGCCCGTCCTGGGGTCCGGCACGTGCGCCGGCTGAGTACGCGTGCTCATGTCCGGGCGGTGCGCCGCCGGAAGCATGAGGGGCGTCAGCGTTCCGTCTCGGGATCAGGGGCTCCTCGTGCTCAGTCGTCTCGCCGCCCATGTCGTGCCGCTTTTCGGGCGGTTGACCGTCACCACGGACCCGGAAGTCCGGGTCGAGCCGGGCAGCATCCTGGTCGTGAACCACACCTCCCTGGCCGACCCGGCGCTCGTCCTGGCCGCGCTGCGCCGGCGGATGGCCGTCGAGCCGGTGGTGCTGGCCACGGCGGGGCTGTGGCGGATCCCCGGCCTGGGGCGGGCGCTGTCGCGGGAGGGGCACGTGCCGGTGCACCGGGGATCGGCACGGGCTGCGGCCGCCCTGGACCACGCCGCGGTCGCCCTCGCCTCGGGCCGGCCCGTGATGCTGTACGCGGAGGGGCGGATCCCGCCGCGCCGTGACGCCGGTGAGAACCCGCCGGAGCCGTTCCGTACCGGACTGGCCCGGCTCGCGGCCGTCACGGGGGCGCCGGTCGTCCCCGTCGGACAGGCCGGTGCCCGGCGGATCACGTCCGGCGGGCGGGCCAAGCAGATCGCCGGGGTCCTCACGGCCCCGGTCCGCCGGCCCGGCCTGCATGTGCACATCGGCACGCCGCTGCGGCTGCCGGCCGACGTGGCCGCCGCGACCGCCCTGGCGCACGGGGCGGTGACCGAGGCGTGGCGGACGGCGGCACGGGCGCTCGGCGAACCGGCGGCGTTCGCCGAGGGTCCCGGCCGGCCCGCCGGGAGCCGCCGTTCGGCGTGGCGGCGCCGCCCCGATTCCCGGCGGGTCTGAGCCGGCGGCGTTACGGACCACAGGGCCGGGCCGGCCGGCGGCCGGCTCAGAAGACCGACAGGCCGGTGATGGTGGTGAAGCGGTCGAGCGCGGCGACGCCTGCGACCGAGTTGCCACGGCTGTCGAGTCCGGGGCTCCAGACGCAGAGCGTGCACCGGCCGGGGACGACGGCCACCACCGCGCCGCCGACGCCGCTCTTGCCGGGCAGGCCCACCCGGTAGGCGAAGTCGCCGGCCGCGTCATACGTGCCGCAGGTGAGCATCACGGCGTTGACCTGCTTGGCCTGGCTGCGGGTCAGCAGCCGGCTGCCGTCGGCGCGGACGCCGTGGCGGGCGAGGAAGCCGGTGGCGAGGGCGAGGTCGGCGCAGGAGGCTTCCAGGGAGCACTGGCGGAAGTACTCGCGGAGCAGGTCGGGGACGGGGCCGGTGATGTTGCCGTACGAGGCCATGAAGTGGGCGAGGGCGGCGTTGCGGTCGCCGTGGGCGGCCTCGGAGCCGGCGACCTCGGGGTCGAAGTCGAGCCCGGGGTTGCCGCTCTCGGCGCGCAGGAAGTCGAGGAGGCTGCCGGAGGCGTCGCCGGTGAGCCGCTGGAGCCGGTCGGTGACGACGAGGGCGCCCGCGTTGATGAAGGGGTTGCGGGGGATGCCGTTCTCGTACTCCAGCTGGACCAGGGAGTTGAAGGGGTCGCCGGAGGGCTCGCGGCCGACGTGGGCCCAGAGTGCGTCGCCCTCTCCGGCGAGGGCGAGCGCGAGGGTGAAGACCTTGGTGACGGACTGGGTGGAGAAGGGGTGCTGCCAGTCGCCCACCCCGTACACCGTGCCGTCGAGTTCCGCCACGGCCATGCCGAAGCGGGCCGGGTCGCCGGCCGCGAGGGCGGGGATGTAGTCGGCGGGCCGGCCGCGCTCGGTGAGTCCGGCGATCTCCTCGGCGATCCGGTCGAGGACGGGCCGGAAGGAGTGGGTGTCGCTCACGCGCCGCCGTCCCGGGCGGCGGCGTCCCCGGCGCGGAGAGCGGCGGCCAGGCCGAGGTCTCCCCCGGCCGGCACGGCGAAGTAGCGTGCCACGTCGGCGTCGGTGACCTCGGTGAGCTCGGCCGGGGACCAGCGGGGGTCGCGGTCCTTGTCGACCACCTGGGCCCGGATGCCCTCGACGAGGTCGGCCGTGGCCAGGGCGGCGCAGGAGACGCGGTACTCCAGGTCGAGGACCTCCTCCAGAGTGGTGAGGGTCCGGGCGCGGCGGAGGGCGGCGAGGGTGGCCTTGAGGGCGGTGGGCGACTTGGCGAGGAGGGTGGTCGCCGTCTCCTTGGCGGCGGGTTCCCCGGTGTCGAAGAGGCGGTCGACGATCTCCTCGACGGTCGGGGCCGCGTAGCAGTGGTCGATCCAGGGCCGCCGGCCGGCGAGGACCCCGGGGGCGGGGGGCTCGGCGTGCCGGGCGACGGCCTCGTCGGCCGGGAGCCGGGTGAGGTCCGCGGCGAGGGCGGGCAGCCGTTCGGCGGGGACGTGGTGGTCGGCGAGGCCGGTGAGAAGGGCGTCGGCGGCGCCGACGGGGGTTCCGGTGAGGGCGAGGTGGGTGCCGAGTTCGCCGGGGGCACGGCCGAGGAGGTGGGTGCCGCCGACGTCGGGCACGAAGCCGATGCCGGTCTCGGGCATGGCCACGCGCGAGCGTTCGGTGACGACGCGGACGGAGCCGTGCGCGGAGACACCGACGCCGCCGCCCATGACGATGCCGTCCATGAGAGCCACGTACGGCTTGGGGTAGCGCGCGATACGGGCGTTGAGCCGGTACTCGTCACGCCAGAAGGCGGCGGAGGCGGAGCCCCCCGCGCGGGCGTCGTCGTGGATGGCGCGGATGTCTCCGCCGGCGCAGAGGCCGCGCTCGCCGGCGCCCTCGATGACGACGGTGGTGACGGCGGGGTCGTCCGCCCAGGCGGTCAGGGCGTGGTCGACGGCGAGGACCATGGCGTGGGTGAGGGCGTTGAGGGCGCGGGGGCGGTTCAGGGTGACGAACCCCGCCCGGCCCTCCGTCCGGAGGAGCACGTCAGGAGTTCCGGTCGGCACGTTCACTGGGTCCCTTCCCGTGGCGCGGGTCGCTCTCGGGGGCCACCGTACCGGCGGTGGCGGGCGGCCCGGACACGGGGTGGGGCAGGAGGACGGGAAGGCGCATCCGCTTCTCGCGGATCCTGATCGCGCGGTGTGCGACCGGTGAGGGCCGCTGCTCCGCGCCTCACGCGCGTCCTTCCCGTCCCCTTCATGGAACCACCGCACGCCGTGGGGCGCGAGCGCCGGCGGGGCGCTCGCGCCCCCGGTGGCGGGGCGTCTCAGGCGGGCAGCAGGTCCTGCAGACCGGGGACGCGGCGCGGGGCGGAGAGACGGAGCTCGATGATGTCCCGGACGGTGGGCCACTCCTCGTCGAGGATCGAGTAGAAGGCCGTGTCCCGGACGGCTCCGTCGAGCCCTCGTGAATGCGCCCGGCGGACGCCCTCGCAGGTGGCGCCGAGCCGTTCGATCGCGATGCGGGAGCGGGTGTTGCGGGCGTCCGCGCGCAGCGTGATCCGGCGCACCCCCCACGACTCGAAGGCGTGCCGCAGCATGAGGAGTTTGGCCTCGGTGTTGATGCCGGTGCCCCGGGCGTCGCCGGAGATCCAGGTGTTGCCGATCTCGGCGGCGTCCGGGACCGCGGTGAGGGGGTCGCCGTGGGGCATCCCGGGGACGGGAGGCCAGACGAGCGGGCCTCTCCAGTAGTCGAGTTCGAGGAAGCGTGTGGAGCCGATGACCCGGTCGTCGGCCGTACTCACCAGGGCGAACGGCAGGCAGCGGCCCGCCGCCTGATCGGTGAGGGCACGGGCGATGTAGTCGAGCGCCGACTCCAGGCCGTCGGGAACGGGAGTGAAGGCGTACGCCGATCGGTCCGCCCCGCCGGCCCGGGCGAGGGCTTCGGCGTGCCGCATCGCCAGCGGCTCCAGGCGCACGGAGCGCCCGGTCAGGAGAACAGGTACTGGCACGGAACCTCGGGTCTTTCACGGGCAGGGAGCTTCTGCCGCGGTTGCGCCGCGGCAGCAGCTGGGGGGAGGTTCTCGCCGGGTGCCGAGCACGTCGTGGGAAGCACAAACGCGCAGGTGGAACGGTTCGTCACCAGGTGCGAGGAGGACAGTATGCAGCCACAACCGCTCGGAGAACAGAACCCCGGGAGAACCCGCGTCCACGCACGGGTGAAGGCTGCCGCGCGGGCCCGTCCCGCGGTCTCAGCGGGCGGACACGGCCGCCCGCCAGTCGGACGGCCGGTCCCTCCTCGCGCGCTCCCTGCCCGCCCCCGGCCCGGCTCAGGCGCAGGTCAGGGGCGTACCGGGGCGGATCAGACGCAGGTGGCGTGGCCCCAGCCGTCGGGGTTCTTCGCGATGGTCTCGCCCTTGTCGTAGGCGCGGCCGCACCGGCAGCGGCCGGGGAACTTCGCCTTGAGGGTGCCGCCGGACGGGCGACTGCGGCGCGCGGGGGCGGTGCCGGCGCCGGAGGCGCTCCCGCGGGGCGCGGAGGAGCGCGTCCGGGTCGCCGGGGGGCGCGATCCCGGTTCGGCGGGCGGGAGTTCGGCGCCGGTGGCGGAGCCGATGGGCTCCTGCGTACGGGCCGTGTGGCTGGCCGCGCGGTCGGCGGCGTCGTTCAGGGGGTCGCCGTCGACCTGGTGGGCGGGGGTGTACACGAAGTCGATGTCTCGGCCGGTGAGCAGGGCGTCGATCCGGACGACGAGGTCCTTGTTGGCGACGGGTGTGCCCGCCGCCGTCTTCCAGCCTTTGCGGCGCCAGCCGGGCAGCCAGGTCGTGACGGCCTTCATGGCGTACTGGGAGTCCATGCGGACCTCGGCGGGGACGGCCGGGTCCAGCGCTTCGAGCAGTCGTTCCAGGGCCGTCAGCTCGGCCACGTTGTTGGTGGCGCGGCCCAGCGGGCCGGCCTCCCAGCGCTCGACGCCGCCGTCGGCACGGCCGATGACCCAGGCCCATGCGGCCGGTCCGGGGTTTCCCTTCGACGCGCCGTCGCACGCCGCGATGATCTTCTGCACCATCCCACGATCCTGACACGGCCCTGACGGGTGCCCGGACCACCCCCCGGGGCCGCCGGGCCGCCCTCCCGCCGGGGCGGGGGGCGGTCGGGGTCAGAAGGCGCCGTAATTGACCTGCCAGGTGGGCAGGCCCATGTGCCGCCAGAGGGCCACGACGCGGTCGCGGTCGTCGAGGGAGAGGCGGACGGCGTAGCGGTCCCTTATGTGCGCGTCGAACAGCTCGGCCTTCACGATGTCGTCGCCGCGCCCGTCGCCGGCGGCCCGCATCCACAGTTCGTCGTACGGGACCCCGTGGCGGGCGAGCCAGGCCTCGGTGACGGGCCGGTGGTCCTCGCTCCGGCCCGAGAGCAGCACGATCCGGTCGCGCTCGCTGTGCCGGAAGGCGCGCAGGGCGTCGCGCACGGGCGGGTTGAGGAGGTCCTCGCCGCAGCGCGTGAAGTCGTACGGTCCCCGGTCGCCACGCAGGGCGAGGGTGCCGTCGATGTCGCAGAGGACGGCGGAGGGCAGGGCGGGGTCCGGCACGTAGGGCAGGGCGGCGGGGCGGTCGTTGAGCCAGTCCTCGGTGAGGCGCCAGCCGCCGCGGGTGGCCTTGGCGTGCTTGTCGGCGAGCAGGCGGATGATCTCCTCGCCGACCGGGCGCTCCCGGGCGGCGTCGCGCCGCAGGCACTCCTCGACGGGCACGGTGGTGAAGTCGTGGACGACGAAGGTGGCCGGGCGGCCGGCGACGGCCGCCTTGAGGCGCTTGGGGATGTGCGGGGTGAGGTGGGTGTTGTCGACGACGACGTCGAAGCCGTCGTCGAGGGCGGCACGGACGGCGGCGTCCTGGATGCCGAGCACGGTCTGCTCGTGGGCGTGGGAGCGGCCCCGGCCGGCCTCGGGCCGGTCGAGCATGGCGCGCAGATCGTCGAGGTTGACGCGCCGCATCCGGCCCTCGGAGGCCTCCTGGAGCGCGCGGGCCGCGGTGGTCTTGCCCGAGGCGGGCAGTCCGGTCATGACGTGGACGACGGGCACGGTCAGTTCTCCTCGTCGCGGGCGAAGGGGTCGGTGGCCTCGGGGCGGAGCTGCCGCCAGACGAGGAGGTCGGTGCGGCGCCCGTCGAGGCGCAGGAAGACGGCGGCGCGCAGGCCGCGGTCGGTGAGACCGGCGGCGGCGCGGGCGAACGCGGCCCGGTCGCCGGCGAGGTGGGCGAGACGTGCGAAGGCCTCGTCCACGGCCCGCTCGCGGCGGGCGGCGGCCTCTTCGAGGCGGGCGACGACGGAGCGGACCCAGGCGTCGAACTCGTCGGGTACCTGTTCGAGGAGCGCGTCGAGGGGCTTGCCGCCGTGCGCCTCCACCTCGGCGACGGGGCAGCCGATGCCCTTGGCCACCTCGGCCGCGGGCAGTCCGGCGAAGCGCTGGATGCCGTGGCCGCGCCAGATGTCCCGCTCGGTCACACCGGTGAGCACCTTGTGGAGGCGTACGTACTCGGGCAGCTTGGCCTTGGCGCGCACCCCGGAGGCGAAACGGAGGACGAAGCCCTCGGCGTCGGTGCCGGTGGCGCGCCGGCCGCCGGGCAGCGTGTCGGACTCGGTGAGGGCGATCAGTTCGGCGAGGCCGGTGACGGGCCAGGTACGGACGACCGAGCCCAGCGGGCCCCAGCCGGCCGCGGCCTCGGCCGGCGGGATCTCGGTGCCGTCGGCGGCGAAGGCACCGAGGAGGACCAGGTCGCGCCGCTCGCCGTAGTTCACGACGATCCGGTTCTCGGGGTAGAGGATCTCGGCGAGGTAGGTGACGCCGGGGGTGAGCCCGCCGGTGTCGGCGGCGTCCAGGCGGCGCTGGGCCCAGGTGGCCTGCGTGCTGGTGAAGGAGCCCTTGGAGGCGGCGCGCCAGCGGCCCGCGTAGTGGAAGACCACGGCGAGGCTGCCGTCGACCTTGTCGTACACCTCGAACGGCTCGTCGGGCAGCGGCGGCGCGTAGGGGCGGCCCTCGGCGTGCTCGGAGACGTTGAAGAACTTGGGGAAGGGCAGCGCGACGATCCGTCCGCCGTCGTCGGCGACGAGGCCGCGGCAGCGGGTGGTGGCGGTGTTCCAGTGCTGGGCGTACTGGCAGGCGCGTGTGTAGGTGTAGATCGACAGCGGCAGCTCGGGGTGTGCCTTGCGGGTGACGTGTCCGTCCGCGAGGGCGGCCGTCAGCTCGTGGGGCGGTATGAGGTCGTGCAGAGTCAGGGTCGCCTGGCTCATGGGGGTCCCTCCCGTGGTTCGTCGATCCATTCTGCGGACGGGGCGGGCGGGGGGACACCGATTTATCCGGGCGGGGGCGGTACGGTGCGGCGCCCGGGCTCCCCCCTCCCCGGTGTGCGGGCGGCGCCCCGTAGACTCGCCGTCTCCCCGTCGGTGACGGCACCGACCCGGCTGAAGGAAGCGGACTTCATGAACCACGCGGACGGCACCGCACCGATCTACGCCCAGCTCATACGCGAGCGGGGAGATGTTCCGGGTGACGTCCGGCAGGTCGCCGAGGAGGTGCTGCGGGACCTCAGCCGCGTGATCCAGGTGCCCCCGGCGGGTCCGGGCGGACCCGCGGGCCCGGTGGGGGCCATGGGGCAGGGGGGTCCGATGCACCAGGGTGGGCCGATGGGTCAGGGCGGCCCGATGGGCCCGGGCGCGGGCATGGGTCACGGTGGGGGTCCGGGGGCGGGCCACTCCGGTGTCGTCGCGGCCCACCGCGCGATCCGCTAGCCGGTCCCCCTCGGTCGGGACGCGGCCCGTCGTCCCTTCTCCGGACGGCTGTCGGTGGCATGCGCCATGCTGGCCGGCGGACCGGCGCACGCCGGTCCGCACGCGACAGGAGGGGACGCCGACATGGCCGAGGTTCTGCTCTTTCACCACGCGCTCGGGGTGACCGAGGGGGTGCGCGCGGTCGCCGGTGACCTGCGCCGGGCGGGGCACACGGTGCACGTCCCCGACCTCTACGAGGGGCGGGTGTTCGGGGATCTGGAAGCCGGGGCGGCCCACGCCGCGTCGATCGGCTTCGACACGCTCGTGGCGCGCGGGGAGCGGGCGGCCGCGGAACTGCCCGGGCGGCTCGTGTACGCGGGCCTCTCACTCGGGGTGCTGCCGGCGCAGAAGCTGGCGCAGACCCGGGCGGGGGCGGCGGGCGCGCTGCTGGTCGCCGCCTGTGTTCCGGTGACGGAGTTCGGCGGGGCGTGGCCCGAGGGGGTGCCCGTGGAGGTGCACGGGATGGGCGCCGATCCGTATTTCGTGGACGAGGGCGATCTCGCGGCGGCACGCGAGCTGGTCGCGGGCCCCGGGGACCGGCGGCTGTTCCTCTACCCGGGCCGGGAGCACCTGTTCATGGAGCGTGGCGGGCCGTCGTTCGCGCCCGAGGCGTACGCGCTCTGTCTGGAACGGATCCTGGCTTTCCTGGAGCGCTCCGACAAGGACGCGGCCGGCGGGCCGTAAGACTTCCGTCGCTCCCCCGGCGTCCTGGTGCGGTGCCGTCGCCGCACGAGGCGCCCCGGGCCGGGTCGGGTCGGGTCGGCCGATCGGTGGACACCGGTGTCGTCCGGCGGGCGGACCGGTGGGCCCGTCCACGGCGGCGGCGCCGCCCGTCCCCGTGCCGGTGACGCCCTCCGGGAAGGCCGCGCCCGGCACGCTCCTGGTGACCGATTTCGGTGCCGACACCGTCACGTTCGTGGACCCGGCGCGCGGCGCCACCGGCTCCGTGCGGGTCGGGACCGCTCCGTACGGACTCGCCGTCGGCGCGGACGGGCGGGCGTGGGTGGCCACCGCCGAGGGTGTGGCGGTGGTGGACACGGCGAGCCGCTCGCGCCTCGCGCTGATCCCGTACCGGACGGCCACGGGTCCGGTGACGACCGGTGAGTACCGGGGCGGGGGCATGGGCATCGCGCTCGCGCCGGACGGGCGCCGGGTGTACGTGGGCGTGCACGTGCCCGGCGGCCACGGCGCCCTGGAGGTGATCGACACGGCCGCACTGCGGGTCACGGACGCGGTGCCGGTCGGGCGGCGCCCGTTCGACGTGGACGTCGCCCTCGACGGTTCCGAGGTGTACGCGACCGGTCACGACTCCTTCGACGTCACGGTGGTCGCGGCGGACACGCTCCGCCCGCGCCGGGTGGAGGTCGCCCCCTACGGGACGGAAGGCGGGCTCGGCTCCTGGCTGAAGCCGCACTACGCGGCGGTCCGGCCCGCGGACGGGAAGCTGCTGCTGCCCTTCGAGGGCGAGCGGCTCGCGGTCGTGGATCCCCGTACGGGTCGGACGGACATCGAGCCGATGACGGCCGGCACCCATCAGCACGGCACCACCGTGACCGGGGACGGCACGCTCCTCACGGTCGGCACGGGCCCGATCGACCCGGCCGAGGACCAGGGGCCCTCGCTCAGCGTGCGCACCGCCGACGGGGACGAGCGGGTGTACCCGCTGGACGGTCCGCACGAGGACGTCGCCGTCTCCCGGGACGGCGGGACGGCCTATGTGACCGGCGGTTTCACCCGGGACGGCTACTGGGACGGACTGACGGTCGTGGACCTGGAATCGGGGCGGACACGGCGGCTTCCGGCGGGTTCCCGGCCCCTCGGCGTCGCCGTCCTGTGAGGGGCGGACGGACCCTCCCGAGGAGCGAGGCCCCTCCAACAGGGATAAAAAGGGTGAGCCACGGATAGGCGGCGCTAGGAAGGCCATGCGATCCGGAGCGATCGCATCCGATGGCACCGTGCACGCTCCTACGGAAGGGCGGACAGCGTGACTCGACCGAGGATCCTCGTGGTGGGCGCCGGCTTCGCCGGAGTGGCCTGCGTCCGGCGGCTCGAACGGCGGCTCACGGAGCGGGAGGCACAGATCACACTGCTGTCGCCGTTCTCGTACCAGCTCTACCTCCCGCTCCTCCCCCAGGTGGCGGCCGGCGTGCTGACCCCGCAGTCGGTGGCCCTGTCGCTGCGCCGCAGCGAACGGCACCGGACCCGGATCGTGCCGGGCGGGGTGGTGGGCATCGACACGGCGGCGAAGGTCTGCGTCGTACGGACCATCGCGGGCGAGTACGTCACCGAGCCGTACGACCATCTCGTCCTCTCCCCCGGCAGCGTCACCCGCAGCTTCGACATCCCGGGGCTCGCGGAGTACGCGCGGGGCATGAAGACGCTCGCCGAGGCGGTCTACGTCCGCGACCACGTGATCGCGCAGCTGGACCTGGCGGACGCGAGCAACGACGAGGCCGAGCGGGCGGCGCGGCTGCAGTTCGTGGTGGTGGGCGGCGGGTACGCCGGCACCGAGACGGCCGCCTGCCTGCAGCAGCTCACCCACAACGCGGTGAAGCGGTACCCGCGCCTGGACCCGAAACTGATCAAGTGGCATCTGGTGGACATCGCGCCGAAGCTCATGCCCGAGCTGGGCGAGAAGCTGGGCGCCGCCGCCATGGACATCCTCACCCGGCGCGGCATCGAGGTGTCGCTCGGGGTGTCGGTGGCCTCCGTGGACGAGGACACGGTGACGCTGACCGACGGGCGGGTGCTGCCGAGCCGCACGCTCATCTGGACGGCCGGTGTGGCCGCGAGCCCGCTGATCGGGACCCTCGGCGCCGAGACGACGCGCGGCCGGCTGGTCGTGACGCCCGAGATGACCGTCCCCGGTTTCGACGGCCTCTGGGCGCTCGGTGACGCGGCGGCCGTGCCGGACCTCGCCAAGGACGAGAAGGGCGCGATCTGCCCGCCGACCGCGCAGCACGCCATGCGGCAGGGCAAGGCGGTCGCCGACAACCTCGTCGCCACCCTGCGCGGCACGGAGGTGACGCCCTACCGGCACAAGGACCTGGGGCTCGTCGTGGACCTCGGCGGCATGGACGGCGTGTCGAAGCCGCTCGGTGTGGAGCTGCACGGCATGCCCGCGCAAGCGGTGGCGCGCGGATACCACTGGGCGGCGCTGCGGACCGGTGTGGCCAAGACCCGGGTGATGACCAACTGGCTGCTCAACGCGGTGGCCGGGGACGATTTCGTCCGGACCGGCTTCCTGGCGTCGAAGGCCGGCACACTGCGGGACTTCGAGTACACCGACGCCTATCTGACGCCGGAACAGGTCCGCGAGCACACGGGTTCGTTCCGCGGCGCGGTCACCTGAGGGACCGCGCGCCGGCCGGCGCGCGGTCAGCGGGCGAGTTCGGTGCCCGGCCCCATCACCACGACGGGTTCGCGGGCCGGGTCGAGCGCCCGGAGGAGTTCCCGCAGGTCCTCCCGGTCCAGGCTGACGCACGCCTGGGTCGGGCCGCCGTGATCGACGTGGATCCACACGCCGCCGCCCTTCCCCTGGCCCAGGGGGCGTTCCTTGTCGAGCGGAGTCCTGCCGGGCACGCGGTTGTAGTCGATGGCGATCACGTGGTCGAAGGAGCCCTCCAGGGGTTCGCCGAGGAAGCCGGTGCCGCTGATGGCGAACCCGGGGTCCTGGTCGTACGGGAGGCGGGCGCCGGGGTCGGGCAGCCGGCCGCCCGCGTCGCCGAGCCGGAAGACCCCGATCGGGCTGCGCAGATCGCCCGCGTGGTGGTCGTGGGTCCAGCCCTTGAGGGCGTTGTGGGACGCCCAGGGACCGGCGGCGCGCTCCCACCGCCCGGCGGGGCTGCGCGCGTAGAGGACCGTGGTGGCGGTGTTGCCGTCCGGCGAGGCCCCGGCGACGACGAGGGCCTGCGAGGTGCCGTCGGGGACCCGGGCCTGGGTGGCGGGCCCGAGGCCGGGGATCCTCGGGGCGGGCACGGGCCGGGCGTCGCCCGGTGCGGCGGAGGGTGAGGCCGGGGCGGAGGCGGCGGGCGGGCGGGGTGCGCGGGTCGGGGAGGCGGGGGCGGGTTCGGGGGTACGGGCGCAGCCGGTGAGCAGCAGCGCCGCGCACAGGGCACCGGTGCCCAGGTGCAGCGGCGTGGGGGCACCCTTGCGGACGGGCATGGGACGGCATCCTCCTGGCCGGGGGCAGTGGTGCGATGCGTACCCGCTCGGCGGCCGGCACTGTCGCCGTACCCGGGGCCTCACCCGTACGGCCCACTCGGCGGGAGGGAGGCGGGCCGGCCGCCTCCCTCCCGGGCGGTCAGGCCGATGCCGGGCCGGGGGCGCCGGTGAGCCGCTCGGGGGTGAGCAGTTCGGCGAGCCGGTGGGCGGGCAGCAGCCCCTTCTCCAGGGTGAGTTCGGCGACGCCGCGGCCGGTGGCCAGCGCTTCCTGGGCGATGGCGGTGGCGGCGGTGTAGCCGAGGTGGGGGTTGAGGGCGGTGGCGAGGCCGATGGAGTTCTCGACGGCCGCGCGCAGGGCCTCGGTGTTGGCGGTGATCCCGGAGACGCAGCGCTCGGCGAGGGTGAGGCAGGCGGCGCGGAGCGAGAGCATGCTCTTGGACAGGGCGTGGAAGATGACGGGCTCGAAGGCGTTGAGCTGGAGCTGTCCGCCCTCGGCCGCCATGGTGATGGTCATGTCGTTGCCGATGACCTCGAAGGCGACCTGGTTGACCACTTCCGGGATCACCGGATTGACCTTGCCTGGCATGATGCTGGAACCGGCCTGCACGGGCGGCAGGTTGATCTCGCCGAGCCCGGCGCGCGGGCCTGAGGAGAGCAGGCGCAGGTCGTTGCAGGTCTTGGAGAGCTTGACCGCGATGCGCTTGAGGACACCGGAGAGCTGGACGAAGGCGCCGCAGTCCTGGGTGGCCTCGACCAGGTTGGCGGAGGTGACGAGCGGCAGTCCGGTCAGCGCGGCGAGGTGGCGGCGGGCGGTCTCGGCGTAGCCGGGGGCGGCGTTGAGTCCGGTGCCGATGGCGGTGGCCCCGAGGTTGATCTCGTGGATCAGCTCGACGGCCTCGGCGAGGCGGCTGCGGTCCTCCTCCAGCATCACGGCGTACGTGGAGAACTCCTGGCCCAGCGTCATGGGCACCGCGTCCTGGAGCTGGGTGCGGCCCATTTTGACGACCTCGCGGAACTCCAGGGCCTTGGCGGCGAAGGCGTCCTGGAGGACGGCCATGGCGAGGAGGAGTTCCCGGGCGGCGCCGATCGCGGCGATGCGGATCGCGGTCGGGTAGACGTCGTTGGTGGACTGGCCGAGGTTGACGTCCTCGTTGGGGTGGAGGCGGGCGTAGTCGCCCTTGCCGTGGCCGAGGAGTTCGAGCGCCCGGTTGGCGACGACCTCGTTGGCGTTCATGTTGGTGGAGGTGCCGGCGCCGCCCTGGACGACGTCGACGACGAACTGGTCGTGCAGGCGTCCGGACCTGATCTCCCGGCAGGCGCCGGCGATGGCGTCGGCCTTGTCGGCGGGGAGGAGCCCGAGTTCCTCGTTGGCGCGGGCGGCGGCCTCCTTGACGGCGGCCAGCGCGTCGATCAGCAGCGGGTACACCGAGATGGGGGTGCCGGTGATGGCGAAGTTCTCGGTGGCGCGCAGGGTGTGGACGCCCCAGTAGGCCTCGGCCGGTACGTCCCGGTCGCCGAGCAGGTCGTGCTCGCGCCGTACGGCGGGGCCGGCGGTGGGCGGCTGCGGGTCTGCGGGGGCGTGCGGGGCCGGTACGGGAGGCATGGTGCGTCCTTGCGGGTGCGGGTGGCGGGGAGGGAGGTGCGCGCGGCGGCGGCCCCCAGGGGCGGTGCGGCCGTGCGGAGGGGAGGGAGGCGTACGGGGCGGGGGCGCGCCGGCGCGGGGCGTGCGGGCGCTGCCTGCCGGGAGGTGCGCGTACGGCCCGCGCGGGCCGTGGCGTACCGGCGCTCTGCGCGCGGGAGTGGGCGCCGGCTCGCGGGCGGGTGATGCGGGCGCCGCCCGCGAGCCGGGGTGTGGGGGCGCCGGTCAGGCGCGGGTGGCGACGGCGGAGGCCGAGCAGGAGCCGCCGGTGGCGAGGGCCGGTTCCGTGCGGACCGGGCCGTCGAGGAGGCGGCGCAGGAGGGCGGTGCGGCGGGCCGGGTCGGTGCCGCCTGCGGTGTCCTCGTCGGCGAGGAGGGCGGAGAGGACGGCGATGCGGGCCTGGCCGGCGCGGAGCGTGCCGGTGAGGAGGGCGCCCGCGGCGACGAGGTCGACCGCGCCGCCGCCGGTGTAGATCTCGGCGAGCGGACCGGCCGGGACGCGGGTGGTGACGGCGACGAGGACACCCCGCGAGACGGCGCCGGCGACGGCGCGGACGATCTCGGGCGTGGCGTTGCCCGCGCCCGTGGCGACGAGGACGATGCCCCGGGCGCCGGCCGCGAGGGCCGCTTCGAGCAGGACGGGGTCGCCGTCGGAGTGGTGGGTGACGATGTCGACCCGGGGCAGCGGGACGGCGGGAGCCGTGCCCGGGTCCGCGGTGCGGGCGGCCCGCGGGAAGGGCAGCGGGGCGGGGCGCTCGGGCTGCCGCTCGATGTCGACGCGGGAGAACCCGACGCGGCCGAGACGCTCGCTGGAGGGGTCCGAGAAGGCGTCGGCGGCGAGGGTCTGGGACTTGACGGTGCCGCGTGCGGCGTGGACGCGGCCGTCGAAGACGACGAGGACGCCGAGGTCGCGGACGGACGCGGCGACCTGGAGGGCGTCGTAGAGGTTGCCGGGACCGTCGCCGTCGCCCGTGCCGAAGGGACGCTGCGCGCCGGTGAGCACGACGGGGCGGGCGTCGGTGTGGTGCAGGTCGAGGAGGAAGGCGGTCTCCTCCAGGGTGTCCGTGCCGTGGGTGACCACGATGCCGTCGACGCCGGGGTCGGCGAAGGTCTCGTGGACGGTCCGCAGGAGCGCCAGCTGGTGGGCCGCCGTCATCCGCGAGCTGTTGACGTTGAAGAGGTCGGTCACCTCGACGGTGACGCCTTCGGGGAGCGGGGCGGTGGCGAGGACGTCGTCGCCGGAGGCGTCGGCCGCGTAGCCGGTGCCCTGCCAGCGGCTGGCGATCGTCCCCCCGGTGCTGATGACGACGATCCGGCGCGGTGTCCCGTCGTTCGTCCGCTTCATGCCTCTGATGTCCTTCGCTGTGCGTCGTTCCCCTGTCGTCCGCAACCATAGGCCAAAGGAAGCGCAAGAGGATTGCGAATTCCGCCGGAGAAATGTTTCAGCGTGGTGGATGATTGCGCCCATGGACCGAATCGATCTCCATATCTTGCGCGAGCTCCAGAAGGACGGCCGTCTGAGCAACCAGGAGCTGGCCCAGCGGGTCGGACTCAGCCCCTCCCCCTGTCTGCGGCGGGTGCGGCAGCTGGAGCAGGACGGGGTGATCCAGGGCTACCGGGCGGTCATCGATCCGGAGGCGGTGGGGCGGGGCTTCGAGGTCCTCGTCTCGGTCGAGGTGCGGCGCGACCGCGAGACGGTGGAGGCCTTCGAGGAGGCCCTCCAGGACATCCCGGACGTCATCGAGGCGTACCGCCTGTTCGGCAGCCCGGGCTGCCTGCTGCGGATCGCGGTGGCCGACCTCGCGGCGTACGAGCGGCTGTGGATCGAGCGGCTGACGACCCTGGCGGGGGTCACGGAGGTGAACTCCCAGATCATCATGAAGCGGATCAAGGAGCCGGAGGGCATGCCGGTGGACGTCAGGGGCGGCTGACCGGCCCCGGCCGGCGCGGGATCACCCAGTCCGGGGTCCACGTGCCGGCGGCGTCGTGGCCGGTGGCCGTGGCGGCGATGTGGGCGCGGAGGGTCTCCAGGGCGGGGTGGGGGTTGTCGCGGTGCCGGAGCAGGGCGTGCGGGTAGACGGGGGTCGGGTCGGTCACCGGGATGCGGCGCAGTCCGTGGCCGGCGGGCCAGACCAGGCGGGTGTGGGCGCCCATGAAGGTGGCGAGGGCCGGGGTGTCGGCGATGGTGTCGAGGAGCGCGTCGGAGCCGAAGTTCGGGCCGGTCGCCTCGATGCGGAGGCCGAAGGCGGCGACGAGGTCGTCGTAGTAGGCGGCCCACTCGCTGCCGGGGCGCAGGCCGGGCATCCAGATCCGGTGCCCGGCGAGTTCGGAGAGGGTGACCGAGCGGGCGCCGGCGAGCGCGTGGCCGGGGCCGGTGAGCAGTTCGAGGGGTTCGTCGATCGCCCGTACGGCCTCGACGCCGTCGGGGAGGGGGCGCCCGGGTGCGGCGACGGCGCGGAAGGAGGCGTCGATCTCCCCCGACCGGACGGCCTCGACGGCCCGGTCGATGTCGAGCAGCATCACCACGTCCAGGTCGATCCCGGGGTGGCCGCGGTGGAAGCCGCGCATCAGGCCGGAGGCGGCGCCGCGCGAGGCGAGGATGTCGACGCGCAGGGGGCGGCGGCCGGGGTGGACGGACGCGGCCGCCCGCGCGGCGACGCGCAGCAGTTCGCGGGCGTGGGGAAGGAACGCCTGCCCGTCGATGGCGAGTTCGGCGCCTCGTGGGGTGCGGGTCAGGAGCCGTACGCCGAGGTGGCGCTCCAGCGCGGCGACGCGCTTGGAGACGGCCTGCTGGGTGACCGACAGCTCGGCGGCGGCCTTGTGGAACTGGCCCGCCTCCGCGACGGCGACGAAGGTGCGTACCGCTTCGAGATCCATACCGCCCCACCTTAGGGAACAACGGATGGTTGTGAGGTGGGCGCCTGGAGGTTGTTTGACCTGCGGAGGTGTCTCCGGCTTGGCTCTGTCCGGTCACCGCCGGTTGTCGCGGTGGAGGTGCCGGGGCGAGCGCGCGGAGGACGGTCGTGGGGAGTCGGAGACGCCTTGGCCGGGACTTCGGGCTGCTGTGGGCGGGCTACGCGGTGAGCGCGTACGGCTCCGGTCTGGCGTTCGGGGCGCTGCCCCTGGTCGCGGTACTGGTGCTGCGCGCCGGCCCGGCCGAGGTCGCCCTGCTGTCCGCGGCGGGGCCGGCGGTGGGCGCGCTGGTCGCCCTGCCGCTCGCGCCGTGGGTGGACCGCCGGCGCAAGCGGCCGGTCATGATCGCGGCGGATCTGGTCCGGTGCGCGGCCCTGATGTCGATTCCCGTCGCGTACGCCGTCGGCCTGCTCGGTTTCGGTCAGGTGCTCGCGGTCTCGGTGGTGACGGCCGCCGCGCGGATCACCTTCGGCGCGGCGAACGGTGCCCTTGTCACGTCCCTCGTCCGACCGGGCGACCGGCTCGTGGCCCAGGCGAGGTTCGAGTCCACGAACTGGAGTTCCCTCGCGGTCGGGCCTCCGCTGGGCGGGGCGGCCGTGGGCGTGTTCGGGCCGGTGGCCACGGTCGTGGCCGACGCGTTCGGCCACCTGCTCTCGGCACTCGCGATCGGCGCGATGCGGGGCGGCCGGGAGGCGGGGCCGGGGACGGCGGGAAAGGCCCGGGGAGGTGCGGCGGGGAGGGCCCCGAAGTCCGGGCCGCCGGCCGCCGCCGAGGACCGCGGCCGGGCCGGGGCCGTCCTCCGCGGGTGGCGCCACCTTCTGGGGGATCCGGGGCTGCGGGCGCTCTTCCTCAATCAGCTGCTCGTCTCCGGCCTGGTGATGGCGACCGAGCCGCTGCTCGCCGTGCTGCTGCTGCGTGATCTCGCGCTGCCGCCCTGGCAGTACGGTCTCGTCTTCGCCGTCCCGTGCCTCGGCGGACTCGTCGGCTCCCGGTTGGCTCCGCGGGTCGTCGCCCGCCACGGCCGCGACCGGGTCCTGCGGGCCGCCGGTACGCTGCGCGTGCTGTGGCTGCCCGGTCTGGCCCTCGCCCCCGCCGGGGTCGCCGGACTCGTCACCGTGACGGCGGTCGAGCTGGCGATCGTCCTGCACATGAGCCTCTACACCCCGGTCGTGGCGGCCTGCCGGCTGGAACGGACACCCCCGCACCTCGTCGCGCGCACCCTGACGGCCTGGTCCCTCGGCCAGCAGGTATCCCTGGCCCTCTGCACCACGCTCGGCGGCCTCCTCGCCGGCCTCACCGGCCCCCGCCCGGCCCTCGCGGCGGTGGGCCTCCTCGCCCTGGCCACCCCGCTCCTGCTCCCCCGCCCCGGCCAACTGGCTCCGCCCACGGGGGAACCGGCCGGCGGACGGCGGTGACGGAGGTGGCATCGTGGGGACCGTGCGCACCCAGGGGACGACACCGGCACCGGGCGGGCTCGACGCCCTGAGGGAGGCGGCCTGCCGCTCCCGGGCGGAGGGCCTGCGGCCGGAGGAGTTGCCGATGCTCGCGGCCCACGCCCTCGCGGCGGGGGCCGACACCCCGGGCCTGCGCGACCTGGCCGGACTCCCGCCCCGCACGGACCCCCGCGATCTGCGCGAGCTGTTCGAGCGGGCGCTGACCGAGGCGGGGGTCGCACCGCCGGGCCGGCGCGTGGCCCGGCGGCACGCGCTGCGCCGGGCGGCGGCCGCCCTGGTCTCCGGGGAGATCACCCCGGACGGCCTGGCGTCGGAGGACTGGGCGGAGACGGAGGCGGGGACGGGCGCGGAGCGGGCGTTCCTGGCGCTGCTCCCCCCGTGTGCGTGCTGCCTCGCGTACACGGTGGGGCTCGACCGGCGTACCTGGGAGGGCCGACTGCGCGACGCGGCCGGCGTCCTGGTGTCGGCCGTGCCGGGCGTGCCGGGGTGCTGAGGCACGCGTCGCGGGCGGCGGGCACCCGGGGGCCGGGGGCCGCGCCCGATCCGTCCCGGGTTCGGGGCAGTTGGTTGCGGCGTATGCCGGACCGTCACGGAAAAGCCTTCCGGCCGTTACACGGGCCTCCCCGGCGCTGTGCCACCCTCCCGGTGACATCGCGTCAACACGCGTAGAGCGCGGGGGATCCGAGCCGGGCCCCGCGTTCTCACGCGTGCCCTCACCCGGGAAAGGTCCCCCATGTCCGTTGCACACATAGGCCGCCGCAAGGCGTGGGCCGCGGCGCTGGCCGCCGTGTTCGTCGCCCTCACGCTGCCCGCGGTCACCGCGTCGCCCGCCGGTGCCACGACCACCGCGTACGACGACACGTACTACAAGGACGCGATCGGCAGGACCGGCCCGGGCCTGAAGGCGTCGCTGCACACCATCATCAGCAGCCAGCGGAAGATCTCCTACGACGCCGTGTGGAACGCGCTGAAGGTCACCGACCAGGACCCGAACAACAGCAACAACGTGATCCTGCTCTACAGCGGCACCTCGCGGAGCAAGGCCCTCAGCGGCGGCGACGTGGGCGACTGGAACCGGGAGCACGTGTGGGCGCAGTCCCACGGCAGCTTCGGCACCTCGGCCGGGCCCGGGACGGATCTGCACCACCTGCGGCCGGCCGACGTGCAGGTGAACAGCATCCGCGGCAACAAGGACTGGGACTTCGGCGGCAGCCCGGTCAGCGGCGCCACGGGCAGCTACACGGACAGCAACTCCTTCGAGCCGCGCGACGCCGACAAGGGCGACGTGGCCCGCATGATCCTGTACATGGCCGTCCGTTACGAAGGTGACGACGCCTGGGCCGACCTGGAACCGAACGAGTCGACGACCAACGGCAGCGTCCCCTTCCACGGCCGGCTGGCCGTGCTGAAGCAGTGGCACCAGCAGGACCCGCCGAGCGCCTTCGAGGAGCGCCGCAACAACCTCATCCACAGCACCTACCAGGGCAACCGCAACCCGTTCATCGACCACCCGGAGTGGGTCGAGGCGATCTGGTGACGCCCACGGTTCGACGCCGGGCCCCCGGGGGGCCCGGCGTCACCGGACGGAGGCCCAGAGACTCTCAGGGGTGGTCGGGGCGCTGGTCCGGCGGCACGCCGCCGCCCTCGCCGCCGCCCTTGTCACCCCGGTCGGTGCTGTGGGCGCGGCCCTTGCGGGCGGTGTCACGGCCGGCCTCGTCGGCCTTCACCTCACGGCTGTTCTGCGGTGTCGCGCCGCCCCGCCCGCTGCGACGGGCCTCGGGCTGCTGTGGGTTGGACATCTCTGCTCTCCCTCGATCGTCGGACGGATGTCGTGGCCGCGCGGTCGGCGGCGGCCGCGCGTTCCTCCCATGCGCCGCTGTCCGGTGAGTTCGGCCAGGGGGGTCAGCCGGGGCAGCGGCGCCCGAGCGGCCTCGGGGGGCCCGGGTTCACGCGGCGTCCGGCACTCCGGGACCATGTCCCCCTCGCTCGCCCAGGGACCCCTGCGGGCAGTGACGGGTTGCGGGAAGTCCGGCGGAGCGGTCACCGGGTGGCCAGCACGATCGCGTACACGAGGAAGAACAGCGCGCACACGGCGACCAGCAGCCAGAGGATGATCAGGGGGCCCTTGGCCCAGCCCGCGCGGGGCTGCCGGTAGGGGCCGGTGCCGGTGCCGGTGCCCGCCTCGGCGGGCGGGGTGTCGCCCTGGGGCAGGCCGCCCTGGGGGTCGAGCCCCGGGGTGGTGCGGGGGTCCGGGTCGGGATTGCTGGGAACGGTCATCGAGGACACCTCCTCGGAAGTGGTCGGTTCGGGGGGTCGGCCGCCCGGCGCCTACCCCGTTCTCCCCGCTCCATCCGGCGGGGGCCACGCGGGGCCGGGGGAGGGCGGCGCGCCGCTCCGGCGCGTCCGCCCTCCGGGGTGCGGGGCGGGCCCCGTCACTCCCACGGCTTGAAGAGGATCTTCACCGCGCCGTCGCGCTTCGCCTGGAACATGTCGTACGCCTCCGGGGCCCGGGTCAGCGGGAGGCGGTGGGTGGCGAAGTCCTCCACGCCCAGCGGATCGTCGTCGGTGAGCAGCGGCAGCAGGTCGCCGGTCCACCGGTGGACGTTGGCCTGCCCCATGTGGAGGCGGATCTGCTTGTCGAACATGGCGAACAGCGGCATGGGGTCGGCCGCGCCGCCGTACACGCCGGAGAGGGAGACGGTGCCGCCGCGGCGTACCAGCTCGACCGCGAGGTGCAGCGCGGTGAGCCGGTCGACCCCGTACCGGCGCATGAGCGGTGCCGCCACGGCGTCGGGCAGCAGGCCGACCGTCGTCTGCAGGGAGCGGGCGACGGACGCGCCGTGGGCCTCCATGCCGACGGCGTCGATCACCGCGTCCGGCCCCCGGCCGTCGGTCAGGTCCCGGACCCGCTCGGTCAGGTCGGCCCCGAGCTCGGAGAGGTCGAGGGTGTGGACGCCGCGCCGGGCGGCGCGGGCGAGCCGTTCCGGGACGAGGTCGATGCCGATGACCGTCTCCGCCCCGCGCAGCAGGGCGATCCGGGCGGCCATGTCGCCGATCGGTCCGAGTCCGAGGACGGCGACCGAGCCGCCGGGCGGCACCTCGGCGTACTCGACGGCCTGCCAGGCCGTCGGCAGCACGTCCGAGAGGTAGACGAACCGGTCGTCCGGCGGGCCCTCGGGCACCGGGATGGGCAGGGTGTCCCCGAAGGGGACGCGCAGGTACTGGGCCTGCCCGCCGGGCACCTGCCCGTACAGCTTGGTGTAGCCGAACAGCGCGGCGCCCGTGCCCCGGGCGTGGACCTGGGTGGTCTCGCACTGGGAGTGCAGGCCCCGGTCGCACATCGGGCAGGTGCCGCAGGAGACGTTGAAGGGGATGACGACGCGGTCGCCGGGGGCGAGGCGGCGGACCTCGGGGCCCACCTCCTCGACCACCCCCATGGGCTCGTGGCCGAGGATGTCGCCGGGGTCGAGGAACGGCCCCAGCACCTCGTAGAGGTGGAGGTCGGAGCCGCACAGGCCGGTCGACGTCACCTTGACGATCACGTCGGTGGGCTCGCGCAGGACGGGGTCGGGCACGGTGTCCACGGAGACCTTGCGCCGGCCCTGCCAGGTGACGGCCTTCATGAGGGGGTACCTCCGTCGCTCTCGTCACGCACGTTCGCGGGGGTCACGGCCAGGAGACCTCGCGCCGGGGGACGACGACGAGCTCGGCGACGGCGCTGCCCGCGGGCACCGACAGGGCGTACATCACGGCGTCGGCGACGATGTCGGGGCTCTGCAGGAGCGCGACGTCCGTCTCCGGGAAGCGCTCCATGATGAACGGGGTCTCCATGCCGCCCGCGACGACACCGGTGACGCCGATGCCGGGGCAGTCGCGCTGGGCCTCCTTGAAGAGGGTGTGGGTGAAGGCGCGCAGGCCGGACTTGGCGGCGGAGTACGGGCCGGCCTCGGTCCAGGTGCGGAGCGCGGCCGTGGAGAGGATGTTCACGATGTGGCCGCCGCCCCGGGCGACCATCCGGCGGTACGCCTCCCGGCACAGGTACATCGGTCCGAGCAGGTCGGTGGTCACCACGCGGCTCATCTCCTCCGCGGTGAGCTCGGTGACCGGCTTGGTGACGTCGACGGCCGCGCAGTTCACCAGGACGTCGAGGGTCTGGCCGGTGGTGTCGAGATCGCCGAAGAGCTCGGCCGCGGCCTCGGGGTCGCGGACGTCCAGGGGGACCGGCCGGGCCTGCCGGCCCTCGGCCAGCAGGTTCTCGCACAGCTCCTTGGCGGCCTCCTGGCGCACGTCGGCGACCAGGACGGACGCGCCGGCCGCGGCGAGCCTGCGGACGATCGCGGCGCCGAGGCCGCTGGCGCCTCCGGTGACCAGAGCCTGTCCCCCGTCGATCTTCGTCACGCTGTTCATCGGTACCTCTTCTCCCCGGGCTTCCCGGGTCGCTGGAACGGGTGGTGGCGCCCCGGTGGGCGCCGCTGTGTGAGCAAGCCCACGCGAAGGCCGACGGCCTTGCCGGGCACGGGAGTTGGGCGGGCCGGTGGGCCCCGTCCGCGGGGGGCGCGCCGGGGCGTCGCCGCTTCCCGGGAACCGTCTGCCACGATGGGTCGCCGGGCGCACCCCGCCCACGCCCGTCCCTCTCCGACCGCGCCGCGGCCCCGGGGCCCGGACCGGGCCCCCGCCCGTCGTACTCCCGCCTCCCCCGTGCCCGTGCCCGGGGCGCGCCCCCCGGTGTTCTCGTGCCTTCCTTCCACAAGCCCCTGTCCCTGTCCCTCGTGCGCCCGGTCACGTCCCGGCCCGCCGTCCCGTCCCCCCGGCCCGCCGGAGACGGTGGGTCGCCCCCCGGTGAGCGCTCCCCGTGGCGGTCGCTGCGCCACCGCAGCATGCGCTGGTGGGCGGTGGCCCACCTCGTCTCCAACACCGGTACGTGGATGCAGCTGACGGTGCAGAACCTGCTGGTCCTGCAGATCACCGGCTCCCCGGCGGCCGCCGGTCTGTCGATCTCCGCCCAGGCCGCCCCGGGCCTCCTGATGGGGCTGCTCGGCGGCGCGGCCGTCGACCGCTGGCCCCGGAAGCTCACCGCGGCGCTCGCCCAGGTGGTGCTGGGCCTGGTGGCCCTGGCCACGGCGGCGCTCGTCGCCCTCGACCAGCTGAACCTGCCCGTCCTCATCGGGCTCGCGGTGCTGACCGGCCTGGTCGCCACCGTCGACGGGCCGGCCTGCGCGCTCCTCGGCAACGACCTGGTCCCCGCGCGCGACGTGCCCTCCGCCATCGGCGTGGGGTCGCTCGCCCACAGCGCGGGCCGACTGGCGGGCGCCGCGCTCGCCGGTGTCACCGTCGCCACGCTCGGCACCGCCGCCGCCTACCTGGCGAACGGCGTCTCGTTCTTCTTCGTGGCCGCCGTGATCCCCTTCCTCACCCTGCTCAGGCCCCAGGGCTCGGCTCCCGACGGGGACGGCGCGCCGCTCACCCCCGAGGAGGCGGACACCAGCGTCCGGGGCGGTCTGGTCTTCTTCGCGAAGCGGCCCCGGCTCGTCGCCCTGGCCGGTCTCAACGCGGTGAGCGCGCTGTTCGGCCGCAACTACTCGCTGACGCTCGCGGTCCTGGTCACCGGTCCGCTCGCCGGGAGCGCCGGTTCCTTCAGCGCGGTCTCCACGGCGCTGGCCGTCGGCGGCATCGCCGGCGCGGTGCTCGGTGCGCGGCTCCGCGCGCCGCGCGTGCGGCTCGTGGCGCTGCTCACCGCGGGCGGCGCCCTGCTCCAGGTGCTCGCGGGCGTCTCCCCGAGCCTGGCCTTCCTGGTCGTGCTGGCCCTGCCGATGGCCGTGGCCGAGTCCGTCGGGGACACCGCGCAGAACACCCTGCTGCAGACCGACCCGCCGCCCCGGATGCGGGGCCGGGTGCTCGGCGCCTGGAACAGCATCCGCACCCTGTGGGGTCTGGCCGCGCCGCCCACCCTGGGCCTGCTCATGGAGGTGCTCGGCGCGCGCGGGGCGCTCGTCACGGGCGGTCTGGTCGTCGCGGCGGCCATCACGGCGGGAACGTTCCTGCACGGCCGCCGGAGCGCCGCCGGGGAACCGGTCCCGGTTCCCGTGCCGGTCCCGGTCACCGTTCCCGTACGGGTCGGGGCGGGGCTCCCGGCGCGGGGCGGGGCCGCGGCGGACGGACGTCCCGGCGTCCCGGCGGAGCTCGAAGCCGCTGTCTGAGGCGTGCGTGCGGACGCCCGGGCCGCGCGTCACGAGCCCGCTCCCGCCGTGGCGGGCAGCAGGGCGTGGACCGCGTCCAGGACGTCCCCGGGGGTGATCCGCAGCAGCCGGGGATCCGGGCGGCCGGCGTGCGGATCGCCCGAGCGGGCGGTGTCGTCGCCTCGGGAGGGGCGCCAGAGGACGCGGTGGAGACCGTTGTCGGGCGGTCCCCACAGCGAAGGGGCGACCGGCCCGAACAGCACCACGGAGGGGGTGCCGAGGGCGGTGGCCACATGGGCGAGCCCGGTGTCCCCGACGACGACGCAGCGGGCATGCGCGACGAGCCCGCACAGCGCGTCGAAGGCCAGGGGGCGGGGCACGCCGAGCACGGCGGCCGGAGGCAGCCCCGCCTGGGCGGCGACCGCCGTGGCCAGGGGCCCCTCGCCCGGACCGGCCGTGACGACGACCGGAAGGCCCGCGCGGCGGAGCGCGGCGGCGACGGCGGCGAACCGCGCCACCGGCCATCGGCGGGCGGGCGCCTGCGCGCCCGGGTGCAGGACGACCGCGCCGGGCGCGGGGGAGGCGGTGCCGGGCGGGGTGATCCGTACGTCGTCGGGGTCCGCCGGGCAGCCGTACCAGGCGGTCAGGGCGCACCAGCGGTGGCGTTCGTGGGCGTACGGGTCCCAGGGCGGGCCCTCCAGGCCGGGGAGCTCCGGGTGGTGGAAGGCCCAGAGCCGCCGGGGGGCGAGGGAGGCGAGCAGCCGGTGGCTGGCGGGGCCGCTGCCATGGAGGTTCACGGCGAGGTCCGGGCGCCGGGCCTCCGCCGGGAGAGCGTCGGGCACGGCTCGTCCGGGCCCCGCGGCCGGCAGCAGCCGGTCGACGCAGCCGGTGGCGCGCGCCACTCCTTCGAGTTCCGGCGGGGCGGCGAGGACCAGTTCGTGCCCGGCCAGGGCCCGGCGCAGCGCGCGCAGCGCGGGCACGGCGGTGAGGAGGTCCCCGAGCCCGAGCGCGCGCAGCACGAGCACGACCGGACGGCCGGGCCCTTCCCTGACCGCGCGGCCCCCACGGGCCCGGGCCGGCTCACCGCCGCGGTGACCGACGGAGGCGGTACGGCTCCCGGCGTCCGGGTCCGGCTCGTCGCCCGCACGGCCGGTGCGGGTCCCACCGGCACGGAGGCCGGTGTTCGGGGCGCGGTCTTCGCCGGCCAGGGCCGACCGGCCCCTCGCGCGGCCGGCGGGGCCGGTGGTCGTCGCCTCCGTACCCGGCGCGGCCATGACGGGACGGCTCGCGCCGACCTGGTCCGGTCCGGGGTGGCGGTCGGCGGTGCCGGTGGCGGGTTCCTGGGCAAAGTGGCCGGATCCCGTACCGCCCGGGGGCGTGGTGCGCGGGTTCATCGGGTCGCCGGAGGGGGTGCCGGGGCCGGGGTGTGTGCCGAACGGGCCGCGCGGTGGGCGAGCGAGGTGGTGGAGCGGCCGTCGAGGTACGGGAGGACCACCGTCTGGCCGCCCCAGCTGCGCAGGAGTTCCGCCTCGGGGAGTTCGTCGGGTGTGTAGTCGCCGCCCTTGACCCAGACGTCGGGGCGCAGGGTGGCGAGGAGCCGTTCCGGGGTGTCCTCGTCGAAGGCGAGGACCGCGTCGACGCTGGCGAGGGCGGCCAGGACGCGCATCCGGTCCGCGAGGGGGGTGAGCGGGCGCCCGGGGCCCTTCAGGCGCGCCACGGAGGCGTCGGAGTTGACGCAGACGATCAGGCAGTCGCCGATGCGGCCCGCGCTCTCCAGGAGCCGGACGTGTCCGGCGTGCAGGAGGTCGAAGCAGCCGCCGGTGGCGACGACCGTGCCGCCCCGGGCGCGGACGCGGCGGACGAGGGCGGTGGCGTCCCCGTCCGGCGCCGGGTCGGGGGTGCGGGCGGTGCCGTCGGCGGGGGCTCCGTCGGTGGCGCCGACGGCGGCCGCGCCGCCGGCGGCGACGAAGGCGGCGGCCGCGGCGACCGCCCGTTCCACCGCCTCCTCCGGCAGGGCGCCGTCGGCGAGCGCGGCGGCGGCCGTGGCGGCGAAGCAGTCGCCCGCGCCGCAGGGGTCGCCCGTGGTGGCGCGGACCGCCGGGACGAAGAGGGGGGCGGCCGCGTCGGCCCGGGTGAGCAGGGCGCCGCGCGCCCCGAGCGTGACGGCCACGTGGGTGGCCTCCCAGCGGGCCGCGAGGTCGGCGCCCCGGTCGGCGTGGGCGCGCAGGGAGGTGCCCGGGAGGCGGCTGAAGAGGGCCGCCTCGCCCGCGTTCGGGGTGGCGAGGCGGGTGCCGGGGACGGGCGGCCCGCCGCGTGGGTGAGGGTCCCAGACGACCGGGACCTTGTGGGCCAGGGCGCCGAGGGCGGTGCGCAGCACGTCGGCCGTGCCCCGCCCGTAGTCGGAGACGAGGACGGCGCGCGCGGAGCGGAGGGCGTCGAACACCCCGGCGTCCGGGGAGCCGGGGGTGCCGCCGCCCCGGTCGAGCCGGACGAGGGGCCGGCCGCCGGCGAGGACGCGGGTCTTCACCGGCACGGTGCCGTCGAGGGGCAGGCCGGCGAGGCGGACCCGGTCGCCGAGGGCCCGGCGGGCGCGGGCGCCGTCCTCGTGGTCGCCGGGGCCGGCGGCGGCGACGAGGACGACCTCCCCGCCGTGCCGGGCGGCGAGCAGGGCGGCCAGCCCCGCGCCGCCGGGCCTGCGGCGGACCCGGGCGATGTCGACGACGGGCGCGGGGGCGTCGGGTGCGAGGCGGGTGGCCTCGCCCTCGATGTCCTCGTCGAGCAGGAGGTCGCCGACGACGACGAGCGGTCCGCGGTTCATGAGGCTCCTCCGAAGAAGGCGTACGGGGGTTCCTCCCGGCTGGGCACCCCGTCGGCCACGGCGGCCGTACCGGCGGGGGCGGCGGCCCGGGCCCGGGCGGTGGTCCCCCGGCCCGCGCCCGCCTCCCGCGCCGCCCGCTCGGCCACGGCCGCGTCGAAGAACTCGCACAGCAGGTGGACGGCGACCAGGTGGGTCTCCTGGACGGTGGCGGTGGTGGCGCCGGTGACGCGGAGGGCGTCGTCGGCGGCCTCCGCCAGCGGGTTGGGGGCGGCTCCGGTCAGGGCCCAGACCGTCACGCCCCGGGAGCGGGCCGTGACGGCGGCGGAGAGCAGGTTGGGGCTGCGGCCGGAGGTCGACAGGAGCAGCAGCACGTCCCCGGCCCTGCCATGGGCGGCGACCTGCCGGGCGAAGACCTGCTCGAATCCGTAGTCGTTGCCGATGGCCGTGACGCTGGACGTCTCCGCGTGCAGGGACAGGGCGGAGAACGCGGGCCGCTCCCCCTGATAGCGCCCCACGAGCTCGGCCGTGAGGTGCTGGGCCTGCGCGGCGCTGCCGCCGTTCCCGGCCGCGAGCAGCCGCGCCCCGGCCGACAGGGCGGTGGCCAGCCTCTCGCCCCATCGGGCGAGCCGCCCGAGGTCGTCCTCGTACAGCCGCTCGACGGCCTGGCACACGGACCGGCAGTGGCGGCGCGCTTCCTCGTACGTCCGTGATTCGGTCATGGTGTCCGGCCGCGACGCGAGTGGTCCGGCCGCACCTCCTTCGGCTGTCCGGGCGGGGCGCCGGGTGTGCCCGCCGCCCCGGAGGGGGCGGGTCACAGGGCTCCGGCGAGGGGCGCCTGCGCGGCGACGACGGCCCGGTAGGACCGTTCGGTGGCGGCGGCCACGCGGGACCAGGAGAACCGTTCGAGCACGCGCCGCCGGCCGGCCCGGCCGTACCGCGCGCGCAGGGCGGGGTCGGCGAGCAGGAGCCGTACGGCCGCCGCGAGGAGCGGGGCGTCGCCGGCGGGGACGAGGCGGCCGGTGACGCCGTCGGCGACCGAGTCGAGCTGGCCGCCGACGGCGCTGGCGACGACGGGCCGGCCGCAGGCCATGGCCTCCAGCGGGACGATGCCGAAGGGCTCGTAGTCGGCGGGGCAGAGCACCACGTCCGCGCCGCGCATGAGCACGGGCACCATGGCGGGCGGTACCGCGCCGGTGAAGCGGACCCGGTCGGCGACACCGGTCTCCTCGGCGAGGGCGCGCAGGCGCCGGACCTCGGGGTCCGTGTCGAGCCGGTCGGCGGGCGGGCCGCCGGCGATGACGAGTTCGGTCCCGGGGAGCCTGCCGAGGGCGGCGACGGAGACGGCGGCGCCCTTGCGGGGCACGAGCCGGCCGAGGTGCAGCAGGCGGTGGCGGTGGGGCCCGCGGGGGGCGGCCGGGCCGTCGGGCCGGAACGCGACGGGGTCCACGCCGCAGGGCACGATGTCGGCCTTGGCGCGGGGTATGCCCATGGCGGCCAGTTCCTCGACCTCGTCCCGGCAGGTGGCGACGATCCGGTCGCAGCCCAGGCCGACGTCGGTCTCGTGGGCGATCCGGGTGGGCGGGCTGGTGTCGGCGGCGCCCTGGTGGCGCCGCTTCACCGTGCCGAGGGCGTGGTACGTGTGCAGGAACGGCAGCCCGGCGATCCGGGTGGCGCGGAGGGTGGCCAGGCCCGACATCCAGAAGTGCGAGTGGACCACGTCGGGCGGCCGGGTGCGCCACTGGCGGGCGAGGTACCGGCCGAAGGCGTCCATGTACGGCAGGAGGTCGTCCTTCGGCACGGGCTCGGGCGGTCCCGCGGGCACGTGGTGCACGAGGACGCCGGGCCGCAGCGGGGCGACGACCGGCAGGGCGGGGTCGTCCCTGCGGGTGTAGACGGTGACGTGGTGTCCCCGGTCGGCGAGGCCGGCGGCGAGCTGGGCGACGTGGACGTTCTGGCCTCCCGCGTCGACGCCGCCGAGCGTGGCGAGCGGGCTCGCGTGCTCGGAGACGAGGGCGATGGAGAGGGGCGCCGGGGCGGGCAGGGGATGGGAAGTCATCAGCATGCCTCCGTGATGAGGCGCTCCCAGTCGTCCAGGAAGCGTTTCAGGCCGTAGCGTTCGAGGGCCGCCTGCCGGGCGCGGGCGCCGTCCGCGGCGGCGGCCTCGGGCTCGGCGAGGTAGTGGCGGGCGGCCCGGGCGAGTTCCTCCGGTCGGGTGGAGAGGGTCCCGGTGCCGGGCGGTACGGCTTCGACGGCCTCGGTGGTGGCGAGGACGACGACGGGCATGCCGAGGTGCATGGCCTCCAGGAGGGACAGTCCGAGCGAGGTCCACCGGATCGGGTGCAGGTAGAAGCGGCGTTCCGCCATGGCGTCGTGGAGCCGCGCCTGGGGCAGGTCGGCGGTGCGGCAGCGGTCCTCGGGGAGGCCGAGGTGGGTGGCGAGGCCTTCGGTCCGCATGCCGAAGACGTCCAGGGGCGCCGCCTCCGCGAGGGCGGGGAGCAGGTCCGTGCCGACGAACCGGTCGCGCCGTACGGGTTCGTTGACGACGACGGCCGCGCGGGGCAGGTGCCCGGTGTAGCGGTGGCCGGGGTCGACGATGCCGTGTTCGACGACGGCGGTGCGGGTGGTGCCGTTGTCCCAGAGGAGCCGGTTGAAGTGGGTGACGTGGACGAGGGTGAGGTCGGGGCGGTCGGCCACGGGGTGCCGGCTGACGGGGACGTCGCCGCGGGGGGTGTTGTGCTCGACGTAGACGGCGGGGACGTCCCGCCCGGGGCGCCGGCCGCCGAGCCACTCGGTGGCGAGCCGCTCCTCGTGAGGGCGCTGGAGGACGACCAGGTCGACAGGGAGGTCACGGAGTTCGGCGGGCGGCACCTCGCGGACGGAGGCGGGCCAGGAGAAGGTACGGGCCCGGCCGCGCCCGTCGGGGCCCCGGTCGGGGGTGACGGGTACCAGGTACGAATGCGGCCCCTGGACGAACGCCGTGGTCCAGGACCCGTGGACGTGCCACAGAAGGATGTTCATGCGGCGGTTGCTCCTTTCGAACCGGTCGCGGCCTCGGGGCGGGCGCGGCCTGGGGGCCGTTCACGGTCTCCGGGTGGTGGGGGATCTGCGGTCGGCGGGGGCGGTACGGACCGTCGGGGACCGGCTGGTGCCGGGCCGTGAGCCCGGGCCCGGTCCGGGGCCGCCGGTCGGGGGCGGTGGTCCGGGCGCGGTCACGGTCGTCCGCGGGGCCGGGGCGGCGGGGGGCGGGTGGTGGTCGGCGCGTGCCCCGCGCAACAGGGTGGCCACGGCGTCGACGACCTCGCTGTCGGGCACCTTGTCGAGGCAGGGGTGGCCGGGGACGGGGCAGACCCGGGCCCGGGAGTCCGCGCACGGCGCCTCCTGGTCACCGAGCAGGACGTGGGGGACCCCGTAGGGGCGCCAGCGTTCGGCCGGTACGACGGGGGCGAAGAGGCACGCGACGGGCGTGCCGACGGCGGCGGCGAGATGGGCGGGGCCCGTGTTGCCGGTGACGACGGCGCCGGCTCCGGCGAGCACGCCCGCGAGTTCGGCGAGTCCGGTGGTGGCACCGCCGAGGTCGAGGGCGTGACGGCCCGCGACCGCGGCCGTCCGCTCCCTCTCCCCGGGGCCGCCGGTGACGACGACCCGGTGGCCGGCCCGGTGGAGGGCCTCGGCGGCGCGCCGGGCCCGGTCGGGGCTCCAGGCGCGGGCGGGGACGGCCGCGCCGGGGTGCAGCACGACGTACGGGCCGGGGCCGGTGAGGGCGCCGGTGTCCGGCGGGGGCAGCACGCGCAGAGCGCCGTCGTCGCCGGGCGGCGGTACGAAGCCGGCGGCACGGGCGAGGTCGAGGGCGGCCTCGGCCTCGTGGCGGTGCGGCGCCCGCCGGTGGCGCAGGTCGAGCAGGGCGCCCGGGTAGTCCTCGCTGTCGGCGCCGATCCAGGGCACGCCCGCGAGCCGGAGCAGCAGGGCGGCGGGCAGCGGGCTCTGGTGGTAGGAGACGAGGATCAGCGCCCGGTCGAAGCGGCGGGCGGCCACGGCCCCGATCAGCTCGCGGCAGGCGTCCGGGGAGACCGGCGGCGGGTCGAGGCCGACCCACGGGGCTTCGTGGACGAGGACCTCGTCCACGCCGGGCAGGAGCCGGGCGGCGGGCGCGCCGGCCGGGCCGCAGAGCATGGCCGTGGTCGAGGAGCCCGCGGCCACGGCCCGTACGGCCGGTCCGGCGAGGAGGACGTCGCCCGCGCTGTCCAGGCGGACGACGAGGGTGCGGGGTGCGGCGTTCACGCGGCACCGTCCGGGGGGAGGGCGGTGAGCGCGAGCCGTACCGCGGTCATGAGGTCGGGGGCGGTCCTCGGCGCGGCGGCGATCTCGTCGGGGAGGGTCGCGGCGGTGGGCACGAGGACGCCTTCGGCGCCGGCCGCGCGGGCGGCGGCCATGTCGCCGCCGATGTCGCCGATCACGACGGTACGGGAGGGGCGGGCGCCCAGCCGGGCGCAGGCGGCCAGGACGAGTCCGGGGGCGGGCTTGCGGCAGGGGCAGCCGTCGTCGGGACCGTGGGGACAGACGGCCCAGACGGGGAAGGGGCCCAGGAGCCGGTCGACCCGCTCGCGTACGGAGGCGACCTGCCGCCGGGTCAGCAGGCCCCGGGCGACGCCGGACTGGTTGCTCACCACGCCGGTGGGGACGCCGAGCGAGCGCAGCAGGGCGGTCGCCTCCCCCGCGCCGGGCAGCGGCCGGACTCGGCGCGGGTCGCCGTTGTAGGGGACGTCCACGATCAGGGTGCCGTCCCGGTCGAAGAGGACGGCGTCGGGGAGGCGGCCGTCCCGGGCCCGTCCGCCGGTGGCCGGCCGGCCGGGAGCGGTCCGGTCCCGCGGGGCCTCGAAGATCCAGGGACCGTCGTCCGGGGCGCCGGCCTCCACGGACCGGTCGTGGGCGGGGTCTTCCTCCGTGATCCGGACGCCGCCCGTGGTCCTGAGCACCGTGGGCGCGGGCCCGGTCCTGCGGGAGGGCGTCTCCGGCGGGCCGGAGGCGGTGGCCGTACGGGGGCCCGCCGGCGCCGCCGGGGCGCCGGGGGCGCTCCCGGCGCCGTGCGGGGCGCGTTCGGGCGCGTCGGTACGGGGGGTGGGCCGTTCGGGCCGTCGCCGGTTCGTCACGCCGCCTCCTGTCGGGCCGCGGTCCCTTCCGTCCGCCGGGTCTCCCCCGTGGGGGCGGCGGGGCCGGGGTCCCGGTCGGCCGCCGGAGGGCGGGCCGGGGCGCGGGCGGGGCGGCCGGGGATGACCGAGCGGTGGAGGACGAGGCCGCGCAGCCAGTGCCAGGTGGCGGCCGGGGGGATGACCGCGCTGGTGAGGATCATGTCGATGATCTCCTGACGGGTGCGGGGGCCCGGCATGACGCGGATCAGGGTGAACTCGGCCGTGCCGGCGGCCCAGCCGAGGGCGCAGACGAGGGCGGCCGAGCGGTGGCCGGTGAGGGCGCAGACGAGGGCGGCGGCGCCGGCGGCGGTGACGGCGCGGTGGCGGGAGAGCCGGCCGCGGGGCGCCGCCGCGCGGGCGCGCCAGTCGGGGCCGTGGAGGCGCCGCATGAGGACGTCGTCGGCGTTGCCGGCCTGCTGGCGCACGGAGATCCAGCGGTCGGCGGCGCGGGCGGGGTGGGTGGTGCGGCGGCTTCCCTCGGCCAGGTGCCAGCCGCCGGCCAGCAGGCGCAGGGCCAGGTCGGCGTCCTCGCGGAAGGCGCGGTGGAAGCGTTCGTCGAAGCCGTCCGCCGCGTCGAGGGCCTCGGTGCGGACGGCCATGTCGGCGGTGATCCAGCGGGCGGTGGCGAGTCCGGCGGTGTTCCGCTCGTTGTCGGTGGGGCGCCGCCCCCCGGGCAGCGGCACGTCGATCCGGGCGGTGACCGCTGCCGTGTCGGCACGGGCCGCGGCGAGGTCGCGGGCCAGGTCCGTGCGCCAGGTCTCCGAGGGCACGACGTCGTCGTCGAGGAAGACGATCCAGGGGACGTTCCCGGCCCGGCGCGCCCCGGTGTTGCGGGCGGCGGCCGGTCCCCGGGCGCGGCCGGGCACCACGACGGTGACGGGGCGGAGCGCCTCGGGGACGGGCAGGTCCGGCGGGTTCCCGCCGTCCCCCGGGCGGTCGTGCACGAGGATCAGGCGCGCGGGGCCTGGGCCCGGGGCGGCGGCGAGGGCCTCCAGGCAGCGGCGCAGGCTCGGCCGGCCGAGGGTGGGGACGACGACGGCGTAACGCGGGTGTTCCGCGGGGCCGTTCACCGCGGGCCGCTCTCGTCGGGGCCCTCGGAGGGGCCGTTGCCGCCGGCCCATCCGCTGCCGGTGGACCAGCCGTTGGCGCCGGTTCCGTCGGTGCCGCCGGCGCGGAAGAAGTCGGCGCGGCGGACGGCGAAGGGGCCGATGGCGAGGAGGTCTACGGGGGTCGAGCCGAAGCATTCGAGCGCGTCGCGGGGGTCGTCGACCATGGGCCGGCCCGCGGTGTTGAGGCTGGTGTTGACGACGACGGGCAGGCCGGTGCGTCGCTCGAACTCCTCCAGCATGCGGGCGACGAGCGGCTCCTGCCGCCGGTCCACGGTCTGGATCCGGGCCGTGCCGTCGACGTGCACGACGGCCGGGATGCGGTCCCGCCACTCGGGGGCGACGTCGTGCACGAACAGCATGTACGGGCTGGGCAGCGGCCCGTCGAAGATCTCCGCCGAGCGTTCGGTCAGCACCATGGGGGCCACGGGCCGGAACTGCTCGCGTCCCTTGATGTCGTTGAGCCGCTCCAGGTTCCCGGCGTGTCCCGGGTGGGCGAGGAGCGAGCGGTGGCCGAGGGCCCGCGGACCGAACTCGGACCGGCCCTGGAACCAGGCGACGACGGCGTTGTCGGCGAGTGCCTCGGCGACGGTGACGGCGATGTCGGGCGGCCGTTCGAAGGGGACGGCCGCGGTCTTCAGCCAGCTGGCCAGTTCCGCGTCGCTCCAGTCCCGGCCGAGGTCGGCGCCGGGCATCGGCGAGGGGCTCGTACCGGACTGCGCCGAGTGGAGCAGGGCGGCGCCCAGGGCCGTACCGGCGTCTCCGGCGGCGGGCTGGACCCAGACGCGTCCGAAGGGTCCCTCACGGGCGATCCGCGCGTTGGCCACGCAGTTGAGGGCGACACCGCCGGCGAGGGTGAGGACGTCGTCGTGGGTACGGCCGTGGAGCCAGCGCACCAGGTCGAGGAGGGTCTCCTCCAGGACCGCCTGGGTGCTGGCGGCGACGTCGGCGTGCTGCTGGTTCCACGGCTCGTCGGGGGCGCGGCGCGGGCACAGTTCGGACCAGGGCACGCCGTGGGCGACGAAGCCGCCGTCACCGGTGGGGTGCACGTACCGGCGCAGTTCGCCGAGCATGCGCGGGGTGCCGTGGGAGGCGAGCGCCATGACCTTGAACTCGTCGGAGGAGCGCAGGAACCCGAGGTGGTCGGTGAGTTCCTCGTAGACGAGGCCGAGCGACTCGGGGAGGTTCTGGGCGCGAAGGGGTTCGAGGTGGTCCCCGACGCGGTGGGCGGCGAGGTGGGAGGCGCGTTCGCCGCGGCCGTCGAGGACGAGGACGGAGGAGGTCTCGGCGCCCTCGGCGGCGAAGGCGCTGGACGCGGCGTGGGCCATGTGGTGACCGACGAAGCGGACGGCTGCGGGGTCCAGGCCGGGCAGGGCGGTGGCGAGGAAGCCGGGGGCACTGCGGGCGTACGCCTGGCGGAGGTTGTCCCAGGGGTCGTTCAGTCCCATGGCCTCGGCGGGGAGGGCCAGTTCGGGGTCGTACGCGTACACGACGGCGTCCAGGTCGGCGGGGCGCAGTCCGGCCCGGCTGAGGCACCAGCGGGCGGCTTGTTCGGGGAGCTCCCAGGCGGAGAAGGGCACGGGGCGTTTGCCGTGTTTGCGCCGGGAGAAGCGTTCCTCCTCCGCCGCCGCCACGGTGACGCCGTCGATCACCAGGGCGGCGGCGGGGTCGTGGAAGAGGGCGTTGATGCCGAGAACTCGCATGGGAGGCCTTTCCGGTGGGGGGCGGGGTACGGCCGCGGTGCGGGGCGAGGGCGGGCCGGCGGGGCGCGGAGGTGCCGTGGTCAGTCGGCGGAGCGGCCGCGGAACCAGTCGATCGTCCGGCGCAGCCCTTCCTCGGCGGGGACGAGGGGCTCCCACAGGAGCTTGTCGCGGGCGAGGGTGATGTCGGGGCAGCGGACTCCGGGGTCGTCCACGGGCCGCTCCACGAAGCGGAGGGTGGAGCGGGAACCGGTCAGTTCCACGATCCAGCGGGCCAGGTCGAGCATGGAGATCTCGCTGGGGTTGCCGATGTTGACCGGTCCCGGCATGCCGTGGGCGGCGGCCGCCAGGATGCCGCGGACGGTGTCGTCCACGTAGCAGAGGGAGCGGGTCTGGCGTCCGTCGCCGGCCACGGTGAGCGGTTCGCCCGCGAGGGCCTGCCGGACGAAGGTGGGGACGGCGCGGCCGTCGTACCCCCGCATGCGCGGGCCGTACGTGTTGAACAGCCGGACGATCAGGGTGTCGGTGCCCCGGGCGGAGGCGTCGGCGGTCGTGAGCGCCTCGCCGAAACGTTTCGCCTCGTCGTAGACGCTCCGTGGTCCCACGGGGTTCACATGGCCCCAGTAGCGCTCGTTCTGCGGGTGTTCCTCGGGATCGCCGTACACCTCCGAGGTCGAGGCGAGCACGAACCGCGCGCCGGCGGCGTGCGCCAGGGCGAGCGCGTTCCTGGTCCCGAGGCTGCCCACCTCCAGGGTGTGCAGCGGCAGGCGCAGGTAGTCGACCGGCGAGGCGGGCGAGGCGAAGTGCAGGACCAGGTCGGGCTCCCGGTCCACGGCGTGCGCGAACGGCCGGCGGACGTCCGCCTCGACGAGGCGGAACCGGGGGTCGTCGCGCAGGTGCGCCACGTTGTCCGGGGTGCCGGTACTGAAGTCGTCCACACAGGTGACCGCCGTTCCCTCGGCGAGCAGCGCGGTGCAGAGGTGCGAACCGACGAAGCCCGAACCGCCGGTGACGACGGCGTGCTCCCAGCGGGGTGCGCGGGGTATCGCCATGGTGATCTCCTCAGACGGACGTGAGGGGAGATGAGCCGCGGCTCCTGGCGGCCGGTGCCGCCGTGCCCTGACCGGTCACGGACCGGCGGGACTTGTCACGCGTGGCCCATCCTGCCCCGGGGGGAGGCGGGCCGCTTCCCGAGGCTCACCCGGCGCGCTGCGCCGTTCGGGTGAGAGCCGGGGTGGCGGTACGGCTCGTTCTCCTGCCTGCATGAACATCCGGAACGCGAGCTTCCGGTTCATCGCCCCGGCCGCTACCCACGGGGAGCAGCGCTACTCATCGCGTCCGAAGGATTCTCCCGCGAAGCGCTTCCCGGCGGCGGCGGTGAAAGGTGTTGCGGACGGCCGCATGACGCTCCGGCGAGCGGGCGGCCGACCACTGCCGTCCGGGGTTCGCCCGCCGCTCCGGCCGGGGGGCGGCCGTCGTGCGCTCCCCCGGAAGAGGTCGGAGGGGGCTCACGCGCATGAAGCACCGCGAAACCGGTCATTCGCCCGGGCATGAGAAGGAGCCGAACCGGGCCGCTGCGCCCCGTGGACCGTCCGGTGGTCGTCGTCACCGGCGCCTCCAGCGGTGTCGGCCGGGCCGTCGCCCTGGCTTTCGCGCGCCGCGGCGGGCAGGTCGTCCTCGCCGCGCGCAGCGCGCACGCCCTCGACGAGGTGGCACGGGAGTGCGCCGGTGCGCACCGTGCAGCCCAGGCCCTCGCCGTCCCGGCCGACGTCACCGACGAGCAGGCGGTCGACGCCCTCGCCCAGGCGGCGTTCGCCTGGGGCGGGCGGATCGACGTCTGGGTCAACGCGGCGGGCGTCGGCATCCTCGGCGCCGTCGACCGAACACCCCCGCGGGAGGTGCGCCGGCTCCTGGACGTCAACGTGATGGGCGTCGTCCACGGGGCCCGCGCCGCTCTGACGGTGATGTGCCGCCAGGACAGCGGGGTCCTCATCGACGTCTCTTCGCTCCTCGGTGGGGTGGTCGGCGCCCCCTACATGTCCGCGTACGCCATGTCGAAGGCCGCGCTCGTGACCTTCGACGACATCCTGCGCCAGGAACTGGCTCTGGCCGGGGCGCGCGGCGTGGCCGTGTGCAGCGTCCTTCCGGCCGGGGTCGACACCCCCTTCTTCCGGCACGCGGCCAACCACACGGGCCGGGAGGTGCGTGCCGTGCCTCCCCCGGCCACCCCGGAACGCGTGGCCCGGGCCGTGGTGCGCACGGCCCGCCGTCCGCGCCGCCGGGTCGTGGTGGGCCCCTCCGCCCGGCTTCTGACGTGGGGGCACGCGCTCGCGCCGGGCCTCGTGCGCGCCCTCGTCGTCCGGGTCACCGAGCACCGCTGTCTCGCGCCGCGGGGGACGGCTCCCTCCACGACGGGCATCCTCTCGGCCCCCTCCGCGTCCACGGCCGCCCTCCGCGGCGGCTGGTCGGCGGGACGCAGGACGGCGCTGCGCCGGGCGGCGCTGCTCGCCGCCGCGGGCGCGGCCGCGGCGCTCGGCGCCCGCTCCACCGGACGCGCCCCCTTCGCTGGCCGGCGCGCGCCGCGTGCGGGGCTCAGGTCCTGATGCCACCGCGCTCCCCCTGGAGCCGTACGCCCCCGTACCGACCTCGATCACCCTCGTCCCACCCGCACCTGACTCCCTCCCCCGATTCCGACTCCCGCCCCGCTCCGACGCCAGGTCGCAGCGGGTCCGGGCCCGCACCGAGGAGAACCCCATGGCCATCCGCCACCAGCTCGTCCGCAGGCCCCCGGCCGACGTGTGGGCCGTCCTCCGCGACGCCGACCAGTACTGCCGCTGGGTGATCGGCACTCATGACTCCTGGGAACAGGAGGGCTCCTGGCCCGAGGAGGGAGCCTCGCTGGGGTTCACGCTGAAGCTCGGCCCGGTGACCTACCGCAGCAGGACCATCTCCCGCATCCATCGTCCGGGTGAACGGCTGGAACTGGAATCCATCGCCGGCCGCGCGGGCACCGCCCGCATCGCCATCGAGGTGCTGCCGTGGGGCGGCGACACCCTCGTCACCGTGGACGAGCACCCCCTGCGCGGACCGACCGCCCGCTGGCACAACACGGCCCTGGACGCGCTCATCCAGCTCCGCCACCGGGGCATGCTCGCCCGGCTCGCCGAGGTCGTCGAGTCCCGGGCCGGCGCTCCGACCGGGGAGGACGTGTCCCGTGCCCGCTCCTGACGCGGTCGTCGTCGGCGCCGGCCCCAACGGCCTGGTGGCGGCGAACCTCCTCGCGGACGCCGGCTGGGACGTACTCGTGCTCGAGGCGCAGGACGAGCCCGGCGGCGCTGTCCGCAGCGACCGGGGGCTGCGTCCGGAGTACGTGCACGACCTGTTCAGCGCCTTCTACCCACTGGCCGCCGCCTCCCCCGTCCTGCGGGCGCTGCACCTGGAGAGGAGCGGTCTGCGCTGGAGCCACGCGCCGGCCGTCCTCGCGCACCCGCTCCGGGACGGGCGCTGCGCCGTGCTGTCCCGTGACCCGGAGGAGACGGCCGCCTCCCTCGCCTCGTTCGCGCCCTCCGACGGTCCGGCCTGGCACCGGCTCCTCCGGCTCTACCGGCGCGTCGAGGACGACGTGATGGGCTGTCTCTTCACGCCGTTCCCCCCGGTCCGCGCGGGGCTGGGCCTCGTCCGGCGCACCGGCCCCTCCGGCGGACTGCGCCTCGCCCGTACGATGCTGCTGCCCGCCCGCCGGTTCGGCGAGGAACACTTCGCCGGCGAGGGCGGCCCGCTCCTGATCGCGGGCAACGCGCTCCACTCCGACCTCGGACCCGAGTCCGCCCTGGGCGGCGGACTGGGCTGGCTCATGACCATGCTCGGGCAGGTCCACGGCTTCCCCGTCCCGGTCGGCGGCGCACAGGCCCTGACACAGGCCCTGGTCCGCCGTCTGGAGGCGCGCGGCGGTGTGCTGCGCTGCGGAGCGCGGGTGACGGAGATCGTGGTCCGGGACGGGCGGGCGGTGGCGGTCCGCACGGCGGACGGCTCCGCCACGCCGGTGCGGCGGGCGGTCCTCGCCGACGTGCCGGCGCCGGCGCTGTACGGCGGCCTGGTGGGCGAGGCGCACCTCCCGCCACGGCTCCTCGCGGACCTGCGGCGCTTCCAGTGGGACCTCTCCACGGTGAAGATCGACTGGGCGCTGTCGGGCCCGATCCCGTGGTCGGCGCCGCAGGCGCGCGGCGCCGGGACCGTCCATGTGGCGGATTCGCTCGACGCCCTCACCCACCACGGGGCGCAGCTCGCCACGGGACACGTGCCCGCGGAACCCTTCACCGTGCTGGGCCAGATGACCACCGCCGACCCCACCCGCTCCCCCGCCGGAACCGAATCGGCCTGGGCCTACACCCACGTGCCGCAACGGGTGCGCGGTGACGCCGGGGACGACGGGCTGAGCGGGCGGTGGGACGCCCGCGAGAAGGACGCCCTGGCGGCACGGGTCGAGGCCGGCATCGAACGCCTGGCCCCCGGTTTCCGGGACCGCGTCCTCGCCCGCCGCGTGCTCGCCCCTCCGGACCTGGAGCACCTGAACGCCGCGCTCGTCGGCGGGTCCGTCAACCAGGGGAGCAGCGCCCTGCACCAGCAGCTGGTCTTCCGCCCCACCCCGGGCACGGGCCGGCCCGCCACACCGGTGCGGGGGCTCTACCTGGCCTCGGCGACCGCCCACCCCGGGGGCGGTGTGCACGGCGCCCCCGGCGCCAACGCGGCCCGGGCCGCCCTGCGCGCGGCCCGGTGGCGGCGGCACTGAGGGACGCGGGACGCCCGGGCGGGCCCCACGCTCACGGGGCCCGCCCGGCCGGTCGGACGCACCGACGCCGACCGCCGACCGCCGGAACGGACCAGTGGCCCGCGACCGAGGGCGGAAGCCCGTACGGTCCTGGTGCGGCCCGGCACCGCGGGGACGGCCCGGCACCGGCCGGAGCGGACCGCCCTCGGCCGCCCGAAACCCACCGACGCCGGCCGCCGGGCACCCACCGGGAGGCCGCAACGGCCCGGCACCGCACCGAACAGCCCGGCACCGCACGGAACGCACCGACGCCGGCCCCGGCACGCCGAACCGCCCGGCGTCGGCCGACCGTACCGGCACCGCCCACCCGGACCCACCGGCAGCCCGCGACGGCCCGGAAGCCACCGTCGCGGTCCGGCTGCCGCCGCCCGTCACCCGCCCGGCGGTCGGCCGGCCGGGTGCGCCTGCGGCGAGCCCGGGCGGCGCCGCGCCGGACCCGCGACCACCCGCGCCGCTCTCCCCACCCGGCCGCCCGCACCGCCCGCCGCCGTTCCCGCCCGCCACTCGAACCGCTCCCCCGCCCGCCCCGTACGTTTCCGCCGCGCCGGACCGGTAATCCGCCCGGCATGGAGACGCTCACCCCTCTCGCCCGAACCGTGTCGGCCCTCCGGGCCGCCCTGCCCAAGTCCCGGGGGCCCGGCCGGGTCCTCGACGCCCTGGACCGCTGGGAGTCGTTCGAGGGCGTGGACCCCGTGACGGACGCGGTCAGATCCGTGGTGCGGTCGTTGCCCCTCGGCGGGGCCCGGGACGTGCTGCACGGCCGCTGGCTGGGCCATCCCGTGCACCCGCTGATGGTGCAGCTGCCGGTCGGGGCCTGGCTCTCTGCGGCGGTGCTCGACGTCCTTCCGGGAAAGCGCCGCGCGGCGCGCGCGCTCGTCGCCACCGGTCTCGCCGGGGCGGCGCCGGCCGCCGTCGCCGGCTGGGTGGACTGGGCGGAGCTGCGCCGCCCGCAGATGCGGGTGGGGTTGCTGCACGCCGTGGCCAACACCACCGGGGTCGTCTGCTACGCCGTGTCCCTGTCGGCCCGGTGCCGGGGGCGCCACTGGCGCGGCAAGGCCTGGGGTTTCGCGGGCCTGACGGCCGTGGCCGTCGGCGGCGCGCTCGGCGGCCACCTGTCGTACCGGCTGGGTGCGGGGGCGAACCACGCCGAGGAGGTGCCGGATCTCGTCGGGTCCGGCTGGCACGAGCTGGGCGACGTGACGGATCTGCCGGTGGACCGCCCCCGGCGGGGCATGATCGGCACGGTGCCGGTGGTGATGGTCCGCACCGGCGACGGCCTGGTGCACGTGCTGGCCGAGCGGTGCAGTCACATGGCGGGACCGCTGGCCGAGGGAACGGTCGAGGACGGCTGCCTGCGCTGCCCCTGGCACGGCAGTACGTTCCGCCTCTCCGACGGCTGGAACGTGACGGGTCCGGCCACCGCCCCCCAGCCCGTCTTCCGTACGCGGGTCGTGAACGGCCGTCTGGAGGCCCGCCTGGAGCCGGCCGCCGCGCGGGACCGCGCCCCGGAGGAGGAGGACGCGGAACACCGGTCGGGCGAAGCGGCCTGACGGTCCGTCGGGGCCCCTCGCCGGGCCTGCCGGGCGGAGCACCCCCGGGCACGGTGACGACCCGTCGGCGGCGCTCACGGGCGGACAGCCCGTTTTGGATTGTCGGACGATCATCAATACGATCCGGCGATGATCACGAGAAAACGGCTGGCGACCGGGGCCTGCGCGCTGCTCGCCGCCCTGGGCGCGGCGCTCCTGCCGACGGGCGCGGCCGCCGACGAGCCGGTGGCCGAGGAATCCCCCAAGGTCGAACTGGTCCTCGACGTCAGCGGCTCGATGCGGGCCCGCGACATCGACGGCCGGTCCCGCATGACCGCCGCCAAGCAGGCCTTCAACGAGGTGCTCGACGCCGTCCCCCAGGAGGTCCGGCTCGGCATCCGCACCCTGGGCGCCGACTACCCGGGGCCCGACCGCAAGCGCGGCTGCGAGGACACCCGGCAGCTCTACCCGGTCGGCCCGCTGGACCGCACCGAGGCCAAGACGGCCGTCGCCACGCTCGCCCCGACCGGCTGGACGCCGATCGGTCCGGCCCTGCTCGGCGCCGCCGACGACCTGGGGACCGACGGGGCCACCAAGCGGATCGTGCTCATCACCGACGGCGAGGACACCTGCGCGCCGCTCGACCCCTGCCAGGTGGCGCGGGAGATCGCGGCGAAGGGCATCCACCTGGTCATCGACACCCTCGGCCTGGTGCCGGACGCCAGGACGCGGCAGCAGCTGACGTGCATCGCCGAGGCCACCGGAGGCACGTACACCTCCGTCCACCGCACCGAGGAACTCTCCCGCCGCGTGCGCCAGTTGGTCGACCGCGCCGCCGATCCGGTCGTGACGCCCGTCGCCACCCGGGGCACCGACCGGTGCGCCGGCGCGCCGCTGCTGCGGCCGGGCGTGTACACGGACCGCGAGACCTTCGGCCAGCACCGCTGGTACCGGGTGGAGGTGCTGCCCGGCCAGGAGCTGCGCGCCTCGGTCAGCCTCGCCTCGGACCGGGCGGTCCACCGCGACTACGGCGTCCTGCTCCGCGCTGTCACCCCCGCCGGGCGGGAGATCGTCCGGGGTTCGGAGGCCGGGGACGGCCGGACGGACGTGATCTCGACGGGGCTGCGCCATCCCGTGCCCGAGCGTGACGACGACGGCCCGGGCGACGTGAAGCCCGCCGCCGAGACGGTCTGCCTGCAGGTCAGCAACTCCTTCTCCGCTCCCCCGTCGGTACGGACGACGCCCGGCATGCCCGTCGAGCTGAGCGTCGACGTCGTCGACGGCCCGGCCGGCGCCTCCGACCTCGCCTCGTTCGGGCTCGGCCGCGGCTGGTGGCTGCTCGGTGCGCTCGTCCTGACCGGTTTCCTGGCCGGGCTGATCTGGGGCCGGCTGTCCCGCTGGCGCGTCGCCGTCCGGAGGTCCAACTGATGCGTACCGTGCGTATGTTCGGCGCGGCCGTGACGGCCGCCGCCGCCCTGCTGGGCCCGGCCGCCCCCGGAGCCCTCGCGGCCCCGGCGGCTCCCGCCGCCCGGACGGAGTCTCCCGCCACCCCGGCGACGCCCGGTTCCGGCGCCGAGGCCGGCCCCACGGAGGCGGGCACCACCTTCCGTACCGCCGCCGCCTTCCGCCCCGGGCAGGAGGCGACGGCGCAGGCCGCCACGGGCGACTACCTGTACTGGGTGTTCCCCGCGGACACCGGTGAGCGCCCGACCGTGCGCGCCGCGGTCACGCTGCCCGCGGCCTCGCTGCGGCACGGCCCCGCCACCTGGCGGATCGACGTGTACGACGGGCTGCGGCGGCGCCAGCCCTGCATGTACGGCACGCAGGCCCGGGCCGCGGCGCGGGACGCGGCGGAGGTCCGCCTGGCGTGCGTCCTGCGGCCCGTACGGGGCGCGGCGGACCCGTGGGCCGGCGACCCGCTGCCCGGGAGCTACTTCGTACGGCTCACGGTGACCTCGCTGCCCGACGAGGACCTGGGCCAACCGTTCACCGCCCGCCTCGGGGTGGACGTCCGGGACGAGGGCGGTGCGCACGCCGCCGACGGGCCTCCGGCCGTCCCGCTGGTGCCGGGGGCGACGACCGCCGACGTGGCGGAGGCCGAGACCGCGGCCGGCCGCACTCCGGCGGTGGAGGCCGCCGCCCCGGAGGACGGCTGGGCCTCGGCCTGGTGGTCGGACCGCTGGCTCTGGACCGCGGCCGGCGGGGTGCTCGCGGCGCTCGCCGGAGTGGGCGGACACGCCCTCACCCGTGGCTCGGGCCGGCCCGCCCGGACACCACCGGGCGCCTGACGAGCCCGTACCGCGCACGGCCCGAAGGCCCCCACCGCTCCCCGCGGTGGGGGCCTTCCGCCGCCCGGGGCCGGTTCCGGGCCGGGCCTGGCCCGCCCGCCGATGTCTCACCCGGACGAGGGGCCGGACGGGCACACCGCGGGCGCCAGGGGGTAGGCGTACGGACCAGCAGACGTGTCCGTGTCAGGAAGGCAGCCCCATGAGCGCACCGGCCCACCCGCCCGCGGTCCCCGAAGCACGGCCCGAACCGCGGAGGTCGGCGGTGGTGTGCGGCGTGATCGGGGTCGCCGTGACGGCCGCGGTCGACGAGATCGTCTTCCACCAGATCCTCGGCTGGCACCACTTCTACGACCGCTCGACCCCCGCCGTGGGGCTGCTGTCGGACGGGCTGCTGCACACCGCCGAACTGCTCGCCCTGGTCGCCGGGTTCTTCCTCTTCGCCGATCTGCGCCGCCGCCGCGCCCTGGCACGGGACGACGCCCGGGCCGGCTTCTTCCTGGGGCTGGGGACCTTCCAGCTCTTCGACGGCGTCGTGGACCACAAACTGCTGCGCCTGCACCAGATCCGTTACGGCGTGGACGTCACCCCCTACGACTGGGCGTGGAACGCCTGCGGTCTGGTCCTGCTGCTGACCGGCGTGGCCCTGGCCGTCCGCGCGGCCCGCCGGGACCGGGCCGGGGCCGTGGTGTGATCCTCGCGCACGCGCACCCCGGTACGGCCGGGGCCCCGGACCTGGCGGGACTGGTCGCCGCGGCGGCCTGCGTACCGGCGGTCGCCGCCTACGCGGCGGGCGCGGCCCGCCTGCGGCGCCGCGGGGACGCCTGGTCGAGGTGGCGCGACGCGTCGTTCACCTCCGGCGGTACGGCCCTGGCGTGGGCGGCGGCGGGCCCGCTGCCGGGCGGCCCCTTCACCGCCCATGTGGTGCAGCACCTGATCGTGGGCATGGCGGCCCCGCTGCTGTTCGTCCTCGCCCGCCCGCTGACCCTCGTCCTGCGCGCCCTGCCTCCCGGTGCCGGGCGCGGAGGCCTCCTCACCCTGGCACACTCCCCCGGGGTGGGCCTTCTCCTCTTCCCGCCGCTGGCGGCCGTGATCGACATCGGGGGGCTGTGGCTGCTCCACCGCACCGGGCTGTTCGCCGCCGTGCGCCACCTCCCGTGGCCGCACGCCCTGATGCAGGCCCATGTCCTCGCCGCCGGGCTGCTGTTCACCTTCTCCGTCACGCAGCTCGACCCGGTGCGCCGCCGCTGGAGCCCGGCGCTGCGCGGGGCGACCCTGCTGGCCGCCGGAGCCGCGCACGCCGTTCTCGCCAAGAGCCTGTACGCGGCGGCGCCCCCCGGCACCGCCTTCACCGCCGCCGACCTGCGCACCGGGGCCCAGGTCATGTATTACGGCGGTGATCTGGTCGAGGTCGCGCTGGCCGTCGTCCTGGCGGGCACCTGGTACGCGGCCACGGGGCGCGCGTGGGCACGGCGGCACCGGACGGGCCCGCGCGCGGGGCGGGGCACGGCCGTGGCGGCCCGACGGGAAGGGGCCCGGCACACCGGAGCCGCCGGCCGGCCCGTCGGGACGGTACCGCCGTACGGACTCAGAAGGTGATGTCGGCCGCGTCCTCGATCCGGCCGTTCATGTTCCGCTCGATCATCCGCAGCGCCGCCTCCGCCAGGTCCTCGTGGATATGGGCGACCGCGTCCCGGGGGACCGTGACCCGCAGGTGGCGGATGTGCGCGTCCAGGGCCGAGTAGAGGACGCACTGCTCGGTGACCTGGCCCGTGAGCACGAGATCGGTCACGTCGAGGGAGTGGAGCAGGTAGCCGAGCGGGGTTTCGTAGAACGCCGAATGGCGCGCCTTCACGACGAAGAGGGCGTCCTCGTCGGGCCGGACCGGGTCGACCAGTTCGGGGTGGCGGCCCGCGAGCGCCATGTCGAGGATCTCCCCGTGGTGGGAGCGCCACTGGCCGAAGTTGTCGTTGGCGTAGACGACCGGCACGCCTGCTTCCCGGGCCCGCCGCAACAGGTCGGTGATCGCGGGCATCGCCTCCTTCACCGACGGCACGAGCAGGTCCGCGTCCTCGTGCTCGTACGTGTTCAGCATGTCGATCACGAGGAGCGCCGAGTGCGCCATGGCTGCCTCCGCCTCTTCCGGTCCTCCGTCACTTCCTTCTCCTCCGCCTTCCCCCGTCTCCCGGATTACCTCCCCGGACGGTGGCCCGCATCCGGAGCGGGTGCCGTGCACGCCCCGGCGTGGTGTGCTGGTGGGGAGGGGGCTGTCCAGCACCTCACGAGGAGGAAGTGCCATGGCGATCCTCGTTCACGCCGTCCTCGACGGCATGCGCACGGAGCAGTACGACGCGCTCAACGCCCAGCTCCAGACGACGCCCGAGATCTTCGACGGCTGCCTCTCCCACGCGTGCGTGGCGACCGACAGCGGCCTGGAGATCTTCGACGTGTGGGAGAGCGAGGAGAAGATGCGGGCGTTCGCCGACCGGATGATGCCGGTCGCGGTCGAAAACGGCTGGCCCGAAGGGCCGCAGCCGCGCGTGGAGCCCGTCCACAACCACTGGGTGCCCGGCGCCGGCGGCTGACCGGACCCGCCCCGTCCCGCGTCCGGCACCTACCGGGCCGCCGGGCGGTCCGGCCGTGGGGTGGTCGCGTCGAGGACGAGGGCCAGCAGGCGGTCGGGCTGCCCGGTGTCCGTGCCGTGCGCCGTGGAGAGCGCGATTCCGGCGACGAGCCGGACCAGGTCGTCCGGGTCGAGGTCGGCGCGGGCGAGGCCGTCCGCCTGGGCCCGGGCGAGCACCCGCCGCGCCGCGTCCACGACGGCCCGGCGGCAGTCGGCCCCGGAGCCGTCCGGTGCCTCGACCATCAGGGCGCTGCCCATCCCCTGGTGGAGCCGGGCGTGCGCCAGGAGCGCTTCCAGCCACCGCGCGAGCGCCGTGCCGGGCTCCTCCGTGGCGAGCAGCAGGTCCGCCTTGGCGGTCAGGCGCGCGATCCGGTCGGCGAGGACCGCCGCCAGGAGCGCCTGGCGGTCGGGGAAGTGGCGGTAGAGCGTGCCGGGGCCCACGCCGGCGCGCCGGGCGATCCGGTTGAGGGAGGCCCCGGGCCCGGACTCGGCGAACTCCTCGTGCGCCGCCGCGACGAGACGGTCGCGGTTGAGGCGCGCGTCGGTGCGCCGGGGCTCCGGAGCGGGGCCGCCGCGTCCCTGGTTCACCGGCATCGTCGGGTGCCTTTCGGTCGTACCGCGGCCGGCCCGGCGGGCGGGCACTGGCCAAACGGAGAGGGTCTCCGTATCGTACCGCCCCATAACCGGAGAGCCTCTCCGGTACGTGACCCGAGGGGGCGGCATGGCCGGCGACGCGCGCGACGGACTAGGACGGATCGGGATCTGGACCTTCGCCTTCGAAGGGCAGCCCGCCGGCCGGGTACGGGAATCGGCGGCGGAGATCGAGGAGTTGGGGTACGGAGCCCTGTGGTACGGGGAGGCGTTCGGCCGCGACGCGATCGGCCAGGCCTGGCTGCTGCTGTCGGCGACCCGCCGGATGACCGTGGCCTCCGGCATCGCCAACATCGCCTTCCGCGAGCCGAACACGCTCGCCGCCGCGGAACGCACCCTCGGCGAGGCGTTCCCCGGCCGGTACGCCCTCGGCCTCGGCGGTCACCGGGTCGACGCCACCGTCCGCCACGTCGACGGCTACCCCGTACCGACGCGCGCCCGCGCCGTCACCACCATGCGCTCCTACCTGGACGCCATGGACGCCTCCCCCGCCCACGGGCCGGTGCCGGCCCCCGCGCCCCGGCGGCTGCTGGCCGCCCTCGGCCCGAGGATGCTGGAACTGGCCGCCGCGCGCACCGACGGCGCCCACACCTACTTCGTCCCGGCCGAACACACCGCCCACGCGCGCCGAATCATGGGCCCCGGCGCCTTCCTCGCCGCCGAACAGGCCGTCGTCCTGGACACCGATCCCGCCAGGGCCCGCGAGACCGCCACCGCGCACGTCGCCGGATACCTCTCCGCCGCCCCACACCAGGAGGCCAACGTGCGCCGGCTCGGTTTCACGGACGAGGACATCGCCGGCGGCCCCAGCCGGCGACTGGTGGACGCGATCGTCGCCCACGGCGACGCGGAGGTGATCCTCCGCCGCGTCCGGGAACACCTCGACGCGGGCGCCGACCACGTCTGCCTCCAGGTCCTCACGGCCGACCCCACCGTCCTGCCGGACACCGAATGGCGGGAACTGGCCCCCGCCCTCACCCCGCTCGACCGACCCGCCGCGCCCGGCGGCGTCTGAGACGGCCCGCCGCCGCCCACTCCCCGGAAGCCCCGACCACGGAACGGACCACACCGCCCCGGCCCCCTGGAATCCGCAACTCTCCTTTTCCTTCTTTACAGTTCGCACCACGAACTACTACTGTTCGTGGTGCGAACCAATTGGGATGTCTTCCGAGGGGGAACAATGAACGCAGTTGTCGCGGTCATCGGTGGCGGTTACGGCGGAGCCGCCGTCGCCAAGGCGCTGGACGAGGCGGCCGACGTCGTCCTGGTCGAGCCGAAGGACGCGTTCGTGCACGCGGCCGGCTCGCTGCGGGCGCTGGTGCGGCCCGACTGGGCGGAGAACATCTTCTTCCCGTACGACCGGCTGCTGAGCCGCGGCCGGGTGGTGGCGGAGCGGGCCGCCTCCGTCGACGCGAACGGCGTCACCCTTGCCTCGGGGGCCCGGATCGACACGGACTACGTGGTCCTCGCGACCGGCTCCTCCTACCCGTACCCGGCGAAGTTCGAGACCGACTCCGCCCGGGAGGCACTCGGCGGTCTGCGCGCCACGCACGGTGAACTGGCCCGCGCCGAGCGGGTGCTGATCAGCGGCGCAGGACCGGTGGGCCTCGAACTCGCCGGTGAGATCAAGGCGGTCTGGCCCGGGAAGCGGGTGACGGTGGTGGACCCGGGCACGACGCTGATGCCGGCCTTCGCGGACGGACTGCGGGACGACCTGCTCGCCCAGCTCGACGCCCTGGGCGTGGAGCTGCGGCTCGGCGTCACCCTCTCCGAGGAGCCGCCCGGCGGCCCCGGCCGCGCCGGGGCGTTCACCGTCGCCACCTCCGACGGCGGGGAGGCCGCGGCCGACATCTGGTTCCGCTGCCACGGCGTCCGCGTCCACAGCGACTTCCTCGCCCTGGAGCTGGCGGAGACGCTGACGCCCGCCGGACACGTACGGGTGGACGAGCACCTGCGGGTCGAGGGGCAGGAGCGGGTGTACGCCGTCGGCGACATCACCGCGCTCGACGAGGCCAAGATGGCCGGTTACGCGATGCAGCACGCCGAGGTCGTGGCCGCGAACATCGCGGCCCAGGTGCGCGGCGAGCTCCCCGAAAGCACCTACCGTCCGTCGCCGATCCCGTCCGTCCTGCTGCCCCTGGGACCGCTGGGTGGCGTGGGCCAGTTCCCGTCGCCGGACGGACCGCTGGTCCTGCCGGCCGAGACGGTCTCCCAGTACAAGGGGAACGACCTGTTCACCGGCCGCTTCGCCGAGCTGTTCGGGACCGGAGTCCCGGCGACGGCGTAGGACGAAGGCCGGGCCCCGCACTCCGGCGCCGGGGCCGGTGGAGGTCCGTCAGGATCAGGGGCGCGCGGGTGGCGACGCGCGCCCCTTCCGGGTCATTCCTGGTCGGCGAAGACGTCCGGCACCTCGTTGCCGGTGACGACCCGGCCGAGCAGTTCGGCGAGGAGTTCCCGCTCGGGGCCGTCGAGCCCGGCGGGAAGCTCCGCGATCCGGCGGCAGGTCTCGGCGTGGAACGCCTCGGCCGTCCGGGCCCCTTCCCCCGTCAGGGCGACCCGTACGGCCCGCCGGTCGGTGGGACAGGTCTCGCGGTGGACGAGACCGAGTCGCGAGGTCCTGTCGACCAGACCGGTGAGACTGGACTTGGCGAGGCCGAGCTTGCAGCCGAGTTCGCTCATGCCGGTCGGGCCGGGCATGAGGACGCACAGCAACTGCCCCTGCTGCGGGGTCAGCCCGTACACGCGACTCGCCGCCGCGTAGACCTCGTTCACGAGAAAAGCCGAGCGCACCAGTGCGGTGACGATCCCGAGCTTTCCCCCCTCGTCCTTCGCCATGCCGCCACCCTACCCGCGCGGACCATGAAATTCGCATCACGAACTATCCGGTGGGCGTTCACCGCCCGTCGCCCGGCGTGGGCGCCTTCCCTCCCATGCGGCGGGCGCCTTCCAGGACCGCCCGGCGGATCCGGTGGTAGGTGCCGCACCGGCAGATGTTGCGGATGGCGTCGAGATCGGCCTCGCCGATCTCCCGGCCGGCCTCGCGGGCCCGGCGGACGGCCGCGACGGCGGTCATGATCTGCCCGGGCTGGCAGTAGCCGCACTGGGCCACGTCCAGGTCGAGCCAGGCCTCCTGCATCGGGTGCAGCGCGGCGCCCACCGTGTCGGGAAGTCCCTCGATGGTGGTCACCTCGTCGGTGGGGTCGAGATCCCCGACGGGTACGGCGCAGGGCGTGAACGCCCGGCCGTTGAGGTGGCTCGTGCAGGCCTGGCAGACGCCGACCCCGCAGCCGTACTTGGGGCCGGTGACGCCGAGGACGTCGCGCAGGACCCACAGCAGGCGGACGTCCCCCTCGATGTCGGCGGTGACGGCCTTGCCGTTCAGGATGAAGGTGTGCTGCGGCACGAGGGCTCCAGTCTCTACAGGGCGCGGTCGCGGCCGTCGGCCGGGGAGGCGGGCACGGGCGGAACGGTGGGCAGGGGGGTGAAGGCGAGCGGTTCGCGGTGGTTGACGGGGAAGACGGTCGGCATGGTGCCGGTCGCCCGTCCGTAGGCGCAGGCGACGGCGGCCATGGCGCCCGCGACCGCCAGCTCACCCGCCCCGCCCGGCTCGTCACCGGTCGGCGGCATCACGATGATCTGCAGTTCGGGCGGGGTGTTCCACTGCCGGGTGTAGAAGTACTGGTCCCAGCTGCCCTCGAGGAAGTGGCCGTCGCGCAGGTGGAGCCCGGAGGTGAGGGTGATCGCGATGCCGTCCGCGATGCCGCCCATCATCTGGGCCTCCAGCCCTCGCGGGTTGACGGCGAGGCCGACGTCGACGGCGCACACCACCTTGGTGACACGCGGACCCGTGTACGCGTCGCGGATCTTCCGCCCCGTCGTCGCGGGGCGGCAGTCGATCTCGGCGAGGACGGCGACGACGGAGTGGTACTCGGCGTGGACGGCGATGCCCTGCGCCGTGCCGGGGGCCATGGTCCGGCCCCACTCCCCTGCCTCGGCGGCCTTCTCCAGCACGGCCCGAGCCCGGGCGTCCTTCAGGAGCCTGCGGCGCATCGCGTACGGGTCCTGGCCCGTGCGGCGGGCGATCTCGTCGAGGACGAGCTCCTGGGCGCAGCGCACGTTGGGCGAGTAGATGTTCCGCATCGAGCCGGTGTTGAAGCCCCGGTCGGTCTCGGAGAGCAGCTGGGTGGTGACCCCGAGGTGGTAGGGGCTGATCTGGGTGAGCCGGAACATCGTCTCGGAGAAGGTCAGGTCGGCGACGGGCAGCCGGGCCGCCTCGGCCGTGAGGACCTCGCCGACACCGTGCCCGAAGTCGGTGACGACGGAGGTGTGCCGCTGCTCGTACGTGAGGATCTCGCCGAGCGCGTACGTGGCCCGGACCCGCGAGGTGGACATGGGGTGCGTACGGCCCTGGCGGAAGTCGTCCGTGCGGTGCCACATCAGTTTCACGGGCTTGCCCAGGGCACGGGAGATCTCGGCGGCCTCGTGCGCGGCGTCGGCGAACAGCTTCCGGCCGAAGGAGCCGCCGCCCTCGGTGACGTGGACCCGCACGGCGGACGGGGGAAGGCCGAGCATGAGGGCGATCCGCTGCTTGGCGACGATCGGGGCCTTGAGCGAGGCCCAGATCTCGGCCGAGTCCGCGCGGACGTCCGCGACGGCGCAGTTCGTCTCCAGCGCGGCGTTACTGGCGAAGTGGAAGGTGAAGCGGGCGTCGACGGCCTTGGTGAGGAGGTCGAGCGGCGGGACGACCAGGGGGAGTTCGGCGCGCCGGAGCTTCTCCAGGACGGTGTCGTCGGAGGCTCCCTCGGCGGTACCCGGCCCCCAGGACACCCGGAGGGCGCGGATCGCGTCGACGCACTGGCCGAAGGTGCGGGCGCGGACGGCGACCCCGGTGGAGACGGTGACGACGTCGGTGACGCCCGGCATGGCCCGTACCTCGGGAAGGTTGGCGACGGACCGGACGGTGCCGTTGAGGGTGGGCGGGCGGCAGACCATGGTGGGCAGGGCGTCCGGGATCCGCAGGTCCATGGCGAACTTCTTGCGTCCGGTCACGGCGTCCAGGGCGTCGAGGCGGCGCTGTCCGGTGCCGATCACGCGGAAGCGGGCCCGGTCCTTGAGGGTGACCTCGACCGCCGTGTCGGTGAGCGCGGCGGCGCGTTCGGCGAGTTCGCCGTAACCGAGGCGCGCGCCGGTGGGTGAGAGGACCGCGCCGGCCTTCGTGGTGAGGGTGGAGACGGCCTCGCCCAGGGCGAGGGAGGCGGCGCGCAGCAGCCGGCCCCGGGCGACGGCGGCGGCGACGCGCAGGGGCGTGTAGGTCGAGACGGTCGTGTTCGACCCGCCGGTGAGCTGGTTGAAGAGGAGCTCCGGCCGCGCGTCGGCGAGGGTGACCCGCACCGCGTCCAGCGGCAGGTCGAGTTCCTCGGCGATCAGCATGGCGCTGGAGGTGGTGACGCCCTGGCCCACTTCGGCGCGCGGCAGGGCGAAGTGGGCCGTGCCGTCGGTGTCGAGCGTGATGGTGACGAGGTGACTGGTGGGCAGGGCCGCCGCGGTGAGCAGATCGTTGAGGTCCAGGATCTTGGCGGGGCCGGGCAGGGAGGGCACGAGGCCCGGGACGGCCGCCTCGGCCCGGCGGGGCGCGAGGGCCTGCGCACCGAGCTGGGCGGCGACGGTCAGGGTGGGCGCGGCCAGCACGTACCCCAGGAACCGCCGGCGCCCCAGGCCCGGGCCCGCGCCCCGCCCCGTACCGCCGGTGAGGTGCCTGGCGCCGTCCGCGCCGCGCGCGCCTTCCCCGCCCGCGCCGTCCCCGCCGCCGTCCCGCGCGGAATGCCGTCTCGCCATGCGCCCTCCCCCTCCGTCGTGGTCCCGGTCTCCGGCGCCGGGTCTCCACGGGTGCGCGCCGATCATCGCGCATCGGGCGGGAAACGGGGACGGGTTCTCGCCGGTCCGGTCCGACGAGGGGCGTCCTCGGCGTTTCGGCCAGGCGCGGGCGCGTGGCGGCCCGCGTACCGAGGGGGTCGGTGTATTCCACACGAACGCGCATTCGCCTGTTCCCGGGGTTCCCGCCCCGTCCGAAACACATGTGTTCGAGCAGGCGGGCGGCGTCGTTGAGCCCGGCAACACCCCCAACTCGCCTGTGGAGGCCGCGATGCATCCCCTTCCCCTTCCCTCGGCTTCTCCCCTCCGCGGTGCCGGCGCCCCCGGCATCCCGGCACGTCCCGACGTGCGGAGGTGCGCATGACCACGACGACCGCCGGGACGACGGGCGCCGCGACGGGCGCCCCCTCCGCGTCCGAACGGCTCCTGTTCGGGGGCGAACTCACCTACGACCACGGATGGGGCGCCCATGACGGTGCCTGGCTGAAGCTGGGCCTGCGCGCGATGGCCGGCTCGCTGCCGCGGCAGGTGGCGGTGGCCGTCCGGCTGGCCCGGGAGGCCGATCCGCGTGCCTTCGCCACGGTCGCCCTGAGCGAGGTCACGCGCGGCGTCGCCCAGGCCGTGTCGCTGGTCGCCGTCAACGCCCTCCTCGTGGAGCTGCTCGCCCCGGGCGACATCGCGGGCCGGCTGCGGGCGGCGCAGCCGTCGCTCGTGCTGGTCGCGGTCCTGGCGGTGATCGCCGCGGCGTGCAGGTCGGCCTCGTCCGCCGCGACGGGCATCCTGGAGCCCAAGGCGCAGCGCGTGGCGACCGAGCGGTACCTGGAGCTGGTGGCGCGGGTGGAGCTGGAGGCCATCGAGGACGACGCCTTCCACAAGCTGATGGACTCGGCCCAGTGGGGCGCCGACTCCGCCCGTCGGATGGTCGGTTACTGCACCTCCGTGGTGACCTCGGCGATCTCCCTCGTCGCGGCGGCCGGTGTGCTCACCGTCCTGCACCCCGTCCTCCTGCCGCTCCTGATGCTCATGGCGCTGCCGAACGCGTGGGGTTCGCTCACGATGGCCCGGCACCGGTACATCAGCTGGCACCGCTTCGTCCAGCACGTGCGGGCGGCCAAGCTGATCAGCCAGCTCCTCATCAACCAGCAGGCCGCGGCGGAGATCCGCGTCCACGGTGTGGCGCCGTTCCTGCTGCGGCACTTCCGGCGGATGGCGGAGACCAGCGAACGGGAGCAGACCCGGCTCTCGTGGACCGGCGCCCGTACCCATGTGGTCGCGGACGCGGCGCGCGGCGCGGCGACCCTGGCCACGTACGGCGCCCTGGGGCTGCTGCTGTGGGACGGGCGGATGGGGCTCGCCGTGGCCGGCACGGCGGTCCTCGCGATCCGCAGCGGGGCGGCGAGCATCACCGACCTCGTGCTGCGTGTCACCGACGTGCAGGAGGAGGCGCTGTTCGTCGCCGATCTGCAGACGCTGTGCGAGGAGGCCGCGCGGCGCGCCATCCCCACCGGAGGACGGGACCTGCCGGAGACGGTGGACGAGATCAGGTTCGAGAAGGTGTGCTTCACCTATCCCGGAGCGGACACACCGTCGCTGCACGAGGTGGATCTCGTCATCCCCCGTGGCCGGACCGTGGCCGTGGTCGGCAGGAACGGCTCGGGCAAGTCGACGCTCGTCCGCCTGCTGAGCGGGGTCCGGCTCCCCGACTCGGGCCGGGTGCTGTGGGGCGGGGTGAGCACCGCGGAGGCCGACCGGGCCCAGATCTTCGACCGGGTGGCGATGGTCGCCCAGGACTTCTACCGCTGGCCCTTCACCGCCCGGGTCAACATCGGCATCGGCCGCAGCGGCGTCCCCATGGACGACGCGAGCATCACGGCCGCGGCGGCCTACGCCGGTGCCGACGAGGTGGTCGGGAAGCTGCCGCGCGGTCTGGACAGCCTGCTCGCCCGGGGTTACAAGGGCGGACAGGAGATCTCCGGCGGCCAGTGGCAGAAGATCGGCCTCGCCCGCGCCCGCCACCGCGGGGGCGCCCTGTTGATCGTGGACGAGCCCACGAGCGCGCTCGACCCGGCCGCCGAACAGCGCGTGTTCGACCAGATCCACCGGCTGGCCGGCTCCGGCCGGACGACGGTCCTGATCACCCACCGTCTGCACAGCGTCCGGAACGCCGATCTCGTCTACGTCCTCGACGGTGGCCGCGTGGTCGAGCACGGCACCTTCGACGCGCTCATGGATCCGGTCACCGGGACCGGTGTGTTCCGTGAGATGTACGAGCTGCAGGCCCGCCAGTTCCTGCGGTCCGGCGTACCGGCGCAGGCCTCGCCCTTCGACGCGGCCGGCGAGGAGCGGTCGCCGTGACGCCACCCGTCGGGGCCGCCTCATGGGGCGGCCCCGGCGGGAAGGGGGCCTCAGCCCCCGGAGGGCGCAGTGTCCGCCACGAGGCGGGCGAGGTCCCGCAGACGACGCCAGTACGCGGGGTCGTCCGCCGCGGCGAGCTCCGGCAGGACGCGGTCCAGTCTGTCGACGCAGCGCAGGAGGATGCCGTGACCGCGGGCGTCGAGGGAGCCGCCGTTCTTGAGCCAGGTGTGCGCGCAGCCGGCGGTGTCGGCGTCGAGCGTCACCATGTCGATGCCGGCCCGGTCCGCGCCGCGCAGGCCGCGCGGGTACGGCGCGCGCATGTGGTCCTCGTACAGGCGGCCGACGGTGTCGAGCGGATGATGCGCGGTCAACGCGTTCCCTTCGTGGTGGGCAGGTGTCGTCGGAGCGGGGAGAAGGAACGGCGGGAGGAGACGGGAGGGGCTCAGGCCCGCGCCGCCGGCTGCCACTCCTCCGCGAGGAGCCCGAGCAGCACCTCGTCCGCGAACTCGCCCAGCACCCATGCCGAGGAGCGCAGGACGCCTTCGCGGACGAACCCGTTGTTCTCGGCGGCCCGCAGCATCGCGGTGTTGTCCGCGAGGGTGTCGATCTGCAGCCGGTGCAGGCCGCGCACGACGAAACCGTAGTGGCACAGCACCGCGACCACGTCGGTGCCGTACCCGGACCCCCGGGCGGACGGCAGGAGGCCCAGACCGATGTGGGCGGCGCGGTGGTGGGTGTCGATGCCCCACAGCGTCGCGGTGCCGATCAGCGAACCGCCGTCCAGTTCGACCACCGAGAAGGCGACGCGTCCCTGTTCGGTGTCGTCCACCACGAGTCGCGGGTCCCTGGATCCGGGAGTGATCGGCCGCCACGGCGAGCCTTCGGCCCGCGAGCCGGTCACCACGTCGTCGTAGAGCTCGGTCCGCAGGACCGGGATGTCCTCCTCGTGCCGGGCGCGGAGCCCGACCTTCGTGCCTCGAAGCATGGGGTCTTCCTATCCGGCCGGTCCGGGCGGCCGCAAACAAATATCCGCCGGGCGGTCAGGAGTTCGCGCCGGACCGCGCGCCGCCCCTCCGGCGGACGGGGCGCGCGCGGCGGGCCCGCTCGACCGCCCGGCCGCCGCAGGAGCGCAGCTGGGCACGGCAGATGTGGGCGCGCCGGCCTCCGGAGGTGATGAGCGCGTTGACCGTGACGGTGGGGTCGCCGCCCACCGATCGGGCCAGCAGCGCGCCGACGACCAGCGGGGCCAGCGCGACGGCGAGGGCGGAGCCGGTGGCGGTGACGTGCCGCAGGGGGCGGGGGCGCGGGGTGTCGGCGTTCATGATCCCAGTTCAGCAGGGGCGTCCCCAGGGCGGCATCGGTCGGCGTACTCAGGGGCGTGGCCGCGGGTACTCAGACGGTACGGGTGTCGGCGGGTACGGGTGGGGGATCGCGGCGGCGGCGCGTCCGTTTGGCGCGGACGGGGGCGGTGGGGTTGCGTGGGCGGGACGGGCCGTACCGTACGAGCGCGACCGCCCACCGACGACGAAGGAGCACCGCCGCCATGGCCGACTACCGGATCGAGACCGTCCGCACCGGGTACCGGAACTGGACCGCCCGCAACGACCGGGGCGCGGAGGTGCGGATGGCCGCGGCGGACGACGCCGACGCGCAGCCGTCGTTCACCCCGGTCGAGTTGCTGCTCGCCGCGATGGGCGGCTGTGGCGGTCTGGTGATCGACCGGACGGCGCGGGCCGTGGACCACGACGACCTGCGCATCGTGGTGGAGTCGGTCTCCGGACCGGAGGACGACGGCCGGATCGGACGCATCCGCGTCAGCTACGAGTTCGACCTCCCCGACACCAACCCGCGCGCCGCGGAGGTGTTCGCGCGGGGTGTGCGCCTGACGCACGAGAAGTTCTGCACGGTGAGCCGCACCGTCGAACACGGCGCCCGCGTCGAGGCCGTCCTCCCGGACGGCTCGACCGGCTTCGAGGGCTGACCCCGCCGCACACCGGGGCTGTCCGCCCGGGCCGGGGCGCGCGGGCCCTGCGGCATCGCGCGAGGGGACACCGGTGCTCGCAGACGGACCCCGGGCACGCGATGACACCCCCTAGACTCTGGCCGTCCGGAGGAACGGGGGAAGGCGGCGGGCCGTGCGGTGGAGCGTCGACGGGGTGCTGGGGGCGCTCGTCGTCATGGTGGGCGTCGGGCTCGTGGCGGCCGGGGTGCTGTGGAAGGGGCGCGGGGTGCGGCCGTTCGCCGCGTCGCGGGCGCGGGCGGCGGAGCACCGCGCGTACATGCGGGCGCTGCTGCGGGCGGCGGACCAGGCGATCGCGGCGGCCCGCGGGGCGGCGGGGGACGGTGAGCCGGCGCTCGTGACGGTGGACGCCGTGGAGCGGCTCGTCCGGGAGCGGTACGGCTACGCGGAGGTGGAGCGCCGGCACGCGGCGGCGGCGCTCCGGCGCCGGTACGAGCGGGGCCGGTGCGCCGTCGACTGCGTGACCGACGCCTACGGGTGAGGCCGCGCCTCGGGGACGGGTGTTCCCTGGTGGTAGTACATGCGCAGGGGCCCGGCGAGCGGGTTCTCGGGGTCGCGGCGCCAGAGGGAGCTGCGGCGCACGCGGAGGCCGTCGAGCGTGGTCTCGTACCGGAGGTGGACGACGCCGGGCGCGAGCAGGGTGCCGGTGAAGCCGGTCGCCTGGATATGGGGACCGTCCTCGGTGGCGCCCGTCATTTCCGGGAGGGAGGCGATCATCTCCTCGTACGTCCACCGGCGCCCGGAGGCACCGACCTCGGTGAACTCCGGGTCCAGAAATGCGGCGGCCTCGGCCCGGGAGGCGCGGACGGCGGGCTCCAGGAGGGCGCGTTCCCCCGCGAGGGCCTCGGCGATGTCGGGGTGCTGGGCGTCGTTCACCGCGTCACCCCCATGAGGGCGGCGCGGTGCACGGCGACGGTCCGTCGTTCATGGATCATGACGGCATTGTGCCTTGCGGCGGCGTCCACGGGCACGGGAATTCCGCCCGGAGCCCGGCCGCCGTGGGGGCACGGGGCCGGTCCCGGCCCCCTGCCGGGGGTCAGCCCGATTCGCGTACCGCGTAGTCCCCGAAGCCGACCCAGTCCAGGGCCACGCAGGGCTCGTCGCCCACGACCCAGGCATCGTGGCCGGGCGCGACCTGCATGAGGTCACCGGGTCCGATCTCGCTCTCCTCGCCGTCGTTCATGACGACCTTGAGCCGGCCGCTGACGATGTAGCCGAAGTGCGCCGCCTCGCAGCTGTCGGTGCCGGCGATCGGCTTGACGTGCTGGGACCACCGCCAGCCGGGTTCGAACGTCGCGCGGCCGATGGGGCCGCGGTCCGTGGTGAGCAGGTCGAGCCTGCCCTTGCCGTCCTCGAAGGGACGGGTCTCGTCCGCGCTGTCGAAGCTCTTTCTCACGATGCCGGTCATCGTCGTCCGCCTCCCGGCGGTGGGACGTGGGCCCCCGAGTCCTCTTCCAGGCTACGCCCGGACGCACCGCCCGGTTCCGGTGGCGACCCGGCCGACGCGGCGGGACGGAACCGCTCCCCGTACCCGCTCCGCTCCCGGCTTCTCCGCACCTTCCGAGGGATAGACCTACACATAAAGGGCATATAAGAGCACAATGAAAGCGCGGCACCCGCCGCACATTCGGTCGGACGAGCAAGACGCCGAAGGAGGCGAGTCGTATGGCCGACGTCTCTCACCGTCCCGGTGATATCCGGGGGCACCCCGACGCTCCGGAGATGCGGGACCGTTACGCCCGCATGCTGCAGACCCGAGGGGTCGCCGCCGTCGAGGAACTCGTGATCCTCGCCGGAATCTGGGCCGCGGTCTCCGCGTGGACGGTTCACTTCGCGGCCGCCCGTCCCGAACTCGCCATCACCAACCTGGTCGTCGGCATCGCCCTCGCGGTGCTCGGCCTGTGCATGTCGATGGCCCCGGAACGGTCCGCGGACCTGAACTTCGTCGTGCTGCTCATGGGCGCGTGGCTGATCGTCGCGCCATGGGTGGTGTCGAGGAACCCCGACACGGGCCCGATCCTCAGCAATGTCATCACGGGCGCGTGCGTCTGCCTCTTCGCCCTCACGGCCGGCGGCCTGCTGATGACCAAGAGAAAGGCTGCGACGCACTGACCGGATCACCGACCGGTCCACGCATCCCTCACCGAACGGCGGCGCCTTCCAGGTGCCGCCGTTCCCGTGCGGGATCCCGCTCCTCCCCGCCCCGACGATGCCCCCGGCAGCCCGCCCCCCTGCGTGCACGGCCCGCTCCGGCCAGTGACGGATCGGCGCGTTCGGCGGGCCGCGCTTGTGCAGGATGGCGCAGGACCGCTCCACCGGGCCGCCCCTAGCCTCGCCGCAACGGCACGAACGAGGGGCGGTACCACCGGTGAACTGGCACATCCACGACTACCGCGAGAGCGATCTCGCCGCGGTCGTCCACCTGATCGACACCACGGCCGAACTCGGCCAGGAGTCCGTCTTCTCCCTCGCCGAGTGCATCGGCGCCCTCACCACCCGCCAGCCGGCCGTGGTCGCCGTCCACCAGGGCACGCCCATCGGCGCGGCACTCGCCTGCGTGGCCGGTGAGCGCGCCTGGGTCATGCGGGTCGCGATCTCGCCGGCGTGGCGTGGCCGGGGACTGGCGAGCGCGCTCCTCGTGGAGCTGGAGCGCCGTCTCGTGGCCGCCCGGGTGGGACGGATCGCGTACGTCCTGCCGGAGGAGGAACTGCTCGGCGAGGGACTGCTCAACGCCGGGTACACGCGCCAGCCCGCGGTGGCGTACTTCGAGAAGATCGAGCCGCTGCACGGCCCGGCCGCCGGTCTCCTCGACGACCTCGGCGGCCGGCTGCTCCCCGGCGACCTGTGGGCCAAAGTGGCCGGTATGGAACGGGAGAAGGACCTCATCGAGCGGCGGGTCGTGCTGCCGCTCGCCGAGCCGGAGCGGGCGACCCGGCACGGGGTGCGGCCGCCGCGCGCGGTCTGTCTCTTCGGTCCGCCCGGCACCGGCAAGACCACGTTCGCACGCGGGATCGCGTCCCGGCTCGGCTGGCCCTTCGTGGAGATCCTGCCGTCCCGGCTCGCCGACGAGGGCAACCTCGCCGCAGCACTGCGCTCGGCCTTCGCCCGGATCGCCGAACTGGAGCGGGTCCTCGTCTTCATCGACGAGGTGGAGGAGATCGCCCCGGTCCGCTCGGAGCCCGCCCAGCCGGGTGGCATGCACGGGGTGACCAACGAACTCCTCAAGCTGATCCCCGGGTTCAGGGAGCGCGACGAGCGGTTGCTGGTCTGCGCCACCAACTCCATCCGCTCCCTCGACCCGGCCTTCCTCCGGCCCGGCCGCTTCGACTACCTCATTCCGATCGGTACGCCGGACAAGGCGGCCCGCGCCGCGATCTGGGCCCGCTACACCGACGGCCGCCCGGAGGTCGACATCGACGAACTCGTCCTCGCCAGCGAGCTGTTCACGCCCGCGGACATCGAGCACGCGGCGCGCATCGCCGCCCAGGCCTCCTTCGAGCGGGACCTGGTGGCGGTCGGCGGCCGGGAGGCCGACGCTCCGGCGCCGGGGGCGAGCACGGCCGACTACCTGGAGGCCATCGCCCAGTGCCGGCCGACGGTCACGCCGGACATGGTCGAGCAGTTCGCCTCGGACATCACCACGCACGCCCGCGTCTGAGGCCCGTCCCGCGCCCGCCACCGGGGCCCTGACACCATGGAGGGGACACGGGCCCTCGGGGGGCGCGGAAGGGATGGTTCGGGTGGAAACGTTCGGTACGGACGAAGGGCTCGCCGTCCTGGCCTTCGACGGCGGCGGTACGGAGCTGGAGGCCTGGCTGGAGGAGCACCACGGGGACACGCCCGGCATCTGGCTGCTGCTCGGCCGCAAGGACGCGGGCGTGCCCTCGCCGACCGCCGAGGAGATCCTCGACGCCACGCTGGCGTACGGCTGGATCACCGGCAAGCGCAAGGCCCGCGACTCCCGCACCTATCTTCAGAAGATCACCCCGCGCCGGAAGCGGAGCCTGTGGTCCCAGGTCAACGTGCGGCAGGTGGAGGCACTGACGGCGGCGGGGCGGATGCGCGAGCCGGGCCTCGCCGAGGTGCGGGCGGCGCAGGCGGACGGACGCTGGGAGAACGCCTACCCCTCTCAGCGGGACGCCACCGTGCCGGACGACCTCGCGGCGGCCCTTGCCGCGGACCCGCGCGCCTCGGCGGCGTTCGACGCCCTCGGCAGGACCGACCGCTACCTGGTGATCCTCGGCCTGTGGCAGGCACGGACCCCCGGGACCCGGGCCGCCCGCCTGGACCGCGCGGTCGCGGCCCTGCGGGCCGGCGCGAACGGAGGCTAGGTCACGGCGGGGGCGGGTCTCAGGCGCGGCGCCGGTAGAGCACCTGGTGGGCGTCCCACTCCACGAAGGAGTCGGCGTGCTCCAGTCCGACCGCCTCAAGGAGGCGGCGCGAGCGGTGGTTGGCCTCCTGCGTGACGGCGACGACGCTGGGGGCGTCCTCCAGGACCCGCGCGACGGCGGCGGCCACCGCCTCGCGCGCGTAGCCGTGTCCCCAGTGCTCGGGCAGGAACTGGTACGAGACCTCCGTCTCGCCGTTCCGGCCGCCCGGGTCCACCGTGACGAGGCCCACGACCGTCCCGTCCTCGGCGCGGACCACCGCGTGACAGCCGGGCGCGCCGACGATCCGCCGCCGGCGGATGCGGATGACCGGCTCGGTCACCGGTCCGCCGAGGTGCTCCCGTACCCGGGGGTCCGTCCACAGCCGCGTCACTGCGGGCAGGTCGGCCCTCCGGACGGGCCGCAGCACCAGCCGGTCGGTGGTGAGCGGCACGGAGGGTGCGGGTCCCGCGGGCGGTGTGGGGGGTGCGGGCGTCGGGACGGCGGTCATGCCCCCGATCATCTCAGCCCGCCGGGCGCGCCGGGAGCCGCCCTCACGCCCGCCACCGTGGCGGTACCGGGACGCGGGGGGCCGGGGGCGGTCCGACGTGCGGCGTAGGTCCAGGGGACCGGGCGACCACGGTCCACCGCCCGAGGCGCGGACGGCTCGGTACCCGACAGCATGATCCCCATGCGCATCGGAATCCTTGGTACAGGTCATGTGGGACAGGCCCTCGCAGGAGCCTGGGCCCGAGCGGGTCATGAGGTCGTTCTCGGTTCACGGCGGCCCGGGGACCCGGAACTTCTCACCACACTGGAGGCACTCGGAGCGGCCGGGGTACGCGTCGACACCCCGGCGGGCGCCGTCGGCGGCGCCGACGTCGTGGTGAACGCGACGCCGGGCACCGCCTCGGTCGCCCTCCTCGGCTCGATCGGGGCCCCGGCGCTCGCCGGGAAGGTCGTCCTGGACGTCGGCGTGGGCTTCTTGGAGGACGGCTCCCTCTCGCACCCGGGGGTCAGCCTCGGCGAGGAGATCCAGTCGGCCTTCCCGGAGACCCGCGTGGTCAAGAGCCTCGCGACGGTCGACCGCGAGCTGATGGTGGCCCCGGACTCCCTGGAGGGGCCGGCCACGATCTTCCTCTCCGGCGAGGACGCGGAGGCGAAGCGCGTGGTGAGCGGTCTCCTCCGTGATCTCGGCTGGCCCGCGGAGTCCCTGCTCGACCTGGGCGGTATCGAGACGGCCCGGGGGCAGGAGCACTACGCCCTGCTGTTCGTCGCGATCGCCCGGTCCACCGGTGACCACGGCTTCGGCATCCGCGTCGTCCCCCGTGCGAAGGGCGCGGGCAGCACGTCGTAGAACGCGGGACGGGGTCCCCGGCTCCCCGGCGCAGGGCACCGAACCCTCCGCCGGGGGCCGTCGTCATCGGTCCATACGGCGCCGCAGGGCCTCCAGCGCTCCCGGCTTGCGGCCCGGCACCCGCTGCCGCAGCGCCAGGAGCGCGGGTCCGAGGGAGCGGGCCCGCGCCGGGTCACCGATCTGCTCCCACTGGTGGTGGGCGCGGTCCACGGCGCCCTCGACCTCCGGGTCGTCGGGGCGCCGGTCCCACGCGAGGAGGGCGTCGGCGACGGCGAGCCACAGCTCACAGCTCCGGGCCGGCTCCCCCGCGAGCCGCGCGAGATCCGCCCGCACCTCGAGCCAGTGCAGCGCCTCCCGCGAGCGCGGGCCGAACCGGCGCAGCGCCTCGCTCTCCCAGGCGGCGGCCACCGCCGCCGCCTCCCCGTGCCGCCCCGCCATGGCGGCGGCGAGGATCGCGGGGTGCGGATCCTCCACCCCCGCGGTGACACCACCCGACCGCACCGTTGCCGATGCGGCGTCAGCTTCCCTGTCGGGCCGTGTGGCTGATGAGCCGTCAGCTCCGTTTCGGACCTCCGGCCGGTCCGCGCCCTCCCCACCGGCGACGGGCCGGTCGGAGGGTGACGTCTCGGACCGTGCCGGCTGCGCCGGTGCGGGGACGCCCGGCAGAGGCGGCGACGCGGGCACCGGCCTGCCGGTCGGCGGGGCCCCGGGCGCCGCCGGAACCACCGAGGCGGGCACGGACTCCACCGGCGGGACCTTGGGCGCGGCGGGAATCGCGGCGGCGAGAACGGGCGGGGCGGCCACCGGGGCCTCCGGCGCCACATCGGGCTGCTCGCGCCGCGCGGCCTCGGGCAGGGCCGGTACCGTCGGCGCCGGCCGGGCGGACGGCACCGGCGGCGACGCGGCCACGGACCCCACCGGCGACGCCGGGCTGCCGGCCTGCGGGACCTCGGGCACCGCCGGAACCACCGAGGCAGGCACGGGCCCCACCGGCGCCGGTCGGTCGGCCGGCGAGGCCTCGGGGCCGGCGGGCCTCGCGGCGGGCTGTTCGCGTCGCGCGGCCGCCGGCGCCGCCGGAACCACCGACGCGGGCACGGACTCCGCCGTCGCGGACACCGGTGGAACCGCCACCGGCCGGTCGGGCGGCGAGGTCCCGAGCGCCGCCGGGGCCAGCGGTGCGGTCCCGGGTTCCCCCGCCCCCGGCACCGGCGGGCCGGTCCGAACCGGGTTCTCCGGCCCCTTGTCCCCCGTGCCCTGCGAGGCCGGGGCCTCGGGCCGTGCCGCCGGTACGGCTTCGCCGGGGGCGGCCGTCCCGGTCCCGGTAGCGGCACCGGGACCGGTCGGCGCGGGTGTCGGCACCGGGCCCGGCCCGGCAGGTGCGGCTCCGTTCGCGGGCGCGGGCAGTCCCGGCCCGGGCGCCTCACCGTCCCGCCGGACGGCGCCGGGCGCGGCGAAGCGGACGGTCGGATTCGTCAGGTCGTCCTCCCGGCCGGCGGGCACGAACGTTCCGCCCGGCGCCGGCGGCGGGGTGTACGGCGTGCCGGCGGGGGGCTGCGGCGGGGTGAGAAGCCGGCTCCCGGCCATCGGGGAGCGGGCGGCCGCCTCCGCGTGCAGGGTCCAGACGCTCGGGCGGGCGCCCGTACGCCAGAGGTCGGCCCAGGCGCGGAGGTAGTCGGGGGTGACGGGTTCGCCGCGCCGGGGAGCCGGGACGATCCGGCCGAACAGGGGTGTGTCGGGGCCGAGTCGGAGCAGGCCGTGGTCGGTGGCGAGCCGTTCGAGGACGGCCGCGTCCGCCGCCAGGTCGGCGACGACCGTCGTCGTCCCCGGGGGCCGGACGGCGAGTTCGGCGGTGAGCCAGTGCCACGGCAGGGCGGTGTACCGCAGCGTCGCCGGGGTCGTACGGGCGAGCGCGAGGTGGGGCAGCTGCTGGCGGCGGTCGAGGTGCAACTGCCCGGCGAGGTAGAGCGCGAGGGGGCCGGGGGCGGCCGCGGCGGCGCGCAGGCGGGTGAGGACGGTCTGCGGGTCGAGGGGGTCGGCGAGTTCGACGACCGTCGCGGTCACGGTGCCGGTCAGGACCCCCGGCGGGACCGCCGCCAGCGCGGGCAGGACGGACGCGGCGTCCATGGCCCTGCCCCTTCCCGCGGGCGCGGCGGCGAGCAGGACCGCCGTGCCGAGCTGGTGCGTCGGGTGTTCGCCCGCCGTGCGCGTGTCCACCCGGTGCGGGTCCCTCGTGCCGATTCCCTCGTCGTTCACCACCCGAGCACCGTAACGCGTCGGGGCGTGACCGAAACTCGCCGGGCCTCGGGCATATGCCGGAGTCACCACCGGATCGAGTGTTGCCAAATGGCTTACGAGGGGTCCGTGGCTGTGCCACAGTCGTATCGGGCCGCCTTCTCACACCGGCCGCGCCGCGCCTGTATCGGAGTACGACATGCCGTCCCCTCTGTTCGCGGACCGCCCCGTCCAGCCGCCGGAGCCGGGCACGGTGGACGCGCTGATCTCGCAGACCCGCCGTCTGCGTGGTGAGGTCGATGCCGTCCGCCGGGACGCCGTGACGAACGACGACGATCCGCGGCAGCGATGGCAGCGGGCCCTGTGCGATCTGGCCGTCCATCAACTGGACGATTTAGGAGCGCACCTGGGGCAGCTGCGGGCCGGTGTCCCGGTCCAGCCCGCGGGGGACTCCGCGGCCGGGACCCCGGAGGAGTACGAGGCGTACGGGGACGCGCCGGAGGACTTCGCGGCGTTCTCCGACGGGACGCCCGACGGCCCCCCCGGCGCCGCCTACGGAGCGCCCGCCCCGCCCCGTACCGGCTCGCTCCTCTCCCGCGTCGGCAGCGCCGAGTGGAACCTGCTCACCGACGAGGTGAGCTGGTCGGAGGAGCTGTTCCAGATCTTCGGCCGGTCCCGTGAGAGCGGGCCGATGTCGCTGGACGAGATGCCGTCGATGGTCTTCGCGGAGGACCAGCCGCTGCTCCAGGCGATGGTGACGGACTGTCTGATCGACGGGAAGCCGATCGACGGCGAGTTCCGGATCGTCCGCTCCGACGCCGCCGTGCGCACGGTGCACATGACGGGCGAGCCCGTCCTCGACGCCGACGGCTGCACGGCCTCCATGTGGGCCGTCATCCGGGACGTCAGCGAACTGCGCCGCAGCGAGCGGGCCGTCCGCGAGAGCCGGGACAGCCTGGAGCGCAGCCGTCAGCGGGAGCGGACGGAGCGCCAGGTGGCCGTCGAGCTCCAGGAGGCGGTGCTCCCGCCGTGGCGCGGCTCGCTCAGCTTCGCCCACGACGGGCCGGCCCCCCTCGACGTGGCGGGTCACTACCTGCCGGCGGCGAGCACCGGGCTGATCGGCGGTGACTGGTACGACGCTCTCACGCTTCCCGACGGCGACGCGCTGCTCACCGTCGGGGACCTGACGGGACACGGGGTCGCCGCGACCTCCTCCATGGCGATGCTCCTGGGCGCGCTGCGCGGCATGGCGGTCGCCGGAATCCGCCCCGCCGACCTGATGGGTCATCTCAACCAGCTCCTCGAAGCCTCCGGCCAGCCCGCCCTGGGCAGCGCGATGTGCTGCCGGTACGACCCGGTCGCACGGACCCTGACCTGGGCGCAGGCCGGACACCCCGCGCCGCTGCTGTTCCGCGGGGGGACGGGGCGTGCCCTGCGGCGACCCGAGGGGGTGCTCCTCGGAGCGACGACCGGTGCGGCGTACGAGGAGGCCGAGACACGGCTCCTGCCCGGTGACCTCCTGGTGCTGCACACGGACGGGCTCACCCGGGGCGATCACGCCGAGGACGACAGGGGTACCCGGCGGCTCCTCGCCCTCGGCTCCCGCCTGGCCGGGGCCCGGGACGCGCGGGACTGTCTGCGGCTGGTCCTGGAGGAGTTCGGTCAGGAGACGCGCGAGGACGACGCCTGTGTGATGGTGGTCCGCGTCGGTGGGTGAGCCGGAGCCGGTCGGCGGCAGGCCCTGACCCGCCCCTCCCGTCCCGGTGTCCGTCCGCCTCCGACGCACGGCGGCCGCACGGAGGGCGTACCGGTCGCCCGCCGGTGTGCCGTGTCCGTGTGTACGGGACCGTGCCCGGGCCCCCGTAGGGGGAGCGGTCGGTGCGCGGGTCCCTCATGCGGCCCCTGCTCCTCAGGCCTGGCCGGTGCGGGGCCGGTTCACGGGCGAGCGGGGCAGCGCCAGCTCGATCTCCTCCCGCAGGTCCTCGATCTTCGAGTAGCCCGCGTACTGGCCGGTCAGCCGGTACATCTCGCGCAGCCGGTCCCAGGTCCGGTGGGACGAGGTCTCCCCCATCGACATCAGGGCCAGCCGGGCGTAGCGGTCGGCCTGTTCGGGATCGTCCGCGATGAAGCAGGCCGAGGCGAGCGAGATGTGATCGAAGAGGTTCGACCGGTCGTGGCCCTTGTGGCGCAGTTCGATCGCGAGCTTCGCGTGGCGCTGCGCGGGCACGGCGGCACCCGGGTCGTGCTCGGCGAGCGTGCGGTAGGCGAGCGCCTGCATGCCGTGCAGGTCGGCCTCGTCGAAGTTCTGCATCCAGCTCGGCGCTTCGCCCTCGCGGTCGGAGACGAAGAGTTCCTCCGCCTCGCCAAGGGTGCGGCGCATGGCCTGGCCGCGTCCCATCGAGGCCTGGGCCCAGGCCTCGATGGTGTGGAACATGGCCTGGGTCCGGGGCAGGACCTCCTCGCCCGCGCCGGACCGGGCGAGCTTCATCAGGTCCAGGGCGTCGTCCGGCCGGCCGATGTGCACCATCTGGCGGGCGGCCCGGGAGAGCGCCTCCCCCGCGCGGGGCCGGTCGCCGCCCTCCCGGGCCGCGTGGGCGGCGATCACGAAGTACTTCTGGGCCGTCGGTTCGAGGCCGACGTCGTGCGACATCCAGCCCGCGAGGACCGCCAGATTGGCGGCGACGCCCCACAGGCGCCGCTGGAGGTGGTCGGCGTGCCGGTAGGCGAGCATGCCGCCCACCTCGTTGAGCTGGCCCACCACGGCCTTGCGCTGGAGTCCGCCGCCGCGCGAGGCGTCCCAGGCGCGGAACACCTCCACCGAGTGCTCCAGGGCCTCGATCTCCTCCGACCCGATGGGGGCGGCCTCGTAGCGGTCGAACCCGGCGGGGTCGGCGTGGAGGGGGTCGGTGGCCCGGGGGACGGTGCCCGTCCGGGCGGGGTCGGTCTGCAGCCAGTCGTGCATGGCGCTGCTGAGTACGGAGCCGGCGGCGAGCACGGCACCCGCGCTCACCAGGCCGCGTCGGTTGAGCATGAGGTCCATTCCCGTGAATTCGGTGAGGACCGCCGCCGTACGATCGGGGGGCCAGGGCAGCCCGTCAGGGTTGTCCGTCTTCCTGACGTCCTGCCGTTTGCCGGCACGCCCGTGTCGTACGAACCCGAGGTCCTCGATGGTCACGACACGGCCGAGTCGCTCGGTGAACAGAGCCGCCAGCACCCTGGGCACGGGATCGCGCGGGGTCTCCCCCTTGTCGATCCAGCGCCGCACCCGCGAGGTGTCCGTCGCCAGCTGGGGGTGGCCCATGGCCGCCGCCTGCCGGTTGACGAGCCTCGCGAGTTCGCCCTTGGACCAGCCGGCCAGGCCGAACAGGTCCGCGAGGCGGGTGTTGGATTCTCCGGTCACGTGTAAGCCCCCAGGTTCTCGGCTGAGTTGACACTAACCCCCTGTCATAGGGCTGGCGACTATTCGCCAGGGTTCGCCAGGGTGCGCCCGATGTTCCGCCACCCGCGCGCGGGTGTCAGGTAGGTATGCGCCACCCCGCCCCGCCGACCGGCCCTCATTCCCCAGGGTGCGGACCGGGGGCGGGCGGGGCGACGCACGCGACATCGTCGGCACACGAAGGGATCTGTCACCTCCATGTACACAGCATCGTCCTCCGTGTCCGCCCCGCCCCGGCCGCAGCACCGCATCGTCCCCGCCGGCACCGGGCCTTACCTCGCACCCGCTCCGCAGGCCGTGCGGCCGCGGCGCTGGGTGGGGGGCACCGGCACGAGCACCGGCACGCAGCCGGTCAGTGGGAGGATCGATCTGTCCGGCCCCCAGGGGGCCCAGCTGAGGATGGCGATCGCCTCCGTGCACCGGATCTGCCCGGAGTTCCGTCCGGTACAGGTCCTGCGGCGCAGCGGTCGTTCCGTACTGATCGTCGGTACGACGGGACGGGCCACGGCCGTGGCCAAGGTTTTACTGGACCACTCCCCCGCCTGGGCCGAGCGGTTCCGGCACGAAATAGCTGCTTATCGCTCCTTCGTCCGCCACCGTCCGCCGGTGCGGGCGCCGCGGCTGATCGCCGCGGACCCGGAGAACTGCACGCTGGTGATCGAGCGGATGCCCGGGCGGCCGGCGGCGCTCTCGCGGCATCCCGTGGAGGCCCCGCCCCGGGCCGACGTGCGGGCGGTGCTCGGCGCGGTGGCCCGGCTCAACGCCTGGCGGCCGCCGGCCGGGACCTTCGACGCGCCGCTGGACTACGGCGCCCGGATCGCCCGCTACCACGAGCTCGGTCTCTTCACCGACCGGGACCGTGACGACCTGCAGAAGCTGCTGCACGGGCTGGCGCACGCGGGCGGCCGCCAGGGCATGGGGCAGTTCTGCCACGGGGACGCGCTGCTCTCCAACATCCTGCTGTCCCCCGCCGGGCCGGTCCTCGTGGACTGGGAGCACGCGGGGTGGTACCTGCCGGGGTACGACCTGGCGACCCTGTGGGCGGTGCTCGGGGAGGCGCCGGCCGCGCGACGGCAGATCAGCCAGCTCGCCCAGCAGGCGGGTCCGGCCTCCCGGGACGCCTTCCTGGTGAACCTGATGATCGTCCTGACGCGGGAGATCCGGACGTACGAGACGGCGGTGCAGCGCACCATCAAGGAGGCCCCGCCGGCCGGTTCCGTGCCGGTGCCGTCGGGGGCGCTCGCGCCCGGCGAGGAACAGCGGCTGCTGCTCAGGCGGCTGCACGACGACTGCGCCATGGCACGGCGGGCCGTGCGCGCGGCGGTCGGGACGCGCTGAGGCGCTGTCCGGACGCGACACGGGGGTGGTGCGCCGCGCACCCGGTGCCGACACACCGGGGGCGCGGCGCTTCGTCGTGTCCCGGCGCCGCCCGCACGGTCATTGGTCCACGCCACTGACGCGCCGCAGGCCCGGGCACCGCCGCCGCGAAACCGTTCCGACGTGCGAAAACCGGGGCATGAAGGGGTGATTGACGGACGGTCCGGAAGCCGATACCCCTGAACGGGTCCGGCCCCGCACGTCCCCCGTGTCACCCCCGGTCCCTGGAGGCTGCCGTGCTCCGTTCCCCGTTCCTCCGCCGTGCCGCGCCCGCCGTCCTGCTCCTACCGATGCTCGCGGGCGCGCCGCCCGCCACCGCCGACACGCCGGTGACGGGCTCGTTGCAGCGGCAGTTCGCGGTGGCCGCCGAGCGTCACGGCGTGCCGGAGAGCGTGCTGCTCGCCGTCTCGTACCTCCAGTCGCGGTGGGACACCCACGGCGGGGCGCCGAGCGTCGGCGGCGGGTACGGTCCCCTGCACCTCACGGACGTGGCGACGGCGCTCGCCCGGTCCGCGCCGCACCACTCCCACGGTGAGGAGGACGCCCGGGGCGACACCTCGCGGGCGGTACGCACCGGGGCGGAGGTTCCGCCGCCGGCACCGGAGCAGTTGCCGGAGCGGTTGCGCACCCTGGAGCGGGCGTCGGCCCTCTCCGGCATCCCGGCGGAGGAGCTGCGGACCCGTACGGCGGCGAACATCGAGGGCGGTGCCGCGCTGCTGGCGGCGGCGCAGCGGGAGGCGGGGCAGGCGCCGAGCCCCGACCCGGCCGACTGGTTCGGGGCGGTGGCGCGCTACTCGGGCGCCGAGGACGCGGCCGCGGCGGCGTCCTACGCGAACGAGGTCTTCGCCGTGATCCGGAGCGGGGCGGAGCGGACGACCGACAGCGGGCAGGTGGTGCGCCTGCCGGCGGATCCGGAGGTCGCCCCGGAGACCGGGCAGGTGGACGCCCTCGGCCTGCGGCGCCCGGCGGCGGGCCCCGTGGAGTGCCCGCGGACGGTGGCCTGTTCGTGGATCCCGGCGCCGTACGAGGAGTTCGGGGACGGCGACTACGGCAACCATGACAAGGCGGACCGGCCGGAGTCGCAGTCGATCGACTACATCGTCATCCACGACACCGAGGCGACCTGGGACGTGACCCTGAAGCTGGTGCAGGATCCGGCGTACGTGTCGTGGCAGTACTCGCTGCGCTCCTCGGACGGGCACATCGCCCAGCACCTGCCGCTGAAGGACGTCGGCTGGCACGCGGGGAACTGGTACGTGAACGCCAAGTCGGTGGGCCTGGAGCACGAGGGCTTCCTCACGGCGCCGGACGCCTGGTACACGGAGGCGATGTACCGGACGTCGGCACGGCTGGTACGGCACCTGGCGCAGCGGTACGGCATCCCGCTGGACCGGCAGCACATCCTCGGCCACGACAACGTGCCGGGGACGGTGACCTCCGCGATCCGGGGCATGCACACGGACCCGGGCCCGTACTGGGACTGGGCGCACTACTTCCGGCTGCTGGGCCGTCCGCTGACGCCGAGCGCGGGCCCGGACGCCGCGGTGGTGACGATCCGGCCGGACTACGCGTCCCACCGCCCCCTCTACACGGGCTGCGGGACGGCGGGCGGGGTGTGCGCGCCGCACGGGAGCGGGGCGGTGCGCCTCCACACCGCGCCGAGCGCCGACGCGCCTCTGGTGAAGGACATCGGGCTGCGTCCGGGCGGGCAGCCCTCGACCACGGGCGTGAACGACACCGGGGCGCGGGCCTCCACCGGCCAGAGCTACGCGGTGGCGGAGCGCCGGGGTGACTGGACGGCGGTCTGGTACCTGGGGCAGAAGGCGTGGTTCCACAATCCGGCCGGGCAGCCGACCGCGGTGAACGCGCGGGGCGTGGTCCTCACCCCCCGGGAGGGGCTGGCGGAGGTGCCCGTGTACGGGCGTGCCTATCCGGAGGCGGCGGCGTACCCGGCGGGCGTTCCGGTGCAGGCGGTGTCCCCGCTGCCGTACCGGCTGCTCGCGGGACAGCGGTACGTGGTGGGTGACCGGATGCCGGGCGAGTACTACTTCGCGCCGGTGTTCGACACGAGCGGGCACCGGGTGGTCCGGGGGCAGGAGACGTACTACCAGATCCAGTTCGGCCATCGGGTCGCGTTCGTGAAGGCCTCCGACGTGCGGGTCTCCCGGGCCTGAGGGAGCGTGGCCGAGAACGGCGGGAGTGGGGTGGTGCGGGGGGCGCTCCGCACCACCCCACTCCCGCTCATATGACTATTTCGGAGATCGCGTGCGCGTGGTCACCGCCGGGTAAGGCTGGCCCGGACATGTCCGTGTCCACCGAAAGGCACCCGACGGAAATGCCCCAACCCTTCGTCATGCCGGATTTCTACGTCCCGTATCCGGCCCGGCTCAATCCCCATGTGGACGCCGCCCGCGCGCACACCCGTGACTGGGCGCGCGCCATGGGGATGCTGGAGGGCTCCGGCATCTGGGAGGTGCGTGACCTCGACGCGCACGACTACGCGCTGCTGTGCGCGTACACCCATCCGGACTGCGACGAGGAGGCCCTGAACCTCGTCACCGACTGGTACACCTGGGTGTTCTTCTTCGACGACCACTTCCTGGAGACGTTCAAGCGGAATCCGGACCGGGCGGGCGGCAAGGCGTATCTGGACCGGCTGCCGGGCTTCATGCCGGCGGACCCGTCGCAGGGCATGCCCGAGCCCGGGAACCCGGTCGAGGCCGGTCTCGCCGACCTGTGGCGGCGGACCGTCCCGTCGATGTCGGACGGCTGGCGGGTGCGGTTCGCGGAGGCGACCGAGCACCTGCTGTACGAGTCCCTGTGGGAGCTCGACAACATCGACGAGGGGCGGATCGCCAACCCCGTCGAGTACATCGAGATGCGCCGCAAGGTGGGCGGCGCCCCCTGGTCGGCGGGGCTCGTCGAGTACGCGGCCGGGGCGGAGGTTCCGGACCGGGTGGCCGCCTCGCGCCCCCTGCGGGTGCTCAGGGACGCCTTCTCGGACGCCGTCCACCTGCGCAACGACCTCTTCTCGTACCAGCGCGAGGTGGAGGACGAGGGCGAGAACAGCAACGGCGTGCTGGTCCTGGAGAAGTTCCTCGGCTGTACGACGCAGGAGGCGGCGGACGCGGTCAACGACCTGCTGACCTCCCGGCTCCAGCAGTTCGAGAACACCGCCCTCACCGAGGTGCCGCAGCTGGCCGTCGAGCACCGCCTGAGCCCCGCGGAGTGCGCGGCGGTGGCGGCGTACACGAAGGGGTTGCAGGACTGGCAGTCCGGCGGTCACGAGTGGCACATGCGCTCCAGCCGCTACATGAACGAGGGGATGGTCTCCGGTCCGTCGCGGTTCGAGGGGGTCATCGGGACCTCGGCCCTCGACATCAGGACGCTGTTCGGCCGGCCGGCCGCCGCCCGGCTGCGCTCCCTCACCCATGTGCCGCACCAGCACGTGGGGCCCTCGCTGCTGCCCGACTTCGACCTGCCGTACCCGCTGAGCCTCAACCCGCACCACCAGGAGGCCAAGCGGCGCTCGGTCGACTGGACCGAGCGGATGGGGCTTCTCGACGACATCTGGGACCGGGAGATGTGCGAGGGCTTCGACCTCGCGCTGTGCGCGGCGGGGCTCGACCCGGACGCCACCCTGGAGGAACTGGAGCTCAGCGCCGGGTGGCTGACCTGGGGGACGTACGCGGACGACTACTACCCGATCGTCTTCGGCCGTTCCGGGAACCTGGCGGCCGCCAAGGAGCAGACCGAGCGCCTGAAGGCCCTGCTGGCCGAGGACGCCTCCGCGGTCGGCACGGCGTCCCTGCCCGCGCCTCCGCTCGAACGGTCCTTCGCGGACCTGTGGGCGCGGACGGCGGGTCCGATGCCGGCCGCGTCCCGGGCCCAGCTGCGGCACGCCCTGGAGGCCATGCTCGACAGCTGGCTCTGGGAACTGCACAACCAGGCGCAGCGCCGTGTGCCGGACCCGGTGGACTACATCGAGATGCGCCGGGCCACCTTCGGTTCCGACCTGACGATGATGCTCTGCCGGCTGCGCCGTGCCGGGACGCTGCCGCCCGAGATCTTCGCGAGCGGTACGGTGACCGCCCTGGAGAACGCGGTGGCCGACTACGCCACGCTCCTCAACGACCTCTTCTCCTACCAGAAGGAGATCGAGGTGGAGGGCGAGGTGCACAACGGCGTCCTCGTCCTGCAGACCTTCTTCGGCTGTGACTACCCGACCGCCATGGCGATGGTCGACGACCTGATGCGCGGCCGGCTGCGCCAGTACGAGCACCTGAAGCTGCGTGAAGTGCCGTTGCTCTGCGAGGACTTCGGGCTCGACCGGGAGGCGCGGGCCGCCTTCGCCTCGTATCTGCGGGAGTTGGAGGACTGGCTGGCGGGGATCCTCAACTGGCACCGGGGTGTGCGGCGTTACCGTGCCGAGGACGTCCACCGGGGCGCCGGGACGGCCTTCGCCCGGCGGGGGCCGACGGGGCTCGGGACGGCCGCCGCGCGGGTGGACGAGGTGTTCGCCCCGGCGGCGCGCTGACGTACGCCGAACGGCCCCCGGACGAACTGTCCGGGGGCCGTTCGGAGCCTTGCGGCGACGGTCAGGGGCGGCGGCCGCGGAGTTCGTCGAGCTCGCGGCGTTCGCGCTTGGTGGGGCGGCCGGCGCCCCGGTCGCGTACGGCGGCGAGGGCGACGTGTTCGCGCGGCGGCGGGGGCGGGCTGTTGTCCACGTACGCCTCGGCGGCCACCGGCGGTCCGACCCGCTTGGTGTGGAGTTCCTTCACCTCGACGATCCGCTCGCGGCCGCCGTGGAAGATCCGCACCTCGTCGCCCGGCTTCACCGCCTGGGCGGGTTTGGCCCGGTCGCCGTTCACCTTGACGTGGCCGGCCCGGCAGGCCGCGGCGGCCTGGGAGCGGGTCTTGGTCAGACGGACCGCCCAGATCCAGCTGTCGACGCGCGCGCTCATCGGCCCCCGCTCCCCCGTCAGCCCTGCTGGAACAGCTCGGCGGGAAGGGGCTTGAGGAGCGCGTACAGGTCGTCGGTGATCGGCCGGTCCCAACTGGCGATCGTCACGAGGACGTTGTCGCTGCGGTCGAACTGGACGCAGGAGATGCGGCTCTCGGAGAGCTTGAGGCGGCGCACGATGAGCAGGTTGTCGCCCTGCATCACGGGGACGTCCTCGGTGTCGAGCACCTCGACCGGTTCGTCGTTCTCCAGGGCCGCGAGGAGCTGGGCGACCTCGAAGGGGATCTGGCCCTCCGCGAGCTCGCGCGCCGGGGAGCCCTCCGGCAGGTTGCCGATGATCATCGCGGGTCCGCGGCCGCCGAAGAGGTCGTAGCGCAGGAAGACGCCCTGGCAGGAACCGTCGGGTGCGGGCAGCAGACCGGCGCCGAGATTGCCGGGCCAGTCCCCCGGGTCCATGGCCAGGACGTCGAAGTCCGGGCCCGCGGGTGTGGCGGCGCTGCGGCGGCGGAGGAAGGACATACGGCCATGGTACGTGCACGGGCACGCGGGGCGACGCGCCGGGTTGCCCTGCCGGGGCCCGGTGCCGCCTGGCGCCGGGTGTCCGTCCGTCCCGTGGGGCGGCCGGCTGTACGCGGCGGGCGGGCCGGGGCCGGTGCGCCCCGGCTCGGCCGTTCGGGGGGGCGGGGGCTCAGGGGCCGATGTCGCCGGAGCCGTCCCTTGGAGGCGCTGCGGGCCGGGCCTTGCGGGCGAGCAGGTCGGCGGCGCGGGCGAGGCGGTCGCGGTCGGCGAGCACCGGGGACGGGCGGTGCCCGGCGTCCCGCTGCGCTGCCGGGTCCGGCCCGGTTCCGCCGTCCGTGCCGGCCACGGCCCGGGCCAGGCGGGTGGCCCGGTCGAGTTCGGCGAGGACGTCGTCGCGTTCTTCGGCGGCGGGCGGTTCGCGCAGGGCGCGGGCGAGGCTGCGGGCGGCCGCCTCGGGGGCGCCGTCGCGCAGGTGCTCGCGAGCGGCGGCGCGCAGGTGGCCGACGACCCACGGGTCGCCCTCGGGATGGGTCTCCAGGAGGTGCCGGGCCGTCGCGGTGGAGCCGAGACCGGCCTCGGCGACGCACCAGGCCGCCTGGCCGTGCAGGGCGACGCGGGTGGCGGCGGGGATGGCAGCGTAGACGGTCGCGGCGAGGAGGGGGTGGCCGAACGCGAGGGGGGCGTCGGGCTCGTCCGCCTCGGCGAGCACTCTCGCCTCGCGCAGGCGCCGGGCGCACGCGGCGACCGTCTCGCCGCCCAGTCCCGCGACGGCCCCGGCGAGGCGCGAAGGCGCCTCGGTGCCGAGGACGGCACAGGCCCAGGCGAGGCGGACGGCGGTGGGGCCGAGGCTTTCGAGGCGGACGGCCAGGCCGGTGGCGGTGACCTCGGCGGCGAGGTCACGCAGCGCGCGGGTGCTGTCGGCGGTGGGGTCGAGGCCGTGGTCGCGGACGGCGGCGGCGAGGGCGGCGGCCTCGGCGGGGTTGCCGCCGGTGAGGGCCTGGAAGGCCTGGCAGAAGGCGTCGTCCGCGTGGGTGCCGACGCGTTCGCGGACGAGCCGGGCGAGGGCGGCGGGGCCGAGCGGGCCGAGCCGGTGGGCCGGGTGGCCGGTGAGGCCCGCGGCGGCCTCGGGGAGCGCGCCGGCGCGGTGGGCGAGGACGATCAGGACGGGCAGTTCCCCGGCGCGCTCGGCGCAGGCCGTGAGCCAGCGGAGGGACTCGGGGTCGGCGGCGTGGGCGTCGTCCAGGACGAGCACGAGGGGCCGGTGGCCGGCGAGCCGGGCGAGGCTCCGGTCGAGCCGCTCCCGCGCCGCCCGGGAGCTGTCCTCGGGTGTACCGGCGTCCGGCGCGGTCAGCAGGAGGCGGCGGGCGGTCCCGTAGGGGAGGCTTCCGGCGGATCCGGTGCCCCGGGCGGCCAGGACGACGCATCCCCGGGCCACGGCCCGGCGGCGTATCTCGGCGAGCAGCGCCGTCCTGCCGAGACCGGGGGCCGCCTCGTACCGCAGGACTCCGCCCCGCGGGCGGGGCTCCGGGGCGGGCCCGGGGCGGGCGCCGGGGGCGGTCGGGTCGGGCAGGGGCCCGGGCCGGGGCCCCGGTGCGGGGGCACCGCCGGGGCGGCCCTCGGCCGGAGGGCGGGGGGTGCGGGGGCGGGCGCCGCCGCGGTGGACGACCAGGTGGGAGGCGCGGCCCGCGGTGCGCGGTGCGGGGACCCGGTCGGGACGTGCGCGGCCGGCCAGCCGGTCGAGGGCCTCCTCGGCCGCGGCGAGGGCCGACTCGCGTTCGAGCAGGCCGAAGCCGCGCTGTACGGGCCGGCCGTCCTGACGTCCCACGCGTTCACCACCCCCACCCTGGGGGCGCACGCCCCGGCGCATGAGGGGGCGCGCCGGGGGCCGTCGCCCCACGTGGGCCCCAGAGTACGACGCGGACGGCGCGGCGTCCCTCACCGGTCCCGGTCGTGATCGCTTCCGCCGCCGGAGCGGTCGGCGAGGGCCCGCAGCAGGCCCAACACCTCGTCGGCGCGGTCGTGTTCGACGAAGAGGTGGTCGTGGTGGAAGCCGGCCACCACGTTGCAGCTCAGGCCGGCGGCGGCGAGTTCGCGGGCGACGGCGGCCGTCAGGCCCACCGCGTCGAGGGCGGAGTGCACGCGCAGGGTGATCCAGGCGGCCACGTAGTCGTAGGCGAGCCCCGCCGCGTCGGCCTCCTCCCGTCGCACGACGAGGGTGCGGCCCTCCGCCTCGGCGACCGTGACGACGGGGGCGAGGCCCGCCGGGGCGGGGCCGTCGACCGTGGTGAAGACGTAGGCCCCGGGGTTCCGCAGGGGCCGCAGGCCGGCGAGGAGCCGGCCGAGATCGCGTTCGGGGTGCGGGGGCGCCGGGGTGGCCGGGGGCCGCCCACCGGGCCCGGTGCCGGGGCGGGTCACCGGCGGGGAAGGACGACGGCCGAGGTGCGCGCCGACCGGGACGGAGCGGCATCCGGGTCGACGGGGGCCGGCACCGCCGGGACGGCGGCGAGCCGGGGCGGGGCCATGAGGGCGACGAGGTGCATGGCTCCCAGTATGCGTGCCCGCGGCCTCCCGGGCCGGTGGTGGCCGGATGCGTCGACCGGGGCACCGTACGGACCTGCCCCGGCCGGGCCGTGGAACCCCCGCGCCGGGGTCCCACGGCCTCTGCTCAGGCGGCCAGGCCCCGCTCGTGACGGTCGACGGCCTCGCGCACGGCGCCGACGAAGGCGTTCCAGAAGTGGGCGGGTTCGGTGCCCGAGCCGGCCGTACGGCGGCGGGCCGGGGCGCCGCTGAAGTCGCCGAACATGGCCCGGCGCAGGGCGGTGGAGATCTCGAGCTGGGCGCCCGCGCCGGTGGCGGTGCGGTTGACGATGTTGGCCGGGTCGTCGCCGTTCAGAGCGCTGTTCGCGCCCGCGACGGTCACCGCCACCCTCCGGGCGGGGTCCGTCTGTTGGGCGGTGAGGCCGTGGGCGGCGAAGGAGGCCTCCAGGTTCCGCATGAGCCGCTGGTCGCGGCCGCCGATGAGGATCTGCTTGTCCGAGACGGCCGATTCGGGGCTGTCGGGCTTGGGCGCGAAACCGTGGAGGGAGACGGCGTACAGGTTGCGGGCGCAGACGGCGAGGGCGGCCGGGTCGTCGCAGTGGGTCGAGGTGACGTGCAGCTCGCTCGACGAGGCCAGGCCCTCGAACATCCAGTAGTCGCGCTGCGGCACGCCGGGCACCGTGGTCTGCTCGGGGGGCACGGTGCCGGCCTCGTCCTCGGCGAGGAGGGCGTAGCCGGCGATGGCCAGGCAGAGTTCGCTGGTGCCGGCCTCGATGCCGCCGCCGTGCGGGGCGAGGACCGCCGTGCTGCGGACGGGGGCGGTGGAGTGGCGCAGATTGTCGGCGAGTTCGGGCCGCGGGTGGGTGCGGAACCGGCGCATCCAGTGGACGCCCTCCTGGTACTCGGCCTTGCTGTAGAGCACCGCGTTGGAGGCGGGTTCGGTGGTGGTGGCCGCCGCGGCGGCGGGGGCGTTCCCGGCGAGGTCGCCGATGAGGGGCAGGCCGGCCGCGGCGGCGGCCACGGAGGTCAGGAGCGTGCGTCGGCTGGTGCCGCTGGTGAAGGTCATCCGGTGATGATCGCGGACGCCCGGGAGGGCTCCGGAAGCGGGGGCGGCCGAAGCCGGTTCCGCCCGGTGGGAAGGGGGCGGTGGCCGCGCCGGTCCGTCAGGTCGCGGCCAGGCCGCGCGGCCCGTGGCGGAACCGTCACGGCTCCTCCGCACCGCCCGCGTCCGGGGCCGCCGGGCCGAGGCCGAACTCCCGGAGGGCGGCGAGGAAGCCGGCCGGGTCCTCCGTGTGGATGAGGTGCCCCGCGTCGCCGGTCCACAGGCGCGCTCCCGGGATCCGGTCGGCGAGCCGGCGGAGCTGGTCCTGCGGGAGGTGGCTGCGTTCTCCGCCGGCGAGGATCAGCGTCGGCACGGTGAGCGCCGAGTGGCCCGTGCGCCAGGCCGGGTCGGGGTCGTTCAGCTGGGCGTCGGTGCCGGGGACGACGGCCCAGTCGAAGGGGAGCGGCCCGGCGGGGCGTTCGGCGGGTCCGCGCGGCGGGTCGAGCGGGACGAACCCCGGCGGTTCCTCCAGCACGAGCCGTCCGACGAGGGCGGGCTCGCTCCGGGCGAGGAGGAGGGCGGCGCCACCGCCCATCGAGTGGGCGACGACGGTGGCGCCGGTCAGACCGAGTGCCTTCAGGAAGCCGCCGAGTTCGTCGCGGAAGACGTCGAAGCCGTAGTGCCCGGGATGGTCGCTGAGGCCGTGGCCGCGCAGGTCGGGGGCGTACACACGGTGGTCTGCCGCGAGGGAGGCGGCGATCTCGTCCCAGGTGGTGCCGTTCTCGCCGCGGCCGTGGACGAGGACGACGGGCGGGGCGTCCTCGGGCCCCCGGACGCGGTAGGCGAGGCGGACGCCGTCGACGGTGACCGTCCGGACGGCGGGGTCGAGGAAGGCGGCGACCGCGCGGACGAAGGCACCGGCGTCGTCGATCCAGGGGTGGTGGGCCGCGCCCGCCTGGACGTGGAGCTCGCCGTGCGGGAGGAGGGCGGCGGTCTCGGCCGCCCGGGCGGGGGTGGGACCGGCGTCGTACTCCCCCGCGAGGACGAGGACGGGAGCGGTGAGGGTGGCGAGCGCGCGGCGGGTCGCCTCCGGGGTGTAGGCGCCGTCGGCGTGGTAGCGGGCGGCGGCCCCGGGACGGACCTGGTGGCGGTCGGCCGCGGCATGGGCACGGGCGGCCTCGTCCCAGCGGCCGTACCCGAAGGGGGCGACGGCTTCCCGGACCCTCTCCGGGGGCGTGTCGGGGCCGAGGGCGTCCAGAGCGGCCCGCGCCGCCGGGTACCAGGGCCGGTCGGCGAAGATCTCGACGGCCGCGTCCCACTCCTCGTCCGTGACCTCCTGGCCGAGGGCGCGGGCCAGTGAGGTGACGAGGACGAGCGAGCGGACGCGCTCGGGGTGCGCGGCGGCGTACAGGAGGGCGAGGTTGCCGCCGGCGGAGTGGCCGAGGAGGTCGATCCGGTCGAGCCCGAGGTGGGCCCGGAGCGCCTCGACGTCGGGGACCTGCCGGTCGCAGCGGTAGGTGGCGGGGTCGGCGGGTTCCGCGCTCGCGCCGGTGCCCCGGGCGTCGAGGAGGACGAGGGTCCGGTGGGCGGTGAGGCCCCCAAGGTCGCCGAGGTACGCGGCGTCGCGGAGGGGACCTCCCGCGAGGCAGACGAGGGGGTCGCCCACGCCCTCCAGCCGGTAGGCGAGTTCGGTTCCGTCGTAGGTCGTGAACGTCGGCATGGGCGCGAGCCTCCCCCGGTCGTGGTGATCTTGGCAAGGGAGTTCCGGACGGGGCGCGATACGGTGGGTGGATCCGTCACCCCCACGCGAAGGACCGTTTCACCGTGCCCGAGACCCGGGAGACCGCGCTGCGCGGCGACTGCGCCAGCTGCTTCGGCCTGTGCTGCGTGGCCCTGCCCTTCGCCCGGTCGGCCGACTTCGCCGTCGACAAACCCTCCGGAGACCCCTGCCGGAACCTGCGGGACGACTTCCGTTGCGGCATCCACACGAAACTGCGCCCGAACGGATTCCAGGGGTGCACGGTGTACGACTGCTTCGGCGCCGGCCAGCACGTCTCCCAGGTCACCTTCGGCGGCGTCTCCTGGCGGGCGGCGCCGGAGACGGCGCGGCAGATGTACGAGGTGTTTCCGGTGGTGCGCCAGCTCCACGAGCTGCTCCGCTATCTCACCGAGGCCCTCGGGCGGCGGGCCGCGCGTCCCCTGCACGGCGAGCTGGGCGCGGCGCTGGCGCGGGTGGAGGAGCTGACGGCGCTGGACGCCGACGCCCTGGAGAAGCTGGACGTGGCGTCCGTACGCGGGGAGGTGAACCCGCTGCTGCTGCGGACGAGCGAGCTGGTGCGGGCGGAGGCCGGGGGCCGGCCGCCGAGGAGCCGGCGCGGGGCGGACCTGATCGGCAAGCGGCTCCGGGGGGCGCGGCTGCGGGGCGCGGACCTGCGCGGGGCACTGCTCATCGCGGCCGATCTGACGGGCGCCGACCTGTCGCTCGCCGACCTGATCGGCGCGGACCTGCGGGACGCGCAGCTGGCGGGGGCGGATCTGACGGGAGCCCTGTTCCTGACGCAGCCGCAGCTGAACGCGGCGCGCGGGGACGCCGCGACCCGCCTCCCGGAGGGTTTCGAGCGCCCCGCGCACTGGGCTTCCTGAGGCCCGGCCGCCTGCGGGGGCCGAGCGCCCCAGGTCTTTCCGCTCTCAGCCGCCCTGCCCCTGCGCACGGTGCGCCGAGCGCGGGTCGTACGTGTACGGGGTCGTGGTGGTGAGTGTCAGGAAGCCCAGGCGGGCGAGGATCGGGCGGCTGGTGTCGGCCGCGTCGACCTGGACGTAACGGTGGCCGCGTTCCGCCGCGACGCGGGCCCGGTGGGCGACGAGCGCGCGGTAGAGGCCCCGTCCGCGCCAGCCCTCGACCGTGCCGCCGCCCCACAGGCCGGCGAAGTCGGTGCCGGGGTACAGCTCCATGCGGGCGGCGCTGACCGGCTCCCCGCCGGCGAGGGCGACGACGGCGGTGACGGTCTCCGGGTCGGCGGCGAGCCGGTCGAGCAGCTGCCGGCCGAGGGCGGAGCTGTCGGTCCCGAAGGCGCGTTCGTGCACCTCCACGACCTGGCGTACACCGGCCGCGTCGGTGACGGCGTGCAGGGTGACGCCCTCGGGCAGCGGTACGTCCCCGGGCAGGGCGGCGGCCTGAGCGGCCATCAGGGTCTCGGGGTCCTCGGCGGTGAACCCGGCCGCGAGGAGGCGTTCCCCGAGCCGGGCGGGGGTGTCGTGCCCGTACAGCTTCCACTCGAAGGGCGTCCCGGCGGCACGGTAGTGGCCGATCTGCGCGGCGATCACGGCGTCGACCTCGGCGTCCTGGGCGTCCGCCCCGAGCCCCGACCAGAGGACGCCGTTCCAGGCGTGGGCGGGGCCGGTGGCACGGACGACGGGGCCTGCCCGTTCGACGCGGCACCCGGGCCCGTCCGGGCGCGCCCCGAGACGCAGTTGGCGGTCGTACAGGTCACGCAGATGCTGGGGTTCCATCCGGCCACCTCAGCACCCGGGGACGGTGGCCGCAACGCGTTTACCCCGCGGCGCGCGCCTCGGGAGCGCTCACCACGTCACGGGAAGGGCGACCGGGCCGCGGTTGACGGTCCCGCGCCGCCACGCGAGGCGTTCGGGCGGGACGGCGAGGGTGAGCGCGGGGAAACGGGCGAGGAGGGTGGAGAGCATCACCTCGGCCTCCATGCGGGCGAGGGCCGCGCCCGCGCAGTAGTGGAGGCCGTGGCCGAAGGCGAGGTGCGGGGCCTCGTCCCGTTCGAGGTCGAGCCGGTCGGGGTCGGTGAAGACGGCGGGGTCCCGGTTGGCCGCGGGGTAGAAGACGTGCACGGCCTCCCCCGCGCGGACGGTGACGCCGCCGACCTCGATGTCGGCGGTGGCGATGCGGGGCATGCCGACGCCGTTGCGCTGCGGGACGTAGCGCAGGAGTTCCTCCACGGCCCGGGGTAGGCGGGACGGCTGCGCGCGCAGCTTCGCGGTCTGGTCGGGGTGGACGAGGAGCACGTACACCATGGTGGACACGATGTTCCGCACGGCGTCGAGGCCGTTGAGGGTGAGCATGACGGCGGTGGAGACGAGTTCCGGGGTGCTGAGCCCGCCGGCGGCGCGGGCGGCGGCGAGTTCACCGATGAGGTCGTCGGCCGGGTGCTCGGCGCGGTGCCGGGCGAGACCGGCGACGTAGGCGGCGATCTCGCCCTTGACGGACTCCGCCTCCGCCTCGGTGGTGTCGTGCCGCAGGACCGCCTCGCGCCAGGCGTGGACCCGGTCGAGGTCGGCGGCGGGCACGCCGAGGAGTGCGGCGACGACGGAGGCGGACAGGGGGCCGATGAAGGTCTCGGCGAGGTCGGCGGGCGGGCCCGCGTCCTCGAGCCGCGTGGCGAGGTCCCCGGCCCGTTCCTCGATGTGCGCGCGGAGCGCCCGCATGCGGCGGCGGGTGAAGGTGGGGGCGATCAGTTTGCGCAGGCGGGTGTGGTCGGGCGGGTCGGCACGGCCGACGCCGCCGGCCGGGGCGAGGGTGTGGGGGGTGGAGCTGGGGAGCGGCCGGCCGGCGGTGAGCGCGCGGCTCGTGCGCGGGTCGGCGGTGATCCGCCGGACGTCCTCGTAGCGGGTGACGAGCCAGGCGTGGCCCTCCCCGTACGGGAGGCGGACCCGGGCGACGGGCTCCTCGCGGAGCAGCCGGCGGGGCAGCGGGTCGGGTTCCGTGGCGGGCAGGGGTACCACGGCCCAGTCGTGGACGGGGCCGTGGTTCTCGGGTGCGGTCATGGGGCGGGGGTGGTCTCCTGCCTGCCTCCGGCGTCGTGCCGGAGGGGGGTGATCTGTTCGATGTCGTAGCGGACGCGGAGCCGTTCGACGGCCTCGTGGTCGACCTCGCCGCCGGAGCCGAGGATGTCCATGAGCTCCTCGAAGTACCGCTCGTGGTCGGGCGGGGGCGAGGCCTGGAACAGCATGCGGACCGGTTCGCCGGTGGGGTTGGCGAAGGCGTGCGGGCAGCCGGGCGGGACGAGGATCAGGGTGCCGGGGGTGGCGCGGACGGCGCGCTGTCCGGAGGCGGACTCCCACTCGCGCCAGCTGTCGGGGGTGCGGACGAGCGGTTCGAAGGCGAGGACGTCGAGTTCGCCCTCCAGGACGTAGAAGAGTTCCTCGCTGTGGCCGTGGGCGTGCGCGCCGACGTCGAAGCCGGGCGGGACGACGACCTCGAAGGTGGAGGCGGTACGGCTGTGCTCGCCGGTCACCTTGAAGGTGACGTGCTGGGCGGCGGTGGTCAGGGTCTTGCCGTGGCCGGGCGGGACGACGAGTCCGCCGGCCGGTCCGATGGCCGTGGCTGTCACGGGGTTCCGGTTCCTCTCACCAGGTGACGGGCAGGGTCTCGGGGCCCCGGATGAGGGCGCCGCGCTGCCAGCGGAGCTCCTTCTCGGGGACGGCGAGCCGCAGGTCGGGGAAGCGGGTCCACAGGGAGTCGAGGAGGATCTCGGACTCGATGCGGGCCAGGGCGGAGCCGGGGCAGTAGTGGGGGCCGTGGCCGAAGGCGACGTGCGGGTTGTAGGCGCGGTCGAAGTCGAGCCGGTCGGGGTCGGGGAAGACGTCCGGGTCGCGGTTGGCGGTCAGGTAGGAGACGTAGACGGGGTCCCCGGCGGGGATGGTGACCCCGCCGACCTCGACGTCCTCCATGGCGATCCGGGAGAGGCCGACGGCGTTGCGGTGCGGGATGTAGCGCAGGAGTTCGTCGACCGCCTGGGGCAGCAGCTCGGGTTCGGCGCGCAGCCGGGCGAGGTGGTCGGGGTGGGTGAGCAGCGCGAAGACCATGTTGGCGCTGTTGTTGCGGACGGCGTGGGCGCCGCCGATCTGGATGAGGACGGCGAGGCCGACGGCCTCGTGTTCGGTGAGCGTCTCGTCGTCGACGGCGTCGGCGAGGACGGCGGCGAGCGTCTCGCGGCCGGTTCCGTGGCTGCGGCCGATGAGCTCGGTGAAGTAGCGGCCCATGTCCGCCTTGGCCCGTTCGCTGGCCTCCCGGCCCGCGCCGGCGGAGATGATGGTGTCGGACCAGCGGGCCATCAGCGGCCGGTCGCCTTCGGGGACGCCCATGAGTTCGCTGACCATGGCGAGCGGGAAGGGCCGGTTGACCAGTTCCATGAGGTCGGCGGGGGCGCCGTGCTCCTCCACCTTGTCGAGGAGCCGGTCCATGACGGTCTGGGCGTGGTCGCGCAGCGAGCGCAGGGCGCGCGCGCTGAAGGCGCGGGCGACGACGCGGCGCATGCGGGTGTGGTCGGGCGGGTCGGCGAAGCCGACGGCGCCCTCCATGGGGATGAAGTGGGGCGCGAGCCGGGTGATGGAGCGGCCCCAGACGGCCTGGCGGCTGAAGCGCGGGTCGACCGAGACGAACTTGACGTCCTCGTAGCGGGTGACGAGCCAGGCGTGGCCCTCGCCGTTGGGCAGCCGGACGCGGGTGACCGGGTCCTCGTGCAGCAGGCGGGCGAGGAAGGGGTCGAACTCGAGCCCGGTGAGATCGGGAACGGCCCAGAAGTGGACCTGGGGGGTGTCGGCGGTGCCGGGGGCGGTGGTGGTCACGCGGCCGCCTCCCGGGGGGCGGGAGCGGCGGGGCGGCACAGGTGGGACATGGCGTTCGCTTTCCTTCGGGCAGCCGGGAGGACCCGCCCGTCGGGGGACCGGAGGCGGGGACCCGGGGCCGGGCGGCCCCGCTGGCTCCAGCCTTGCCCCCGCCGGGGCCCCCTTCCAGCCGAAGGGCGTAAAACCCACCCCAAGGTGTGATAGCGGGATGAATTCTTCGTCTGAAGGGGGCTCCGCCGGAAGCCGGGTCGCGCGGGGGCGGGGTTCGGCGCCGTCGGGTCGGAGCCGGCCGGCGACGGTCATGGGCCGGGCGGCGGGTCCGGCCGCCGCTCTCAGGCGCGCGGGCGGACCTCGACGTTCTCCAGGATGCCGACGGCGTCCGGGACGAGGATCGCGGCGGAGTAGTAGGTGGAGACGAGGTAGGAGATGATCGCCTTGTCGTCGATCCCCATGAAGCGGCAGTTCAGCCCGGGTTCGACCTCGTCGGGCAGTCCGGTCTGGTGGAGGCCGATGACGCCCTCGTTGTGCTCGCCGGTACGGACGGCGATGATCGAGGAGCTCTGCCGGTCGGTGACGGGGATCTTGCCGCAGGGCAGGATCGGGACGCCGCGCCAGGCCGGAATGTGGTGGCCGTCGACGTCCACGGAGCTGAGGGCGAGGCCGCGCTTGTTGCACTCCTTGCCGAAGGCGGCGATGGCGCGGGGGTGGGCGAAGAGGTACTGCGTGCCGCGGCGCATGCTCAGCAGGTCGTCGAGGTCGTCCGGGGTGGGCGGGCCGGAGTGCGTCTGGATGCGCTGGTCGTAGTCGGTGTTGTGGAGCAGGCCGAACTCGGGGTTGTTGACGAGTTCGTGCTCCTGGCGCTCACGGAGCTCCTGGATGGTGAGCCGCAGCTGCTGCTCGGTCTGGTTCATCGGCTGGTTGTAGAGGTCCGCGACGCGGGTGTGGACCTTCAGGACGGTCTGGGCGACGCTCAGCTCGTACTCGCGCGGCTTGAGTTCGTAGTCGGCGTAGGCGCCCGGCAGCGGGACCTCGCCGACGTGACCGGCGCTCAGCTCGATGGCGGCCTCGCCCGCCTTGTTGACCGGGCGGCGGAAGCCGTTGGTGCCGAGGCCCTGGACGTGGTCGCGGAGGTTCTCGTACTGCTCGGCGACGGCCAGGTAGGCGGTGCGCGGCAGGGCGAGGATCGTGGCCGCCGTGGTCGCGCGGGCGGTGAACTCCCACTTCCCGTCCCCGGCGAGGACCTGGCCGCCGAAGGTGTCGCCGTCGCCGAGGCGGCCGAGGACGGCCTCGTCGCCGTAGGGGCCGGTGCCGATCTTCTCGATCTTCCCGTGGGCGATCAGGTACACGTGGTCGGCCTTCTTGCCGGCGCTCACGATGACCTGGCCCGGCTCGTACTCCTTCTGGACGAAGCGGTCCGCGAGGGCGCCGAGCGCGATGTGGTCGTCGAAGCCGCGCAGCAGGGGGAGTTCGGCCAGTTCGGCGGGGATGACCTCGACCTTGGAGCCGCTCTTGACGAAGGTGACACGGCCGTCGCCGACCACGTACGACAGACGGCGGTTGACGCGGTAGACGCCGCCGGGGGTGTGGACCCAGGGCAGGGTGCGCAGCAGCCATCGGGAGCTGATGCCCTGCATCTGGGGCTCGGACTTGGTCGTCGTCGCGAGGTTGCGCGCGGCGGCGGTGCTGAGGCTGAGCTGGATCTGGCGGATCTCGGCGGCGGGTACGGGGGCCGGGGTGGCCGCCCGCCCGGTGTCGACCGACATGGGGTCTCCGTTCTGGGGCATGAGGGATCACAGGAGCGCGATCGTCACTCTTCGCGTCCACATGTAACGCACCGCAGTCTCCGCCCTTCGGGTGCGGCGCGTCCGAGCCGTAGCACCGGACGGCGGCGACCGCCCCTCGCGCGCCCCCCTGCGCTCCGCCGTCCGTGCGGCCGTACGAGCCGGGAAAACTCCTCCTCCCCTCTTGCCAAGCCCCCGGGCCCGCCGGATTTACTGGCCGGAAGGATCAACCGAATGATCGGTCGTCCGAGGTCGGGTCGGGATTCTCCGAGGTGAGGGAGCGACGCATGACGGATCTGCTGGACAGCGGCGAAAGGCTCGGGCGCGCGGAGCTGGAGGCGTTGCAGCGGGAGCGGCTGCGGGCCACGCTGCGGCACGCGTACGAGAACGTGGACTTCTACCGGCGCTCCTTCGACGCGGCGGGGGTCGGCCCGGACGACTGCCGCTCCCTCGCCGACCTGGCCCGCTTCCCCTTCACCACCAAGGCGGACCTGCGGGAGAACTACCCCTTCGGCATGTTCGCGGTGGCCCCCGAGCGGATCCGGCGCGTCCACGCCTCCAGCGGCACCACCGGCCTGCCCACCGTCGTCGGCTACACGGACCGCGATCTGGACACCTGGGCGGACGTGGTGGCCCGCTCGCTGCGCGCGGCCGGTGTCCGGCCCGGCCACAAGGTCCACGTGGCCTACGGTTACGGGCTGTTCACCGGCGGCCTGGGAGCGCACTACGGGGCCGAGCGGCTGGGCTGCACGGTCATCCCGGCCTCGGGCGGGATGACCGCCCGGCAGGTGCGGCTGATCCAGGACTTCCGGCCGGAGGTCATCATGGTGACGCCCAGTTACATGCTGACGCTGCTCGACGAGTTCGAACGGCAGGGCGTGGATCCGCGCTCCACGTCGCTGAAGGTGGGGGTGTTCGGGGCGGAGCCGTGGACGGAGGCCATGCGGAAGGAGATCGAGGAGCGGTTCGCCCTCGACGCGGTCGACATCTACGGCCTGTCGGAGGTGATGGGCCCCGGGGTGGCCCAGGAGTGCGTGGAGACCAAGGACGGACTGCACATCTGGGAGGACCACTTCTACCCGGAGATCGTCGACCCCTTCACGGGCGAGATGCTGCCCGACGGGGAGGAGGGCGAGCTGGTCATCACCTCGCTCACCAGGGAGGCCATGCCCGTGATCCGCTACCGCACCCGGGACCTGACCCGGCTGCTGCCGGGCACGGCACGGGTCTTCCGACGGATGGAGAAGGTCACGGGCCGCAGCGACGACATGATCATCCTGCGCGGGGTGAACCTCTTCCCCACCCAGATCGAGGAGATCGTGCTCCGGACCCCGGCGGTGGCCCCCCACTTCCAGCTGCGGCTGACCCGCGAGGGCCGGCTGGACCGGCTGACCGTACGGGTGGAGGCGCGGCCGGCCGCCTCGTCCGGGGAGCGCGCCGAGGCGGCCCGCGCGGTCGCGGCGGCCGTGAAGGACGGGATCGGGGTCACGGTCGGGGTCGAGGTGGTCGACCCGGGGACGCTGGAGCGGTCGGTGGGCAAGATCCGGCGGATCGTGGACCTGCGGACCTGAGGCGGCGGGGAACTCAGGACAGGGCGGTGTCCGCGAAGCGGTCGCGCAGCTCCCGTTTGAGGATCTTGCCGCTCGCGTTGCGGGGCAGCTCGTCCACGAAGAGGATCCGCTTGGGCGCCTTGAAGGGGGCGAGCTTCTCGCGGGCGTGGGTGAGGAGTTCGGCCTCGGTGACCTCGCCGCGCGGGATGACGACGGCCGTGACCGCCTCGATCCACCGCTCGTGGGGCAGTCCGATGACGGCCGTCTCGGCGACGGCCGGGTGGGTGTAGAGGGCGTCCTCGACCTGGCGGGAGGCGACGAGGACCCCGCCGGAGTTGATGACGTCCTTCACCCGGTCGACGATCGTGTAGTAGCCCTCGGCGTCCCGTACGGCGAGGTCGCCGGAGTGGAACCAGCCGCCGCGGAACGCCTCCTTCGTCTCCTCGGGCTTGCCCCAGTACCCGGCGCAGAGCTGCGGGGAGCGGTAGACGATCTCCCCCGGGGTGCCGTCGGGCACGTCCGCGCCGTGCTCGTCCACGAGGCGGGCCTCGACGTGCCGGACGGGCCGGCCGCAGGAGTCCATCCGTCCCTCGTGCTCGTCGGGGCCGAGGACCGTGGCGAGGGGCCCGATCTCGGACTGGCCGAAGCAGTTGCGGAAGGCGAGGCCGGGCAGGCGGGCGCGCAGGCGTTCCAGGACGGGCACGGGCATGACCGAGGCGCCGTAGTAGGCCTTCCGCAGCGCGGACAGGTCACGGTCGGCGAACTCCGGGTGGTTGGCGAGGGCGATCCAGACGGTGGGCGGGGCGAAGAGGCTGTCCGCGCGGCCGGCCTCGATCAGATCGAACAGGACGGCCGGATCGGGGCCGTCGACGATGGTGTTGTCGGCGCCGACGGCGAGGTACGGCAGCAGGAAGACATGCGTCTGCGCCGAGTGGTGGAGCGGCAGCGCGTGCACCGGCCGGTCGTCCTCGTGCAGGTCGAGGGCCTCGATGGCGCTCGCGTACTCGTGGACGAGGGCGCGGTGGGTCATCATCGCGCCCTTGGGCAGGGCGGTGGTGCCGGAGGTGTAGAGCAGCTGGGCGAGGTCGCGGGCGTCGCGGTCGGTGTCGTACGGCTCCGGGTCGGCGAGCGCGTCGAGAAGGGAACCCGGCGCGTCGCGGAGGACCTTGACCGGGAAGCCCGCGGGGACGCGGTCCGCGAGCGCGGGGTCGGCGAGGACGAGGGAGCTGTCCGACTGCTCCAGGACGTACGCGAGGTCGTCACCGGTCAGGTGGTGGTCGACCGGCACATGGATCAGGCCGGCGCGGGCGCAGGCGAGGAACGCGATGAGGTACGCGTCGGAGTTGTGGCCGTACGCGGCGACCCGGGCGTACTGCGGCAGACCGATGCCGTGGTGCGCCTCGCGCAGGACGGCGGCGGCGGTGGTCACGGCCGCGTCCAGCTCGGCGTACGTCCACGCGCGGCCGGCGTACCGGACGGCGGTGCGGTCGGGGACGCGCTGGGCGCTCATGCGCAGGACGCCGTCGACGGTCCGGCTGAGGAGTCGATCCATGCGGTGATCCTGGGCGGGGCCCGGCGGGAGGTCAAGTACCCGTCGGCGGAGCCGCGGTGGACGGTGGCGAGCGGGTGCGGGCGCCGGATGATCATTCCCGGCGCCGGCGAGCGCGGGATGTCCTTCTTGGGCGCCGGGGACCGAGCGGCCGGAGCGGGAAAGGTCAGGGACTGAAGGAGAGGAAGACGAAGGCGGCGAAGATCGCGAGGTGGACGCCGCCCTGGAGCAGCGTGGCCCGTCCGGGCACCACGGTCAGGGCGCTCACCGCGCCGGTGAGGACCAGCAGCACCAGGTGGAGCGGGCCGAGCCCGAGCACGAGGGGGCCGGACAGCCAGATCGAGGCGAGCGCGATCGCCGGGATCGTCAGGCCGATGCTGGCGATGGCGGAGCCGTAGGCGAGGTTGAGGCTGGTCTGGAAGCGGTCGCGGCGGGCGGCGCGGACGGCGGCGAGGGTCTCGGGGAGGAGGACCATCAGGGCGATGACGACGCCGACGACGGCCTTGGGCAGGCCGGCGGACTGGACGCCGTCCTCGATGGTGGGCGAGATCAGCTTGGCGTTGCCGACGACGGCGACGAGGGCGAGCAGGAGCAGGCCGACGCTGAACCAGGTCTCGCGGGTGCCCGGCGGGGCGGCGTGGTCGTCGCCCGAGTCGTGGCCGGGGCGGGGGACGGGGAGGAAGTAGTCGCGGTGCCGGACGGTCTGGACGCCGACGAACACCCCGTACAGGCAGAGGGAGGCGACCGCGGCGAAGGCCAGCTGCGGGCCGGAGAACTCGGGGCCGGAGTGGCTGGTGGTGAAGGCGGGGAGGACCAGCGTCATGGTCGCCAGGGTGCAGACGGTGGCGAGCGCGCCGCCGGAGCCCTCGGCGTTGAAGACGGCGACCCGGTTGCGCAGGGCGGCGACGAGGAGGGAGAGGCCGACGATGCCGTTGCACGTGATCATGACGGCGGCGAAGACGGTGTCGCGGGCGTAGGTGGAGGTCTTCTCGCCGCCCCCGGCCATCAGGGTGACGATGAGCCCCACCTCGATGACGGTCACGGCCACGGCGAGGACGAGCGAGCCGAAGGGCTCTCCGACGCGGTGGGCGACGACCTCGGCATGGTGGACCGCGGAGAGGACGGCGGCGATCAGGCAGACGGCGACGAGTCCGACGGCGAGGCCCGGTAGGTCCCGCCCCCAGGCGAGGCCGAGGGCAAGCGCGGCCACCACCGGCCCCCAGGTCGTCCACTGCCGGGTCAGCGCCGTCGTACTCGAACTCATGATCCGCATCTTGCCATATACGGCTTTTCGCCGGTTCGTTCCACGACAGGCCGCGCCGGACCGAGCGGGTCCCGACGGTTCGTCAGATTCTGGGGCGTGCCGCGTCCTTCCCCGCCCGGGCCCGCTCCGGTAGAAAGTTTCAGATCTTCCCTGAGTGACCGGAGTTTTCTTTCAACTGGGCAGTGGGAGAGGGTGGACGATGACGGAGGAGTCCAGGACAGGCCGGGGCCCGAGCCGCCGCGCCTTCGGCGGCGGGGTGCTCGCCCTGGGAGGTGCGCTGATGATCGGTGCGATTCCGGGGGCCGCGGCCGCCCCGGGACCGGGGCCGGGCCCGGCCCGGCGGACCACCCTGCGGCACGGCGGCGCCGAGCGTGCCGGTCTCCTGCGGGAGCACCTGGACCGGCTCGTCGCCGACGCCGAATCCTTCCTGCGGCCTTCGCCCCGGCGTCCCTGGTACGCGGGGGCCGTGCTGCTCGCCGGACGGGGCGGGACCGTGGCCCTCCACCGGCCCCTCGGGAAGGCCCTGCGGTACGCGCGCTACGACGAGACGACGGACACCGGGGTGGAACTGCCCCCGGAGGAGCAGATCCCGATGACCGCGGAAACGGTCTTCGACCTGGCCTCGGTCTCCAAGCTGTTCACCTCGATCCTGGCGGTGCAGCAGATCGAGCGCGGGGCGCTGCGCCTGGAGGAACGGGTCACCGCGTACCTGCCGGAGTTCGGCGGCGGCGGGAAGCAGGACGTCACGGTACGTCAGCTGCTGACGCACACCTCGGGCTTCCGGGCGTGGCTGCCGCTCTACAAGGAACCCACCCGCGAGGGGCGGCTGCGGCTCCTGTGGCAGGAGGTCCCGGCCCACCCGCCGGGTTCCGCGTACCTCTACTCCGACCTCAACCTGATCACGCTCCAGCTCGTCCTGGAGGAGATCACCGGCCGCGGCCTGGACGCGCTGCTCCACGACGAGATCACCGGACCGCTCGGCATGCGCCGCACGCGTTTCAACCCCCCGCCCTCCTGGCGGCCGGGGATCGCCGCCACCGAGGACGCCCGGCGTCCCTGGTCCGGGCTCGACCGGGGCCTGGTGTGGGGCGAGGTCCACGACGAGAACGCCCACGCCTTCGGCGGGATCGCCGGCCACGCGGGTGTCTTCTCCGACGCCTGGGACCTCGCCGTCCTGGCCCGCACCCTGCTCAACGGCGGGGCGTACGGCCGGGCCCGCGTCCTCACCCCCGCCTCGGTGGAGCTGATGTTCACCGACTTCAACACCGCCTTCCCCGGCGACGAGCACGGGCTCGGCTTCGAACTCCACCAGCACTGGTACATGGGCGCCATGGCGACGCCCCGCACGGCCGGACACACCGGTTTCACCGGGACGAGTCTCGTCCTGGACCCGACCACCGACGCCTTCCTGATCGTGCTGGGCAACTCCGTGCACCCGGTGCGGTCCTGGCGCTCGGGGTCCGCCCCGCGCGTCGCCGCCGCGAACGCCCTGGCCCGGGCGGTCCCGGTGCGCCCCGCCCGGGGCCGTACCGCCTGGTTCTCCGGCATGCGCGGGCCCGCGACCGCGCTCCTCACCCTCCCGCCGGTGCCCGGCGGGGCCCGGCTCGCGTGCGCCCTGTGGTGGGACACCGAGCCGGGGGCCGACCGGGCGGTCCTGGAGGCCTCGGCGGACGGCGGGGCGACCTGGACACCGGTGCCCTTCACGGCGGTACGGGCCGGGGAGCCGCCGCGCCCGTACCCCTCGGGCACGGTGAGCGGCTGGTCGGGGCGGGTCTGGTACGACGTGACCGCCGACCTCCCGGACGGGGCCCCCGGCCCCCAGCGGCTCCGCTGGCGGTACACGACGGACCGGCTGTACGTGGGCCGGGGCGTGTACGTGGACGGGCTGCGGGTCCTGGACGCCTCGGGCCGCCCTCTCTTCGACGAGGCCCGCCCGGCCGACGGGTCGCGGATCGAGACGGACGGCTGGACGCGCTCGGCCGACTGACGGGCCGGCAGGCGGCGACCGGGGCGGGCGGTCCGGTGGAACCGGCGCTCCCCCCGGCAGGTCCCACCGGGTCGAGGGAGCGGGCCGCACTACGATGCGCGGGACCGCCGGCGCCGGCCGGCTCGCGCGGGGTGCCCCGCACCCTCCGCCCCGCCCTCCGTCGCCTCCGTCCGCGTCCCGAGGTGTGCCTCCGTGCTGTCCTTCCTCCCGTGGCGCCCGCGTGGCGGGCGCCGCTCCGCACCGTCCGTCCCGCCGTACGCGCTCGCCCTGACGCTCCTGGCCGCCGCCCTGGCGCCGGTGGTGACGCCACCCGCACCGGCGGCGGCGGTCACCGCGCCCCCGACGGTCACCCCGTCGACGTCCACCACCCCCTTCAAGGCGCGCGAGCACTACTTCTGCACGCGGGTCCCGGCGCTCGTCACGACACCCGCCGGGGTCCTCCTCGCGTTCGCCGAGGGCCGGGACCGGGACCCGGCGACCGGCTGTCACGACGTCGGTGACACCGATCTCGTCCTCAAGCGGTCCCTGGACGGCGGGAGGACCTGGGACGCGGAGCCCACGATCGTCGTCGGGGCCGGCGACGAACTGGCCCACGGCAATCCCGCGCCGGTCGTGGACGCGGTGACCGGCCGGATCACCCTGCTCCACTCCAGCGGCGACTGGAACCGCGACCGGGCCGCGCCGCGGCGCGCCGGTTTCGACCGCACGGTGTTCGCCGTCCACAGCATGGACGGCGGTCTGACCTGGGGACCCCGCACGCACCAGCCGCAGCTCGACCGCCCCCACTGGTCCTGGGTCTCGACCGGCCCCGGCCACGGCATCCAGCTGGTCCGGGGGAAGCACCGCGGCCGGCTGGTGGTGGCCGGTGACCACCACGGCGGCGGGAAGGCCGGCGGCCAGCTCTACCTGAGCGACGACGGCGGGCTCACCTGGGCGCTCGGCGCCGTCTCCGACGTGGCCGACACGGGCTCGTACCCCGGCGAACCGGCGATCGCCGAGACCACCGACGGGAACATCCTCGTCAACGCCCGCAACTCCGAGCCCACGCGCTGCCTGACGGACGCTCACCGGGTGGGCACCACCGCCACCGGCGGCGGAGCCGCCTTCGCGGCGCCCTTCGCGCCGGTGGCGGACCTGGACACCTCCCCGGTCTTCGGTTCGCTGCTGCGGCTGCACGCCCGGGACCTCGACGGCAGGCCCGACCGGCTGCTGTTCTCCGCCGGTTCCCGGCTCGGCCCCCACACCCTGGAGGACCGCCGCGAGCTCGCCGTCCGCTCCTCCACCGACGAGGGGAGGACCTGGCGGACCGCGGGCACCCTGGTCTCGCCGGCCCGTACGGGCTACTCGGATCTCGCGCTCCTCCCGGACGGCTCCCTAGGCGTCCTGTACGAGACCGGTGCGCACATCCCGCACGGCAGCGTCGTCCACACCTCCTTCACCGAGAAGGCCATGGACGAGGCGCGGACCGAACTGCGCCTTCCGCGCACCTCCGACACCCGCGAGCGGCCCCCCGGCGAGCGCCCCCACCACGCGCTCGTCCACGGCGGGGCCCGGCTCGGGACACGCCTGGGCGGACGGGCCCTGGAGCTCGACGGACGCGACGACCACCTGCGGGTCGTCTGCTCGCCGCCCCTGCGGGTCGACGGGCCCGGCCGGGCCGGGGACTTCACCGTCACGGCCTGGTTCCGGCACACGGCCGGCACGGGCACCCTCCCGATCGTGTGGGCGTACGGCGCGCCGGTCCCCGGGGCGGCGCGGACGGTCCGGCACTTCTCGGTCCGGGCCGAACCCGGGACCGGTGTGCTGCGCGCCACGGCCGGGACGGACGCCGGCACGACGGAGGTGACGCTCCCCTCCGCGTACGGTGACGGCGCCTGGCACCATGTGGTGCTCACCCGGCGGGGCCTCACCCTGGGGCTCGCGGTGGACGGCGGGGCTCCGGCCGCGGCCGTGATGCCGGCGGGTCAGGAGCCGGACGACACCTGGGTGACGCCCGCCGGGCAGTTCAGCCTCCACATCGGGGCCCGGCCGGACTTCCCCGACCGGCCGCCGGGGGTGACGGAGCTGTTCCGGGGCGCCCTCGACGACGTCCGTCTCTTCGGGCGGGCGCTGAGTCCGCGGGAGGCGGCGCGGGTCAGGGCCGGCTCCCTGGACGTGGCCGTGGCCGAGGAGCGCCTTCGGCTCGGCTTCACCACGCTCTGGTAGCGGCCCCGCGGGCTCAGTCCCGGGGAGCCGCCGCCCGCTCCAGCGCCGCCAGGACCGGGCTGATCAGCGGGTGGTCCTCGGCGCCCCGGCGGACCGCGGCGAAGACGCGCCGCGTGGGGGCGACGCCGTCCACCGGCCGGATGTCGACGTCCGTGAGGTCCATGCCGCGCAGGGCCGAGCGCGGCACGAGCGCCACGCCGGCCGCCGCCGCGGCGAGCGCGACGACCGCCCGGAAGTCGTCCGAGACATGGTCGAAGCGCGGGGCGAAGCCGGCGTACTCGCAGGCGAGGACGGTCACGTCGTGGCAGGGGTTGCCGGCCGACTGGCCGATCCAGGGGTCCCCGGCGAGGTCGGCGAGCGCCACCCGCTCACCGCCCGCGAGCCGGTGGCCGGGCGGCAGGACCGCGTCGAAGGGCTCGGCGTAGAGCGGGACCCGGGTGAGCCGGTCGCCGCCCTCGCCGGGGGCGCCCCGGTACTCGACGGCGACCGCCACGTCGACCTGCCGGTCGAGGACCATGAGCAGGCTCTCGTCGCCTTCGGCGTCCCGTACCCGGACCCGGATGCCGGGCGAGGTGCGGGCGAGCGCCGCGATGGCCGGGGCCACGACGAGCCCGATGCCGGTGGCGAAGGCCGCCACCGTGACGGTGCCGGCCTCGCCGGAGCCGTACGCCGCGAGTTCGGCCTCGGCGCGTTCCAGCTGGGCGAGGACGGCATGGGCGTGTCCGAGCAGGATCTCGCCCGCCGGGGTGAGCCGGGCGCCTCGGGCGCTGCGGTCGACGAGCCGGTGTCCGGTCTCCTGCTCCAGGGCGGCGAGCTGCTGGGAGACGGCGGAGGGGGTGAGGTAGAGCGCGGCGGCCGCCGCCGTGACCGTGCGGTGGTCGGCCACCGCGCGGAGGATGTGCAACCGCCGTGCTTCGATCATGCCCCTAGTCTCGCAGGCCGCGCGGCCTGCTCCTTTCGCTGCGCCGGCTCCCCGGCGGCCGTCAGCCGCGCAGGGCGGCGCGGGCGGCGACGAAGGCGTCCACGGCCCGGTTCACGTCCTCGGTGGAGTGGGCGGCGGAGAGCTGGACGCGGATGCGGGCCTGGCCCTGCGGCACGACCGGGTACGAGAAGCCGATCACGTACACGCCGCGCTCCAGGAGCAGCTCGGCCATGCGGCCGGCCTCGGCGGCGTCGCCGATCATGACGGGGGCGATGGCGTGGTCGCCGGGGAGGATGTCGAAGCCCTCCTCGGTCATGCGGGAGCGGAACAGGGCGGTGTTGGCGTTCAGCCGCTCGCGCAGGTCGCCGGCGGACTCCAGGAGGTCGAGGACCTTGAGGGAGGCGGCGGCGATGACCGGGGCGAGGGTGTTGGAGAAGAGGTACGGGCGGGAGCGCTGGCGCAGCAGGGCGACGATCTCGGCGCGGGCTGCGACGTAGCCGCCGGAGGCTCCGCCGAGGGCCTTGCCGAGGGTGCCGGTGATGATGTCGACGCGGTCCATGACGCCGTGCAGCTCGGGGGTGCCGCGGCCGCCGGGGCCGACGAAGCCGACGGCGTGCGAGTCGTCGACCATGACCATGGCGTCGTGGCGCTCGGCCAGGTCGCAGATCTCGTCGAGCGGGGCGACGTACCCGTCCATGGAGAAGACGCCGTCGGTGACGATCAGCTTGCGGCGGGCGCCGCCCTCGGTGGCCTCCTTGAGCCGCTGCTCCAGCTCGGCCATGTCGCGGTTGGCGTAGCGGAAGCGGCGGGCCTTGGAGAGGCGGATGCCGTCGATGATCGAGGCGTGGTTGAGGGCGTCGGAGATGACGGCGTCCTCGGGGCCGAGGAGGGTCTCGAACACGCCGCCGTTGGCGTCGAAGCAGGAGGAGTAGAGGATCGTGTCCTCCTGGCCGAGGAAGGCCGAGAGGCGGGCCTCGAGCTCCTTGTGGACCTCCTGGGTGCCGCAGATGAAGCGGACGGAGGCCATGCCGTAGCCCCAGCGGTCGAGCGCCTCGTGGGCGGCGGCGATCACCTCGGGGTGGTCGGCGAGGCCGAGGTAGTTGTTGGCGCAGAAGTTCAGGACCTCGCCGGGGCGGCCGCCGGCCGTGACCGCGACGGTCGCGGACTGGGGGGTGCCGATGACCCGCTCGGGCTTGTGGAGTCCGGCCTGCTCGATCTCTTCGAGGGTGGCGCGGATGGAGTCGCGTACGGAATCGAACATGGGTCAGGCTCCCGCATTCCAGTCGAGGATGATCTTGCCGCTGCGGCCGGAGGCGGCGTCGTCGAAGGCCGCGTCGAAGTCGGTGTAGGAGTAACGGCCGGTGATGACCGGGGCGAGGTCGAGGCCGCCCTCCAGGAGGACCGACATCGCGTACCAGGTCTCGAACATCTCGCGGCCGTAGATGCCCTTGATCGTGATCATGGAGGTGACGATCTTGGCCCAGTCGACGGCGAAGTCCTCGCTCGGCAGGCCGAGCATGGCGATCCTGCCGCCGTTGGTCATGTTGGCGACCATGTCGCGCATCGCGTGCGGGTTCCCGGACATCTCCAGGCCGACGTCGAAGCCCTCCTTGAGGCCGAGGGTGCGCTGCCCCTCGGCGATGGACCGCTCGGCGACGTTGAGGGCGAGGGTGACGCCGGTCTTGCGGGCCAGGTCGAGGCGCTCCTCGCTGACGTCAGTGATGACGACGTTGCGGGCGCCGGCGTGCTTGGCGACGGCGGCGGCCATGATGCCGATGGGGCCGGCGCCGGTGACGAGGACGTCCTCGCCGACCAGCGGGAAGGAGAGGGCCGTGTGCACGGCGTTGCCGAAGGGGTCGAAGATCGCGGCGACGTCGAGGTCGACCGGGACGCGGTGCACCCACACGTTGGAGGCGGGCAGGGCCACGTACTCGGCGAAGGCGCCGTCGCGGCCGACGCCGAGGCCGACGGTGGCGCGGCAGAGGTGGCGGCGGCCGGCGAGGCAGTTGCGGCACTTGCCGCAGACGAGGTGGCCCTCGCCGCTGACCAGGTCGCCCACGGCGACGTCGGTGACGTCACGGCCGACGGAGACGACCTCGCCGACGAACTCGTGGCCGATCGTCAGCGGGGTGTCGATCGTCTTCCGGGCCCAGCCGTCCCAGGAGCGGATGTGGAGGTCGGTGCCGCAGATACCGGTCCGCTTGACCTTGATCAGGACGTCCGAGGGGCCCGTCTCCGGCTCGGGAACGTCCGTGAGCCAGAGTCCCGGCTCCGCCTTCAGCTTGACCAGTGCCTTCAATGCCACGGCTCCCGACGTGTGTGTCCTGTGATGTGCGGGGCGGGCACGGCAGCGCACCCTTGATCCCGGGAGGAAATCTTCCTCACCCGGGGCCGCGGGTCCATCGAGGTTTTCTTAAGCGCGCTCGCAGATCAGCTTCACGCCCCCGGTGGGAGGGATGCGGCGTCAACGTCCGAGGACCGCCATCGCCGCGTTGTGGCCGGGGATGCCGCTCACTCCGCCGCCCCGGACGGCGCCCGCCCCGCAGAGCAGGACGTTGGCGTGGCCGGTCCCGACGCCCCAGCGGCCGGCGCCCTCCCGCGCGTACGGGAAGGAGAGGTCGCGGTGGAAGATGTGGCCGCCGGGGAGGCGGAGTTCGCGTTCGAGGTCCAGGGGCGTCCTCGCCTCGACGCACGGCCGGCCGTCGGCGTCGCGCGCGAGGCAGTCGGCGAGCGGTTCGTCCAGGTGGGTGTCGAGCCGGCCGAGCGTCGCCGCGAGAAGGGCGGCGCGGGCGGCGTCGTGGTCGGCGGTGAACAGCCGGGCGGGGGTGTGGAGTCCGAAGAGGGTGAGGGTGTGGTGACCGCGGGCGGCCAGGTCCGGGGCGAGGATCGTGGGATCGGTCAGGGAGTGGCAGTAGATCTCGGACGGCGGGGCGGTGGGCAGGCGGCCGGCGGAGGCCTCGGCGTGGGCGGTGGCGAGCTGCTCGTACCCCTCGGCGACGTGGAAGGTGCCGGCGAAGGCCTCGCGCGGGTCGACGGAGCGGTCACGGAGCCGGGGCAGGCGGGTGAGCAGCATGTTGACCTTGAACTGGGCGCCTTCCGGGGACGGCGGGGGCGTCTCGCCGAGGAGTTCGGCGAGGTGCCGCGGTGAGGCGTTGACCAGGACGTGCCCGGCGGCCGCGGTGGCCTCCGTGCCGTCGGGGGTGCGGTACGTGACCTCGGCACGGCGGCCGTCGGTCTCGACGCGGGTGACCTCGTGGCCGGTGAGGATCGTGGCCCCGGCGGCGCGGGCCGCGTCGGCGAGGGCGTCGGTCAGGGCGCCCATGCCGCCGACGGGGACGTTCCAGTCGCCGGTGCCGCCGCCGATCACGTGGTAAAGGAAGCAGCGGTTCTGGCGGAGGGAGGGGTCGTGGGCGTGGGTGAAGGTGCCGATGAGGGCGTCGGTGAGGACGACCCCGCGCACCAGGTCGTCGGTGAAGGCGCGCTCGACGGCGACCCCGAGGGGTTCTTCGAACAGCGTCCGCCAGGCCTCGGGGTCGTCCAGCCGGGCCCGGAGCTCGGCGCGGGTGGGGAGCGGTTCGGTGAGGGTGGGGAAGATCCGGCGGGCGGCGCGCCCGGTCCGGCCGTAGAACTCCCGCCAGGCCTCGTAGGCGCGGTCGGATCCGGTGAGCGCGGCGAAGGAGGCGCGGGTCCGTTCCTCTCCCCCGCCGACGAGGAGGCCGCCGTCACCGTGGGGCGTGTACGAGGAGACGGGCCGTTTCCGGACGGCGAACCGCAGCCCCAGGTCACGGACGATCTTCTCCGGGAGGAGCGAGACGAGGTACGAGTACCGGGAGAGCCGCGCGTCCACCCCGGCGAACGGCCGGGTCGACACGGCGGCCCCGCCGGTGACGTCCAGCCGCTCCAGGACGAGGACCGTCCGCCCGGCGCGGGCCAGGTACGCGGCGGCGGTGAGGCCGTTGTGCCCTCCGCCGACGACGACGGCGTCATAGGCGCGGGATCCGGCGTGGCCGCCGGGGCGGGGTGCGCGGTCGGTCATGGCTCATGGTCACACGGGGCGGGTCGCGGCAGAAGGGGGCGGGGCGTCGTGCGGGCGCGTCTCCCCGGGGAGGCCGGGCCGCGGTCGCGTCGCGCGGCGCCGGGGTGCCGTTCCTCGTCGTCACGGACCTGGTCCGCCCCTCGGTGCCGGCTCCGGTCCTGTCGCGGTGGTGACCCCCTGCCGCGAACGGTGGTTCCGGGTGGCCCGTGGGAGCGGGGGGTCGGCCGGGCGGGAGCGGTCACCCTCCGGTGGCAGGTGCCACCGCCGGTTCCGCCCTGACAGCGGCGGTTCCTCGCGCCCTCGCCCGGGAGGCCGTACGGGGACGGCCCGTTCGTCCGGCGGCGGGGACCGTCATCCCGGTGGCGGGGTGGCCGCTCGGTGGAGGAGGGTGGCGGCTTCGGCGGGGCGGCCGAGGCGTTCCAGGCAGTGGGCCTCGTCGGCGAGGGCGGCGAGGGTGTCGGGGTGGGCGGGGCCCAGGACCCGGGTGCGGACCTCCGCGACCTCGTGGTGGGCCGTCAGGGCCTCGTCCCAGCGGCCGAGACGGCCGAGGGCGACCGCGATCTCACGACGGCTGAGGAGGGTTTCCGGGTGCTCGGCCCCGAGGGCGGCGGCGCGGGCCGTGTGGACCTCCCGGGAGGCGGCGAGCGCCTCCGTCCAGCGGCCGAGGCGGCCGAGGTTGACGGCGAGGACGTGGCGGGCGCGCAGGGTCTCGGGGTCGGCGGGGCCGTGGAGGCGGGTGCGCGCCTCGGCCACCTCGCGGCAGAGCGCCAGAGCGTCGGCGGCCTGTCCGAGGCGGCCGAGGCAGACACCGGTCTCGTAGCGGGCGGTGAGCGTGTCCGGGTGGTCCGGGCCCAGCGCCTCGGCGCGGGCTTCGGCCACCGCCCGGTAGTGGACGAGAGCCTCCTCCGCGCGGCCCAGCCGCGCGAGGGCGTACCCCACCTCCTGGCGGGACTTCAGGGTGTCGGGATGGCCGGCGCCGAGCAGCCGGGCCCGGGCCTCGGCGACCTCGGCGGCCGTGCGGTACGACTCCTCGGCGCGGCCGAGCCGGCCGAGGGTGACGGCCAGGTTGTGGCGGCAGCGCAGGGTGTCGGGGTGGTCGGCGCCCGCCGTGCGCTCGCGGGCGGCGAGGACCGCCGCGTACCGCTCGTGGGCCTCCGCGTGCCGGCCGAGGCGGCCCAGCGCGTACGCCCGCTCCTGGTGGGCGGCGAGGGTGTCCGGGTGGTCCTCACCGAGGACGCGGGCGCGGGCGGCGGCGACCCGGTCGAAGGCGGCGAGGGCGTCGGCCGGGCGGCCCAGGCGGGCGAGGGCGAACCCCACCTCGTACCGGCTCGCCAGGGTGTCGGGGTGGTCCTCGCCGAGGACGAGGGCGCGGTGGTCGGCGACGGAGCGGTGCACCTCCTCGGCCTCCTCCCAGCGGCCGAGGCGCCCGAGACCGATGCCGGCCCGGTACCGGCCGGCGAGTACGGCGAGCAGCTCCGCGGACGGGGCGGTGGCGGGACCGGCGGCCGGTGCCGGGCGGGGGCCGGCGGTGGTCCATGCGGTGGTGAGGACGGCGGCGGCCGCGTCGTGGGCGTCGGTGTGCCGGGCGGTGGCCTCGGCCGGCCGGTGACCGCCGGTCAGGTTCCGCGCCCAGGCGGGCACGCCGGCCCGGGGCGGGGCGGTGGCGGGGCGGGGCACGGTCGCCACCGCGGCGGGGGCCGGGTGCGGCGCCGGGACGGGGACCGGGTGCGGGCCCGGCACCGTACGGCCGATGACGATGCGGCGGCGCAGGTCGCCCGCGTCGGACGGCCGCTGCTCGGGGGCCTTGGCCAGCAGGTCGAGGACGATCCGGTCGAAGTAGTCGGGCAGTTCGGCCCGGTGCGTCCTCGGGGGGCGCGGCTCGGTGTCCCGGTGGCCGATGAGGATGGCCCACGAGTCCCCGAGGTCGAAGGGCGGGGCGCCGGTGGCCAGCTCGTACAGCACGCAGCCGAGCGAGTAGAGGTCGCTGCGGTGGTCGATCTCGCCGCCGCCGATCTGCTCCGGGGACATGTAGTGGGGTGTCCCCATGGCGATGCCGGTGCCGGTGAGCCGCGAGGTGAAGCCGAGGTCGGCGTCCAGGCGGGCGATGCCGAAGTCGCAGAGCTTCACCGTGCCGTCGCGCAGCCGCATGATGTTGGCGGGCTTGAGGTCGCGGTGCACGATGCCGTGGCGGTGGGTGTACGCGAGGGCGTCGGCCACCTGGTCCGCGATGTCCACGACGTCCTGGACGGGCAGCGGACTCTGCGCGTTGGCGGCGAGGAGCTGGCTGAGGTTGCGGCCCTCCAGGAGTTCCATGACGAGGTAGAGCACGCCCTCGGCCTCGCCGAAGTCGTGCACGACGGTGATGCCCCGGTGCTGGAGGGCGGCGGCGACCCGGGCCTCGCGGCGGAAGCGCTCCCGCACGACCCGGTGGATCTGCGGGTCCTGGTGCGGGGCGAGCGGTTTGAGGCACTTCACGGCGACCGAGCGCCCCAGTGCCTCGTCGGTGGCGCGCCACACCTCGCCCATGCCGCCGCGCCCGATGACCTCGTGCAGCCGGTACCGGCCCTGGATCAGCCTGCTGTCCCCCATCGCGTGCCGTCGCCCCCGTCGATTTCCGTGCACCTCCCCGGCCCGACCAGTATGGCCGCCGGTACGGACAGTGTGTACGGGGCGGGTGTCGGCCGTTCGGGTCGGGGGCGCCCGGCCGCCGTGCGGCCCGGGCGCGGCAGGCGGACGGCGCCCGCCGCGCCGGTCAACGCGGTCCGATGGCCCACCTTTGCACCTGTCTGTAACGTTTCGCCCGGAGTACGCCTTCGCGGAGACGGGAGCAGGAATGACCGGTGGACCCGAACCCATGAGTGCCGACGCCCGCCGGGCGTTCGAGAGTGAACTCGCCGATCTGCGGGCCGAGCGGGAGAAGGTGGCCGCCACCCTCAGGGACGGCGGGGGCGACGAGCCGGGCGACCGCGCCGACCAGGCGGACGAACTGCGGCGCGCCGACCTGCTCGACCGGATCGACGGCCGGATCACCGAGATCGGTGACCGGCTGCGCGAGGCGGCCGTGGCGGGGCCGCCGGACACGGACGCGGTGGGGGTGGGCAGCACCGTGACGGTGCGGTTCGCCGACGGCACGCGGAGCACCCTCCGGGTCGGCGAGGTGGCCGGGACCCCCGGCGCGGCGGCGGTCACCGCCGACAGCCCGCTCGGCCGCGCGCTCCTGGGCCGCAGGGCCGGTGACACCGTCTCGTACGACACCCCCGAGGGGCCCGGTTCTGCGGTCGTCGAGTCTCTGGGCGGCGCCCGCGGCGCCTCCTGACGCGCCGTGGGGGACGACACGGGCGCGGGGCGGCGGGTGGCCCCCGCCGGGGCGGAGGCGCGGCGGGCCGGGGAGGCCGACCGCAAGGGCGGCCCGGGGCACACCGTTCTCATGGCGTTGGCCGTCGCCGTGCCGGTCACCGAGGTGGCGTACACGGTCGGCGGCGGCGACGCGCTGCGCGACGTTCTCGTGGGCATGGAGCCGGGCAACTGGCCGGACGTCCTGATCGGCATGATCATCACGGATCCGCTCCTCGGATCGGTGCTCGCCGTCGTGGTGTCGCGGGTGGTGTTCGCGCTGTTCGCCGCCCGGGGCGCGGTGCCGGTGGGCCGGGGCCCCGGGCGGACCCTGCGACGGGCGGCCCTCACGGTGGTCAACCCGCTGGCGGTGGGCGTGATCGACGCCTGCTTCTTCGGCCCGTGGTGGGGGCTCGCCACGGGGCTCGTCGCGTACGCCCTGCGGCAGGGCGTCGTCGTGGAGTACCGGACCGGGCGGCGGCATCCGCACCGCCCCGGTGCCGGCTCCGGCGGGCCCCACGGCTTCCGGGGCGACTACCGGCCGCCGCTCTGGCTGCGGCGGGCCGCCGGGGTCGAGTGGTGGGTGGCGCTCTGCCTGAGCGTCGTGGTCCTGCCCGTCCTGGCCTTCGCGTCGGCGCTGGACGGACAGGCGTGGACGTCGATCGTGGAGTGCCGGGTCACCGCGGGCACCCGGACCGGGAGCGCCCGCCTGATCGAACTCGGCCGCAAGGGCGACGGAGTCGTCGGCTGGAACCTGGACGACCGGGAGATCTCCAACGGCCAGGCGTGCACGGCCACGGAGAGCCGCACCGTCCGCGCGCCCTGGTGGCGCTCCGGCTGAGACTCCGGGCGCCGCCGCCGGTCGTCCACAGCCGCCGTGAACCCGCTCCCCGCGCCGCGCCGTCATCGCGGCGGCGGCACCGCTTCGTACAGCCCCGGATCGCCCCCGTCCGCGGCACGCCTTCCGCCCCGCCGCGGACGGGGTGGGGCTCGACACGGCCGGTCCGCTGTCGCGTCGGGCACCCGCACCACGGGGCGCAGGGAACCGGACCGGTCTCCACCGGCTCCCCGGACCGTGGCCGCCCCCCGACCACACGATCGGCCCTTCCTCCAACGCGGCCCGCATCCGCCATGGATACTCCGACAAGAACATTGCAGATCCGAGCCTCACAGCCCTACGGTGTCGCACATGCAGCCTCCCATCCCGGGGCGGGCCGTCGGCCTGCCGGGTGTCCGCGCCCGACCGGCGCGCCACCCGGCGGACGCGGACAGGCACACGGTCCACCGCGGCGCGAGCGAGCCGCGCGACCGCGCCTGACCACCTTCACGCCGTACCGGGAGGTGGCGGCCGTCGGCGCGACCGGCTCGCCTCCCCCCCTTTCTTTCCGCCGCCTCCTCAAGGAGTTCCGACCCTCATGTCCCGTCCCCTCACCCGAGGCCGTACCGCCGCCGTACTCGTCGCCGCCCTGCTCGCGCCGCTCACGGCCTGTGGCGGCGACGGCGCCGGGAAGGCCGCGGGCGGTGCCACCGGCTCCGCGCCCGCCGCGCAGCTGACGGTCCTCGCCGCCGCCTCCCTCACCGACGTCTTCGAGACGGCCGGCGCCGCGTACGAGAAGTCGCGTCCGGGCACGAAGCTGACGTTCTCCTTCGCCGGCTCCCAGGAACTGGTCGCCCAGGTCTCCCAGGGCTCCCCCGCCGACGTCCTCGTCACCGCCGACACCAAGAGCATGGACAAGGTGCGCGCGGACACCGGCACGCCCACGGTCATCGCGAAGAACCGCCTGGTCATCGCCACCGCCGAGGGCAATCCGCACCGGATCGGCGGTCTCGGGGACCTCGCGGCCCCCCGGCTCAAGGTGGTCCTCGCCGCACCCGAGGTCCCGGCCGGCAAGTACAGCGAGAAGATCCTGAAGGCGCAGGGGATCACGGTGAAGCCGGTCTCCCAGGAGCCCAACGTGCGGGCGGTGCTGAGCAAGGTGGAACTCGGCGAGGCGGACGCGGGCCTCGTCTACCGCACCGACGCGGCCGGAGCCGCCGACAAGGTCGACGCGGTGGAGATTCCCGACGGGCAGAACGCGGTGGCGCAGTATCCGGCCGCCGCTCTGAAGGGCTCGCGGAACGGCGAGGCGGCCGCCGCCTTCGTCGCCTGGCTGGCCTCTCCGGCAGGTCAGAAGATCCTCCAGGAGGCGGGCTTCCAGAAGCCCTGACCGCACGCCCCTTCCGGGGGCGGGCGGTCAAGCCCCGGGCACGGCCCGGGGCTTCGCTGACAAGAACCGGGGAACGGCCCTCAGGGCAGGAGTTCGTCCATGGAGGCGCGCCGCCCCTTCTCGGCCATGCGGCGCTCCGCCCACGCGAGGTTCTTGGGCGTCACGTCACGGCCGGAGGCGAGGACCAGGTCCTCCGCCGTGAAGTCGCCCTCGGAACCGGCGTGCAGCAGCCGGTCGGGCGTCGGGCTGTCCCCCGCCGTCGTCTTGTCGGGCTCTGCGTTCATGCCGCCTCCTCCGTAGTAGTCCGGCACTGGCCATTGTCGGCTCCGGCCCCCGGGACCGCATCCGGGACCGGTGGCGGCCGTACCCGGCCGCGTCGGCGGCGTGTCGGCACGGTGTCGGCGGCCCCGGGGAGAGTCGCGGTGTGCCCCGGATCCCCCGGGGCACCGCGACCCCCGACCCCGAGGAGCCCCATGTCCACGCCCGCCTCTCCCTCCCCGTCCCCGGCCGGGGAGTCCTCCCTGCCGCTCCGACGGCTGCGCGTCACCGGTGTCACGCGCCCGACCCCGCGCACCGTGCGTCTCACCCTCGCCGGACCCGGCCTGGACCGGCTCGTGCTCGCCGGACCGGACCAGCAGGTGAAGCTGTTCCTCCCCAAGGAGGGCCAGGCCGAGCCGGTGCTGCCCGAGCCCGGTCCCGACGGCGACGTCATGCGCTGGTACGCGGCCTACGCGGCGCTCCCCGAGGCCCAACGGCCCTGGATGCGGAGCTACACCCTGAGCGCTCACGACCCGGCGGCGGGCACGGTCGACGTCGAGTTCTTCCTGCACGGCGGGGAGGAGGGGCCCGCCACCCGCTGGGCCCGGCGGGCACGGCCCGGCGACGTGCTCGGCATGTTCGGCCCTTCGGCGGACTTCGCGGTGCCCTTCGACACCGGGGCGGGCGACTGGACGCTGCTGTACGCCGACGCCTGCGCGCTGCCCGCGCTGACCACCGTGGTCGCCGCGCTCCCGGCCGGCCGGACCGCCCTCGCCCTCGTCCAGGTGCCGGACGCCGCCGAGGAGCGGCCGCTCCCGTCGCCCGCGCGGCTCACCGTGCGCCCGCTGCGGGACGGCGACTCCCCCGTGGAGGCCCTCCGGGCCGCCGCGCTGCCGCCGGGCCGGCCGCACGCCTGGCTGGCCGGTGAGGCCTCGGTGGTGCGGGACCTGCGCCGCCACCTCGTACGGGAGCGGGGGGTCGACCGGCGCGCCGTCCACTTCACCGGGTACTGGCGGCGCAGCCTCGCCCAGGACGCGGCGCCGACCCCGGAGGACCTGGCCGAGGCCCGGGAGCGCCTGGCCGACGCGCGCGAGGGGGCCTGAGCCGGGCGGGCCCGTTCCGCTCAGACGGCGGCGGTCCATCGCCTGAGCAGCTGGACCGCCTCCGGGACGGTGAGGGCCGCGCCCTCCTCGTGGAGGGCCGTGTACGTCTCCGGCGGCAGCGCGGCGCGCACGGCCTCCTCGGCCCTGGCCCTGATCGCCGTCTCCGTCCGCGTGGTGAAGGGGCGGAACCCGCCCGCGCCCGGGTCGCCGCCGTGCGCGTCGTACGCCCCGAGGAGCCGCGCCCCGTCCTCGGCGCCGCCCGGCAGACCGTGCCCCGCGCGTGCCCAGGCGGCGGTCGCGAACTGGGTGACGACCAGGTAGGGGGCGACCAGGTGGGCGAGGCTCTCCATGTCGTCCACGGCCCGCGCGAGCCGCTCCCCGGCCCGGCCGTAGGCCCCGTCCAGGCAGTCGAGCCACGCCCGCATGCCGCCGAGCAGACCCCGGACAAGTCCGGGGGTGAAGTCGCCGAGCTCGCCCTCGACCCGGGTGAGCTGGTCCTGGGCGAGGGCGGTCCGCCCGGTGTGGCCGTAGTGCTCGGCGAGCAGCATCCGGCCGGTCCCCGGGGCTTCCGCCCCCCGGGCGGCGGCCTCCTCGGCGGCCTCGGCGAGCATCCGTTCGGCGGCCTCGTCGCCGTCGGGCCGCAGCCGGAGCCGTACGGCCGCGAGGCGGGCGCGGAAGCCGGGCACCTGGGAGTGGGCGCCGGCGCGGGCGGCGGCGTGCACGGCCCGCTCGAAGTCGTCGGCGGCCTCCTGGAGCCGCCCGGCCCGCTCGTACGCCTCGCCGCGGGCCGCGAGGGACTCGGCGATCCCCCACGCGTCCCGGGCCTCCTCGAAGAGGGCGAGCGCCTCGCCGGCGTCCTCGGGGCCCCGGCCGAGGAGTTTGGCGCGCATGAGGAGGGCGAAACCCAGGTCCCAGTGCGGGGCGTGGGCGCGGCAGGCCTCGACGACGAGCCCCAGGGTCTCGTCGAGCGTCCGGAGCCCGCCGGTCATCAGCCGGGCGAAGTACCACATGGTGCCGGGCTGGCGGCAGGTCTGCGGCAGTCCGGGCGGGTAGGCGGCGACGACGGCGTCGAGCCGGGCGCGGTTGCCGGGGCTCTCCAGGGCGGTGGCGCCCTCCCCGCCCTGGACGGCGAGGGCGTAGAGGTGGGCGCCGCGCCGGGCCTCCCTGAGCCGTTCGCCGCTCCACGGGGGCGGTACGTCGGTGCACCGTCCGTCGACGGGGCGGGCGGTCCTGACGGGTTCGCGGAAGGGGTCGGGGCCGAGGCGGCAGGCGGCGGCCGCCCAGGTCCGGGACTCGGCCTGGTGGCTGCGCAGCTGCCAGAACCAGCTGAGCGCGTGGACCAGGCAGAGGGTCTCCTGCTCGTCGGCGAGGGCGACGGCCCGGCCGAGGGCGGTGCGCAGGTTGCCGTGCTCGCGCTCCAGCGTCCGCAGCAGGTCCGCCTGCCGGGGGCCGCGCAGCTCCGGCTCGGTGGTGCGGGCGAGTTCCCGGTAGTACGTCAGGTGACGCCGCTCCGTCGCGGACCGCTCCCCCGCCTCGTCCAGCCGCTCCCCCGCGTACTC
>NZ_JBIBBY010000009.1:237868-373570 GCF_042900905.1 Streptomyces sp. NPDC012827 | reverse complement strand
TCGCCGACATGGCCATGAAGCTCGAGGCCGCCCGCCAGCTCACCTACGCCGCCGCCGCCAAGTCCGAGCGCGTCGATGGCGACCTCACCTTCTTCGGCGCCGCGGCCAAGTGCTTCGCCTCCGACGTCGCCATGGAGGTCACCACCGACGCCGTCCAGCTCCTGGGCGGCTACGGCTACACCCGTGACTACCCCGTCGAGCGCATGATGCGCGACGCCAAGATCACCCAGATCTACGAAGGCACCAACCAGGTTCAGCGCATCGTGATGGCCCGCAACCTCCCGTAGCACCCACGACCCCCGGAAGGAGACAGGCCGTGACCCTGAAGATCGCTGTCTGTGTGAAGTACGTCCCCGACGCGACCGGCGACCGCGGTTTCGCCGACGACCTGACCGTCGACCGCGACGAGGTCGACGGGCTGCTCTCGGAGCTCGACGAGTACGCGGTCGAGCAGGCCCTGCGCATCTCCGAGGAGGCGGACGACGCCGAGGTCACCGTCGTCACCGTCGGCCCTGACGACGCCAAGGACGCCCTGCGCAAGGCGCTGTCCATGGGCGCCGACAAGGCCGTGCACGTCAACGACGAGGCCATCCACGGCTCCGACGTCATGGCGACCTCCGCCGTCCTGGCCAAGGCCCTGGAGAAGACGGGCTTCGACCTGGTCGTCTGCGGCATGGCCTCCACCGACGGCACGATGGGCGTGCTGCCCGCGCTGCTCGCCGAGCGTCTGAGCCTCCCGCAGATCACGCTGCTGTCCGAGGTCTCGGTCGAGGACGGCCTCGTGAAGGGCCGCCGGGACGGCGACGCCGCCACCGAGCTCCTGGAGGCCCCGCTGCCGGCCGTCGTCTCGGTCACCGACCAGTCGGGCGAGGCGCGCTACCCCTCCTTCAAGGGGATCATGGCCGCCAAGAAGAAGCCGGTCGAGGAGCTGGAGCTCGACGACCTGGACATCGACGAGGCCGAGGTGGGCCTGGCCGGTTCCTGGACCCTGGTGGACTCGGTCGCGGCGCGCCCGGCCCGTACGCAGGGCACGATCGTCACCGACGAGGGCGACGGCGGCAAGCAGCTGGCCGCCTTCCTCGCGGCCCAGAAGTTCATCTGACCGACCGTCAGCCAGACACCACTCAGGAGCAACGAATCATGGCTGAGATCCTGGTTCTCGTGGACCACGCCGACGGTGCGGTCCGCAAGCCGGCCCTCGAACTGCTCACCCTGGCCCGCCGGCTGGGCGAGCCCACCGCCGTCGTGCTCGGCGCGGGCGAGGCCGCCGCGTCGATCGCCGCCACCGCCGGGGAGTACGGCGCGGCCACCGTGTACGTCGCGGACGGCGCCGAGTTCGCCGAACAGCTCGTCGTGCCGAAGGTCGACGCGCTCACCCAGATCGCGAAGGAGAAGGAGGTGGCCGCCGTCCTGGTGACCTCCTCCGGCGAGGGCAAGGAGATCGCGGCCCGGGTCGCGCTCCGCCTCGGCTCCGGCCTCATCACCGACGCGGTCGAGCTGGAGGCCGGCGAGAACGGCCCGGTCGCCACGCAGTCCGTCTTCGCCGCCTCGTACCAGGTGCGGTCGACGGTCTCGCACGGCGTCCCGGTCATCACCGTCAAGCCGAACTCCGCCGCCCCGGAGGCCGCCCCGGCCGCCGGCACGGTCGAGAACGTCACCGTCGCCTTCACCGGCAACGCCGCCAAGGTGGTCTCGCGCACGCCGCGCGTCTCCAGCGGCCGCCCCGAGCTGACCGAGTCCGCGATCGTGGTCTCCGGCGGCCGCGGGGTCGGCGCCGCGGAGGGTTTCGGGGTCGTGGAGAAGCTGGCCGACTCGCTCGGCGCGGCCGTCGGCGCCTCCCGCGCCGCGGTGGACGCGGGCTGGTACCCGCACTCCAACCAGGTCGGCCAGACCGGCAAGCAGGTCTCGCCGCAGCTGTACGTCGCGGCGGGCATCTCCGGCGCGATCCAGCACCGGGCGGGCATGCAGACCTCCAAGACGATCGTCGCGGTCAACAAGGACCCGGAGGCCCCGATCTTCGACCTGGTCGACTACGGCGTCGTCGGTGACCTCTTCGAGGTGCTGCCGCAGCTGACGGAGGAGATCGGCGCGCGCTGACGCGGCGCCGCCGGTCCGGTGCCCGCCCGAGGACGGACACCGGACCGGCGGCCGAAGCACCGAGGGGCGGGTGGCACTCTGTGCCACCCGCCCCTCGGTGCTCGCGCGCTCAGATCCAGCCGTCCAGCGGGACCTCCTCGCAGAGCCGGACGACCGGCCTGCGGCCGGAGGAACCCGCTCCGGCGAGCTTGACGCGGACGCCGGGCCGCACGGCGTGGAGGGGTCCGTCGACCCGGCAGCGGACGACGAAGCCCTCCGCCATGTGCACCGGCCAGAGGTCCGCCTCGGCCGCGGTGGTCCCGCGCCGTACGGAGATCACGCCTTCGCCCTCACTGAGTTCGGGGACGAGGTCCGTCGACCCGCAGGTGGGGCAGAGCAGGCGCTGGAACGTGGTGTTCCGGCACCATCGGCAGCGCTGGAAGTAGAGCTCGGCCTCGTCGGCCTGCTCCTCGGTCCGGACGGCGGTCCCGCTCCTCGATCCCGTGTGGAACACGATGCCTTCTCCTCGCACTCGGCGGCTCGACCGTGCATGGAGCAAAGATATGGCACTGAGTGCCATCAAATAAAGACCTCAGTTCCCTGAATTCGAGATACTGAGGACCCTCGGACGTCTCAGCCCTCGCCGAGGCTCGACTCCACCTCGCGCACCACGCGCCACATGGGCGTGGAGCGCTTGGTGATGACCACGACGACGTCCTCGGCCTCCTCCGCCGGAGCGTCCGCCACCGCGTCCGGGCTCCAGGTCGCGCGGACGAACTCCAGCGCCCGGTCGACCTCGGCCAGCGGGTCGCCCTCGCCGCCGGAGCGCAGCCAGTGGCGCAGGGCGTGGTTGTGGGCGGCCACGACGGCGGCGGCGGCCACGTTGGCGCGCAGCGTGCCGTCCCTGCGGTCGGCCCAGCGGGTGCGCAGGTAGTCGCCGAGGGTCTTCTCGTACCGCCAGACCACCGAGAGTTCGTACGTGCGCAGCCCGGCCACCTCCCGGGTGAGGCGGTAGCGCTGGACGGAGAAGGTGGGGTTCTCCGCGTACATCCGCATGACGAGCCGGGCCGCGTCGCACACCCGGACCATCGGGTCGTCGGTGTCCGCGCTCGCGGCGAGGAAGCGGGTCATGTCGTCGAGGCACTGCTCGTGGTCGGGGAAGACCACGTCCTCCTTCGACGGGAAGTACCGGAAGAACGACCGCCGGCCGACCCCGGCGAGGGTGACGATGTCGTCCACGGTCGTCTGCTCGTAGCCCCGCTCCAAAAAGAGGCGGAAGGCCGCGGCGATGAGGGAGTCCCGCATCGCGGGCTTCGTGGAGTTCGTCGACGCTGTTCCCATGCCCCGAACCTAACACCGGGAACGGGTCGGCGCGGCACTCGGTGTCGGTGATCGCCGACACCGAGTGCTGTCAGGAGGGTACGGAGGTTCCCCGGGGGCCGCGAACGGCTCAGCGGGGGGCCATGCGCAGCGCGCCGTCCATCCGGATCGTCTCGCCGTTGAGGTAGTCGTGCTCGGCGATCATCGTGACGAGGCGGGCGTACTCCTCCGGACGGGCGAGGCGCTGCGGGAAGGTCACGCCGGCGGCGAGACCCGCCCGGATCTCCTCGCTGAACCCGGCCATCATCGGGGTGTCGACGATGCCCGGCGCGACGGTCACGACGCGGATGCCGTACTGCGCCAGGTCGCGGGCGGCGGTGAGGGTCATGCCGGCGACGCCCGCCTTGGAGGCGGCGTACGCGATCTGCCCCACCTGGCCCTCGAAGGCGGCGATGGAGGCGGTGTTGACGACCAGGCCGCGCTGGCCGTTCCCGTCGGGCTCGTGCCGGGCGATGGCCTCGGCGGCGAGCCGCATCACGTTGAAGGTGCCGACCAGGTTCACGTCGAGCACCGTGCGGAAGAGGTCCAGGTCGTGCGGGCCCTTGCGGCCCAGGACGCGCGCGGAAGGGGCGATGCCGGCGCAGTTGACCGCGAGCCGGAGCTCCGCGCCGTCGGCGTCGATCGCGGCGAGCGCCGCGCGGACCTGCTCCTCGTCGGTGACGTCGGCCGCCAGCAGCCGGACGCCTTCCGGCAGCGGGCCCGCGGCGGCGACGGCCTTGTCCAGGTCGAGGCCGTAGACGGCGGCGCCCCGGGCCGCGAGCGCGGCGGCAGTGGCGGCCCCGAGGCCGGATGCGGCACCGGTGACGAGAGCGGCGGAGCCGGCGATGTCCATGGAACTCCTCGTTGGTGTCGTGCGGGTGTCCCTGCCGCCGGGGTGGCCGGCGGCCGGGGGCGCGTCCCCGCGGGGGGGGACCGCGCGGTCTGCGCGATCTGCGCCGCTCACCATAGAACCCCAGGCCACACACCTGGAAGGGAAGATCGGGCCGATCGGCGGGCGAGGGCGCGAGCGGGTCCGGCGCGTCCTCGGCGGGAGGGCCGGGCGCGCCGGCTGTCACGGCGGGCCGGGAGGGGCGGAGGCGCCACCGGCCCCCGAACGTGCCGAACCCCGGCCTGCCCGCAACGGGGGAGTGCGGGCCGGCCGGGGTGGCGGTCCGAGCATACGCCCGATTTCGTTCAATCCGAAATCATCTCGATCGCTCCCCCGCGCGGCCCTCACGTCTGCGGCTGGGCGAGCCCCCGGCTGATGACCAGGCGCTGGATCTGGTTCGTCCCTTCGAAGATCTGCATGATCTTCGCCTCGCGCATGTAGCGCTCGACCGGGAAGTCACGGGTGTAGCCGTAGCCGCCGAGGACCTGGACGGCGTCCGTGGTGACCTTCATCGCCGTGTCCGTGGCGATGAGCTTGGCGGCACTGGCCTGGCGGCTGAAGGGACGGCCGAGGTCCCGGCGGCGGGCCGCGTCCAGATAGGTGGCACGCGCCGCGTCGACCGCCGCGGCCATGTCGGCGAGGAGGAAGCCGAGGCCCTGGTGGTCGACGATCCGGCGGCCGAAGGTGGTGCGCTCGTTGGCGTACGAGACGGCGGCGTCGAGCGCGGCCTGCGCGAGGCCCGTGGCGCAGGCCGCGATGCCGAGGCGGCCGTTGTCGAGGGCGCTGAAGGCGATCTGGAGGCCCTGGCCCTCCCGGCCGATGAGGCGGTCCTCCGCGATGAGGGCGCCGTCCCAGTACGCGGCCGTGGTCGGCACCGCCTGGAGGCCCATCTTGCGCTCGGGGGCGCCGAAGGTGAGGCCTTCGGCCTCGCCGGGGGCGAGGAAGCAGGAGACGCCGTGGCTGCCGGGGGCGGTGCGGGCGAAGAGGGCGTAGAACCCGGCCTTGCCGCCGTGGGTGATCCAGGCCTTGGTGCCGGTGACGCGGTAGCCGCTGCCGTCCTCCTGGCGCTCGGCCCTGCAGGAGAGCGCGGCCGCGTCGGAGCCGGCCTGGGGCTCGGAGAGGCTGTAGCCGCCGATGGCGCGTCCCTCCAGCATGGCGGGCAGCCAGCGTTCCTTCTGCTCGGTGGTGCCGAAGGCGTACAGGGGGTGGCAGGCGAGCGTGTGGACGCTGGTGGCGACGGCGACGGCGGCCCAGCGGGCGGCGAGCTCCTCCAGGACCTGGAGGTAGACCTCGTACGGCTGTCCTCCGCCGCCGTACTCCTCGGGGTAGGCCAGGCCCAGGAGCCCGGCCTCGCCGAGGGTGGCGAAGAGACCTTCGGGATAGGTCTCGGCGGCCTCGTGCTCGTCCACCCGCGAAGAGAGCTCCTTGTCGGCGATCTCCCGGGTGAGGGCGATGAGGTCCGCCGCTTCGGGGGTGGGAAGCAGGCGGTCGACATCCATGGCGACTCCATCGGCGCGCGAAGTGGTACTCGGCGGGGTACTTAAGTACCGCTTAGCGTAGCGGGCGAGGGGTGGGCCCACCACCCCCGGACGGGTGCCTGGAATACTGATCGGGTGATCGAGACCCGAGCCGCCGACGCCCCGAAGCTCACGGGCCGGGGCGCGGCGCGTCGTTCCGCCCTCTTCGAGGAACTGGTGGCGCTCCTCGTCGCCGAGGGCTTCGCCCAGCTGACCCTGGACGACCTCGCCTCCCGGCTGCACTGCTCCAAGCGGACCCTCTACGGCCTGGCCGACAGCAAGGAACAGCTCGTCAGGGCGGCGGTCGTGCACTTCTTCCGGCGGGCCACCGCGCGCGTGGAGGCGGATCTCGCCGCCGAGACCGCCCCGGCCGAGCGGCTCGCCGCCTACCTGCGGGCGGTCGCCGCCGAACTGGCGCCCGTCTCACCGCGCTTCTTCGACGACGTGGCCGCCTTCGAGCCGGCCGCGGAGGTGTACGAACGGAACACGCGCGCCGCGGCGGGCCGCGTCCAGCAGCTCATCGAGGAGGGGGTGGCGGCCGGCGTCTTCCGGGAGGTGCACGTGACCTTCGCCGCCGACGTCATCTCCTCGGTCATGGTCCGCATCCAGCGGCGCCAGGTGGCCGCGGCGACCGGCCTCGCCGACGCCGAGGCGTACGAACAGCTGGCCGAGCTGCTCCTCCACGGACTGCGCAAGGGCTGACCGGCCGCTCCCGGAGAGGCACCGAGGCGGCCGCGCCGGCCCCCCTGGCACGACGGTCAGGGCCCGGCACTCCGGCCCCGGCGCTCGCCGCCCCCTGGCGGCCTCCCCGCGCCCGTACACGCGACGGAGCACCCGGGCGGCGGACCGCCCGGGTGCTCCGTACTCGCGGCTGTCGGTACCCGGACTACGCGACCGAGCCGAGGCGGCCGTCCGGGGCGCGCGGGGAGTCGTGGTGGATCGGGGTGTGGGCGCCGGTCAGGGAGACGCCGCTGCCGCCGCGGCGGGCCGCGACGATCTCCGCGCCGATGGAGAGCGCCGTCTCCTCCGGTGTCCGGGCACCGAGGTCCAGGCCGATGGGGGAACGGAGCCGGGCCAGTTCGAGTTCGGTGACGCCGACCTCGCGCAGACGCTTGTTGCGGTCCTCGTGGGTGCGGCGGGAGCCCATCGCGCCGACGTAGGCGACGGGAAGCCTGAGGGCCGCCCGGAGCAGCGGCACGTCGAACTTGGCGTCGTGCGTGAGCACGCACAGGACGGTACGGCTGTCGGTCTCCGTGGACTCCAGATAGCGGTGGGGCCATTCGACGACGATCTCGTCGGCCTCGGGGAAGCGGGCGCGGGTCGCGAAGACGGGGCGGGCGTCGCAGACGGTGACGTGGTAGCCGAGGAACTTGCCGACCCGGACGAGGGCGGAGGCGAAGTCGATGGCCCCGAAGACGATCATGCGGGGGGCGGGGACCGAGGACTCGACCAGGAGGGTGACCGGCTGCCCGCAGCGGCTGCCGTCCTCGCCGATCTCGACCGTCCCGGTGCGGCCCGCGTCCAGGAGCGCCCGGGCCTCGGCGGCGGCGGTGCGGTCCAGCTCCGGGTGGCCGCCGAGCCGGCCCTCGTACGAGCCGTCGGGGCGGACCAGCAGGGCGCGGCCCAGCAGGTCCTCCGGCCCGGAGACGATCCGGGCGAGCGCCGCCGCCTCGCCGGAGGCGGCGGCCGCGAGCGCGGCGGGGAAGACCCCGCCGCGCACGGGGGTGACGAGGATGTCGATGACGCCTCCGCAGGTGAGACCGACGGCGAAGGCGTCCTCGTCGCTGTAGCCGAAGCGCTCCACGACGGTCCTCCCGTCCTGGAGGGCCTGTTGGCACAGTTCGTAGACCGCGCCCTCCACACACCCGCCGGAGACCGATCCGACGGCCGTTCCCTCGCCGTCGACGGCGAGGGCGGCGCCGGGCTGCCGGGGCGCGCTGCCGCCGACGGCCACCACGGTGGCGACGGCGACGTCACGGCCCTGCCCGACCCACCGGTGCAACTCCTCGGCGATGTCCAGCATCTCGGTTCTCCTCCGGTCGGTGTGGGGAGGGCTGCGGTGCGGCGGGATCAGCCGACGCCGAGCCAGCTCTCGATGGGGTGGATGGCGAAGTAGACGACGAAGACCGCCGTGAGGGCCCACATGAAGGCTCCCACCTCGCGTGCCTTCCCCTGCGCCGTCTTGATCACGGCGTAGGAGATGACGCCGGCGGCGACACCCGTGGTGATGGTGTACGTGAACGGCATCAGGACCACGGTGAGGAACACCGGGATCGCGACGGACCGGTCGCTCCAGTCCACGTGCTTGGCGTTCTGCATCATCATCGAGCCGATGACGACCAGGGCCGCGGCGGCGACCTCCTGCGGCACGATCGCGGTGAGCGGGGTGAAGAACAGGCAGAGGGCGAAGAAGCCGCCGGTGACCACGGAGGCCAGACCGGTGCGGGCGCCCTCGCCGACGCCGGTGGCGGACTCGACGAAGACCGTCTGCCCGGAGGCACCGCCCGCGCCGCCGATGACGCCGCCGGCGCCGTCGATGAAGAGGGCCTTGGACAGGCCCGGCATGCGGCCCTTGTCGTCGGCGAGCTTGGCCTCGGTGCCGACGCCCAGGATGGTCGCCATGGCGTCGAAGAACCCGGCGAGCACCAGGGTGAAGACGATCATGGTGACGGTGATGTAGCCGACGTCGCCCCAGCCGGTGAAGGAGACGTGTCCCAGGAGGGAGAAGTCGGGGGCGGAGACGGCGCTGCCGTCGAGCTCCGGCGGGCCGGAGAACCAGGCCTTGGCGGGGATGTCGGCGATCGCGTTGAGGACGACGGCCAGGACCGTTCCGGCGACGATGCCGATGAGGATGGCGCCGGGCACGTTGCGGGCCTGGAGCGCGAAGATCAGCAGCAGGGTGACGGCGAAGACGAGGACCGGCCAGCCGGCCAGTTCACCGGCCGGGCCGAGGACGACGGGGCCGCCGCCGGGCGCGGGGTTCTCGTGGACGAAGCCGGCCTTCACGAAGCCGATGATGGCGATGAAGAGGCCGATGCCGATGGTGATGGCGTGCTTGAGGGCCAGCGGGATGGCGTTCATGATCATCTCGCGGAGGCCGGTGACGACCAGGAGACAGATCACGGCGCCGTACGCCACCGACATGCCCATGGCCTGGGGCCAGGTCATGACGGGGACGACCTGCGAGGCCATGACACCGGAGACGCTCAGGCCGGCGGCGAGGGCGAGCGGCACCTTGCCCCAGAAGCCCATCAGCAGAGTGGTCGCGGCGGCGGCGAGGGCCGTGGCGGTGATCAGCGCGGGCTGGCCGAGCGCGTTGCCGTCGACGTCCTTGCCGCTGAGGATCAGGGGGTTGAGCAGGAGAATGTACGCCATCGCCATGAAGGTGGTGACGCCGCCGCGGATCTCCGTCGCGACGGTGGATCCTCTCTCCGAGATGTGGAAATACCGGTCGAGCCAGGAACGTCCGGCGGGGGTGCGCGAGCCGGAGCCCGCATCCTCGGCGGTGGTCCTGGGCTCCACTGACGACTGGGTCATGGGGCCTACTCCCAAGGTTCAAAGGGGCACCCGCATCAGCGCCGGGGCTCACCGTGCTGAAAAACCGCGGGATTTGGGATGGTGCGTGGGCTGCACGACCCGGGGGACGGCCCGAGACGAACGGGGTGCTGCGGGTCCCGGCGTACTGGGTGGGTACGGCCGGGCTCCGGGCGGTGCGGGCTGGGGACGCGTGACGTTCCTGGGAGGCACGCACCGCCCGGAGGGTCCTACAGGGTGCCGGTGAGCGCCTCGGGGCGGACCGGCGTCTTGTTCAGCTCCAGGCCCGTCGCCGCCCGGATCGCCGCGAGGACGGCCGGGGTGGACGACAGGGTCGGGGCCTCGCCGATGCCCCGCACGCCGTACGGCGCGTTGGGGTCGGCCAGTTCGAGGTAGTCGACCGGGATGGTCGGCGTGTCGAGGATGGTGGGGATGAGGTAGTCGGTGAAGGAGGGGTTGCGCACCTTCGCCGTCTTCGGGTCGACGATGATCTCCTCCATCACCGCGACGCCCAGGCCCTGGGTCGTACCGCCCTGGATCTGGCCGACGACGGACAGCGGGTTGACCGCCTTGCCGACGTCCTGGGCGCAGGCCAGCTCGATGACCTTGACCAGGCCGAGCTCGGTGTCCACCTCCACCACCGCGCGGTGCGCGGCGAAGGCGTACTGGACGTGGCCGTCGCCCTGGCCGGTGACGAGGTCGAAGGCCTGGGTCGGACGGTGCCGCCACTCCTCCTCGACCTCCACGGCCTGGTCCTCCAGGACGTCCGCGATGGTGGCGAGGGCCTCGCCGCCGTCGGTGACGACCTTCCCGCCCTCCAGGAGGAGTTCGGCGGTGGCCCACGCCGGGTGGTACGAACCGAACTTGCGCCGGCCGATCTCCAGGACCTTCTCGCGGACGATCTCGCAGGAGTTCTTGATGGCGCCGCCGGTCATGTACGTCTGGCGGCCCGCGGAGGTCGAACCGGCCGAGCCCACCTGGGTGTCGGCGGGGTGGATGGTGACCTGCTGGACACCGAGCTCCGTACGGGCGATCTGGGCGTGGATGGTGACGCCGCCCTGGCCGACCTCCGCCGCGGCGGTGTGGACGGTGGCGACGGCCTCGCCGTTGATGACCTCGAGGCGGATCTTCGCCGTCGAGTAGTCGTCGAAGCCCTCGGAGAAGCCGACGTTCTTGATGCCGACGGCGTAGCCGACGCCGCGCACGACGCCCTCGCCGTGGGTGGTGTTGGACAGGCCGCCCGGCAGCGCGCGGACGTCCGCGCCCTCGCCCGCGGACTCCCACTGGCGCTCCGGCGGCATCGGCCGGGCCTTGACCCGGCGCAGCAGCTCGGCGACCGGGGCCGGCGAGTCCACGACCTGGCCGGTCGGCATGATCGTGCCCTGCTCCATGGCGTTGAGCTGGCGGAACTCCACCGGGTCCATGCCCAGCTTCGCCGCGAGCTTGTCCATCTGCGCCTCGTAGGCGAAGCAGGCCTGGACCGCGCCGAAGCCGCGCATGGCGCCGCAGGGCGGGTTGTTGGTGAAGAGGCCGATCGCCTCGATCTCGACGTCGTCGACGACGTACGGGCCGACCGAGAGGGACGAGGCGTTGCCGACGACCGAGACCGTGGAAGAGGCGTAGGCGCCGCCGTCCAGGACGATCTTGCACTTCATGTGCGTGAGCTTGCCGTCCTTGGTGGCGCCGTGCTCGTAGTACAGCTTCGCCGGGTGCCGGTGGACGTGCCCGAAGAAGGACTCGTACCGGTTGTAGACCATCTTGACCGGCTTGCCGGTGCGCAGGGCGAGGACGGAGGCGAGGATCTGCATCGAGATGTCCTCGCGGCCGCCGAAGGCGCCGCCGACGCCGGCCATCGTCATGCGGACCTTCTCCTCGGGCAGGCCGAGGCAGGGCGCGATCTGCTCGCGGTCCGCGTGCAGCCACTGGGTGGCCACGTAGAGGTCGACACCGCCGTCCTCGGCGGGCACCGCGAGGCCGGACTCGGGGCCGAGGAAGGCCTGGTCCTGCATGCCGAAGGTGTACTCGCCCCGGACGATCACGTCGGCCCGCTTCGCGGCCTCGTCCGCGTTGCCGCGGATGATCGGCTGGCGGTGCACGATGTTGGGGTGCGGGACGTGCTTGGCGTGTTTGTCGGTGCGGTTCTCGTGCACGAGGATCGCGTCGGGGGCGGTCGCCGAGGCCTCGTCGGTGACGAGGGGCAGCTCCTTGTACTCGACCTTGATCTTCGCGGCGGCGCGGCGGGCGGTCTCCGGGTGGTCGGCGCCCACGAGCGCGACCGGCTCGCCGTGGTGGCGCACCTTGCCGTAGGCCAGCACCGGGGTGTCGCGGAACTCCAGGCCGTAGTTCTTCGCGGCCGGCAGGTCCTCGTGGGTCAGGACGGCGTAGACGCCGTCCATCGCGAGGGCCTCGGAGGTGTCGATGGACACGATCTCGGCGTGCGCGACCGGGGAGCGCAGGATCTGGCCCCACAGCATGTCCTCGTGCCACATGTCCGAGGAGTAGGCGAACTCGCCGGTGACCTTGAGGGTGCCGTCCGGGCGCAGGGTGGACGCGCCCACACCGCCCCGGGTGTGGTTCTGGGTGACCTCGGTGGGCGTGCCCACCGGTACGGTACGGGTGTTCTCAGCCATCGTCAGACCGCCTCTCCCTGGCGCTCCTGGCGAGCGGCCGCGAGGCGGACCGCGTCGAGGATCTTCTCGTAACCGGTGCAGCGGCAGAGGTTGCCGGAGAGCGCCTCGCGGATGTCCGCGTCCGAGGGGGACGGGTTGCGCTCCAGCATCTCGTCGGCCGCGACGAGCAGGCCGGGGGTGCAGAAACCGCACTGCACGGCGCCGGCGTCGATGAAGGCCTGCTGGATCGGGGAGAGTTCGACTCCCTCACCGGTCTGCGAGTCCTGGCCGGGCTTGGCCTCCCAGCGCTTGGCCTGGTCGAGCGAGGTGCCGCAGGCGCCGGAGGCGCAGCCGCCCCCGTGGCCGTGCTCCTCGCGCTGCTTCGCGTACTCCGCCAGGCCTTCGACGGTGACGACGTCCCGGCCCTCGACCTGGCCGGCGGCGACCAGACAGGAGCAGACCGGCACGCCGTCGAGACGGACGGTGCAGGAACCGCACTCGCCCTGCTCGCAGGCGTTCTTGGAGCCGGGCAGGCCCAGGCGTTCGCGCAGGACGTAGAGGAGGGACTCGCCCTCCCAGACGTCGTCGGCTTCCTGAGGACGGCCGTTGACGGTGAAATTGACGCGCATGGTTATGCAGCTCCCTCAAGCGTGCGGCCGGCGCCGCGGTACTGCTCCCAGGTCCAGGCGAGCTGGCGGCGAGCCATGATTCCGACGGCGTGGCGGCGGTACTTGGCCGTGCCGCGGACGTCGTCGATGGGGTTGGCGGCGGCGGAGCACAGGTCGGCGAACTGCTTGGCCACCGACGGAGTGATGATCTTGCCGTTGTCCCAGAAGCCGCCCTCCTCCAGGGCCGCGTTGAGGAACTCCTCGGCCTCCTTGGCGCGGATCGGGGTGGGCGCGGCCGAGCCGATGCCGGTGCGTACGGTACGGGTCTCCGGGTGGAGGGCCAGGCCGAAGGCGCAGACCGCGATGACCATCGCGTTGCGCGTGCCGACCTTGGAGTACTGCTGGGGGCCGTCCGCCTTCTTGATGTGGACGGTCTTGATGAGCTCGTCGGGTTCGAGGGCGTTGCGCTTCACGCCCGTGTAGAACTCGTCGATCGGGATGAACCGGCTGCCGCGCACCGACTCGACCTCGACCTCGGCGCCCGCGGCGAGCAGGGCCGGGTGGGCGTCGCCGGCGGGCGAGGCGGTGCCGAGGTTGCCGCCGACGCCGCCGCGGTTGCGGATCTGCGGCGAGGCGACCGTGTGCGAGGCGAGCGCCAGGCCCGGGAGCTCCGCGCGCAGGTTCTCCATGATCCGGGTGTAGGGAACGGAGGCACCGAGGCGTACGTTCTCCTCGCCGACCTCCCAGTCGCGCAGCAGCTCGATGCGGTTCAGGTCGAGGAGGTACTCGGGACGCCGGTGGTCGAAGTTGATCTCGACCATGACGTCGGTACCACCGGCGATCGGCACGGCCGTGGGGTGCTCGGCCTTGGCGGCGAGCGCCTCCTCCCAGCTGGCGGGGCGAAGGAAGTCCATGGTGGCTCTCTTCTAGATTCTGGTGATCGGGGGCGTACGCACGGGCCCGGGGATGGACGGCCGGCCCTCGACTTCGTGTTCATGTCCTGTTCACGCGGTGTGTGGCCTAGTACACAAGCCCCGTCGGCCCCGGTGTAGCCACCAAAAACATGAAGGAGTTGGCTGGGGCCCGTCGTCGTCTTGTAGATTCGAACGAAAGACGGAGAACAGAAACCTCTCCGTTTTCCCCTGGAAACGGTGGCACCACCGCACCGTCGACAACGCGACAGACACACCACAGACGAGAAGGAACGGCGGCGACACGATGCGGCTGCGCGCACTGCTGGAGAACGACGCGCTCGGGCTGCGCCTGCTCGGCGGCGAGGACGAGCTGGACCGCACCGTCCGCGGCGTGATGACCACGGACCTCAAGGACCCGAGCAGGTACCTCTCCGGCGGCGAGCTGGTGCTGACGGGCCTCGCATGGCTCCGTGAGCCGGCCGACGCCGAGCCCTTCGTACGCATCCTGGCCTCGGCCGGTGTGGCGGCGCTGGCCGCGGGCGAGGCGGAACTCGGCGACATTCCGGACGATCTGGTTCAGGCGTGTTTGCGCCACCGGCTTCCGCTGTTCGCGGTGAACGAGTCCGTTGCGTTCGCGACGATCACCGAGCACGTTGTTCGACAGGTGTCCGGTGAGCGGGCGGGTGACCTCGCCGCCGTCGTCGACCGCCACAGGCGGCTGATGACCTCGGGCCCGGCCGGCGGCGGCCCCGAGGTCGTCCTGGACCTGCTCGGTTCCGACCTGGACCTGCGCGCCTGGGTCCTCTCCCCCACCGGCCGCCGGATCGCGGGCGCGGGCGACCCCCTGGACCCGGCCCTCGCCGCCGCCCTGGCCGGGGAGCACCTGGCCGCCACCCGGACGGGCCGGCGCGGCCCCCACCGGGTGACCACCGGCGGCACCACGTACTCGCTCTTCCCGGTCCGGAACACCGGCCGCGGCGCCCCGCCCGCCTCCCGGGACGTGCGCGAGACCGTCCTGTCGGACTGGCTCCTCGCCGTCGAGGCCGACGCCGGGGACTGGCCCGCCGCCCGCCTGGACCTGCTCCAGGGCGTGACGCAGCTGATCGCCGTCGAGCGGGACCGGCGTGACGCGGCCCGTACGGTACGGCGCCGGCTCGCGCAGGAGGTGCTGGAGCTGGTGCAGACGGGCGCCGCGCCCGCCGAGATCGCGGCCCGGCTGCGGGTCGCCGCCCCCGTGCTGCTGCCGGGCGTCGGCACCGCGCCGCAGTGGCAGGTGGTCGTGGCCCGGGTCGACTGGGAGCAGGACGCGGGACAGGGCACGGCCCTCGACGGCGGCCCGGTCGCCCAGGCCCTCCTGGAGGAGATCCTGGTCGACCCGGCGGCCGTCGGCCCCGAGTCGGCGGACCGGATCGCCGTCGCGCACAGCGGCGACGAGGCCATCGCGCTGGTGCCGCTGGCGGTCACGCCGCTGCCGGAGAGCGAGGACGAGGGCCCGGCGGCGGTGCTCGGACTGCACGCGGACGCCCTCCTCGCGGCCGTACGGGCCCCGCTCTCGGCCGGCCTGGCCGACGACGGGCGCCTCACCCTGGGTGTCAGCGCGGCCGTCCACTCGGCCGAGGGCCTGCGCGGGGCCCTGGAGGAGGCGCGGCACGCCCGCCGGGTCGCCGCCGCCCGCCCGGGCCGGGTCTGCGCCGCCGGGCACCACGAGCTGGCCTCGCACGTGCTGCTGCTGCCGTTCGTCCCGGACGACGTGCGCCGCGCGTTCACGGCCCGCCTCCTGGACCCGCTGCGCGACTACGACCGGCGCCACCGGGCGGAGCTCATCCCGACCCTGGAGGCCTTCCTGGACTGCGACGGCTCCTGGACGCGCTGCGCGACCCGGCTGCACCTGCACGTGAACACGCTGCGGTACCGGGTGGGCCGCATCGAGCAGCTCACCGGGCGCGACCTGTCGCGCCTGGAGGACAAGCTCGACTTCTTCCTGGCTCTGCGCATGAGCTGACCGGCGCCGCCGGCCCGGTCGGCCCGGCCGGCCGGGCCCGCGGGGCCCGCACCCTCCGGGGCCGGCCGTCAGCGGCGTACCGACCTCGGGAATTCACACCTTCGAGTTAGTCCTCCTGGAGGAGGGTCCGGCCGGCGGCCGGTCTTCGGCGCCCGTCCCGCACGGGCGCCGAGGGCGGCCTGATCAGGGGCCCGGTGGCGCCGCCGGGCCCGTCCCGCCGGTGGCCGAAGATCGCCGCCACTCACCCCCGCGCACTTGTGAAAACTTTCACCTGACCTCTTGGCGGGTGCCCCCGTTCGTGCTGAGATGCGGGTCTACTCAACAGCTCGATGGCGCGCTCGGGGAGGGCAATGTGGCGGACACCGCCATGTCTGGTTCCGAATCAAGGGATGGCGAGCGTCCGTCCCTCGCCTACGGCAAGGAGTCTCCCGTGGAGACCGCCATATGGCGGCTCCGCTCCCGGGGCTGCTGGACGGACGCCGCCGCGCTGCTCGCGCCACGGGCGTCCGAACCGGCCGCCGCCCTGGAGAGGGCGGCGCTGCTCATCGAGCGCTGCCTCTACACGGAACAGGGCTGGGCCGAGGCGGACGAGGCCCTGCGGGCCGCCGAGGCGGTCGCCAGGACCGACGAGGAGCGCGGGGCCGCGGCCTGCGAACGCGGCTACCTGGCCTACGCCTCCACCCTGCTGGGGGTCCGCGACCGGGCCGACGAGGCCCGGATGGCGCTGGGCCGGGCCGCCGCGCTGATCGGCCCCTCGGCGGCGGGCCGGCCGCTGCTGGACTTCCGGCGCGGCCTGGTGGCGCAGAACCTCGGCGACTCCCCGCAGGCGGCCCGCGCCGCGTACCGCAGGGCCCACGCCGGCGCGGCCGACCGGGGCGACGCGCTGCTGCTCTCCTCCACCTGGCGTCACCTCGCAGGACTCGCCTTACGCGAGGGGGAGTTGGCGGAGGCACGGCACGGTTTCGCCGAGTCGCTGCGGATCCGCGAGGAACTCGGTTACCTGGTCGGCACGGCCCCGGCGCTCACCGCGCTGGCCGACACCGAGACGGAGCCCGAGGCCGGACGCCTGCGCGCCGAGGCACGGCGCCTGTTCCGTCTGCTCGGCGGCGTGCCGACCTGGCTGGCGGCCCAGCTGACTCCCCGTACCGCCTGAAAGACTTCGGGCGCGCCTCGTCGACGCCCCGTCACCAGGCACGCGGGGAGAGACGGACCAGGGTCTCGTCGGTGCCGAGCAGGAGATCGCCGTCACCGGTGACCGCGACCGCGCGGACGGCCGGGCCCGGCCGGAAGGACGGGCCCGGTCCGCCGTCCGGCCGGTGCAGGGCCACGAGGCCGTCGGCCCAGGCGACGGCGACGAGCGGCCCGTGCGGGGTGTCGGCGGCGTGCAGCGAGACCACCGGCGCCGCGCGCTCCGCGAGGAGTTCGGGGCGCGGGGCGCGCCCGGGGGTCCAGAGGCGGACCGTGCCGTCCGCCCCGCCCGAGCAGACGAAGGGCGTCGCGGTGTCCAGGGCGGTGACCGCCGTCACCCGGCCGCTGTGCAGGGCCGCCTGGTGCAGGCCGGTCAGCCCGAAGGCGTGCACCGAGCCGAGGCGGTCCCCGACGACCACGGAGCCGCCTATCGCCGCGAGGGCGGTGCCCGGGTGCCGGGTCAGGGTGGTGGAGACCGCCTCCGTCAGACGCCGCAGGTACGGGGGCCGGGGCGCCGTCCCGCCGACCGTGTGCAGCCGCCCCCGCTCGTCCAGGAGCAGCACCGTCCCGTCCGGGGTCGGCGCGAGCGCGGTCACCCGCCCCGCCACCTCGTGCGGAAGGCGCCCCGCGGGGCTGGCGTCGGCCGTGTGCAGCAGGCGTACGGCTCCGGTGCGGTCGCCGACCAGGAGCAGGCCCTCCTGGGGGCCGCCGGCCGCCCCCAGCACGGCGACCGGGCCCGGCCAGGGCGGGGTGAGGTCGCCCCGGGTCCGGGTCCACCGGACGCGCCAGGCGGCTCCCTCCGCGAGCGCGGTGAGCGCGGGCCGCGCCCGGGGGTCGGCCCCGTCGCCGAGCGCGGCGAGCAGCACGGCGGCGCGGTCCTCCGGCGTCTGGTCCCGGCAGAGCGCCTGCCCGGCGCGCAGCCAGGCGGTCCGCAGTCCGCCGTGCGGGTCCCCGGCGGGACCGTCCGGGGAGCCGGGGGTGCCGGGGCGGGCCTCCGTGGCGTACCCGGTGGTGACGAGCACCGGGTCGGCCACGCAGACGGCGACCGGGTCGGAGAGGTCGGGCAGCGGCCGGGCGGCCGGCTCCCCCGGCGTGCCGCCGGCGTCCGGGGCGGGGTCGCCGTCCAGGCCGACGAGGGTGACGCGGCGGGCGGCGGCCCGCAGGGCGGCCGGGGCCGGGCTGCCGGTGCGGGCCTCCACGACGAGCCGGACGCGGCCGACCCCGGCGAGGCCGCCGATCAGTTCGGTCAGCGCCTCGGGTTCGGCGGCGGCGTGCAGGTCGGTGAGGAGGAGCACCGCCCGGCCGGTGCGGCGGTCCTCGCCGGTGGCGAGGACGTCCACGAGGTCGTCGGGGGTGGCGGCGACCACCCCGAGGTGGTTGGCGATCGTCCAGGCCGCGCCCAGCGCGCTCTGCCCGGCCAGCGGTACGAGCACCCGGGCCGGCCGCCGCCGCGCCCGGGACCGCGCGGCCCGCGCACCGTGCGCGGCGAGCCAGCCGAGCAGCGCCGTCTTGCCGCTCCCGGCGGCGCCCGTGACCAGGCACAGCCGGGGCGCCTCGGGGTCGGTGAGCCAGCCGAGCAGGGCGGCGGCCTCGGCCTGCGCACCGGTGACGGCGCGGCGTCCCTCCCATGCCGGGAACGGGGTCGCGGACGGCATGGGACACCTCACGTACGGCACGGGTGCGAGCGAACGGACGCCCTCGACCTTAGTGGGCCGCACGCCGCCGGGGACCCCCCGGTGGATCACCTCGTGGAACGGTCTTCCCGCCTCGGCGGTCCGGCGGGGACGGTCAGCCCACCGAGCCCGTGAAGTGCTCTCTGACCAGCGACTCCACAACGGTGAGGTCGCGGGCGACGAGGGCGTCCAGGAGGGCCCGGTGTTCGGCGGCGTCGGCGACGAGGTCCGCGTGGCGCAGGGCGGGCGCGCTGATCAGGGGCCACTGGGAGCGGCGGTGGAGGTCGTCGGCGACGGTGAGGAGCTGTTCGTTGCCGGCGAGGGAGAGGACCGCGCGGTGGAAGGCGCGGTCCGTCTCGGCGTAGTGGGCGCGGTCGCCGCGCGCCGCCGCGGCTGCGGTGGCCTCGGCGAGCGGGCGGAGCGCGGCCCAGTCGGCGGAGGGCACGGTCCGGGCGAGGCGGAGCATGACCGGGACCTCCAGGAGGGCGCGGACCTCCGCAAGTTCGGCGAGCTCGCGCGGCGTGCGTTCGATCACACGGAAGCCGCGGTTGGGGACCACCTCGACGGCGCCTTCGACGGCGAGGCGCTGCATGGCCTCGCGGACGGGGGTGGCGGAGACGCCCAGGCGCTCGCCGAGGGCCGGGGCGGAGTAGACCTCCCCCGGGGCGAGCTCGCCGCCCACGAGCGCGGTGCGCAGGGCGTCGAGGACCTGGTCGCGGACGGAGTGGCGGTGCACCTGGCGGGGCACCGCCCCGGGGGCGGGAACGCCCGCGTCCTCGTCCCGCTCCGCGTGGGTGTGCTCGCCCCGTACCGCCTGTTCGGGCACGCGTACGGCTCCGCCGGACGGCGGGGACGGCCTCCCCGTCGCCCGCTCGCGCGCTTCGCCCTGCTCCACCCGGGTCCTCCTGCGGCCTCGTACCGGGCCCGGCTCGCGATACCGGGATCCTCTGTGCACGATAGGCGAAAGGGCGACACGCGAGGTCACGGGCTCTCGCCGGTGATGAGAGAGCGGCAGCGATCCGGTAAGGTAAGGCTTACCTGCCAACGATCGCGATTCGGTGGTCCCCATGACCGTCCCCGCCCTGTTGCCCGCCCGCACCGCCCCGCCCGGCCCGTCCGGTTCCCCGGCGCCGGTGCCCGCCTCCCCCGTCGCGGCCGCGTACGCCCGGCTGACCGAGGTGTTCCCGGGCCTGCGGGTGGAGGAGACGGCCGGGGACGCGCGGCTGCCGCGCGGAGCGGGCTGGATCGGCTCGGACGAGCTGGCGGCCGGCGGGCCGGGCCTCGACGCCTTCCTCGCCCGCGACGAGGCGCAGGTGCTCCGCGACTACGGGCAGGAGGCCCGCCCCGACGTGATCGCGAGCTTCGCGCTGCACCGCTACGCCTGGCCCGCCTGTCTGCTCGTCACGGTCCCCTGGTTCCTGGAGCGCCGGGTCCCCCGGCTGCCCGCCTCGCACGTCGCCTTCCACCGGGCCACGGGCCGCATGGCGGTGCGCGTCGAGGAGTTCGCCTGCCTGCCCGGCGACCCGGCCGCCGCCCTGCCGGGCGCCCGGGTGGTCGCCGATGAGGAGGCGCTGCGCGCGGAGGTACGGGCCTCGCTCGCCGAGCACTTCGAGGCGGTCCTCGAAGGCTTCCGCCCCCGGATGCGCCGGGGGAGCCGGGCCCTGTGGGGCATGGCCACGGACGAGATCGTCGAGGGCCTTTGGTACATCGCGGCCCTGCTCGGCGAGGAGGAGCGGGGGAAGGCGGAGCTCGAACTGCTGCTGCCGGGCACGGCCAAGCCGTACGTGGGCGGGGCCGGTTTCCGCGAACTGCCGGGCACCGGGGGCCCGGCCGGCGCCCCGCACACCACCCGAGACCGGGCCGCCTGCTGCTTCTTCTACACCCTGCGCCCCGAGGAGACCTGCCTCACCTGCCCGCGCACCTGCGACGCGGAGCGCGTCCGGCGTCTGGCGGCCGCGGCGGCGAGCGCCTGACGTCCCCGGGGAGCCCCCTCGGGGAAGCCCGCACCTTACGCCACCCCCAGGGGTGACGTAATCCGAACACAACCCCCTTGCCCCGCTTGCGCGTTCGACCAGAACGTACCCGTTCGTGCGCCCTGCGTCCCCTATGGCGTGCACTTGCCCGGAAACCCCGTGTGGGCCCCACGGGCTCGGCCAGTATGGGCGGCCAAAGGCCCTACTGCGATGCAAGGGACACCGCATGAGACTGACCGACATATCGCTGGACTGGCTGCTTCCGGGCGGCGTGATGGTGGCCGGAGTCCTGACGGCGGTGGCGGTGCTCGCGCGCGGGAAGCGCGCCGGTGACCAGGCCGCGGCCGAGGACTCCTGGGAGCGCAGCGAGGAGCGTCGCCGACGCAAGGAGGCCGTCTACGGATTCGCCTCCTACGGCCTGCTGTTCTGCTGCGCCGCCGTGGCGGCCGCGCTCTCCTTCCACGGGCTCGTGGGCTTCGGCCGGCAGAACCTCAACCTGTCCGGCGGCTGGGAGTACCTCGTCCCCTTCGGGCTGGACGGCGCGGCCATGTTCTGCTCGGTCCTCGCCGTGCGCGAGGCCAGCCACGGTGACGCGGCGCTCGGTTCGCGCCTGCTCGTCTGGCTGTTCGCCGGTGCCGCGGCCTGGTTCAACTGGGTGCACGCCCCACGGGGCCTGGGTCACGACGGGGCTCCCCAGTTCTTCGCGGGCATGTCCCTCTCGGCGGCCGTCCTCTTCGACCGGGCGCTGAAGCAGACCCGCCGGGCGGCCCTGCGCGAACAGGGCCTGGTGCCCCGTCCGCTGCCGCAGATCCGGATCGTCCGGTGGCTGCGGGCACCCCGGGAGACCTTCGCCGCCTGGTCGCTGATGCTGCTGGAGGGCGTACGGACCCTGGACGAGGCCGTGGACGAGGTGCGGGAGGACCGGCGCGAGAAGGAGCGCAACCGCATCCGCCGACGGGAGCAGGCCAAGCTCGACCGGGCCCGGATCAAGGCGCTCAACCGGCAGCACCGTGCCTTCGGACTCGGCCGGGGCGGCGGACGCCAGGTGGAGGTGGCGGCGCTGGCCGCCGGTGCGGGGACCGGCGGTGCGGGCGCCGGCGCGGAGACGGGGCAGGCCTCCGGCTCCGGATCCGGTTCCGCGACGGGCTCCGTGCAGGCGGCCGTCGCGGAACCGGCCATAGCGGATCCGGGACAACTGCCTCTTCGGCCCCGGCCCTCCCTGCAAGCCGTCAGGGGAACTGAGTCGCGGACGGTGGACCTCACCGCCGAGGACGACACCCAGACGCTGCCCCGGCTCGATTCCCTGGAGCGCAAGCTCAAGGACCTGGAGCAGCAGTTCGGCTGATCACCGTGCCTCCCGCGCGAACGGCGGGGCCGCCCTCAGGCGGCCCCGCCGTTCAGTTCGAACCACACGACCTTGCCCACCCCGTGCTCCTCGACCCCCCAGGAGTCGGCCAGCTCCCGCACGAGGACCAGCCCCCGTCCGTGCGTACCGTCGTGGGCGGGCGGTACGGGTGGAGGGGTGAGCCCGGGGACGAAGTCGCGGACCTCCACCCGGAGTTGCTCCGGCACGACCGTCGCGGTCACGACGGCCCCGTGGTCGGTGTGGACGAGGGCGTTGGTCACCAGCTCGCTGGTGAGCAGCTCGGCCACGTCGGAGGCGCCCGGCCCGCCCCAGGCCCGCAGCAGTGCGCGCAGCGCGTGACGCACCTCCGGCACCGCGGTGAGATCCGCGCACCCCACCTTCCTGAGCAGTCGCGTCGGCTGTCCTGCCTCCCCTGCCATATCCCCCACCCATGCGTCGCGTCCAACTGGTCCCCGGAAGGCTGCCCCAGCCGCACGCCCGCATGCCCGCGTGACGGCGCCCGTGTCAGGGGCGGGGCACGTTGCGGAGGTTGGAGCGGGCCATCTGGAGCATGCGGCCGACGCCGCCGTCGAGGACGATCTTGCTGGCGGAGAGGGCGAAGCCGGTCACCATCTCTGCCTTGATCTTGGGCGGGATGGAGAGGGCGTTGGGGTCGGTGACGATGTCCACGAGGGCCGGGCCCTTGTGGCGGAAGGCGTCCTTGAGGGCACCGGCGAGCTGTTTGGGCTTCTCGACGCGGACGCCGTAGGCGCCGGCCGCGCGGGCGACGGCGGCGAAGTCCGGGTTCTTGTAGGACGTTCCGTGGGAGGGCATGCCGGCGACGAGCATCTCCAGGTCGACCATGCCGAGCGAGGAGTTGTTGAAGAGGACCACCTTCACGGGGAGGTCGTACTGGACGAGGGTGAGGAAGTCGCCCATGAGCATGCTGAAGCCGCCGTCGCCGGACATCGACACGACCTGGCGGTTGCGGTCGGTGAACTGGGCGCCGATGGCCTGGGGCAGGGCGTTCGCCATGGAGCCGTGGCTGAACGAACCGATGATCCTGCGGCGCCCGTTGGGTGAGATGTAGCGGGCGGCCCACACGTTGCACATGCCCGTGTCGACGGTGAAGACGGCGTCGTCGTCGGCCAGGTCGTCGAGGACCGAGGCCACGTACTCGGGGTGGATGGGGACGTGCTTCTCGACCTTGCGGGTGTAGGCCTTGACGACTCCTTCGAGGGCGTCGGCGTGCTTCTTCAGCATCTTGTCGAGGAAGCGGCGGTTGGTCTTCGGCCGGACGCGGGGGATGACGCACCGCAGCGTCTCGCGGACGTCCCCCCAGACGGCGAGGTCGAGGCGGGAGCGGCGGCCGAGGTGTTCGGGCCGGACGTCGACCTGGACGATCTTCACGTCGTCGGGCAGGAACGCGTTGTACGGGAAGTCGGTGCCGAGCAGGATCAGCAGGTCGCACTCGTGGGTGGCCTCGTAGGCGGCGCCGTAACCGAGCAGTCCGCTCATCCCGACGTCGTACGGATTGTCGTACTGGATCCATTCCTTGCCGCGCAGCGCGTGGCCGACGGGTGCCTTGAGCCGCTCGGCGAACTGCATCACCTCGGCGTGGGCGCCGGCGGTGCCGCTGCCGCAGAACAGGGTCACCCGGTCGGCGGCGTCGATCATCCGGACGAGGGCGTCGATCTCGGTGTCACCCGGCCGGACGGTGGGACGGGTGGTGACGAGGGCGGTGCCGGAGGTCTTCTCGGGGGCCGGCTCGGAGGCGATGTCGCCGGGCAGGGAGACCACGCTGACGCCGCCCCGGCCGACGGCGTGCTGGATGGCGGTGTGCAGCAGCCGGGGCATCTGCTGCGGGGTGGAGATGAGTTCGCTGTAGTGGCTGCACTCGCGGAACAGCTGGTCGGGGTGGGTCTCCTGGAAGTAGCCGAGGCCGATCTCGCTCGACGGGATCTGCGAGGCGAGGGCGAGGACCGGGGCCATGGAACGGTGGGCGTCGTACAGGCCGTTGATGAGGTGCAAATTGCCCGGCCCGCAGGAGCCGGCGCAGGCGGCGAGGCGGCCGGCGATCTGCGCCTCGGCGCCGGCCGCGAAGGCGGCGGTCTCCTCGTGCCGCACCTGGATCCAGTCGATGGCGGGGGTGCGGCGGATGGCGTCGACGACGGGATTGAGGCTGTCGCCGACCACTCCGTAGAGGCGTTGGACGCCCGCCCGGACGAGGATGTCGACGAACTGTTCTGCGACATTCTGTTTGGCCATGGCTCCATGTACCCATGGCCCGGCCGGTTACGCCTCCCAGACGGCCACCCCCGTACGGTCGTCGGCGTAACCCGTCACCCTCAGCTGGGTGTCGGCGAGGAAGGCGGCGAGGCCGGGCGGTTCCTGGCCGCCCCACCGGCCGGCGAGTTCGCCGGCGAGGCCGGGTTCGCCGCGCAGCGGGTCGGCGAGTCCGGGCGAGGCGAGGAGCAGGGTGTCCCCGGGCCGCGCGACGGACGCGCGGAAGCGGAACGGCTCGGCGGGCGGCGGGACGGGCTCCTCGACGAGGGGGCCGGGCGCGGTCGTGATCCCGAGGTCCATGGTGAGCCGGTCGCCCTCCCCGGTGGCCTCCTCGGCCCCGGCGGGGGCCGGGGGCGGCGGGGAGCCGAAGCCGACGACGGGGGCTCCGGTGACGGCGGTCGCGTCGGGCGGCAGCGGCTCCAGGTCCTGCCAGGCTCCGTCGCGGAGCCGGAAGAGGCCTCCGCCGCCGATGCCGAAGAAGACGCGGGTGCGGCAGGCGGGGTCGGCGGTCACGAGGAGGCAGCGCAGGGCCGCGGTGTACGCCTCGGGGGCGGCGCCCCGCTCGGCGGCGCGGGCGCGGAGTTTGCCGTAGGTACGGTCGGTGAGCCGGTGCAGTCCCGATTTGAGGTCGCCGCGGCGGCCGGACCTGATGTCCTCGGAGAGACGGGCGTGGCTGCGGCCGACGGCCTCGGCGATCCACCGGCAGGCGTCGGCGGCGGCGAGGTGGCCGTCCTCGGCGGTGCGGGAGCCGGCGGCGACGGCGACGAGGACGAGGGCCCCGTCGTCGTGGCCGAAGCGGGCGGTGAGCAGGGCGTCCCGGCGGGGCTCGCCCCGGAAGCGGGCCGAGTCGCCGCGTACGGAGGCGGCGCGCAGGGTGCAGGTGCCGTAGCGGGCCCCGTCGAGGACGGTGTCGGCGACGAGGCCGGCCAGTTCGCCGGGACGGGCGGCGGGCAGGGCGGTGGGCTCGGGGTCGTACGTGGGGGGCCGGTCGCCGACGAATCCGGTACGGGGCCGGGGCGCGGGCACGTCGGCGGTGCGGCGCCCGGTCCCGGAGGCGGCCGGGGGCGCGGCGGCCCGGGCGGCCGGGGGCGGTTCGGCCGGCGGGGGCGCGGGCGGGGCCTTCGGCGGCGGTGGCGCCGGGAAGGTGCGCGGCCCGGCCTCCGGGGCCTCCCAGGGAGCGCGCGCGACGGGAGCGGCGGGGGTACGGGGCGGGGCGGCCGGAGCCGGGGGTGCGGTCACCGTGTCGGGAGCGGCCGGCGTGGCGGGCGGCGCGGGTGCGGCCGGCGTGGCGGGCGGTGCGGCCGTGGGGGTTTCCGCCGGGGCCCGGGGGCTCGGGGCGGCGGCTGGTGGAGGCACGGTCACCGGGTCCGGCAGCCGCGGCTCCGGGGCGGGGTCGGCCGTGGCGCGGGTCACCGAGGCGAAGTGGGCGTCGAGCGAGTCACCCGAGCCGGTTCCGGCCGCCGGGTCCGGCGGTGCCGGGTCCGGCGCGGCGTCGTCGTAGAGCTTGTCCCACCAGTTGTCCCCCTGCTGAGTCATGCCCTTATTGTCCACCGCGCACGGCGTCCGAAAACGGGACATCCCCAAAAGGGTTACGTCGCATGGGTGGCCCGCCGGGCGGCCCCACCCCCCACGGGAAGGACGCCCGGCGGACCGCGTGGTCAGCGCACGTCGTCAGCGCCGACCACGGTCCGGGTGACGGAGTCGCCGTGGGCGTCCGTCGGTTCGGTCCTCAGGGTGGCCTGCGCGCCGGACACGCCCGCGTGGTGCACGGTCGCGGTCCAGCCGCCGCCCTGCTGAGTGACCCGCGCTTCCGTCCCGGGTCACGCCGCCGTCGTGGGAGTACGCGGGCGTGGCCGGGGTGAGCGCCGCGGGGGTGTACCCCGCGTGACCCGTCGCGGTGAGGCCGATCTGCTGGCCGTCGGTCGCGGCGAGGGTCTTGTGTCCGTCCTCCGGAAGGTCGTACCGGGGGAAGGGGAATCGGGATGCCTTGAGAATAGACGCTCGACTCAGGCCAGGAGGCCGTTTTCCAAAGTGAGTTGACGGAAGGGGAGCGCGCCCGCACCGTGCTCCCGATCGTGCGGGTGTCCCGTTCGGGGGTGTACGTCCCGGCCTCGGCCGGTACCTCGAAGGCGCGGGACGGCCGGGACGGCGGCGGGCGCCGCCCCTCGGGGCATCGGGTGCATCACTCTCCCCTCTGATTCCGGAAAAAGGGCGCGAAAGGTCCGCTTCCGCGGCCTGTCGGTGGTGCGGTGGCGCCACATTGGCAGAGGTGAGGGCGGTGCGGGGATGATGGGCAGGGCGGGAATACGCCGTGGCCGATTCCCGCCAGGTCACCAACGGAACGAATGCCTCCGGCAGGCGGTCCGGGAACCCCCGGGACGCGGCCGGCGGTACGGCGAGGGGCGGGACACACATGCTGGGAGCGATAGGACTCGACGGACGTCAGGAGTCCGCGTACCGGGCGCTGGTGGCGCTGGGCGCGGCGGAGGTCTCCGATCTCGCGCACCGGCTGGCGCTGCCCGAGCAGGACACCGAGCGGGCGCTGCGCCGGCTGGAGGCGCAGGGGCTCGCCGCCCAGTCCTCCGCGCGGACCGGGCGCTGGGTGGCGGCGCCGCCCGGGGTGGCGCTCGGGGCCCTGCTGACCCAGCAGCGGCACGAGCTGGAACAGGCGGAGCTGGCGGCGAAGCTCCTCGCCGAGGAGTACCGGGCGGAGGCGACGGAACCGGCGGTCCACGACCTGGTGGAGGTGGTGACCGGGGCGAGCGCCGTGGCGCATCGTTTCTTCCAGCTCCAGCTCGGTGCCACGGAGGAGGTCTGCGCCCTGGTCACGGGCAAACCGATCGCCGTGACGGGCCTGGAGAACGACGTGGAGGAGCGGGCCGCGAGCCGCGGTGTCGCCTACCGGGTGGTCCTGGAGCGGGAGGTGCTCGCCCAGCCGTCGGGGCTCGGTGAGCTGGCGGCGGCGCTCGGCCGGGACGAGAAGGTCCGGGTGGTGGACCGGGTGCCCACCAAGCTGGTGGTCGCCGACCGGACCCTTGCCATGGTGCCGCTGACCGGCCGGGGCGCGGAGCCGGCGGCGCTCGTGGTGCACGCCAGCGGGCTGCTGGAGTCGCTCATGGGCCTCTTCGAGTCGGTGTGGCGCGACGCGCTGCCGCTGCGGCTCGGGGCCGGCGCGCAGGTCGTGGAGGACGAGGCGCCGGGTCCGGACGCCACGGATCTGGAGGTGCTGTCCCTGCTGCTCGCGGGCATGACGGACGCGAGCGTCGCCAAGCAGCTCGACCTCGGCCTGCGGACGGTCCAGCGCCGGGTGAAGGGCCTCATGGAACTGACCGGGGTGACGACCCGGCTCCAGCTGGGGTGGCACGCGTACGAGAAGGGGTGGGTGTCCCGGCGCTGAGGCGGGGGTGGCGGGGGCTCCGGTGCGGCCGGGTATCCGGCTCCCCCCGGGCCCGCGTCTCCCCGGATGCCGCGCCGGACCTGCGCGGAGGCGGCGGGTGAGGGACGCTGGCCGGGTGGGTGTGTGGCAGCTCCTGATGGTGGCGACGGTGATGCTGCTCGGCGTCTTCGGGGTACTCGTGCCCGGAGTGCCGGGGACGTGGCTCGTGTGGGCCGCCGTGCTGTGGTGGTCGCTGCAGGAGCGGACCGGCCTCGCCTGGATCCTGCTCGTCTCCTCGACGGCGCTCCTGCTGCTGACCCAGGTGGTGGTCTGGCAGCTGCCGCCCCGCCGCTTCCGGGGCGTCGGCATCACCCGGCGGATGGTCGCGTACGCGGGCGCCGGCGCGCTCGTCGGATTCCTGCTGCTCCCCGTGGTGGGCGCCGTCCCCGGTTTCGTGGGCGGGATCTACCTCGCGGAGCGTCTGCGGCTCGGCGGCCACGGCCAGGCCGGGGCGGCGACCCGGGCCGTGATGCGGGCGGCGGGCACGAGCGTCCTGGTGGAGTTGTTCGCGTGCCTGCTCATCGCGGGCGCCTGGGCGGGCGCCGTCATCGGCGGCTGAGCGGGGTGGGCCCGGGAGCCAGGTAGCGGGCCGCGTACGAGCGCCAGGGGCGCCACCGCTCCGCCTCCGGTCCGGGTACGGACGCGGCGGCGACGTCCGGGTCGCCGAGGGCCCGCATGCGGATCAGGGCGGCGGTCCCCGCGTCCACGCCCGCGACGGCGCGCAGGGCGCGCTCGGCCTCCTCGCGGTCGGCGCCCGGGTCGAGGCGGACCTCCCCGGTGGCCAGGGCGCGGGCGAGCGGCCCGGCGGCCGGGTGGGCGGTCAGCTCGGCCGGGAGGGGGAAGAGGTGGGTGAGGGTGCCGCAGGGGGTGTCGAGGGGCGTGCCGTACCGCTCCACGACCCGGGCGGCCTCCCCCGGCCCGAGGACGGCCCGCAGCGCGAACTCCTCCGGCGCGGCCGTGCCCGGGGACCGCACGCCGGGCCGGTCCGCGACCTCGGCGGCGAGCAGCGGATCGGCTCCGAGCCGCTCCGCGACCGCGTACGGGTCGGCGTCCAGGTCGAAGAGGCGGCGCAGCCGATGGACGGCGGTGGTGAGGTCGCGCAGGTCGGTGAGGTGGATGCGGGCGTCGAGCCAGCGGCCCGCCGACCGCTCGTCGACGGAGACGATGCCGGTGCCGTACGGGAGGCGGAGGGTGCGCCGGTAGGTGCGGGCGCCGGGGGCGCCGGCGACCTCCTCGACCAGGGGGACGGCCTCGGCGGCGAGCAGGTCGAAGACCTCGCGGGCGGCGTACGGGCCGCGGTGGGCGAGCCGCAGCGGGACCCCGGCGGCGAGCGCGGTGCGGTCCCGGGCTCCGGCGCCGGTCTCGGCGCGCAGGGCGGTGGGGGTGCGGGCGTAGACGGCGCGGATGGTGTCGTTGAACTGGCGGACGCTGGCGAAGCCGGCGGCGAAGGCGATGTCGGTGACCGGCAGGGCGGTGGTCTGCAGCAGCAGCCGGGCGGTGTGGGCCCGCTGGGCGCGGGCCAGGGCGACGGGCCCGGCGCCGAGCTCGGCGGTGAGCTGGCGCTGGACCTGCCGGGTGCTGTAGCCGAGGCGGTCGGCGAGCCCGGGGACGCCCTCGCGGTCCACGACCCCGTCGCCGATCAGCCGCACGGCGCGGCCGACGACGTCGGCCCGGACGTTCCACTCGGCCGAGCCGGGCACGGCGTCCGGGCGGCAGCGTCGGCAGGCGCGGAAGCCGTGCCCCTGGGCGGCGGCGGCCGTCGGGAAGAAGGTGACGTTCTGCCGTTTGGGGGTGACGGCGGGGCAGCTGGGACGGCAGTAGATGCCGGTGGTGCGGACGGCGAAGAAGAACTCTCCGTCGAACCGCGCGTCCCTGCTGCTCACCGCCTCGTAGCGGGTGTCGTCGTCCGTCACGCAATCCAGTGTGCGGCCGTGCGCGCACCCCGGCTCGCGGTTTTCGGACACCGCGCTCCCCCGCCGCCGTGGCTACCGCAGCCGGCCGCCCCGCTTGAGCTCCAGGGCGGCACGGCCCTCGGCGCCCTTGCGCTTCCAGTCCTTGCGGATCTCGTGGCGCATGCGGGCGTCGGTCTTGGCGACGATCCGCTGGTTCTCGCGGAGCAGCTTGCGATAGCTCTCCAGGCGGCGGACGGCGAGCGTGCCGTCGTCCACGGCCGCCGTGACCGCGCAGCCCGGCTCCGCCTCGTGGGCGCAGTCGTGGAAGCGGCAGTCCCGGGCCAGCTCCTCGATCTCGGAGAACACCTGGCCCACCCCGGTCTCCGCGTCCCAGAGGCCGACGCCGCGCAGCCCCGGCGTGTCGATGAGGACACCGCCGCCGGGCAGCAGGAAGAGGTTGCGGGTGGTGGTGGTGTGCCGGCCCTTGCCGTCGACGTCCCTGGCCTCCTGGACGTCCATGACGTCCTGGCCGACCAGGGCGTTGGCGAGGGTGGACTTGCCCGCGCCGGAGACGCCGAGCAGCACGGTCGTGCCGCCCGCGACGGTGGCGGAGAGCGTGTCGAGGCCGAGGCCGGTGGTCGAGCTCAGCGGCAGCACCCGCACGCCGGGGGCGACGGTCTCCACGTCCTCGACGAGGTAGGAGAGCCCGACCGGGTCGGGCACCAGGTCGGCCTTGCTGAGGACGACGACGGGCTGGGCACCGGACTCCCAGGCCAGCGCCAGGAACCGCTCGATCCGGCCGAGGTCCAGCTCGACGGCGAGGGAGACGGTGATGATCGCGTGGTCGACGTTGGCGGCGAGGATCTGCCCCTCGGACCGCTTGGAGGAGGTGGACCGCGCGAACGCCGTCCGGCGCGGCAGGCACGCCCGTACGTAGCGGGGGTCACCCGAGTCCTCGGGGTCGACGGCCGCCCAGTCACCGGTGCAGACGACCCGCAGCGGGTCGTGCGGGGTCACGAAGGTGGTGTCGGCGCGGACGACGCCGCCGGGGGTGGCGACGTCGCACTGCCCGCGGTCGACGCGGACGACCCGCCCGGGGACGAGGCCCTGTGCGGCGTACGGGGCGAAGGCCTCGGCCCAGCCGGTGTCCCAGCCGTGGGCGTCGAGTACCGGGGCTGCGCCGGCCGGAGACGGAGCGGAGGGAAAGGTGGAGGAAGCGGCGGAAAGCGGGAAAGACAAGGGGAACCCTTCACAGGGCGGCCCCGGCGATCGGTGATCGAAAGAGGTCAGCCGGAGGCCACGGAGGTGATGTGGACGAACTTCCGCGTGCGGGCAAGGCCCTTCGTGACGACAGCCATCGATCACACCTCCTGGTCGGATTCCTGTCCTGCGTGATCCGTGGATCCGGGACGGACGTCACCGTAGCGGGCCCGCTCACGCCCGCGCCAACGGTTTTTCCGCACGCCGTCCGCGGCGCCTCCCCGCGTACCGCTCCGCATCCGCCCCCCGGGGTCAGGCGGCCGTCACTCCTTCTCCCAGCCCGAGTGGAGGCGGGACCTCACGTCGTCCGGGGGCAGGAACCTGGACCAGCGCTCGGGGAACTCGGACGGCATGTCGGGGTCGTCCTCGTCCACCTCCTCGGCCTCGGCGCGGACGCGGGCGACGAGTTCGGCGGCCTGGACGGCACGGGCGCGTTCGTTGGCCTCACGGGCGGCGGCGGTGGCGACGGAGGGCCAGACGCGGTCGATGGCGGCGTTCACGGCGGCGCCGACGAGGACGGCGAAGGCCGAGATGCCGATCCAGAGGAGGACCGCGATGGGAGCGGCGAGGGAGCCGTAGATGGTGGGGCCCTCGACCTGGCTGGTCAGGTAGATCCGGAGCAGGAAGCTGCCCAGCACCCACATGGCGAGCGCGACCAGGGCGCCGGGGATGTCCTCGATCCACGGCGACCGGACGGGGACGGACACGTGGTAGAGCGTGGTGAGGAAGACGATGGTCAGCAGGATGACGGCCGGCCAGTAGAGGACGGCGACGACCTCCGTCCCCCAGGGGACGAACTCCACGACCCGGTCGGGCCCCACGACCGCGAGGGGCAGGACGACGGCTCCGATGACGAGGGCCACGAGGTAGAGCAGGAAGGCGAGGAGGCGGGTCTTGACGATGCCGCGGTGGCCGTCGAGTCCGTACATGACGGTGATGGTGTCGATGAAGACGTTCACCGCGCGGGAGCCGGACCAGAGGGCGATCGCGAAGCCGAGCGAGACGAGATCGGGGCGTTTGCCCTGCGTGACGTCCTCGACGAGGGGTTTGGCGATGTCGCGGACGCCCCGGTCGGAGAGGACCGTCCCGGCGGCCCGGAGGATGTTCTCCTCGATGCTGGCGACGGTGTCGGTGTTGGTCCAGTCGTCGGCGTAGCCGAGGAGGGCGATCAGGCCGAGGAGGAGGGGCGGCAGGGACAGCAGGGTGAAGAACGCGGCCTCGGCGGCGAGGCCCAGGATCCGGTACTCGATGCACGAGTTGACGGTGTCCTTCAGAAGCAGCCAGACCATCTTCCGCTTCGAGACGTTGCGGTAGAGGACGCGTGCCCGGTGAAGCCTGCTCCCGGGCCGACGCTCGGGCCGTTCGGATGTTTCTCTTGCTGCCTGCACCTGCTTACCGTATCGGCATGGCAGCGAGCACCCACACCGTGACCAATCAGGCTCCGCCCCTGGTGGGATACGACGTCTTCACGAGCGACCGGGCCCTGACCGAGGCCGTCGACCGGCATCTCGGCGCGGCGGGCGCGCCGGAGGTCCTGGACGAGGCGCGCGGCGAGCTGGGAGCGCTGGGCCGTTCGGCCGGTTCGACGCAGCTGAACGGGTGGGCGGAGCTGGCGAACGCCTTCCCGCCCCGGCTGCGCACCCACGACCGGTACGGCCACCGCGTCGACGAGGTGGAGTTCCATCCGGCCTGGCACCGGCTGCTCGGCAAGTCGGTGACGTCGGGCCTCACGGACGCGTGGGGCAGGCCGGGCGGGCACGTCCGGCGCGCCGCCGGGTTCCTGATGATGTCGCAGGTGGAGGCGGGGCACGGCTGTCCGGTCTCGATGACGCACGCGGCGGTGCCGGCGCTGCGCGCCGAGCCGGAACTCGCCGCCGTGTGGGAGCCGCTCGCGACCTCGCACCTGTACGAGCAGGAACTGCGGCCGCCGCTGGGCAAGACGGGCGTGCTGCTCGGCATGGGGATGACGGAGAAGCAGGGCGGCAGCGACGTCCGGGCGAACACCACGTCGGCGCGTCCGCTGGCGGCGGCCGGGGAGTACGTCCTGACGGGCCACAAGTGGTTCTGTTCGGCGCCGATGTCGGACGCCTTCCTGGTCCTCGCGCAGGCGCCGGGCGGGCTCACCTGTTTCCTCGTGCCCCGGATCCTGGAGGACGGGACGCGCAACGCGTTCGCGCTCCAGCGTCTGAAGGACAAGCTGGGCAACCGTTCGAACGCCTCCGCGGAGGTGGAGTTCGACGGGACGACCTGGGCGCGCCGGGTCGGCGAGGAGGGCCGCGGGATCGGTGTGATCATCGGCATGGTGGCGGCGACCCGGCTGGACTGCGTGCTCGGCTCGGCGGCGCTGATGCGGCGGGCGGTGGCGGAGGCCGTGCACCACGCCTCGTACCGCTCGGCGTTCGGCGGTCTCCTCGCCGACAAGCCGCTGATGCGCAACGTGCTCGCCGATCTGGCGCTGGAGTCGGAGGCGGCCACGGCCCTCGGGATGCGGCTGGCCGCGGCCTACGACGCCTGCGGGAACGGCGGCGGCGACGCCGAGCGGGAGCGGGCCCTGCTCCGCATCGCCGTGCCGGCGGCGAAGTACTGGGTGACCAAGCGCTGTACGCCGGTGGTGGCGGAGGCGCTGGAGTGCCTGGGCGGCAACGGGTACGTGGAGGAGTCCGGGATGCCGCGCCTGCTGCGCGAGTCGCCGCTCAACTCCCTCTGGGAGGGCTCGGGGAACGTCCAGGCCCTCGACGTGCTGCGCGCCCTGCGGACCGAGCCGGCGGCGCTCGACGCCTTCCTGACCGAGGTGGGTGCGGCGCGGGGCGCGGACCACCGGCTCGACCGGGCGATCCGGGGGGTGCTGACGGAGCTGGCCGACCTGGAGGGGGTGGAGGGGCGGGCGCGGCGGCTGGTGGAGCGGATGGCGCTGGTGCTCCAGGGATCTCTGCTGGTGCGGTGGGCGCCGCCGGAGGTCGCGGACGCGTTCTGCGCGGGGCGGCTCGGCGGGGAGGCGGGGGCGGCCTTCGGGACGCTGCCGCCCACCCTGGACCTGCGGGCGGTGGTGGAACGGGCGCGGGTGGAGATCTGAGCCGGCCGGGCCGCCGGCGCGCGGGCTCCGATCGGCCGCTCGGCGCGGGAGAAGCGGGGGTGGTGCTGCGCCGACACGGCACCACCCACCGCTCGCTCCACCTTCACGTACGAAGGCCCCTCCCGGCCAGAGTTGCAAAGGGTTGCGAGATTGCCGGAACCCGCCCTCGCCGGGTGCCGCCGGACGGCACGATGGGCAGCGACACCCCGGACATCCGCAGAACCGATACAGCGCCCGGGGTGGCTGGGAGAGACCGATGAAGAACACGCAGCTGGACATGAAGCGGCTGGCCGCCATGGACGCCGCTCAGGCCACGCGCCTGCTGCACCGGGTCCGCGAGGAGACGCTCGCGGGCCGTACGCCCCCGATCGCGCCCCGCCCCGTGATCGACGCCTCCTGGCAGCGGATGGCCCGGATAGGCCTCGACCCGGACCAGGGCACGAGCAGTGTGCTGCTGCGGCGGGAGGAGCTGGAACGGCGGCGGCGCTCCACGCTCCTGGCCGAGGTGATGGGGACCCTGAGCGGAGGCCTCGCCGGCATCGCCGACGCCTCCCTCCAGATCATGGTGGTCACCGACGAGCAGGGCCGGGTGCTGTGGCGCGAGGGCAACCTCGCGGTGATGCGGCAGGCGAACGGGATCTGTCTGGAGGAGGGCGCCGCCTGGACCGAGCACACCGCCGGCACCAACGCCGTGGGAACGGCCCTCGCCATGGGCCGGGCGGTGCAGGTCCACTCGGCCGAGCACTACGTGCACACCCTCCACAACTGGACCTGCGCGGCGGCCCCGGTACGTGACCCGCGCGACCAGCGGCTGCTCGGCATCCTGGACGTGAGCGGACCGGCCTCCAGCTTCCATCCGGCGATGCTCGCCCTGGTCGGCTCCGTGGCGCGGCTGGCCGAGGCGGAGATGCGGGAGCGGCACCGGCGTTCGGTGGAGCGGCTGCGGGCGGTGGCGGCGCCGATCCTGTGCCGGGTGGGCGGGCGGGCGGTCGCGGTGGACGCGCACGGCTGGACGGCGGCGGTGACGGGGCTCGCGCCGGTGGACCGGATCGCGCTGCCGAAGTCCTTCCGGGCCGGGCGGATGTGGCTGCCCTCGCTCGGGATGTGCGCGGTGGAGCCGCTGCCCGGCGGCTGGCTGCTCCGCGTGGAGGAGGAGCCGCCGCCCGCGGAGGCCGGACCGGGTGCGGCGGGCCGGGTGGTGCTGGACCTGAGCAGGCCGCGCCGGTGGACGGTGGACGTGACGGGGCCCGCGGGGAGCTGGCAGCAGGAGCTGAGCCCGCGCCACGCCGAGCTGCTGTACGTACTGGCGATGCACCGGGACGGGCGGACGGCGGCGGAGCTGGCGGGGGACGTGTTCGGGGACCGGACGAGGACGGTGACCGTACGGGCGGAGATGTCGCGGGTGCGGCGGAACCTGGCGAGCGTCCTCGCCCACCGTCCGTACCGCTTCCGGGAGGAGGTCGAGGTGACCGTGCTGCGGCCGGAGCGCCCGGCCGACCTGCTGCCGCATTCGACGGCCCCGGCGGTGCGGGCCGCGCGCACGGAGGCCGCCGGCTGACACCGGGTGGGGTGCGGCTCTGCCGAGGACCTGGGCCGGCGGACACGGGCCCGGGGGCCGGGACGGCACGTGGGCGAAGAGCGCGGGCCACGCGGCCCGATGGCCGCAAGGCACCGGCCGGGCCCGGGGGCGGTCCGCGCCCTCGGACGGCCGGCCCGGCCGGACCCCGACGCCGGGCCCACCGGCCCGGCGGCCCCGGGAGATCGGGAGGACGCCGACGACGGGCCCGGGCAGCCGGAGGGCCGAGGCGGGGGCGGTGCCGACGCGGGACCGGACCGGGCCCGGGGCGGGGGAAGAGGAGGAGGGTCAGGCCGCGGCGGCCGTGCCCTCGGTGGCGGGCCTGCGCTGGGTGAGTTCGGCGCGGCCGAACAGGAGGGCGTAACCCGGCGGGAGCTGGGCCACGATCCGGTCGGTCAGTTCCGGGCCGGCCAGCCGGGTGACGGCGGCCAGGACCGCGCTCACGTTCCAGCGGGCCGTGGCGGGCGTCCGGCCGGTGCGTTCCGCGAGGTCCTTCACGAACTCCCAGCCGGTGAGCCGGTTCAGGGCCGGGATCTGGCCGGTGAGGACGAGGGCCGCCTCGACGGGGAGCCGGGCGGCGAGGTCGACGCGCTCGTCGCCGACGAGCTGGCGGCCGAGGGCCGCGAGGACGTCCCGTACGGCTTCCTCCGCGTGTTCACGGGTGGGGTGCGCGCCCTCGTAGCGGACGCGTTCGAGGAGGCGTACGTAGTCCTCGCTCTCCTGGAGTCCGGCACGGGGGGCGGGAAGGGCCGTCTCGGTCTGCTGGAGCATGGGTCTGGTCGTCACCGTTCTCTGCGGGCCCGGCCGCCGGGGCCGGGCGGGGTGGACGGGTGCGGGTGCCGGCTCACCCGGGCTGCGGCCGGCCGAAGAGGACGTCGTAGCCGGGCGGGAGCTGGAGCAGCATCCGGGAGGTGAGCTCCTCGCCCGCCGCGTCGGCGACGGTGCTGAGGACCGCGCTCACGTCCCAGGCCGCGGTCTGTTCGGTGGCCCCCTCGATCCAGGCGGCGGTCGCGCGGACGAACCGCTCCGGGGAGAGGGGCTCGGCGGCCTGCAGCGGATTGAGCAGCACGACGGCGAAGGTCTCCGGGAGGCGGGCCGCGAGCGCGGCCCGTACGTCCCCGACGAGGTGGGCGCCGAGCAGCGCCAGCACCGTGCGCGCGGCGCGTTCCGCCTCGTGGGGGGTGGGGTAGTCGCCGCGTTCCGCGACCCGGTCGAGGAACGTCTGCCACGGCAGTCTCATCGCGGCTCCCTTCGGCAGGGGGAGGAGCGGGTGGGGAGCGGCGGGGGCGGGCGGGCCGGTGGGGGCACCCGCCCTCCGCTCGCGGGATTCTCCTGTCCCGGCCGCCGGAGTCTCCGGTGCCGGGGTACGGCCGGGTCGCCGGCGTCCGGGTTTCCTCCTGGTCCGGCCACCGAACGCACGGCGGTCGGTCCTGGGGGACGGCCGCTGATCGCGGGTGGCCGCCGGTGGAGCGGTCGCCCGCCGGCCGCGCGGGTCAGCCGCTGATCTGCTTGCGGTCGTCGCCCCGGCCGATCTCGATCTTGCGGGCCTTCGCGCGCTCCGCGATCGGGATGCGCAGGGTCAGCACGCCGGCCTCGTAGTCGGCCGTGATCTTCTCGGTGTCGAGGGTGTCGGCGAGCATCAGCTGGCGGGAGAAGACGCCCAGGGGCCGTTCGGACAGCTCCATCTGTACGTCCTCGGACTTCGCCGCCGGCCGGCGCTCCGCCTTGACCGTCAGCATGTTCCGCTCGACGTCGATGTCGATGGCGTCCGGCGAGACGCCGGGCAGGTCGAGCGCGATGACGTACTCGTCACCTTCGCGGTACGCGTCCATCGGCACCGTCGACGGCCGTGTCCAGGTGCCGGTGGTGCCCAGCAGCTGCTGCGTCAGGCGGTCGAGCTCGCGGAACGGGTCGGTGCGCATCAACATCGCGAAACACCTCCATCGGATCGGCAAGGAGCCAATGCGCTTCACCTGACCTCCGTTGTAGCATGTCATCCGAACGACGACAACTGTTCTGTCAACGGAATGACGACATTGATCCGTGACGACCGGACGGAGAGGATGCGCCCCGTGGCCGGAACCGACCGCCCCCTCAGCCTCCACGCGGCCCTGGCCGCCCTCGCGACGATCGACGAGGCCGTACGGGAGGCGGGCACGGCGGAGGCTCCCGGTCCGGCCGCGGGCGCGGAACCGCCCTCCCCGGAGCAGGCCCTCGCCGCCCTGCTCCTGCTGCGGGAGCTGCGCGAGCGCCTCGCGGACTGGGAGCCCGGCCTGATCGAGACGGCCCGGGAGGCCGGCGCGAGCTGGGCCGATCTGGCGGGGCCGCTCGGCGTCACCAGTCGGCAGGCCGCCGAGCGGCGCTATCTGCGGGTGCGGCCGGGGAAGCCCGGCGACACCGGCGAGCAGCGGGTGCGGGCCACCCGGGACCGGCGCGCGGCCGACCGGTCGGTGAGCACCTGGGCCCGGGGGAACGCGGCGGACCTGCGACAGCTGGCCGGGCAGGTCACCGCCCTCGACGGTCTGCCGCCTCGGGAGCGCAAGGCGCTCGCGGGGGCCCTGGCGGAGAGCGATCCGGCCCTGCTCCTGGAACCGCTGGCGGGCACCCGGTCCCATCTCGCCCGCCTGAGCCCCGATCTCGCGGAGCGGGTCGACGCCCTCGTCCGGCACACGGCCCACCTGCGCGACGCGAGCGACCAGCGCCGCGCGAGCACCTGAGCGGTCGGAGGCCGGCCCCGCACCCGCCCCCGTCCGCAATTCGGACAGACCGACCACTCGGCGGACGAACCCGCGCCCGCCGGGCCGGACGCCTCTGGGAATCTCGCCCTCCACATGATGCGATGAGCCCATGAGCATCACTCTCACCACCTGGTCCCTCGAGCAGACCTCCCCGTCCGACCTGCGCCCGGCCACCCCGCCGGAGGGGGACGGCGTCGCCGTCCGGCGCGCCGAGGTGCCCTCGCCCGAGTTCGCCCGCTTCCTCTACACCGCGGTCGGCGGCGACGTCCACTGGACCGACCGGCTCGGGCTGACCTACCGGCAGTGGCAGGAGATCGTGGAGAAGCCGGGCTCCGAGATCTGGGTGGCGTACGACCGGGGTACGCCCGCCGGCTACCTGGAGCTGGACGCCCAGGAGAACGGCGTGGTGGAGATCGTCTACTTCGGGCTCATCCCCGCCTTCCGGGGGCGCCGGATCGGCGGCCACCTGCTCTCCTACGGCACGGCCCGCGCCTGGGACCTGGCCGAGCGCTGGCCCGACCGGGAACCGACCGGGCGGGTGTGGCTGCACACCTGCTCGCTGGACGGGGAGCACGCCGTGGCCAACTACGAACGGCGCGGCTTCCGCCTCTTCGACACCAAGGTCGAGCAGGCCGAGGAGACGGAGACCCCCGGACCCTGGCCGGGCGCCCACGCCTGAGTTCGGCGCACACCCCACACCCCGCCCCCGCCGGCCCGGGCGCACGGGCCCGAGGCGGCGTCACGGAGGGGCCCACGGGGCCCCTTTCACGTGACCCACAGCACACCATCTCGCCTGGCGAGACGATGTTGTCCATATACCGGACGAAGCTGGACTGGTTCCAAAGACCCGTGACACGCTTCCGCCATGCCTGGAACTGGAATTGCCTTGGTGAGTCGGCGGCACGTCGACCTCGGCCGCATGTCCAGCGCCATCTGTCCGGTGCGCTGAGAGAACCAGCACCGCCGCGATCCCTCTTCTGACCGACCCCTGCTGCGCACCGTCGCGCCACCTCTGACCCGAGCGCGAGTGTGCAGGTCAGAGCCGCCCTCCCGCAGTCCCGAAGGACAAAACGCCATGGCCGCCACCCCGGAAAACCCCACACCCGCCGCCGCCCGCCGCAAGGCCGGGCGTCACCGTGGCGAGGGTCAGTGGGCCGTGGGGCACTTCACCCCGCTGAACGGCAATGAGCAGTTCAAGAAGGACGACGACGGTCTCAATGTGCGGACACGCATTGAGACGATCTACTCGAAGCGCGGGTTCGACTCGATCGACCCCAACGACCTGCGCGGACGCATGCGCTGGTGGGGGCTCTACACCCAGCGCAAGCAGGGGCTCGACGGCACGAAGACCGGTGTCCTGGAGCCGGAGGAGCTGGACGACGAGTACTTCATGCTCCGCGTCCGCATCGACGGCGGCCGGCTGACCACCGAGCAGCTGCGCGTGATCGGTGAGATCTCCGAGGAGTTCGCCCGGGGCACCGCCGACATCACGGACCGGCAGAACGTCCAGTACCACTGGATCCGCATCGAGGACGTGCCCGAGATCTGGAACCGCCTGGAGGCGGTCGGCCTGTCCACCACCGAGGCGTGCGGTGACACCCCCCGCGTCATCCTCGGCTCCCCCGTCGCCGGCATCGCCGCCGACGAGATCATCGACGGCACCCCCGCCATCGAGGAGATCCACCGCCGGATCGTCGGCAACAAGGACTTCTCCAACCTGCCCCGCAAGTTCAAGTCGGCCGTCTCCGGCTCGCCGCTGCTCGACGTCGCCCACGAGATCAACGACGTGTCGTTCGTCGGCGTGCGCCACCCGGAGCACGGCCCCGGCTTCGACGTGTGGGTCGGCGGCGGCCTGTCCACCAACCCCAAGCTCGGCGTGCGGCTCGGCACGTGGGTCCCGCTCGACGAGGTCCCGGACGTCTACGAGGGCGTCATCTCGATCTTCCGTGACTACGGCTACCGCCGGCTGCGCAACCGCGCCCGCCTGAAGTTCCTCGTCGCCGACTGGGGCGCGGAGAAGTTCCGCCAGGTCCTGGAGGACGAGTACCTGGGACGCAAGCTCACCGACGGCCCCGCCCCCGAGCAGCCGGCCGGCCGCTGGCGGGACCACGTCGGCGTGCACCGCCAGAACGACGGCCGTTTCTACGTCGGCTTCGCACCGCGCGTCGGCCGCGTCGACGGCGCCACCCTGACGAAGATCGCCGAGATCGCGGAGGCGCACGGCTCCGGCCGGGTCCGTACCACCGCCGAGCAGAAGATGCTCGTCCTCGACATCGATGAGGGCCAGGTCGACTCGATCGTCGCCGCCCTGGAGGCGCTGGACCTGCGCGTCACCCCCTCGCCGTTCCGCCGCGGCACCATGGCCTGCACGGGCATCGAGTTCTGCAAGCTGGCGATCGTCGAGACCAAGGGCCGCGGCGCCACGCTCATCGACGAACTGGAGCGGCGCGTACCCGACTTCGACGAGCCGCTGACGATCAACATCAACGGCTGCCCCAACGCCTGCGCCCGTATCCAGGTGGCGGACATCGGTCTCAAGGGCCAGCTGGTCCTGGACGACGACGGCAACCGCGTCGAGGGCTACCAGGTCCACCTGGGCGGCGCCCTCGGCCTGGAGGCCGGCTTCGGCCGCAAGGTCCGCGGCCTCAAGGTCACCGCCGCCGAGCTGCCCGACTACGTCGAGCGGGTCCTCAAGCGCTTCCAGGCGGAGCGCGAGGACGGCGAGCGCTTCGCCACCTGGGCGGCGCGCGCGTCGGAGGAGGCCCTGTCATGAGCGAGCGCGCGGCCCCCTTCTTCTGCCCCTACTGCGGGGACGAGGACCTGCGGCCGGGCGAGCAGGGCCACGGCGCCTGGGAGTGCGCGGCCTGCGGCCGGGCCTTCCAGCTGAAGTTCCTCGGCCTGCTCGCACCCGGCAGCACGGGCCGCCCGGCCGCTCCGGCCGGTACGCGGAGCACGGACGACGGACACGGCACGGGCAGCACGACGGGGAGGGAACAGACATGACGATCGCTCAGGACATCACCGCGGCCGACCTCGAGGCACTCGCCGAGCGGGCCGGCCGCGAGCTGGAGGACGCCTCCGCCCTGGAGATCCTCCGGTGGGCCGCCGAGACCTTCGGCAAGCGCTTCTGCGTGACCTCCTCCATGGAGGACGCCGTCGTCGCCCACCTCGCCTCGCGCGCCATGCCCGGCGTCGACGTCGTCTTCCTCGACACCGGCTACCACTTCGAGGAGACCATCGGCACCCGGGACGCCGTGGACGCCGTCATGGACGTCAACGTCATCACCCTGACCCCGCGGCTGACGGTGGCCGAGCAGGACGCCGAGTACGGTCCCCGGCTCCACGACCGCGACCCCGACCTGTGCTGCGCGATGCGCAAGGTCAAGCCGCTGGAGGAGGGCCTGACCGCGTACGCCGCGTGGGCCACCGGCCTGCGCCGCGACGAGTCCCCCACCCGGGCGAACACCCCGGTCGTCGGCTGGGACGCGAAGCGGCAGAAGGTCAAGATCTCCCCCATCGCCCGCTGGACGCAGGACGACGTCGACGCGTACGTCGCGGAGCACGGTGTCCTCACCAACCCGCTCCTCATGGACGGGTACGCCTCCGTCGGCTGCGCTCCCTGCACCCGCCGGGTCGCGGAGGGCGAGGACGCCCGGGCCGGCCGCTGGGCCGGCCGCGCCAAGACCGAATGCGGGCTGCACGGCTGATGACGACCACCCCGCACGCCTCCTCGCAGGCCACCCCCGACACCCCCCAGGAGACATCCGTGACCGGTGCCACGATCTGGCTCACCGGCCTGCCGAGCGCCGGCAAGACGACCATCGCGTACGAGCTGGCCGGCCGGCTCCGCGCGGAGGGCCACCGCGTCGAGATCCTCGACGGCGACGAGATCCGCGAGTTCCTCTCGGCCGGCCTCGGCTTCAGCCGCGAGGACCGCCACACCAACGTGCAGCGCATCGGCTTCGTCGCCGAGCTGCTCGCCTCGCACGGGGTGAAGGTCCTCGTACCGGTCATCGCCCCGTACGCCGACAGCCGTGAGGCCGTCCGCAAGCGCCACCAGGCCGAGGGCACCGCCTACGTCGAGGTCCACGTGGCCACGCCGCTGGACGTGTGCTCGGTCCGCGACGTCAAGGGCCTCTACGCCAAGCAGGCCGCCGGCGAGATCAGCGGCCTGACCGGCGTCGACGACCCGTACGAGGCACCCGAGACCCCCGACCTGCGGATCGAGTCCCAGAACCAGACCGTGCGGGAGTCCGCGGCGCAGCTCCACGCGCTGCTCACCGAGAGGGGCCTGGTGTGAGCGCCGCGCGCGCGGCCACCGGGTCGCCGACGAAGACGAAGAAAGCCGCACCTCTGCTCCCCCTGCCTTCGGCGGGCGGTACCCCCAGCACGGGCGGAGAAGCTCACGAGGAGGCACTGTGACCACCGTCGCCCACGTCCATGACGTCACCGGCAGCCCGTTCGCGCTGTCGCACCTGGACTCCCTGGAGTCCGAGGCCGTCCACATCTTCCGTGAGGTGGCGGGTGAGTTCGAGCGGCCGGTGATCCTGTTCTCCGGCGGCAAGGACTCCATCGTCATGCTGCACCTGGCGCTGAAGGCCTTCGCGCCCGCCGCGATCCCCTTCTCGCTGCTCCACGTCGACACGGGACACAACTTCCCCGAGGTCATCGAGTACCGGGACCGCGTCGTCGCCCGGCACGGCCTGCGGCTGCACGTCGCGTCCGTGCAGGACTACATCGACGCCGGCAAGCTCCGCGAGCGCCCGGACGGCACCCGCAACCCGCTGCAGACCGTGCCGCTGACGGAGGCGATCCAGGAGCACCGCTTCGACGCCGTCTTCGGCGGCGGGCGCCGCGACGAGGAGAAGGCCCGGGCCAAGGAGCGGGTCTTCAGTCTCCGCGACGAGTTCTCGCAGTGGGACCCGCGCCGCCAGCGCCCCGAGCTGTGGCAGCTCTACAACGGCCGGCACGCGCCCGGCGAGCACGTCCGGGTCTTCCCGCTCTCCAACTGGACCGAGCTGGACGTCTGGCAGTACATCCAGCGGGAGAAGATCGAGCTCCCGCAGATCTACTTCGCCCACGAGCGCGAGGTGTTCGCCCGGAACGGCATGTGGCTGACGGCCGGTGAGTGGGGCGGCCCCAAGGAGTCGGAGCAGGTCGAGAAGCGGCTCATCCGCTACCGCACCGTCGGCGACATGTCCTGCACCGGCGCCGTCGACTCCGACGCCACCACGCTGGAGGCCGTCATCGCCGAGATCGCCGCCTCCCGTCTCACCGAGCGGGGCGCCACCCGCGCCGACGACAAGCTGTCCGAGGCCGCGATGGAAGACCGCAAGCGCGAAGGGTACTTCTAATGAGCACGTCCACCCAGCAGCAGCCGACCGCCGGGCCGGCCGCGACGACCCTGCTGCGCTTCGCCACCGCCGGCTCCGTCGACGACGGCAAGTCCACCCTCGTCGGGCGTCTGCTGCACGACTCCAAGTCGGTCCTCGCCGACCAGCTGGAGGCCGTGGAGCACGCCTCCCGCTCGCGCGGCCAGGAGGCGCCCGACCTGGCGCTGCTCACCGACGGCCTGCGCGCCGAGCGGGAGCAGGGCATCACCATCGACGTGGCCTACCGGTACTTCGCGACGCCCCGCCGCCGGTTCATCCTCGCCGACACCCCCGGGCACGTGCAGTACACCCGGAACATGGTGACCGGCGCGTCCACGGCCGAACTGGCCGTGGTCCTCGTCGACGCCCGCAACGGCGTGGTCGAGCAGACCCGCCGGCACGCCGCCGTCGCCGCCCTGCTCCGCGTCCCGCACGTGGTCCTGGCCGTGAACAAGATGGACCTGGTCGAGTACCGGGAGTCCGTCTTCGCCGCCATCGCCGAGGAGTTCACGACGTACGCCTCCGAGCTGGGCGTCCCGGAGATCACCGCGATCCCGATCTCGGCGCTCGCCGGCGACAACGTGGTGGAGCCGTCCGCGAACATGGACTGGTACGGCGGTCCGACCGTCCTGGAGCACCTGGAGACCGTCCCGGTCAGCCACGACCTGACGGCCTGCCACGCCCGCTTCCCCGTGCAGTACGTGATCCGGCCGCAGACCGCCGAGCACCCCGACTACCGGGGCTACGCGGGCCAGATCGCCGCCGGTGCCTTCCGCGTCGGCGAGCGGATCACCGTGCTGCCCTCAGGCAAGACCTCGACGATCACCGCGATCGACGCGCTGGGCGAGGCCGTGGACATCGCCTGGGCGCCGCAGTCGGTCACCATCCGGCTCGCCGACGACATCGACATCTCGCGCGGCGACCTGCTCGCCCCGAGCGCCGACGCCCCGGCCACCAGCCAGGACGTCGAGGCGACCGTCTGCCACGTGGCGGACCAGCCGCTCACCGTCGGCCAGCGCGTGCTGCTCAAGCACACCACCCGCACGGTCAAGGCGATCGTCAAGGAGATCCCGTCCCGGCTGACGCTGGACGACCTCTCCCAGCACCCGGAGCCGGGCCGGCTCGTCGCCAACGACATCGGCCGCGTCAAGGTGCGGACCGCCGAGCCCCTGGCGCTCGACGCGTACGCCGACTCCCGCCGTACCGGCTCGTTCCTGCTGATCGACCCCGCCGACGGCACCACCCTCGCGGCCGGCATGGCGGGCGAGTCCTTCGCCACCGCCAAGGCCGTGTCCGCGGTGGCCGACGAGGAAGGCTGGGACTTCTGAGATGACCCCCGACGTGTACTCGACCTTCGCGAAGGAAGGGGGCCGGATCGGTTCCGGCGCCCTCGGCGCGGGCCGGGGAGGTGTCGCGCGATGTGCGTGCTGACCTCCTCGCGCCGCCGCCGTGGCGGCGCGCTGCCGCTCCACCCGCTCCACTCCGCACGACATAGACACAGACTGCGAAGTCGCTGACCCGAGGGGATCCTCCCGTGCCTGCCACCACCCGCACCACCCTGCGCCGCGGCCTGGCCGCCGTCGCCGCCCTGCCGCTCCTGATCGGCGCGCTCGCCTCGTGCGGCTACGGCTCCCAGGCCAAGAACGACGAGAAGAAGGTGGCCGCCGAGGGCGCGAAGCTCTCCGCCGACACCGTACGGCTCGGGTACTTCCCCAACCTCACGCACGCCACCGCCCTCGTCGGCGACAAGGAGGGCATCCTCCAGAAGGCGCTGGGCGGCACCGCCCTGGAGACGACGACCTTCAACGCGGGCCCGTCCGAGATCGAGGCCCTGAACGCCGGATCGATCGACATCGGCTTCATCGGCCCCTCGCCGTCCATCAACGGTTACGTCAAGTCGCAGGGCTCGAGCCTGCGGATCGTCGGCGGCTCCGCCTCCGGGGGCGTCAAGCTCGTGGTGAACCCGGCGCGGATCAAGACCCTGGACGACCTCAGGGGCAAGCGGATCGCCACCCCGCAGAAGGGCAACACGCAGGACGTCGCGTTCCTCAACTGGATCGCGGAGAAGGGCTGGAAGGTCGACTCCGCGAGCGGCAAGGGTGACGTCTCGGTGGTCCGCTCGGACAACAAGACGACGCCGAACGCCTACAAGTCCGGCTCGATCGACGGCGCGTGGGTGCCGGAGCCGACCGCGTCCAAGCTCGTCTCGGACGGCGCGAAGGTGCTGCTCGACGAGTCCGACCTGTGGCCGGACAAGCAGTTCGTCATCACCAACATCATCGTGTCGCAGAAGTTCCTGGCCGCGCACCCCGACGTCGTCGAGGCGTTCCTGCGCGGCACGGTGAAGACCAACGAGTGGATCAACGCCAACCCGGCCAAGGCCAAGGAATCGGCCAACGCCAAGCTCAAGGACCTCTCCGGCAAGGCGCTGGGCGCCAAGGTGATCGACGCGGCCTGGCCGTCCATCCGGTTCACCGACGACCCGCTGGCCGCCACCCTGCGCGCGCAGGCCGACCACGCGGTCAAGGCCGGTCTCCTGGAGCAGCCCGACCTGAAGGGCATCTACGACCTCGGGCCCCTCAACAAGGTCCTGAAGGCCGCGGGCAAGCCCGAGGTCTCCGACGCCGGTCTCGGCGTCAAGTGACAGCCCAGCCCACATCCAGGAGGTGACGACCATGGCCACGACCACCACGCTCGCCAAGGCCGAGGACCGTGCCGAGGCGGCCGGCCACGCCGCGCGCATCGCGCACGTCTCGAAGTCCTTCGGTGGCTCCACCGGTGGGCAGCTCGTCCTCGACGACATCTCGCTCGATGTCGCCCCCGGCGAGTTCGTCACCCTCCTGGGTGCCTCGGGCTGCGGCAAGTCCACACTGCTCAACCTGGTCGCCGGGCTCGACCGGCCGTCCGCGGGGTCCATCGAGACCCCCGGCGGCCGGCCGGCCCTGATGTTCCAGGAGCACGCCCTCTTCCCGTGGCTGACCGCGGGCAAGAACATCGAACTGGCCCTGCGGCTGCGCGGGGTGCCCAAGGCGGAGCGGCGCCCGGAGGCCGAGCGGCTGCTCGAACTGGTGCGGCTCTCCGGCTCGTACGGCAAGCGGGTCCACGAACTGTCCGGCGGCATGCGGCAGCGGGTGGCCCTGGCCCGCGCCCTGGCCCAGGCCAGTGACCTGCTCCTGATGGACGAGCCGTTCGCCGCGCTCGACGCCATCACCCGGGACGTGCTGCACGACGAGCTGACCCGCATCTGGCGGGAGACGAAGCTGTCGGTGCTGTTCGTGACCCACAACGTGCGCGAGGCCGTGCGGCTGGCCGAGCGCGTGGTGCTGCTGTCCTCGCGGCCGGGGCGGATCGCCCGGGAGTGGACCATCGACATCCCGCAGCCGCGCCGCATCGAGGACGCCGCCGTCGCCGAGCTGTCCCTCGAAATCACCGAACACCTGCGTGGGGAGATCCGCCGTCATGGCCAGCACTGAGACGACCGCGAAGACCGCGAAGTCCCCGAAGGCCGACGACCTCGCCGGGCTCGAGGCGGGCCTCGACGCGCTCGACAGCGTGCAGATCAGCCGGACACCGGTGACCGAGGTCCTGACGAAGAAGGTCCTCCCGCCCGTCCTCGCCGTCGCCCTCGTCCTGGTCGTGTGGCAGGTGCTGGTGTGGGCCGAGGTCACCGACGCCTACAAGCTCCCCGCGCCGTCCGCCGTCTGGGACAGCCTGTCCAGGATGTGGCTGGAGGGGACTCTCCTCGACGTCCTGTGGACGAGCGTCTCCCGGGCCCTGCTCGGCTTCCTGCTCGCCCTCGCGATCGGCACCCCCCTCGGACTGCTGGTCGCCCGGGTGCGGTTCGTGCGGGCGGCGATCGGTCCGATCCTCTCGGGCCTCCAGTCGCTGCCCTCGGTGGCCTGGGTGGCGCCGGCGGTCCTCTGGCTCGGTCTGAACGACAGCATGATGTACGCGGTGATCCTGCTCGGCGCCGTGCCGTCGATCGCCAACGGCCTGGTGTCGGGCGTGGACCAGGTCCCGCCGCTGTTCCTGCGGGCCGGGCGGACGCTCGGCGCGACCGGGCTCAGGGGCGCCTGGTTCATCGTGATGCCGGCCGCGCTGCCCGGTTACCTCGCGGGCCTCAAGCAGGGGTGGGCGTTCTCCTGGCGGTCGCTGATGGCCGCCGAGATCATCGCCTCCTCGCCCGAGCTGGGCCTCGGTCTCGGCCAGCTCCTGGAGAACGGCCGCAACGACTTCGACATGCCGGGCATCTTCCTGGCGATCATCCTGATCCTCGTCGTCGGCATCGCCGTGGACCTGCTCGTCTTCAGCCCGCTGGAGCGCACGGTGCTGCGCCGCCGCGGTCTGCTCGCGAAGGGCTGATCCCCGCCGTGAACCGCCCTGTCCTCCTCGTCGTCGCCCACGGGAGCCGTGACCCGCGGCACGCGGCGACCGTCGACGCCCTGGTCCGCCGGGCCCGGGCGCTGCGGCCCGGGCTGCGCGTGGAGACGGCGTTCCTGGACTTCACCCTGCCGTCCGTGCCGGGGGTCCTGGAGCGGCTGGCCGCCGAGGGGGTCCGGGACGTGGTGGCGCTGCCGCTGCTGCTGACCCGGGCCTTCCACGCGAAGGCCGACATCCCGGCGGTCCTGCGGCAGGCGCCTCCCGCGCTGCGCGTCCGGCAGGCGGAGGTGCTCGGTCCCTCGCCGCTGCTGATCGCGGCGGTGGAGCGGCGGCTGTACGAGGCCGGGCTCACGCCCGGCGACAAGAGCGCGACCGGGGTCGTCCTGGCCTCGGCGGGCTCCACCGACCCGGAGGCGATCGCGGTGATCGCAGAAACGGCGCGGGAGCTGCGGCGCACCGGTTGGTGCTCCGTGCGGCCCGCGTTCGCCTCCGCATCCCTGCCCCGGACCGAGGACGCGGTACGGGCCCTGCGGGCCGAGGAGGGCGTCCGGCGGGTGGCCGTCGCCCCGTACGTGCTCGCCCCCGGCCGGCTCCCGGACCGGATCGCTGCGGGCGCGGGCGGGGCCGATGTCCTCGCGGACGTGCTCGGCCCCTCCCCCGAGGTGGCCCGGCTGCTCGTGGAGCGGTACGAGGAGGCGGCGGCCGGGCGGGCGCTGGTGGCGGTCAGCTGAAGTCGAGGCCGCCGGTGCGGGTCCGCTTGAGCTCGAAGAGGTCGGGGTGGCCGGCGAGGACGCGGAAGGCGTCGAAGAGTTCGGCCGCCCGCTCGCCGCGCGGGATCGCCCGCAGGACGGGGCCGAACCAGGCCGTGCCGTCGACGTGGATCGTGGGCGTGCCGACGTAGGCGCCGGTCGCCGGGTCGTGTCCGGCCTCGTGGCTGCGGCGGACCGCCTCGTCGTACGCGGGGTCGTGGGCGGCGTCGGCCAGTTCGGCGGCCAGCCCGACCTCGGCGAGGGCCTCCGCGACGACGGCGTCGTAGTCCTTGCGCCCGGCCTCGTGGATGCGGGTGCCGTAGGCGGTGTAGAGGGGACGCAGAACCTTGTCGCCGTACTGGTCGGCGGCGGCGACGGCCACGCGGACGGGACCGAGGGAGGCGTCGACCAGGGCGCGGTAGTCCTCGGGGAGGTCGTTGCCCTCGTTGTGGAAGTAGAGGCTCATGACGCGGAAGCGGAGGTCGATGTCCCGGTGCCGCTCGACCTCCAGGATCCAGCGGGAGGTGATCCAGGCGAAGGGGCAGGCGGGGTCGAAGAAGAAGTCGACGGTGGGACGGGACGCGGACGTCCCCGGGGTCTCGGTGGTGGTCATACCGGCCACCCTATCCAGCCGGTGGCCGGGTCCAGGGGGCCAATCGGCGGCCTCGGGCCTGGGCCATTCGCCGGTCAGGCGCCGCCGGTCATCTCCACCAGTTTCCGTACGGTGTTCCAGTTCCGGGCGGTCGTGACGAGGCCCTTGAGGAGGGCGGGGCGCAGCACGGCGTCGGCGAGCCGGGAGGTGCCGAGCCCGCCGGGTGTGTGCAGGTAGAGGACGCGGTCGCCGAGGGCGAAGGCCTCGGGCCGGAAGGCCTCCGGGTCGAGCGCGGCGAACCGTTCCTGGTGCAGGGGCCCGGAGGCGTAGACGGCGTGCAGCTGCTTGCCCTCCAGGCCGGCGGCGTCGAAGGGGCAGTTCTCGGCCACGGCGGCGAGGTAGGCGCCGTCGCGGACGAGGCAGTCGACGCGGAAGCCGAAGCGGGCCTCGATCGCCTCCTCCAGGGCGGCGGTGAGCGCGTCCTCGGCGGCGGGGGCGTCCGTGGTGAACACGGCGTTCCCGCTCTGGAGGTGGGTGCGGACGTCCCGGTACCCGAGCCCTTCGAGCAGGGCGCGCAGCTCGGCCATCGGCACCTTGCGGTGCCCGCTCACGTTGATGCCGCGCAGCAGAGCCGCGTACGTGGTCGTCATGGCACTCACCTTAGAAGGCCATCGCGCCTCGTGGGGGGCGGCACGATGGCCGGTTCGAACACTGTCCGATCGCGGGCCCCCGGAGAAGACCCTTCACTCATCTGTGACTTATTCAACAAGGTTTCGTAATGCGGAAGATGGCGAAGCGGGCACATACGGACGAACCTCACCTCCGCTGGTAGCGCGCGAGCACCCGGTTCCCGTCCTCGACCAGACGCCTGCGGAGTTCGGCCATGTCGATGGCGCCGCTGTAGAACTCCTGGAGGGCCGGGGTCGCGACCTTGTCCTTCCACTCCGGGTAGCCCCGCACGGACGGCGCGGGCGCCGGCCGCAGATGGGCGGCGAGGGCGGCCCCGGTCGCCCAGCCGTCCCGTTCCGTGCGGAGGGACGGGTCGGCGAGGGCGGCGGTGCCGGTGGGCAGCATCCAGTCGCCCCGGGCGAGGAGGACCATGTTGCGTGGCTGGAGCAGGAAGTCGAGGAAGGCTGCCGCCTCCTTCTTGTACGGACTGTCGGCGGCGATCGACAGGGTCTGCGGGGAGACGCCCTGGGCGAGGCCGCCGCTGCCCGCGGGGGCGGGCAGGACGGTCCACTCGAAGCCCTCGGGGGCCTGCTGGACGATCTGCTGCCGGTAGGCGAAGCCGAGGGGCACCATGGCGTACCTGCCGACGAAGAAGCCGGGGAGCGTGTCGGAGCCGCCGCTGCCCAGCGTCGTACGGGGTGCGCTGCCGTCCTCCACCACCTGGGCGCGGACCGTACCGGGGACCACGGCGTCGGCCTCGGTGAACCGGAGGGTGACCCGGCCGTCCGGCTCCCGGTGGAACAGCCTGCCGCCGGCCGAGAGGCCGAGGTTGAGGCTGACGGAGACGGGCTCGCGCAGGGGCCAGGCCACCGCGTGGCGGCCGGGGCCCATGGCGCGGGTCAGCTGGCGGGCGACCTGCCGGAACTCGGCCCAGCTCCACGGCGCCCGGGGGGTCGGGACGCGGACGCCGGAGGCCTGGAGGATCTTCCGGTTGGCGATGAGGACGCGCGGCTCCTGGAGGAAGGGCACCCCGTACACGCCCTCCCCGAAGGTGGTGGTCTCCCAGCTCCGGGCGGGGACGTCGGCGCGCAGCCGCTCCGGGAGCAGCGGGCGGAGGTCGGCGAGGTGGCCGCCGTGGGCGAAGTCGGCCAGGTCGTCGGAGGCGTCGTGGATGATGTCGGGCGCCTCGCCGCCCTCGAAGGAGGTGAGGAGCTGGTCGTGGACGGAGTCCCAGCTGCCCTGGACGTACTCGACCTGGACGTCCGGGTGGCGGGCGTTCCACTCCGCGACCAGCCGTTTGGTGGCGTCGACCGACTCCTTCTGCCAGGCGAGGGACTGGAAGCGGAGCCGGACGATGCCGTCGGCGCGGCGTTCGCCGCCGCCGCCGGCGCAGCCGGTCAGAAGGAGCGCGAGCGCGGTGAGGACGGCGGCGAGGAGGCGGGCGCGGCTCATGACTTCACCGCCCCGGCGAGGACGCCGCCGGTGATCCGCCGCTGGAGGAGGGCGAAGACGACGAGGGAGGGCAGGGTGGCGAGGAAGGCGGCGGCGGCCAGCGGGCCGAGGTCGGCGACGCCCTCGGCGCCGAGGAAGTGGGTGAGGACGACCGGCAGCGTCTGTTTCTCCGGGGTCTTGAGCAGGACGAGCGCGAAGAAGAACTCGTTCCAGGCGGTGACGAAGGCGAAGAGGGCGGTGGCGACGATCCCCGGGGCGAGCAGCGGGGCGGTGACGGAGACGAGGGTGCGGAGCCGGCCGGCGCCGTCGACGGCGGCGGCCTCCTCCAGTTCGGCGGGGACGGCCCGGACGTACCCCATGAGCATCCAGAGCGCGAAGGGAAGCGACCAGACGACGTACACGAGGACGAGTCCGGCGAGGCTGTTGATCAGATGCAGCCGCTTGAGGACGAGAAAGAGCGGGATGATCACCAGGACGAAGGGGAAGGCCTGGCTGATCACGACCCAGCCGGTGGCCGCGGCGGCGAGCTTCCCCCGCCGCCGGGCGGTGACGTAGGCGAGGGGGGTGGCGACGGCCACGGCGATCAGGGCGGCGGCGAGCGCCGCGGCGAGGCTGTTGCCGGCGGCCCGCAGCAGGGGCTGCTCGGCGAAGGCCTGACGGAAGTGGGCGAGGGTCGGTTCCCGCGGGATCCAGGTGGGGTGGAGCGAGGCCAGTTCGGGGGCGGGTTTGAAGGCGGTGGAGACCAGCCACAGGAACGGGAAGGCGAGGAAGGCCAGATAGGCGAGGAGGGCGAGGTACTGGCCGAGCCGCGCGGGCCGGCCGGTGCGGAAGGCGCTCACCGGTCCTGGTCCCCTTTCAGCCGCCGGACGAGGGAGAGGGCGATGAGGACGGAGACGGCGGCGACCATCACGCAGCCCATCGCGGCGGCGTAGCCGAACTGGCCGTAGCGGAAGGCCTCCTCGTAGGCGAAGAGCATCGGGAGCCGGGTCCGGCCGCCCGGCCCGCCGCTGGTCAGCACGTAGACCAGGGCGAAGGAGTTGAAGTTCCAGATGAGGTTGAGGGCGGTCACGGCGAGCGCCACGGGCCGCAGGGCGGGCCAGGTGACGGTGCGGAAGCGGCGCCAGGCTCCGGCGCCGTCGAGGGCGGCGGCCTCGTGGAGTTCCCTGGGGGTGTTCTGCAGTCCGGCGAGGAGGGTGACGGTGGTCTGCGGCATGCCCGCCCAGACGCCGACGACGATCACGGCGGGCAGGGCGGTGGCGAGGCCGGAGAGCCAGTCGTGGCCCCGGCCGAGGCCGAGGTCGCGGAGGGTCTCGTTGAGGATGCCGGCGTCCGGGTTGTAGACGAGCCGCCACATGATGCCGACGACGACCTCGGGCATCGCCCAGGGCACGATGGCGAGGGCGCGGGCGAGCGGGCGGAAGCGGAGGTTCTGGTCGAGCAGGAGGGCGAGGCCGAGGGCCAGCAGGAACTGGGGCACGGTGACGCCGACGGCCCAGAGCAGGCCGATGCGGAAGGACTCCCAGAAGAGGGTGTCGTGCAGGAGGTCCTGGAAGTTGAGGGTGCCGATCCAGCGGGTGGCCCGGGTGCGGCCGGACTGGGCGTCGGTGAAGGCGAGGGCGAGGCCGTACAGGAGCGGGCCGACGCTGAGGACGAGGATCGGCAGCAGGGCGGGGAGGACGAGGAACCAGGCGCCGGGGTCCGGGCCGCGGGGCCGTGCCGTCCGCGCGGTGCGCGGGGTCCGCGTCCCGCCCGGCCGCTTCGTCGCGGTCACCGAGCTCACGATCCGACCCCCGTCCGCCGTCGCCGCCGTCCAGAACCCCGCCATGGTGCTGACGGCCTGCCGGCCCGTCAAGGCGGCGGGCGGGGTGAGCTGCGCGGATGGCAGACTTTGGCGCGAAAGCGTGGTGGAGGGAGAGGTCGATGGACGAGGCGCGGGCCCGGGAGGTGCTGGCCGCGGCGGGGCTGCCGGCCGCGGAGGCACGGCTGCTGGCCCTGGGCGAGAACGCGGTCTTCGCCGTGGGCGGCCTGGTGGCGAAGGTCGGCCGGGACGCGGAGCTGCTCGGGCGGGCGGAGCGGGAGCTGGCGCTCGCCTCGTGGCTGGCCTCCGCGGGCGTGCCGGCGGTCCGTCCGGCGGAGGAGAGGCCGCTGATGGCCGGGGGGCATCCGGTCACGCTCTGGCACCGGCTGCCGGAGGCGGTCCGGCCGGCCGAGCCGCGCGATCTGGCCCCGCTGCTGCGGGCGGTGCACGCGCTGCCGGAGCCGGAGGTGCCGGCGCTGCCGCGCCGGGAGCTGCTGGGCGGGGTGGAGCGGTGGCTGCGTCTGGCGGGGGACGCGATCGACCCGGCGGACGCGGCGTTCCTGCGGGAGCGCCGGGACTCCTTCGCCCCGGCGGCGGCCGCCCTGGTGCCGCGTCTGACGCCGGGCCCGATCCACGGCGACGCCCTGCCGCGGAACGTGCACGTGGGCCCGGACGGTCCGGTCCTGGTGGATCTGGAGACCTTCTCCTCGGACCTGCGCGAGCACGATCTGGTGGTCCTGGCGCTGTCCCGGGACCGGTACGGCCTGGACCCGGCCGCGTACGACGCCTTCACCGAGGCGTACGGCTGGGACGTGCGGGAGTGGGAGGGCTGTGCGGTGCTGCGCGGGGCGCGGGAGACCGCGAGCTGTGCCTGGGTGGCGCAGCACGCGCCGTCGAATCCGAAGGCGCTGGCCGAGTTCGAGCGGCGGGTGGCCTCGCTGCGCGGCGGTGACGCGGAGGTCCGCTGGTACCCCTTCTGACATCATGATCCCGGGTGAACCGAACCTATCGTGGGGAACGGGGTCTTGTGATGCGGATGGAACTCTCGGACGCCACGCTGGACGTGGAGGTGCGCGGTGAGGGCCCTGCCGTGGTGCTCGTGCACGGCTTCCCGGACAGCCACGCCCTCTGGCGCCACCAGGTGCCGGCGCTGTCGGCGGCGGGGTTCATGACGATCGCCCCGACCCTGCGCGGCTTCGGCGACTCGGACCGGCCCGGGGGCGACCCGGAGGCGTACCACCCGGCGAAGCACGTCGGCGACCTGCTCGAACTCCTGGCCCGGATGGGCCTGGACCGGGTGCATCTGGTCGGCCACGACTGGGGTTCGGGCATCGTCCAGGGCATGACGCAGGCCGCGCCGGAGAAGGTGCGGAGCCTGAGCCTGCTGTCGGTGGGTCACGTGGCGGCGATCCGTGACGCGGGCTGGGAGCAGCGGCAGCGCTCCTGGTACATGCTGCTGTTCCAGCTGGCCGGGCTGTCCGAGGAGTGGCTCTCCCGGGACGACTTCGCGCAGCTGCGGGAGATGCTGGGCGAACACCCGGACGCGGAGGCGGTGCTCGAACCGCTGCGGGCGCCGGGCGCCCTGACGGCCGCGCTGAACATCTACCGGGCGGGCATGCCTCCGGAGGCGCAGTTCGGTCCGGAGCGTCCGCTGCCGCCGCTGCCCGCGCCGGTTCCGGTGCTGGGCATCTGGTCCAGCGGCGACCGTTTCCTCACCGAGCGGCAGATGACGGACACCGGCAAGCACGTGTCCGGCGACTGGCGGTACGAGCGCGTGGAAGGTGCGGGGCACTGGCTCCAGCTCGAACAGCCGGAGCGGATCAACACGCTGCTGCTCGACTTCCTCGGGCAGCACGCGGACGACTGAGGTCCGTGCTCTCAGCCCACCACGGCCGTGGCGCCGCGCAGGGGCCACACCGGGTCGACGACGGCGTCCGTCTCGCCCTTGCGGCGCAGGAAGGCCTGGAAGTCCTCGGCCCAGGCGCGGTACCAGGTGATCTGTCGGGCGTGGAGCTCGGCCGGGTCCAGAGCGGCGACCTCGGCGTGCCGGCCGGCTATCGCGACGGCGACCCGGACGGCCGCGAGGGCGTCGGCGGCGGCGTCGTGGGCGGATTCGAGCACCACGCCGTACTCGCCACAGACCGCTTCCAGGGTCCGCTTGCCGCGCCGGTAGCGGTCGACGGCCCGGTCGATGGTGTACGGGTCGACGACGGGTCCGATGCCGGCGCCGCCGAGCCGCTCGCTCAGGGACGGCAGCGCGTGGCGGCGCAGTTCGGCGGCGAGCAGGGTGAGGTCGAAGGAGGCGTTGTACGCCACGACCGGCACGCCCTTCTCCCAGTAGCCGGTGAGGGTGCGCGCGAGTTCGTCGGCGACCTCCCGCACGGGCCGGCCCTCGGCGGCGGCGCGCTCGGTGCTGATGCCGTGAATGGCGGAGGCCTGCGCCGGGATGCGGATGCCCGGGTCGGCGAGCCAGTCCCGCCGGTGCGTGATCCGGCCGCCGCCGTCGACCTCGACGACCGAGGCCGTGACGATCCGGGCCTCCAGCGGGTCGGTGCCGGTCGTCTCCAGGTCGAAGCCGACCAGCGTCTCGCCGTGCCAAGCCATCGGGTCCTCCTTACGTGATCTCCCCCGTGGTGCTGACCACCCTCGCACGCGCCACTGACAACGGGTTCAGGAGACCGGCCGGGAGTCGAGCCACACCGCCTCGAACTCCTCCCGGTACGTCTCGAAAAGTCCGTGTTCGCCGTGCGGGTCGCGCTGCCCCTGGCGCACCACGTTCCGGCCGCCGCCCCGGAGCACGAGCACCGGCGCTTCCATGCCGCGGGCCCGGCGCAGGTAGGACTGGACGACGCCGACGCCGTCCGGGCCGTCGCCGTCCACGAGGTAGGCGGTGAAGCGGGGCGTCTCGTCGAAGACGTGGATCTGGAAGGCGCCCGGGTCGCGGAGCTTGGAGCGGACCCGGCGCATGTGCAGGATGTTCATCTCGACCGAGCGGCTGAGCTCGCCCTTCTTGAGGCCGAGTTCCCGCTCGCGCCGCTTGACGGCGCTGCTGGCCGGGTTGAGGAAGAGAAGCCGTATGCGGCAGCCGGACTCGGCGAGCCGGACCATGCGGCGCCCGGAGAAGTTCTGCACGAGCAGGTTCAGGCCTATGCCGGTGGCGTCGAGGCGGCGGGCGCCGCCGAAGAGGTCCTCGGCGGGCAGCTGCCGCTGGAGCCGGACCCGGTCGGGGTGGACGGAGACCACGTCGGCGTACCGGTCGCCGACGAGGTCCTCGACGGCGTCCACCGGCAGCCGGTCGGCGGACGGGACGCCCGCCCCGCTGCCGAGGATCTCCAGGAGGCGGGCGGAGGCCCGCTCGGACTGGGCGAGGACGGTCAGCGACAGGGCCCGGTTGCGGGAGACGACGTTGCGCGTGACCTCCAGCTCGTCCAGGGCCAGTTCGACCTCGCGCCGGTCGTCGAAGTAGGGCTCGAAGCAGGGCCAGTGCTGCACCATCAGTTCGCGCAGCTGCGGCAGCGTGAGGAAGCTGAGCACGTTGTCGTCGGCCGGGTCGAGCAGATAGCCCTTGCGGCGCGAGACCTCGCGCACGGCGGCGGCCCGCTGGACCCATTCCTGTCCGGCCGGACCGGCCGCGGCCACCACCCACTCCTCGCCGTGCACGGGTTCGTACACGGGCCGGAGCACGGCCGCGACCACGGCCCGCATGCGCTGCTCGACCAGGTTCAGCCAGATGTAGGCGCGGCCGGCGCGCTGGGCGCGGGTGCGCACCTCGCTCCAGGCCTCGGCCCCCCAGTCGAGTTCCGCCCCGATCTCCACGGGCCGGGCGACCGGCACCGTGCCGGGGGGTACGGCCGTCCCCGGTGGGGCGTCCGCTCCCGGGGGCGCCTCCGCGGGGTCCGCGGGCCCCCCTTCGTGACCCGCGTCCCCTGGGGGCAGCTCCCGGCCTCCCGAGCTCACCCACGCACCGCCTTCTGCTCCTGGACGCCCGTCTGTGCACATCCGTCAACGATCAAGGAAGGGTACTCCGGGAGCGGGAGGCGGTGCAGCAGGATCGACAGGCTGCTTGCTCAACTCCCCAGATCGGGCTGACCGTTCTGGGAGGCGAGTTCGGACGGAGTGAGCGGATTCATAGCGGTTACGTCCCGGGGCGCGAGCTGGAAACCCTGCCAGTGGACCGGCATGGGCTGCTGGTCCTCGTCCCGGGCGATGTGGTGGAACCCGATGTTGACCCACACGGACGGTGTGGTGAGCGTCTCGCCGTTGACCCACTTGTCGACGCTGTCGCCGCCGCGCGGCCCGCAGTCACCGATGTTGTTGCTCGCGAACTGCTCGCAGGCCCGGGCCTGGGTGAAGTAGACGTCGTGCCGGGTGAAGCCGCGCCCGGCGTGGGTGTCGGTGTGACCGGGGACGATCTCGTACGAGCGGGCGTGGCCGTCGGCGTTCTTGCCGGTGCCGCTGACCACGCGCCACCAGCGCATGTTCTTCGCGTCCCCGGCGAGTTCCTTGGTGACGGGGGTGCGCTTGGTCTTCACGGTGGGGCCACCGCCGCCGGCGGGCGGCGCGGTGACGGTGGAGTCGAACTGCTCGATGCGGTCCTTGGCGCCGTCGAGGCCGAAGTCGAGCTTCCAGAAGACGTTGTGGGCGTGGCTGGTGGCGTAGGAGCGGGCGCCCTTGCCGATGGGCCAGCCGCGGCCGTCGGTGGCGTTGTAGTCGACGGGCGAGAGGCTGCCGGTGGCACCCACGTTGGCCCCGATGGTGCCGTCGGAGGAGAAGCGCCACTCGGAGATGTACTCGTACCAGCCGACCTTGTTGACGGTGTAGACGAGCAGGTCCTTGGCCTGGGCCTGCCAGACCTTGCCGCCGCCGTCGCTGGCCATGCGGTAGGCGTGTCCGCGGGCCCGGGTGGTGGTGCACAGGCCCTTGACCTGGCCGAGGTCCGGGACCTTGACGGTGGTGAGGGTGCCGCCCGGGCATTCGGCGGGCTTGAGCTCCTGCAGGCCCCAGCCGAAGCCGGCGCCGGTGAGGTCGTCGTACTCGGCGCCGCCGTCGTCGTAGGGGACGTGGATCTGGGCGAGCCGGGCGGTCTTGAGGACCCTGACGGGGGCCTCGGCGCCGGGCGGCTGGTACGTGACCTTGTCGAGGATCAGTCCGGCGTCGGTGCTGTAGCGCCAGCACATGCGCCAGACGGCGCCGCCGTCGAGCTTCTGGGTGATGCGGTAGGCGGCCGAGCAGTCGGCGTGGACGGAGCGGTTGCCGGTCGTGGGGGGCGGCGTGGGCGCGGCGCCGGCGCTGGTGGCGGGCCCGGCGGTGGCCGTGGCGGCGCCGAGGACGGCGGCGGCGGTGAGGACGGCGCCCCGGGTGCGGGCGCGCCGGTGTGGCTGGGTGGACATGCGGGCGTACTCCCTCGTACGGGTCGTGAAGGCGGCAGGGCCGGGCGGCGGTGGTCAGCCGACGCGGACGACGGTCCTGGCGGAGAGGTCGACGATCAGGTTCCGGGTGTCGATCCAGGCCCCGTTGCGGACCTTGGTGACCAGCCGGACGCAGCGGTGTTCGCCGCAGCGGGCGAGCTGGGCGGGCACGTTCGCCTCGCGGTAGGTGCGGTAGACGTCGCCGTTGAACCAGAGCTGGCCGGTGGTGGTGAGCTCCTTGCCGGTGGCGTCCTTGTAGTCCTCCTTGACGCCCTTGCCCAGCGGGCTCGCGAGGATGAGTTCGAGGGCTTCGCGCAGTTCCTCGGGGTGGGCGGAGGGCTGGACGCCGCGCTGGACGCCGGTGCGCTCGACCTTGCCGGTGTCGAGGTTGACGGTGCGCGTGAGGAGTTCGTCGCGCGCGTAGTCGTAGAAGCGGACCTGGGCGCGGCGCGGTGCCGGGCCGGTCTCGCCCTCGCCGGGCAGCGGGTCGGCGAGTTCGGTGGCCAGGTGCTGCGGTCCCCGGCCGCCGTCGGCGTTCTGCCGGGCGGCGGTGCCGGGCGGGGTCAGCGCCAGCGTCTCGGCCCGGGCCAGCTCGTCGTCGGTGAGCGGGTCGGTGCCCACCCCCTTCGCCCCCTCGGGCGCCGGCGGCGCCACGCTCGCGGGCGGCGGCGCGGTGGCGGCGCCCTGCGCCCCCGCGTCGGTCCGCGCCGTCCCCGCCGCGTCGGCCGCCCCGGCCCCTTCAGCGGTGCCGGCCGCGCCGTTCCCGGTGCCCGTCACCTGTCCCGCCGGGCCGGTGGCGGCCGTGGCGCCCCGGCCGCTCGGCGTGTCGTCGGCCCCCGCCGTGCCCGGCATGCCGATGGCCACCGCGACGGCGGTTCCCGTCACCGCCATCGCCGCTCCGGCCACCACCTTCCCCAGGTGGCGGCGCGCTATTTCGTACACACTTCCCCCTCTTCCCCCCGCTCGGTCTTCGGTCACCCGGTAGGACGGGGCGAAGTCCTAGGAGGTTGCCCGCTTTTCGGGCAGGATCTGGCCGAGGAACATCCCCTGTATCCGGACAGAAGAGGAAGAGTCGCATTCATGCAGGTCTGGCCGGGACGGGCGTATCCCCTGGGCGCCACGTACGACGGAGCGGGAACCAACTTCGCGGTCTTCTCGGAGGCCGCGCACAGAATCGAGTTGTGCCTGATCCATGACGACGGTTCGGAGACGGCGGTCGAGCTGCGCGAGAGCGACGCGTTCGTGCGGCACGCCTATCTGCCGGGCGTGATGCCGGGTCAGCGGTACGGCTTCCGCGTCCACGGCCCGTACGAGCCGGAGCAGGGGCTGCGCTGCAACGCGGCGAAGCTGCTGCTCGACCCGTACGCGCGGGCGGTGTCGGGGCAGATCAGCTGGGGCGAGGCGGTGTACGGGTACCCCTTCGGGCGGCCGGACGCGCGCAACGACCTGGACTCGGCCCCGCACACGATGACCTCCGTCGTCGTCAACCCGTACTTCGACTGGGGTGACGACCGCCGTCCGCGCACCGAGTACCACCACACGGTGATCTACGAGGCCCATGTGAAGGGCCTGACGATGCTGCACCCGGAGCTGCCGGAGGAACTGCGCGGTACGTACGCGGGCCTCGCCCACCCGGCCGTGATCGGGCACCTGAAGGAGCTGGGCGTGACGGCCCTGGAACTGATGCCGGTGCACCAGTTCGTCAACGACCACCGGCTGGTGGACGCGGGCCTGTCGAACTACTGGGGTTACAACACGATCGGCTTCTTCGCCCCCCACAACGCCTACGCGTCCTGGGGCGACCGGGGCCAGCAGGTGCTGGAGTTCAAGTCGGCGGTCCGCGCGCTGCACCAGGCGGGCATCGAGGTCATCCTCGACGTGGTCTACAACCACACCGCCGAGGGCAACCACCTGGGCCCGACGCTCTCCTTCCGGGGCCTGGACAACCCCTCGTACTACCGGCTCGGTGACGACCCGCGCTACTACTACGACACCACCGGCACCGGCAACTCGCTGCTGATGCGCTCGCCGCACGTCCTTCAGATGATCATGGACAGTCTGCGGTACTGGGTGACCGAGATGCACGTCGACGGTTTCCGCTTCGACCTGGCGGCGACCCTGGCCCGGCAGTTCCACGAGGTGGACCGGCTGTCGTCCTTCTTCGACCTGGTGCAGCAGGACCCGGTGGTGAGCCAGGTCAAGCTGATCGCCGAACCGTGGGACGTGGGCGAGGGCGGCTACCAGGTGGGCAACTTCCCGCCGCTGTGGACGGAGTGGAACGGCAAGTACCGGGACTGCGTCCGGGACCTGTGGCGGGGCGAACCGCGCACCCTGGCCGAGTTCGCCTCCCGGCTCACCGGCTCCTCCGACCTGTACCAGGACGACGGGCGCCGGCCGCTGGCCTCGGTCAACTTCGTGACCTGCCACGACGGCTTCACCCTGCGCGACCTGGTGTCGTACAACGAGAAGCACAACGAGGCCAACGGCGAGGGCAACCGGGACGGCGAGAGCCACAACCGGTCGTGGAACTGCGGCGCCGAGGGCGAGACCGACGACGTCGGCATCAACGAGCTGCGGGCCCGGCAGATGCGGAACTTCCTCGCCACGCTGATGCTCTCGCAGGGCGTGCCGATGCTCAGTCACGGCGACGAGTTCGGCCGGACGCAGAACGGCAACAACAACGCGTACTGCCAGGACAACGAGGTCTCCTGGGTGCGCTGGCCGAAGGGGGACGGCGACGCGGAGGGCACCCTGCTCCGCTTCACCCGGGCGATGGTCCGGCTGCGCCGCGAGCACCCGGTCTTCCGGCGCCGCCGCTTCTTCCACGGCCGGCCGGTGGAGGGCACGCACGACGAGCTCACCGACATCGCCTGGTTCACGCCGGAGGGCGAGGAGATGACCTCGCGGGACTGGCAGGCGGCGCACGCGCAGGCGCTGACGGTCTTCCTCAACGGCCAGGCCATCTCCGAGCCGGGGCCGCAGGGCGAGCGGATCTCCGACGACTCCTTCCTCCTGATGTTCAACGCCTCGGCGCAGGAGCTGGAGTTCACCGTCCCGGACAGCCACGGCCGGTACTGGCGGACGGTGGTGGACACCTCCGACCCCGAGGGCATGCCCCCGCAGGAGGGGCCGGAGCTGTCGGGCGGGGAGCGGGTGACGCTCGCGCCGCTCAGCATGACGGTGCTGCGGCGCCCTGCCTGACGGAGGGCTCCGGGACACCGGCCCGTACCGTCCAGGACAGCACCGCGCAGGCCACGGCCGCCCCCACCGCCACCGCGAAGGCGGCGGGGGCGCCGTGGCCCTCGGCGAGGCGCCCGGACACGGCGAGGGCGAGGGCCTGACCGCCGACGATCCCGCTGGTGAGGAAGGCCATGGACTCGGCGAGCCGGGCGGCGGGCACGGTCCGTTCGGTGAGCCCGAAGACCGTGATGAGGTGCGGCGCGTAGGCGGCACCGAGGACGACGACGACCGCGTACAGGGCGCCGAGCGAGCCGGCGAACAGCAGCGGTACGGAGAGGGCGACCAGCGCGGCGGTGGCGGCACGCCACCGGGTGACCAGCCCGATCCGGGCGGGAACGGCCGCCATGGACAGTCCGACGGCGGCGCTCATCACGCCCATCGCCGCGTACACGAGGCCCGCCTGGGCGGGAGCGCCGAGCCGCTCGGTGAGGGCCGTGATCCCGGCCTGGGAGGCGCCGAACATGGCGCCCTGGAGGACCATCGTCACCCGGAGCGCGTACGCGCTCCGCGGCAGCCGCGTCCGTTCGGCGGCACCCTTTCGGGTGGTGCGCGCGGCGGGCCCGGGGGCGGTCGCGCGGGCCGAGGGGTGCAGGGCGAAGGCCGAGCCGCAGACGGCGAGCAGGACCGCGGCGGCCGACAGCGCGGCCGCCGGGTGGGCGAGCGCGGCGGCGAGGCCCACCAGGGCCGGGCCGAGCACGAACGACACCTCGTCGAGGGTCCCCTCGAAGGAGAGGACCGCCCCGACGGTGCGGTCACCGGCGCCGCCGCGGCGGGCGAGGGCCACCGAGCGGGTCCGGGCGAGCGGCCCGACCTGCGGGACGGTGGCCCCGGCGAGCGCGCCGAGGCCCATCAGGGCGGCGGTGGGGGCCTGGGCGAGCGCGGCGAGGACGAGGGCGGTGACGGCGACCGCGTTGGCGAGGGAGGCGGTGAGGACGATGCCGCGCTGCCCGTACCGGTCGGCGAGCCGGCCCACCACGGGGCCCGCGACGGTCTGCCCGGCGGCCAGGGCGCCGCCCGCGAGGCCGGCCGTGGCCAGCGAGCCGCTGGTCTCGGCGACCAGGAGCAGGCTGCCCAGCTGGCACATGGCGGTGGGCAGCCGGCCGAGGAAGGAGAGTGCCGGGAGCACCGGCCCGAGCAGCGAGAACGTGTCGCGATACATCCGCAGCATCGGGCGAACCTAACGCGCTTCACCCGATCGGGCGCATGGGGCGATGACACGGAAGCCCCGCCACGGGGTACGTACGTTCGCATGACGCCCAACCCGGTCCGTACCGCCCCGTGCACCCCGCCGACCGCCACCTACCGGCTCCAGCTCCAGCCCGGCTTCCCGTTCGCCGCCGCCGAGCGGGCCGTGCCGCACCTGGCCGGGCTCGGCATCTCCCACCTGCACCTCTCCCCCGTCCTGGAGGCCGTGCCCGGCTCCACCCACGGTTACGACGTCACCGACCACCGGTCGGTCCGGGCCGAACTCGGCGGCGAGGCCGGGCTGCGGGCGCTCGCGGCGACCGCGCGGGCGCACGGCCTCGGGATCGTCGTGGACCTGGTGCCCAACCACATGGCCGCCTCGCCGGCGCACAACCGGCCGCTGCGCGCGGTGCTCCGGGAGGGCCCGGACTCGCCGTACGCCCGCTGGTTCGACATCGACTGGACGGCGGGCGGCGGGCGTCTGCTGCTCCCGGTGCTGCCGGCCCGGCTGCCGGAGGTCCGGGACCGGATGCGGGTGGAGGGCGGGACGCTGCGCCTGGACGGGCAGGAGTTCCCGCTGCGGGCCGGCACGGAGGAGCTGCCGCTGGAGGAGCTGCTCGACGCCCAGTGGTACCGGCTCTGCTGGTGGCGGCTGGCCCGCACCGAGCTCAACTACCGGCGCTTCTTCACCGTCTCGGACCTGATCGGGGTGCGCGTGGAGGACCCGGTGGTGTTCACGGAGACCCACGCGAAGATCGTGGAGCTCGTGCGGGACGGGGTGATCGACGGCCTGCGCATCGACCACCCGGACGGACTCGCCGACCCCCAGGGCTACCTGGAGGACCTGGCGGAGGCGACCGGCGGGCGGTGCTGGACGGTGGTGGAGAAGATCCTCACCGGCGAGGAGGCGCTGCCGGCGGCCTGGCCCGTGGCGGGCACCACCGGGTACGACGCGCTGCGCCGGATCGACGGCGTCTTCACCGACCCCGACGGCGCGGAGGAACTGGCCTCGCTCTACCGGGCGTTCACCGGCAGCACCGGCGACCGGGGCGGGCGGTGGGAGGCGACGGCGCACCGGGCCGCGTACGAGGTGGTGGGGCACGACCTGGCCGCCGAGACGGCCGCGCTGACCCGGCTCGCGGAGCGGATCTGCGCCGCCGATCCGGCGCTGCGGGACCACGCGCCCTGGGCGCTGCGCACCGCGATCCGGGAACTGCTGGTGCGCGTCCCCGTCTACCGGACCTACCGGACCGGCGGCGAGGAGGTCCTGACACCGGAGGCGGCGCGGGGCGCGAAGGCCGCGTTCGCGGTGGCGGAGGAGGCCTCGGCCGTCGACACCGTGCGGGCGCTCGCCCTCGGGACGCTCGGCGACGGGCCGGACCACCGGGCGTTCCGGGCCCGGTTCGCGCAGACCTCCTCCGCGCTGCGGGCCAAGTCCGTGGAGGACAGGGCCTTCTACCGGTACGCGCCGCTGCTCTCGGCCAACGAGGTGGGCGGCGAACCGGGCCTGCCCGCCGTGTCGCCGGACGAGTTCCACGCCTGGTGCGGGCGGATCGCCCGGGACTGGCCGGACACCGGCACGGTGCTCTCCACGCACGACACCAAACGCAGCGCGGACGTACGGGCCGGGATCGCGGTCCTCGCCCAGTGCCCGGGTGAATGGGCGTCGCTCCTGGAGGAGGTCTCCGGGGTTCCGGCCCCCGATCCGCACGTGGCGTGGACGGCCTGGCAGACCGCCTTCGGCTTCGGCACGCCGGACCCGGAGCGGCTGACGGCCGCCGTGCTGAAGGCGGTACGGGAGGCGGGGCTGCGGACCAGCTGGACGGAGCCGGACCCGGCCTACGAGCGGGCGGTGGCTGAGTTCGTGGCGGCGGGCCCCGGGCGCATCCCGCTGCGGGCGGCCTCGGAGGCGGCCTTCGCCCTGGAGCCGCACATCCGGGCGCACCGGCTGGGGGCGGCGCTGGCGCAGCTGACGATGCCGGGGGTGCCGGAGCTGTACCAGAACACGGAGCGGGAGTACCGGGCGCTGGTGGACCCCGACAACCGGGAGCCGTTCGCGGCCGGTCCCGACGACGAGAAGACGGCCCTGGTACGGGCGGCGCTGCGCTTGCGGCGGGAGCGGCCCGAGGTCTTCGGTGCGGCCGGCTCGTACACGCCGCTGACGGCGGAGGGCCCGGCGGCGGCGCACTGTCTGGCCTTCGCCCGTGGCGGGGAGGTCGTCACGGCGGTGACGCGGCTCCCGCTGCGGCTGGCGCGGGCGGGGGGCTGGCAGGACACGGAGCTGGTCCTGCCGGAGGGCCGGTGGGAGGACGTCCTGGACGGCGTCAGGGAGTTCACGGGCGGCCCCGCCTCCGAGACGAAGGCGGCGGAGCTGTTCGCGGAGCGGCCGGTGGCGCTGCTCGCGCGGATCCGCGAGTGAGCGCGCCGGAGACGGACCCGGGGGGACGGGACCGGGTCCACGTCCCCCCGGGGCGCCGGTCAGTAGCGGCTGGCCCGCGTGACCTCGCACTTGGTGTACTCGGAGCCGTCGCCGCTGCCGAAGTAGGGGGTGGACACCTCGGCGCTCGCGGAGGCGCCCGCCGCGACGGCGATGCCCGACTTGAACGCGGTCGCCGAGGTGGCGCCGCTGCCGGTGAACTTCATCGTGACGCTGTACGTGCGGTCGAGGGAGCCGTCGTTCTTGACGGTGATCCGGCCGACGAGCTCCTTGCGGGACGGCTCGTACCGGCACGTGTCGATCGTCACGTCACGGGCCGCCTTGTCGGCGGTGCCGCCGGTGCCGGGGACGGAGCCGCCGGTGCTGCCGGAACCGCTGGAGCCGCTGTCGTCGTGGCTGCCGCTGCCGCCGGAACCGCTGCTGGAGCTGCTGGAGCTGCTGGAGCTGCTGGAGCCGCTGCTGTTGTCGCAGCCTCCGCCGCCGGAGCCCCGGGCACCGGTCAGGGCGACGAGCGCGATGCCGAAGACGGCGAGCGCGCGGACATGACGAATCTTCACGTTTCAATCCCCGTTGAAAGTGGTATGGATATGGGCTCGCTTGACGAGCGCACGTCACCCTAGCAGCGGTGGGCGGGGCCCCGTCCCGGCTCAGCCGCGCGGACGGACGATCAGGCTCCGGGGGGCGCGGGTGATCAGGCCCGTGGGCGTGGGGCGGAACCCGTCGGCGAGACGCAGCCGGGGCATGGCCGTGAACAGCGCCCGCAGGGCGTACTCCGCCTCGAAGCCGGCGAGCAGGACCGCCGGGCAGAAGCCCTTGCCGTACGTGAGCTGGTCGGCGTCGTCGCGCAGCGGGTCGAAGCGGTCGGGCGCGCGGAAGCGTTCCGGATCGCGGCCCGCCGAACCGATGAGCAGGGCGACGGACGCGCCGGCCGGGAGGACACCGCCGCTGACCGGCACCTCGGCGCGGGTGCGGCGGACCGCGATCTGGACGGGCGGGTCCCGGCGCAGGGACTCGTTCCAGGCGCGGGCGACCAGGCCGGCGGGGGCGTCGCGGAGTGCGGCGGCCTGCTCGGGGTCGGCGAGCACGTTGCCGAGGAAGGAGGCGAGCGCCTTCTCGCGTACGGCGATCTGGCCGCCGCACTCGCCCGCGAGCGTCCCGGCGGCCCGGCCCCGCACGAGCCGCATCATGTCCCGGTACGGGATGCCGACGGCGGCGGCGACGGTCCCGGCGGGCAGCCAGTGGCAGAAGTCGGCGACCAGGTCGGCCTGCGCGCGGTCGGCGAGCCGGCGGGCGAGGACGTGCGCGGTGCGCTCGGCGACGGACCGCAGCTCCCCCACGTCGACGTCCACGTGCGCCCGGGCGCAGGGCGGGTCGCCGGGCCGGTGGCCGTGGGTGAAGCGGGCGTCGGTGAGGGCCGTGGCCACGTCGGCGTACCGGCTGAGGACCCAGGCCCGCAGGAGCGGGTCGTAGGTGAGCGGGAACCGCTCGCGCAGGACGCGGTGGACGGGGTGCGGGTCGTGCGCCGCGCCCGGGTCGAACGGGCTCGGGGCGACGGTCCGCGCCTCCGGCGCGGCGGCGGCCGGGGCGGTGGTCCTGACCCGGCCGGGGACCGGGGCGACGGGCCGCGCGGCGGGGCGGACCGCCGGTGTCATCGGGGTCAGCCGCCGCCAGGGGTCACCGCCGGCCCCCCGTGAGGGGTGGTCCGGCCTCTCGGGGCGGGGGGTCTCGTACTCCGGTATCCCGTGGTCCGCATCGCGGTTCGGCGCCTCGTTCATCGCGTCCCCTGTCGGTGGGCTGTGGGTACCGCGGCCGACGGACGTGGCACGCGTCTCCCCACCTCATCACCGGCCGTCCGGCGCCGCGCGCCGCGTACCGCCGAACGGATGAAGCGCGGGGGTGGGGACGGCGCCCTTCCCGCGGGTCAGTCGAGCGAGAGCCGGAACGTCATCTCACCGAAGCCGACCACGTCACCGGCCCGGACCACGACGGCACCGGTCACCCGGCGTCCGTTGACCGTGGTGCCGTTGGTGGAGCCGAGGTCGCGCAGCACCCACATCCCGCTCCGCATCGACAGTTCGGCGTGCAGCCGGGAGGCCGTCTCGTGGCTCAGCCGCAGCCCGTTGACGGGGTCGCGGCCGATGCGCAGCGGGTGCGGACCGGGGTGGGGCAGCAGCAGCTTCGGCAGCCGCTCGGCCGCCCAGGCCCGCCGCAGCCGCGCCGTGAACGCCGACATCTTCTCGACCGCCCCGACGACCCGCCGGGTCCACGCGCCCTCGCCCCGCAGATCCGCGGTGAGCAGGTCGAGTTCGTCCGGGCCGCGGGCCGCGAGCGCGCGCTCCATCCGGAACAGGAAGGTGTCGTGCGAGAGCCGACCCTGCGCGGCGCCCTCGCGGAGCAGCATCAGCGCCCGATCCCGCTCGGCGTCGGAGAGCCGAGGGGAGTTCGCCGGGAGCTCGAAAGGGGTCGTCACGGGCCTGATTGTCGGCCCGTCGGCCCCGGAGTGTCCAGAAGGGCCGGTACGGACGGCCCGGGACGGGGCGGTGCCCGCGGGACCGGGCCGGTCGCGGGCAGGCCCGGCGGCTCGGTGCGAGGGCGCCCGCGCACGCGTCCGGTGCCGGGGAAAAGACGTGTCGTCCGCTCCGAGATCACTGCTACGGTCGGCCGGCTCGACCCGATGCGACCCTGGGGGACCACCCACGTGCCCGACGCACTCGTCATACGCCCGCTCACCGGACCGGAAGAGCTCGGACTCTTCCTTCGCCTGACCTACACGCTCGACGACGAGCTCGCCGACGACCTCGCCACCGGCCGCCGTGTCCCGCGGTGGATGTGGGTGGCCCTGCGCGGTGAGCGGCTCGTCGGCCGGCTGTCCTGGTGGACGCACAAGGCCGGCGGGGAGCCGTTCACGCTCGACTTCTTCGACCTCGACCCGGAGCTCCCGGAGGAGGAGCGCGCCGACATCGGCCTGCGGCTCCTGGAGACGGCGACGGCCGCGGTGATCCCGGCGGGTGCGCCGCGCCCCGAGTTCGGGCGGTTCCTGCCGGCCGACTGGCGGGAGGTCCCGGAGACCCGCGCCCGGCTCGAGACGCTGTTCGGCGTCCTGGAGCGGTCGGGGGCCCGCCCGCTGGTGGAGCGGCTGCGCCTGGAGTGGCTGCCGGGGACGCCGGTGGCCGAACCGACGGGCCGCCTGGCGTTCCGGCCGGTGCGCGACCGGGAGGACCTCGTGGGCCTGATGACCGCCGTGATGGAGGGCACGCTCGACGCGCACGGGCGGGCCGACCTCGCCTCGGGCCTCACCCCGCGCGAGGCGGCGGAGCAGCACTACGACGAGGAACTCGCGCAGTACGCCTCCCCGCGCGACTGGTGGCGGGTCGCCGAGCTGCCGGGGAGCGGCGAGCCGGTCGGCTTCGTCGTCCCCGCGCGGAACAACTACCACCACACGATCGCGTACATCGGCGTCCTGCCCGCCCACCGGGGGCACGGGTACATCGACGACGTCCTGGCGGAGGGAACCCGCGTCCTGGCCGCCGCCGGCGTGCCCCGCATCCGCGCCGCCACGGACCTCGGCAACGTCCCGATGGCCGCCGCGTTCGCCCGCGCGGGCTACGTGGCGTTCCAGCACGCGGTCAACCACGTGTGGGACGCGCCGGGCGCGTCGCCGTCCTGACTGCCAGGATGGGGACGGTAGTCGTTCGCTGATCCGCACTCCGTCGACGAAGGGACCGGCAGGTGCTGTTCGAGGTGTGGGCGCCGCACGCCCGTGACCGGGTGACGCTGGAGCTGAACGGCTCCCGCCACGCCCTCGGCCGGGACGCCGAACGGGACGGCTGGTGGACCGGGGTGGTGCCCGCCGGGGACGGCGACCGGTACGGCTTCGCCCTCGACGGCGGCCCCGTCCTGCCCGACCCGCGCGCCCGGCGGCTGCCCGACGGTCCCGAGGGCCTCGCCGCCGTCGTCGACCACGCGGCGTACGCCTGGCGGCACGAGGCACCGCGCCTGGGGCTGCGCGGCGCCGTCCTCTACGAGCTGCACGTCGGCACCTACACCCCGGAGGGAACCCTCGACGCGGCGGCGGAGCGCCTCGGCGAGCTGGCGGGCCTCGGCATCACCCATGTGGAGCTGATGCCGCTGTGCCCGTTCCCCGGGGTGCGGGGCTGGGGGTACGACGGGGTGGCGCCGTGGGCCGTCCACGAGCCGTACGGCGGCCCCGAGGCGCTCAAGCGGTTCGTGGACACGGCGCACGGCCTCGGGATGGGCGTCGTCCTCGACGTGGTCCACAACCACCTGGGGCCGTCCGGCAACCATCTCCCCGTCTTCGGGCCGTACTTCACCGACACCCACCACACCCCGTGGGGCGCCGCGGTGAACCTGGACGCGCCGGGATCGGACGAGGTCCGGGCGTACTTCCTGGGCAGCGCGCTCGCCTGGCTGCAGGACTACCGGATCGACGGGCTGCGGCTGGACGCGGTGCACGCGCTCGCCGACACCCGGGCCCTGCACTTCCTGGAGGAGCTGTCGGAGGCGGTCGACGCGCTGGCGGAGGAGCAGGGCCGGCAGCACTTCCTCATCGCCGAGTCGGACCTGTGCGACCCGCGCACCACGGCCCCGCGCCCGCTCGGCGGCCTCGGCCTGCACGCCCAGTGGAACGACGACTTCCATCACGCCCTGCACACCGCCCTCACCGGGGAGTCGCAGGGCTACTACGCCGACTTCGCCCGCGCCCCGATGGCGGCGCTCGCGAAGACCCTCACCCACGTCTTCTTCCACGACGGCACCTACTCGGCCTTCCGGGGCCGTCACCACGGGCGGCCGGTGGACCGGGAGCGCACCCCCGCCCACCGTTTCCTCGGCTACGCGCAGACCCACGACCAGATCGGCAACCGGGCGGTCGGGGACCGGCTCTCCGCCTCCCTCTCCCCCGGGCTGCTGGCCTGCGCGGCGGCGCTGGTCCTGACGGGTCCCTCGGTGCCGATGCTGTTCATGGGCGAGGAGTGGGGGGCGTCCACGCCGTGGCAGTACTTCACCGACCACACCGACCCGGAGCTCGCCGAGGCCGTACGGAAGGGGCGGCGACGGGAGTTCGCGGCGCACGGCTGGGCCGAGGACGAGGTGCCCGACCCGCAGGACCCGGCGACCCGGGACCGCTCGGTCCTCGACCGCTCCGAACGCGAACGGGACCCGCACCGGCGGCTGCTCGCCTGGCACCGGGAGCTGATCGCCCTGCGCCGCACCCAGCCCGACCTGACCGATCCGGATCTGGCCGGTGTGAAGGTGGCCTTCGACGAGGACGCGCGGTGGCTGGTCTTCCGGCGGGGCGACCTGCGGGTGGCCGTGAACCTGGGCCGTGAGGCGGCCGGGATCCCGCTCGGCTCCGACGGCCGCGACCGGGTGCTCGCCGCCTGGGGCCGGGTGTCGGCGCCGGGCGCGGACGGGGTGCTGCGGCTGCCGGGCGAGTCGGCCGTCGTCCTCGCGGACGGCTGACCGGGCCGTCGGTCCCCCGGCCGGCCCCGGGGGTCAGCGGCCGTCGGGTCCCTGGGCGATGAGGTGTTCCAGGAGTTCCTGGAAGTCGTCGCCCACGACGATCCGCAGACCGCCCCGGTCCGCGTCGCGTTCGCTGAGCTGGGTCAGCGTGCCGTCCCGCCACCAGAACACGTACGGGCTGATGGCGCCCGGCGTGTCCTCGTACCCGGAGGCCGCGAAGGAGGCCATCGTGCCGAGGGCCGGGATGATGCTGGTGTCCCGGATGGGGTGGAAGGCGAGCTGGTGCCGGAAGGGCAGGGCGACCAGGGCCCCGTGCTCCCCGAGCGGCAGCCCGGTGACCCGCCGGACGACGCCGTCCAGGTCGAGGACGCGGCTCGCGGTGTAGAAGGAGTCGCCGAGGATGACCTCGAAGGAGACGCCGTCCGCGTCCCGGACGGTCTCGTGCTCCTCGACGGGCAGCCCGCGCAGGTTCCGCAGCGCCCGGTCGCGCAGCCGCGCCGGGTCGCCCAGCCGGTCGAGGGCCTCGTCGGTGAGGGTCATGACGCTCTCCGGCAGGTCGAGGGCGAGGACCTCGTACAGACCGGGGGCGAGGCTCCTGGCGTACCCGAAGGTGTCGGGGTCGATGCCCTCGCCGCTGACCACCCGGGGGTAGAGCTGGGAGCGGATCTGTTCGGGCGGGAGGGTGTCGAGGGCCGACGGGCCGTCCATCGCCTTCACGACCAGGCCGATGTGGCGGTGGATCAGCCGCGGCCAGACGCGGGGGCCTCGGGGGTCCTGGTGGCAGACGGCGGCGAGGTTGCCGAGGCCGAACTGCCGGCCCCGGTCGTCGATCACGTGGTCGGCGTAGACGGTGACCTCCAGGCCCAGTTCGGCGAAGGCCGACCGGACGCCGCCCCGGAAGAGGGCGGCCTCGCGCTCGGAGAAGTACGCGAAGCGCGGATCCCTCGGCGCGTCCTCGCCGTCCCGCCTGGGCCCTCGTCGCAGCCACCCCACGCCCGCCCGCCTTCCCTCGCCGTTGGCCACAGGGTAGCGAGTGGGTGTGTCAGCCTCGCAGCCTGCGGGTGAACTCGCCCAGGCGGCCGCCGGGTTCGCCCTGTCCGGCCGGTGCCGCGGGCAGCAGCAGCTCGGTGCGGTGCACGAGCCGGGGGGTGACGAGGGGGACGGTGACGGCGCCGGGCACCCCCTCCGTCACGGGCAGGGGCAGCAGCGCGAGGCCGTGGCCCGCGGCGGACAGGGCGACGAGCGCCCGGGGGTCGGAGCCCTCGTAGCGCAGGGCGGCGCGGAAACCCCGTCCGGCGGGCCCGCCGTGGACCGCCCGCAGCCGGTCCAGGGCGATGCCGGCGGCGGGGGCGTCGAGCCAGCGGGCGTCGGCCAGGTCGGTGAGGCGCAGTCCGGAGCGGCCGGCCAGCGGATGGCCGGCGGGGAGGACGACGGCGAGCGGCTCCTCGGCCACCCGGGTCGCGGCGAGCGGGGCCACGTCGGGCAGGCGGAGCGGGTCGCTGGGAGCCGCGACCCCGTCGACGAGCCCGGCGTCGGCCTCGCCGGTGGCGACGGCGGCGGGCACCCGGTCGCGGTCCAGGGCGCGCAGGGTGACCCCGGTGGCGGGCAGCGCGGCCAGGACGCGCGGGTGCAGGGCGAGCGCCGAGGCGGCGACGGTGAGCGTGGCGCGGGGCGCGGCGGCGAACCGGTCCAGGTCGGCGCGGGCGGCGTCGATCCGGAGTAGCAGCGCCCCGGCGTGTTCGAGGAGCCGTTCGCCCGCCGGGGTCGGGGCGACGGGCCGCCGGGCGAGCAGGGGCAGCCCGAGGTCGGCCTCCAGGGCGGCGATGTGCTGGGAGACGGCGGACTGGGTGTAGCCGAGCTCGCGGGCGGCCCGGGAGAAGGAGGCGAGCCGGGCCACGGTGACGTACGTGCGGAGGAGGTGCGGGTCCACGTGCGGTGCCGCCCGGTCCGGTCAGGAGCCGTCGGGGGCGGTGAGGAGGGCGCGGGCGTAGTGGGCGAGGGAACGGTTGTAGCGGGGCAGCAGCGGGGCGAGGGCGCCGAGCGCGAGGGAGGCGGCCTCGCGGTCCCGGCCGGTGTCGGCGAGGGCGAGCGCGAGGAAGGCATCCACGGCTCCGGCGAGGGCCCGCTCGTCGGCGTCGAGCCGGTCGGCGGGGATGTCCCGCTCGGCGGTGAGGAGTTCGACGCTGCGGTCGGGCCGGCCGAGGTTGCGCAGGCTGCTGGCCAGCTGGATGACGGCCCGCCTGCGGCGCGGCCCGGTGAGGCCCCGGTCCAGGGCCCGCCGGTAGAGGTCCACGGCCTCCTCGGGCAGCCCGGTGGAGTCGTGGGCGGCGCCCAGTTCGAAGAGGGCCGCGGCGTCGTCCCCGGGCCTCTCGGCGGCCAGTTCGGCGATCCGGGCCCGGAAGCCGGCGGGGTCGTGGGCGTCGAACCGCTGCCAGAGGGCGGCGACGCGGTCCTCCCAGTCCTGGTCCGTCCCCGGGCCGGTGCCCCGCTCTGTTCCGTGGGTGCTCATGCGCCTCAGCCTAACGAGACGGGCATCAGTTCTCGTGATGGTCGAAGCAGAGATCATCGTTGGACGTGCACCACGGCGGCTCCGCAGGATGGAGCGCATGACCACGCACACCGCTCCCCGGATCGCCCTCGTCGGCGACCGCTCCCCGCACGTCACCTCGCATGTCCGGATCCCCGTGCTCCTCGACGCGCTCGCGGAGCGGGACGGGCTCGCGCTCGACGCGTACTGGATCCCCACGACGGACGCGGAGGCGCCCGGCGCGGTGAAGGGCTTCGACGCCGTGTGGGTGCTGCCCGGAAGCCCGTACGCCAGCGAGGCGGGGGCCCTCGCGGCGATCCGCACCGCCCGCGAGGACGGCATCCCCTTCCTCGGCACCTGCGGCGGCTTCCAGCACGCGCTGCTCGAGTACGCCCGCTCCGTCTGCGGTCTGGAGCGGGCCGCCCATGCCGAGAACGACCCGGCGGCCGGCGAGGACGACCTGGTGATCGCGCCGCTCGCCTGCTCCCTGGTGGGCCACGAGGGCCCGGTCCGGGTCGCCCCGGGCTCCCTGGCCGAACGGGCCCTGGGCGCCGCGCGGACGCAGGAGCGCTACCACTGCGCGTACGGCCCCGACAGCCGCAGGCTCGACGTCCTGCGGGCCCACGGCCTGCGGTTCACGGGCGAGGACGAGGAGGGCGGCGTGCGGATCGCCGAACTGCCCTCCCACCCGTTCTTCCTGGCGACCCTCTTCCAGCCGGAGCTGGCCGGTGACGGCACCCGGCCGCACCCGCTGGTCCGGGCGTTCGCGGAGGCGGCGGCCACGCACGCGCGGGGCGGCCGTTCCTGAGGGCGTGCCGTACGGGGGGCGGCGCCGCACGGGGGTCGGCGCCGCGCCCGGAGCCTCGGCGGGGTCCGGACGGCTAGGCCGTGTCTTTCGGATCTTGCCGGGCTCGTGGCGTCTGGCACGTTCATCGGTAGCTCCGCGGGCACGAGAGGTCTCCCCGTGACGCGTTGTCGTCGATCGCCGATCTCCGCATGGATCCCCTCGTCCGCCTTGCATCTGCACGCACCTCGTCGGCTGGCCAGGGGAACGTGCCTTCCGTCCGGGTGGAGCGGCTCCCTATGATGATCGCCGCCGAGGAACGCAGGGATGTCCTGTGGGCCGTCGACGGCAACCGCTCGGGGGGGAGTGGACATGACCACGCAGGTGAACGACGTACGGTCGGGCAGACGGATCGGGCGCCCCCTGGTCAGGACGGCGGCGGCCCTGGTCGCCCTCTGCTCGCTCACTGCCGGGTGCGGCTTCTCGTGGGCCGAGGACATGGGCGTCGCCTGGGACACTCCCGTCGACCGCAAGGGCGAAACACAGGGCAACGGTGCCTGGTTGTCCGGCGACACCCTGGTCCACAGCCGCTTCGACGCGGTGCGCGGATACGACGCCTCCAGTGGCGCACGGCGTTGGGAGTACGTGCCGCCCGGCCGCTCGGCGGTCTGCCACGCCGCCGCCGACACCGATGGCTCCGTCCTGATCCTCACCCGTGACGCGGACGGCGCTTCCGCCTTGGCCAAGGGCGAACCCTGCGCCACCGCCGTCGCGATCGACATGAAGAACGGCCGCGAGCTCTGGCAGGCCCCCGACGCCGCCACCGATCGCGGTCTCGACCGCTTCCGGCCCTCTTCGGTGTCCGCAGGCGGCGGCATCGCCGTGCTCGTGAAGAAGGACGGCCTGCATGCCGTGGACGTGCGCACCGGGAAGTCCCGCTGGAAGGCGGCCCTGCCCCAAGGCTGCGTCCCGGGCCGGACCGCGGTGGCGGAGCGTCAGGTCGCCGCCCTCCTCGCCTGCGGCAGCACCGGCACTCAGCAGGAAGACGAGTTCCCGGAGGGCGCCGAACTGCACGCCGCCGCCTTCGCGCCGGCCACCGGCGCGCTCCTGTGGTCCGCCCCGCTCGGGGGCCGGAGTGCCATCCGTTGGGACACCAGGGTGGAGTTCGTCTCGGCCGACCCGCTGGTCGTGGCCGCCTCGGATTCCGGCGACTCCAACTCAGGGGCCTACGTCTCCTTCGGTCGGAACGGACGCCCGAACCCGCCGATCGATTTCAGCGGTTCCTACGGCGAGATCGAGCTCTCCGACCGGCTCACGGCGGCGGTGGACGACAGCAGGCTCTACGTCGTGCCCAACCATACGGTCAGGATCAGCCGGCACGAATACCGCCTGACCGCCTTCGACCTGGCCACCGGCGAGCCCGTCTGGGGTGGCACCCGCGACGACGACCGTCTCGACGGCGACGTCGGCGACCAGTTCCTCCTCCAGGACGGGAAGCTCACCGTCCTCGCCTGGGGGGACCACGCACGCCTCCATGTCCTCGACCCGGCCACGGGCGACCAGCACGATGTTTACGATCTGCCCGAAGAACTGGACGGCGCGGACGAGATCTTCGGGTACAAGGACCGGCTCATCGTCGCTCGCTACGGGGACCAGGCGGAACCCTCCAGGCCCTTCACGGCCTACAAACGCCTCTGACCGCCCTTCGCGCTCCGTAAGGCCATCCGGTCCTGCGACCTCTCTGACCGGCAGAGCGGGAAGCCGTTGCGTCGGCAGATGCGGGTCGTACGCTGGGGCGTGTCGTTGAGCGAGGTGCAGTGGGCGCGGATCGAGCCGTTGTTGCCGGATCGAACGCCGAGGCGGGGTGGGCGGTGGCGGGATCACCGGCAGGTGATCGACGCGATCGTATACAAGTATCGCACCGGCATTCCCTGGACAGACCTGCCAGAGCACTCCGGTTCGTGGAAGGGCGTCCACGGTCGCCTGCGCAAGTGGGCTGCCGACAGCACCTGGAAAAGGGCCTTCACCGCCTTGCTCGCCCAGGCCGACGTCGAGGGCGATCTCAACTGGATCGTCGCGGTCGACTCGACCATCGTTCGCGCCCACCAGCACGCGGCGGGGGCCCACAAAAAGGGGCTCTGGCCGACGAACCGGACCATCATGCACCGGGACGGTCTCGTGGCGGGCTGACGACCAAGATCCACCTGGTGGCCGACAGCCGCTGCCGTCCACTGGCCTTCGTCATCACACCCGGCCAAGCGGGTGACGCCCCTGCACTCCCCGAGGTGATGGCGAGAGTCCGGGTGCCTCGTCCAGTCGGCAGACCGCGGACGACGCCTCATGTGGTCCTCGCGGACAAGGCATACTCCTCCCGCGCGATCCGCACCTACCTGCGGCACCGCGGGATCCGGACGGTGATCCCCCAGCCGGCCGATCAGGCAGCGAACCGCAAACGGCTCGGCAGTCGCGGTGGACGTCCTCCAGCTTTCGAGCGTGAAGCGCACAAGCAGCGGAACACCGTCGAGCGGTGCATCAACAAGATCAAGCAATGGCGTGGCTCGGCCACCCGCTACGACAAGACCGCCACCGTCCACCTCGCCGCCCTCCACCTCGCAGGCATCCCATCTGGTCCGCAAGGTGATCCGAAAGACACGGCCTACGGCACCGGGACGACGAGGTGCGCGCGGTGCCGGCCACGGGCCACGAGGCGCGCGTTCGCCTCGTCCGAGGTCCTGACCCACCGCTCCGCCCGCGCCCGGTCCTTGCCGAAGCGGACGTGCCGCTCGACGAGCCGCTCCACGCGCCGCCCGTCGTCCAGGTCCAGGTACCAGGCCTCGTCCAGGAGGGGCAGGACCCGGGCCCACGGGCCCTCGTCGTGCAGGAGGTAGTTGCCCTCGGTGATCACGAGCGGGACCTCGGGGGCGACCGGCAGGGACCCCGCGACCGGTTCCTCCAGGGAGCGGTCGAAGGCGGGGGCGTAGACGGTCACGCCGGGTTCGGGGGTGCGGAGCCGGGCGAGGAGCGCGGTGTACCCGGCCGCGTCGAAGGTGTCGGGCGCGCCCTTGCGGCCGGCCCGGCCGAGGCGTTCCAGCTCCGCCTGGGCCAGGTGGAAGCCGTCCATGGGAACGAGGACGGCGAGGCCGTCGAGGCGGTCGGCCAGGCGCGCGGCGAGCGTGGACTTGCCGGCGCCGGGCGGCCCGGCGAGCCCGAGGATCCGCCGCTGCCCCGGCTCGGCGAGGGCCCGCGCCCGGGCGGCGAGCCGGTCGAACCCGTCCGCGTCCATGCCGGCATTCTCGCACCGCGCCCGGGAGGGCCGCGCCGGCCCGGCACCGCTCCGGACAGGCCCCTGGCCGCGCCCCGCACCGACCCTCGGTGCGACCCTCGTCCGCGCGAGGGTCACCCGCTCCGGGGCGCGGGTCGACGCGCGTGGATTTCCGCCCGTTCCGCGTATTACGTTGGGGTGATGCCGTCCATCGCACTTGTCACCCTCGTCGTCCGTGAGTACGACGAGGCCATCGCCTTCTACACCGACGCCCTCGGGTTCGACCTCGTCGAGGACACCGACCGGGGCGACGGCAGCCGCTGGGTCGTCGTCCGCCCGCGCGGCGCCGCCGGGGTCGGCGGTCTCGGGAACGCCGGGCTGCTCCTCGCCCGCGCCAAGAACGAGACGGAGGCGGCCGCGATCGGCAACCAGACGGGCGGCCGGGTCGGCTTCTTCCTCCACACCGACGACTTCGCCCGGGACCACGCCCGGATGACCGCCGCCGGGGTCCGCTTCCTGGAGGAGCCGCGCCACGAGCCGTACGGCTCGGTCGCCGTCTTCGAGGACCTGTACGGCAACCGCTGGGACCTGCTCCAGCCCGCCGACCCCACGACCGCCGCCTAGAAAAACCGCTGTCGCACGGGCTTTCGCCCTCCCTAGACTCACGGCACCGCGCACCGAACGGCGTGCGGTGCCGTGTGCCGACCGACCGAGGGGAGAGGACCGTGCGTTGCCGTCGCGCCGCCGTCGTGTCCTCCCCCGCTACCCGGTACGACGTGATCCTCGCCTCCCCCGCCGAGCGGTGGCGGCTGCGCGCCCGCCATCGCCGCCCGTGACGGCGTCACCCTCCTGACCGCCGTCCGGGAATCGCGCTGCCCTGTTCCTCACGCAGCAGCGAAAGGCACGAGACCGTGCGTACCCCTGACAGCACCACCGTCCGCAACCTCGGCATCCTGGCCCACGTCGACGCCGGGAAGACCACCGTCACCGAGCGGATCCTGTACCTGACGGGCGCCACCCACAAGCGCGGCGAGGTCCACGACGGCACCACCGTCACGGATTTCGACCCGCAGGAGCGGGACCGGGGCATCACCATCTTCTCCGCCGCCGTCAGCTGCGACTGGGCCGGTCACCGGCTGCATCTCATCGACACGCCCGGCCACGTCGACTTCTCCGACGAGGTCGAGCGCGCGCTGCGCGTCCTGGACGGCGCCGTCGCCGTCTTCGACGCCGTCGCGGGCGTCGAACCGCAGAGCGAGACGGTGTGGCGGCAGGCCGACCGGCACGGCGTCCCCCGGATCGCCTTCGTCAACAAGCTGGACCGGGCGGGGGCCGGGTTCGACGCGGCCGTGGAGTCGATCCGTAGCCGTCTGGGCGTCGTCCCGCTCCCCGTCCAGCTGCCCATCGGCCGCGAGGACGGCTTCACCGGCGTCGTGGACCTGGTCCGCATGCGGGCGTACGTGTGGGCCGACGGCGGCGGCACGTACACCGAGCAGGAGGTCCCCGACGTGCTCCGCGACGAGGCCCGGCGCCGCAGACGGGCCCTGGAGGAGGCGGTGGCGGAGCTGCACCCGGGCGCCCTGGAGGAGTTCTGCGCGGATTCCGCGCTGTCCGAGGGGACGCTGAGGAGCGCCCTGCGGGACCTCACGCTCGGCGGCGAGGCCGTCGTCGTGCTGGGCGGCTCGGCCTACCGCGACCGGGGCGTCGAACCGCTCCTGGACGCCGTCGTCGCGTACCTGCCGGCGCCGCCCGACATGCGCCCGGTGCGGGGGACGGTCCCGGCGGACCCGGCGGCGCCGTTCACCGCGCTCGTCTTCAAGGTGCACGCGACCGCCACCGGCCGCATGACCTACCTCCGCGTCTACGCGGGCACGCTCCGGAAGGGGGACACCGTGCTCGACACCGCGACCGGCCGCGCCGAGCGGATCGCCCGCGTCCTGCGCGTCCAGGCCGACCGGGCCACGCAGGTGGAGGAGGCGCGCGCCGGTGACATCGTCGCCGTCGTCGGGCCGAAGTCCGCCCGCGCCGGGGCCACCTTGTGCGACCCGGCCGCGCCGATCGTCCTGGAACCGCCGACGACCGCCGCCCCGGTGGTCTCGGTCGCCGTGGAGGCCCGCCGGAGCACGGACACCGGCCGGCTGGCGACGGCCCTCGCCCGGCTCACGGAGGAGGACCCGTCCCTGGTGGTGCGGACCGACCCGGAGACCGGCCAGACCGTCCTGTCGGGCATGGGCGAACTGCACCTGGAGGTCGCGGTGGAGAAGGTCCGCCGGGACCGGGGCGTCGAGGTGGCGGTCGGCCGCCCCCAGGTGGCGTACCGGGAGACGGTGGCGAAGGGCGTCAGCGGGCTGCTGTACCGGCACGTGAAGCAGGACGGCGGGGCGGGCCAGTTCGCCCATGTCGTCATCGGCGTCGAGCCGGCCGGGTCCGACGAGGAGTTCGCCTTCGCGTCGGCGGTCACGGGCGGCCGCGTCCCGCAGGAGTACGTGCGCGCGGTCGAGGCCGGCTGCCGGGACGCCCTCGCCGAGGGCCCGCTCGGCGGCCACCCGGTGACGGGCGTCCGGGTCACGCTCACGGACGGCGCCACGCACCCGAAGGACTCCTCGGAGATGGCGTTCCGCACGGCGGGCCGCTTCGCGCTGCGCGAGGCGCTCCGCGCGAGCGAGATGACGCTCCTGGAGCCGGTGGCCGACGTCACGGTCACCGTCCCGGCGGAGTTCGTCGGCGCGGTCCTCGGTGACCTCGCCGCCCGGCGCGGCCGGGTGACGGACCAGGCGAACCGCGCCGGTACGGCGGTGGTGTCGGCAACCGTCCCGCTCGCCGAACTGTTCGGCTACGCGTCCCGCCTGCGCGGCCGGACCCAGGGCCGGGGCACCTTCACGACCCGCCCGGCGGGATACGCCCCGGCTCCCCGCCCGACGGGCTGAGGTCGAGCTCGGCCCGTACGGTCTTGCCGACCGGTACCCGGTCGAGCACCGACCAGCGTGAGGCCAGCGCCCCGACGAGGAGCAGCCCGCGCCCGCCCTCGTCGAGGGGGCCACGGCCCCCGGGGGCCGGGCGCCGCTCGCCCCGGGTGTCGGAGACGTCGACCCGGAGCAGCAGCCCGGGCGTGTACGCGAGCACCAGCTCGCAGTCGCGCCCGGGCACCCGCCCGTGGGTGACGGCGTTGGCGGCGAGCTCGGCGACGAGCAGCCCGACGGTGTCGGAGGTCTCGGAGCCGTAGGGGATGTCCCAGCGCTGGAGTTGGTGCAGCGCGAGCCGGCGGACGAGTCGGGCTCCGCGCGGGGTGGAGCTGAAGCGCTGCGCGAACACACGTACGGTGACGGGCTGTTCGCGGGTCACGGGGGAGGTCATGGGGCCAATGTGGCGCCGACCGGGGCGAGTTGCCAGCTCAGGAACCCGTACGCTGCACAGCGTACGGGTTCACTCTCTGGACCGTACCGGTGACTATCGGTGAACATGGACGCGTTCGGCGTGATCACACGGGTACGGGAGGTGGCGGGGTGACGGACGAGGTCCCGAAGGGAAGCGAACCGGAGACGTCGGAGAGCCTGAAGGCATTCGGGGAGGTGGTCAAGGCCTTCCGCAGACGGGCGGGCCTGACGCAGGAACAGTTCGCTCCGCGAGTCGGCTACTCGGTCCCGATGACCGCCTCCATCGAGCAGGGCCGACGGCTTCCGTCGAAGGAGTTCGTGATCCGCGCGGAGGAGGTGCTGGACGCGTTCGGGGTGATCAAGGCGGCGGCGAAGCACCTGACGCGGAAGGCGGGACTTGCGAAGTGGTTCGAGGAGTGGGCGGGGCTGGAGCCACTGGCGGTGACGCTGTACACCTTCGAGAACCGGCTCGTGCCGGGCCTGTTCCAGACGCCCGCCTATGCCCGGACGCTCTTCGAGGAGCAGATCCCCGCGATGAGCGACGACAAGATCGAATCAAACCTGATCACGCGTATGGAGCGGGCGCGCATCCTCACGGAGCGCCCGGAGACGATCTTCAGCTTCATCATCGAGGAACACGTCCTGCGCCGCCAGATCGGTGGCCCGGAGGTCATGCGCGAGCAGCTCGACCACATTCTCGACCTCTCCCAGCGGCGCAACATCGACATCCAGGTCATGCCGCAGTCACGCAGGTACCACGCGGGGCTCGGCGGCCCCTTGTGCCTCCTGGAGACCGAGGAGAACGCCTGGTACGCGTACTGCGAGGGCCAGGAGACCGGCCAGCTCATCTCCGACCCCAAAGTGGTCAGCATCCTCCAGCAGCGGTATGCCAGGATGCGGGCACAGGCTCTGTCCCCTGAGGAGTCCGTGAGCCTGCTGCGGGAGATCCGAGGAGCACTATGAGCACCACTGACCTGACCTGGTTCAAGAGCAGCTACAGCAGTGGAAGCGGCGACAACTGCGTCGAAGTCGCCCTCTCCTGGCACAAGTCCAGCTACAGCAGCGGTGACGGCGACAACTGCGTCGAGGTCGCCTCCTGCCCCTCCACCGTCCACGTCCGTGACTCCAAGGTCCCGGAGGGGCCCCACTTCACCGTGGCGCCCGCCGCCTGGACGGAGTTCCTCGCCCGCCTGGCCTGAGTCGCGTCTGCGAGGATGCGTGTACCGGCCCTCCATCCGCACGCGGAGGGGCCGGTGCCGTACGACGCGAGGAGCGCAGACCAGATGAGCAGCAGCACGCCCGCCGGATACCTCTCCGGCCTCTTCTCCCTCGAAGGCCGCACCGCCCTGGTCACCGGCGGGAGTTCCGGCATCGGCAGGGCCATCGCCGGGGCGCTCGCCCGCGCCGGGGCGAGCGTGGTGGTCCTGGCCCGCAAGGAGGCCGAGCTCGTCGCGACCGTCGAGGAGCTGACGGCCGAGGGCTGCCGCGCCGGCTGGGTCAGCGCCGACCTGAGCACCCGCGAGGGCATCAAGGCCGGTGCCGAGGCGGCCGCCGCCGTGTTCGGGGAGCCCGACATCCTCGTCAACTCGGCCGGGATCAACCTCCGTCCGCCCATGGGCGAGCTGGGCGACGAGGTCTGGGACACGACGATGACCGTGAACCTGGAGGCGCCGTTCCTGCTCGGGCAGCGCTTCGGGCCCGGCATGGCCGAGCGGGGCTTCGGCCGGATCATCCACGTCACCTCGCAGCAGGCGCACCGCGCCTTCGTGCAGAGCGGTGCCTACGGCGTGTCCAAGGGCGCCCTGGAGTCCCTGGCGCGTTCCCAGGCCGAGGCCTGGTCCCCGTACGGCGTCACGGCCAACACCCTGGTGCCGGGATTCGTGATGACCGCGCTCAACCGGCGTCTCTCCTCCGACCCGGAGAAGGTGGCGGCCCTCGCGGCGCGCACGATGGTCGGCCGCAACGGGCTGGCGGAGGACTTCGCGGGCGCGGCCGTCTTCCTGGCGAGCGCCTCCTCGGCGTACGTCACGGGCCAGTCGCTCTTCGTCGACGGCGGTTTCTCCGTCCACTGAAAAACCCGCTTGAGCGGCGCGGTTCCCCCCGATACGGTGCGCGGATGGCAACGATCAAGGAATTCCAGGTCACCTTCGACTGCGCGGAGCCCGCGCGCGTCGCTCGCTTCTGGTGCGAGCTGCTGGGGTACGTCATTCCGGCGTCGGCGGAGGGCGAGGAGTCGTGGTCGGCGGCCGTCGACCCCTCGGGCAAGGGCCCGCGGATCTACTTCCAGCGGGTTCCCGAGGGCAAGGTCGTGAAGAACAGGGTGCACCTCGACGTGCGGGCCGGCACCGGCCTCGTGGGCGCCGAGCGCCTCGCGACCCTGGAGGCCGAGTGCGCCCGCCTGACCGAGCTGGGAGCGGTCCACGTGCGCACCCTGTACGCCGACGAGGAGAACGAGTCCTGCATCGTCATGCAGGACGTCGAGGGCAACGAGTTCTGTATCGACTGAGCGACGAGCCGTGTCGGGGAAGTCGGGGCTGTGGCACGTGACGGTGCTTGCGATCAATTGCATCGACACCCGTTCCGAACTGCGGGAGACTCCCCGCGACGACTCAACGAACCGACACGCCTCCCACGTGGGACGAGCGTACCCAGCTGGCCACCTTCCTGGACTACGTCCGTGACACGGCGCGAGCCAAGTGCGAGGGCGTGTCCGCCGAAGACGCCCGCAAGGCCCCACTCCCGGGTTCACCGCTGATCGGCCGCCACGTCGATCTCCGCTGGGTGATCCTCCACCTCATCGAAGAGACGTCCCGCCACAACGGCCACCTAGACGTCGTGCGCGAGCTCGTCGACGGGCGGACCGGCGCCTGAGATCTGTCGTGCGGTCACGAGCGGGCGAGCAGGACGTGACGTGCGGCGGAAAGAGGCCGTCGACGTGTCCCGATCTCCTGCCGCCCGGCTCAGCCGCCCGGTCAGGAACCGCACGGTGATCTACATCTGAACGGCGGGATCAATCGCTCGCACCACGTGACCGCCCGGGGTCCCGCCCGTGCATGTCCAGACCGGGGTCTCATGGACGTGATCGACATGCAGACCGCGATTGTGCTCGCCGCACACGGGCCAGGTCACGCGATGGTGGCTCATGATGAATTCCTGCACTCCTTCTGCCATGGCGCACAGAACGTCTGCCGAGTCGGGTGTGGAGACCTGCGCCGACTTGATGTGGACCTCGCCGACCGGTCCCATTTCCGGGTCGCGCACGTAGGTGAGGTAGGTGAAGCCGTCGCCGGTGGTGGCCTTTCCGATGTCCTGCTCCACCGACTTGCTGACCGTCTCGAAGGCCGATCTCGCCATGGAGAAGGTTCGCGCGGTCCAGGAATCACAGAACTCCGCTTCCGGAATTGCTCCGCGCTCGCCGTACAGCTCGGCCATCCACGTCAGCACCTCCTCGGGGAGTTGCTCCCCGTGCCGCCAAACCGCTCGCAGCATCCGGTCCTGCCAGTCCGAGTAATTCGACATCATGGTTGCCTTCCGACAGCAAGGAAAGCCGGGAGAGAAGCGGCCGCCCACTTCTCTCCCGGCGGTGATCAACCTGAAGGGTCTCAGGTGAAGAGACCGCAGACGTTCGGAACGCTTCCTAGAGCGGTCGGCCGGGCTGTACGAGGCGTGCGACCACCGGCGGCAGACGAAGGCCCTGATCGGCGGGGCCGGTCCCCTCGCCGCCACCTGGTCGGTCGACCCGAACGACCAGGTCGCCGTCGCGGCCGTCACCGCGCACGAGGCGTTCCTGACTGCCGAGAGCGCTGCCGCGGAGTACCGGCACGAGGCCCTGCTGATGCTCGGCCGCAGCGAGGACGCTCAGGCCGAGGCCCGCAAGGCGTACGCGACCGAGCTCGCCTTTTGCTGTTCCCGGAGGTCGCCGGCGGTCCTGGAGGGTGAGCCGCCCCTGGTACCACTGGATCCGGTAGCCGACGCGGGTCTCGCGGCCGGCGCTCCCGGACCCGGGTGCTTCGGTGGGGTCGGTGACGACCTGCGTGTTCACGCCTTGGCGGCGGAGTTTGCGGGAGTAGTCGGCCCGGCCGTCGCCGACCCGGTCGCGATCGGCGAGGGTGCCGTCGAGCAGGACGAAGTCGGGTTCGTGCTCGCGCAGCGTCTTGAGCAGGCCCCGTGCATGTGCGAGCAACGTGTTGAGACGTCAGACATCTCGATCAACAGCCCGGGGTCCTCGCTCGTTGCGCTACACGGACCGTCACCCGACCGGTGGCCACACCGAAGAAGCTCAAGGAACCCGAGCAGCCGAAACGGCCCCGCAAGCGCAACTGGCAGGTCGTCACGAATGGTGATGGTTCGACACCGCAGGTGCGATGATGATCCGTCACCCGAACCGATCGAGAAGACAGGGTTTATGCGCGCAACGCTGAGAGTGCTATTTGCGGCACTTTTCTCAATTGGAATGATCGTCACCTCAGGGGCGAACCCCTCTCAGGCTGACATACCCGACGCAAATAATTGGCCCAAGCCGAGGTTCATCACCTACAACATCTGCGGGCAGGCAGGACACTGCGGCATCTATGGTGATTCGGTAGACGCATGGAAAAACAAGATGATCGGCGCCATAGACGGCTGGGACGCTGATGTCGTGATGCTCCAGGAGGTGTGCTACGAGCAGTGGCGGGTCCTCCGCGACGCGCTGCAGAACCGTTCTAATGGCCCCAAGTACGACTCGATCTGGGGTGCTTCCCTTCCCTCGGGACACCCGAATACGGTGGGGTGCAAGAAGTGGGGTGGAACCGACACTCGTTTCGGACTTGCCACGTTCTCCAAGGGCAGCCCCGGCACCATCAACAATTCCGATCGCTTCTTCAAGCTACTCACCAGCACTGCCGAGCAGCGAATCCTCTTGTGTGGTCGCACCACCGTCACTGGACGTGCTGTGCGCGCCTGCAACACCCACATCGACCCTGGGTCCGACGCGAAAAGGCAGATCGGCGAGGTCGCCGCGAAGGTCGAGGAATACGCCGGCGCGGGAGACCCGGTCGTCCTCGCAGGTGACTTCAACAGGCTTCCGCATCACGAGGACATGACCCCCCTGTACAACCACAGCGGTGGAACCGGAGTCTTCCAGGAGGTCGACGAGAACGACAAGGAGAACTTCCCCGACCCCGAGACATTCCCGTACGGCTGCGCGCAAAGTCTGGACCGCTGCCGTAGTGGGGAATGGACGGCCGAACCCACTTGCTCGCCTAAGGTCGGCGAACCGGGAAAGATTGACTACATCTTCCTGAGTTACTACTGGTTCACTACTCTTCGTGGTGACGCGGCTGCTTGCACAGAGGGCATGTCTGACCATCACCTTCTGCGAGGGGCAGCTGCCTGGGAACACTGACACGCGGCGGACAGTAGTGATCCACCGCATTGTCCGACCACTGGCCTTGTTCATGACTCATTCGCGTGAACAAGGCCAGCGGTTCATTTTCGATGGCAATCGGTCCGACCTCAATTCCCCCAGGACTGCGATCCCGCGCCACTGCTTCAGGCGGTTGAAGCACCGTTCCACGGCGTTGCGGCGCTTGTAGATCTCCTGATCGAAGGCCGGCGGGTGGCCTCCGTGGCTGCCGCGCCGGCCCGGTGCGGGCCTGGTCGGCCCGCTCGGGAATCGTGTGCGCGACGCCCTTGCGGCGGAGCCAGGGGCGGATCGCCTTCGAGCTGTAGTCCTTGTCGCCCAGGACGTGGTCGGGCCGGACCCGGGACCGGCCGAGGGCCAGATCGCGGAGCCCTTTTCTCGAGCCCCCGCCGCATGCTGATGAGCCCGGACGATCGTGGAGTCGACCGACACCAGCCAGTCGATGTCCCCTGCCGCGTCGCCTTCGCCTGGGCGGCCCGCAGCATCCGGGCGAACGTCTCGCCCGCCGCCCACCTGCGCAAACGCGTGCGCAGCGTCGCCCACGGACCATAGCGCCCGGGCACGTCCCGCCGAGCCGACGCGGTCCGGAACTTCCACACGAACCCGTTCAGCACCCGGCGGTCGTCCAGCCGCTTCCGCCCCCGCAACGACTCGGGCAACAGCGGCCGGACGAACTCCCGCTCGGCATCAGACAGTTCATGACGGCGTATCACGCCACCATGATCCACCAACCGTGATCATTTGAAGTCACCGCCTGGGGCTTCCCGGGCCGCCGCCCAGGCGGAGAGGTCCCGCGCGCAGGCGGCCAGGGCCGCCGCCGTGGGCCCGGAGGCCGCCGAGAGGGCGGCCGTCAGGGTGAGGTGGGGGGCGTCGGGTTCGGCGCCCGTCGTCAGCGCGCAGGTGACCGTCGCCGCCGGGCCCTCCGTACCGGGCGGGACGGGGACGGTGAGCGTCAGCGCGCAGGCGCCCGGGCGGGCGCCCGCCGCTTCGACGCGGCGGGTCATCGCCTCGGCGAGCGGCTCCGCGTTGTCCTCCAGGGCGCCCCGGCGCAGCGGGAACTCCTCGTCCACCGCCACGACGCCGATGCCCCGCAGCGTGGTGGCCCGCAGGCGCAGCGCGCGGGCGCTGAAGACGCCCGTGCTGTGCAGGACGTAGACGGCGACGAGCGCGGCGCGCACGGCCGCGCCGAGTTCGGCGGGGAGGCCGGGCAGCGGGACGCTCCACCGGGGCGGGCTGAGCCGTACCGGCGCGCGCCCTTCCGCGAGGGCCGTGAGCCCGTCGCGGACCGTCTCGCCGAGCAGCCAGGGCCCCCCGGGGCCGAGCATCAGGAGCCGGCCGTGCTCGTCGACGGCGAGCGGCGCGTCCGTGTCCGTACGGCCGAGGGGGAAGAGGCGTACGCCGAGGGAGTCGGCGAGCCGGAGCAGCGACGGGACGTCGAAGCGGGCCTCGCGCGGGTCGACGACGGCGCCGATGGCGGCGACCTCCCGGCCGCCGGCCGGGGCGGGGCGCACGGTCAGGCCGTGGAACTCGCGCACGGCCAGTTCGGCGGCGGGGAAGACCTCGCCCGCGCCGTGGGTCGCCGCGACGAGGATCGCGAGCAGGGCGGCGTCCCCCGCGTCCCTGCCGGGCGTCCAGCCCGCCTCCTCCAGCACCGTCCGCCTCATGCCCGGTCGTGGAGGATCGTGATGCCGAGCCGGTCGAGGAGCGCCGTGCAGGAACGGCAGACCTCGGCCTCCGTGCCGTGCTCGGGGTCCCCGTGCGGCCGGATCTTGCGCGCGACGATCGCCGCGCCCGCGAAGTGCGGGGCGGCGTCGTCGAGGTCGGCGGTGCGGCCGTCGCCGCGCATCCGGTCGAAGGCGAACAATTCGTCGGAGACGAGGGCGGACTCGGCGCAGTAGCCGATGAACGGCTCGCGCAGACCTGCCGGGAGCTGGTCGAAGAACTCCCGCACGGCCGGGTGGAGTCGCGGCTCGCCGTCGCCGGTGAGGTTGGTGTGGCTGGTGATCGTGCCGTGGAGGAGCAGCGAGGCCGCCGTACCGGGTACCAGGTCAGACATAGAAATCCTCCGCGTCCTGCATGGGCGTCCGGTACAGGCCGATCATCGCCTCGTGCTTGCCGGTGCCCATGTAGTAGTCGCCCGTGTGGTGCATGCAGAAGAACCGGCCCTGCTCGTCGATGACGTACAGCTCCGCGTCCGTGGAGTCCCAGCCGACCGGGAAGAGCCGCACGCCGAGGTTGCGGCTCAACTCCGCCATGTCCTCGAAGGTGTGCCCCCAGTAGGGCACGGGCGTGAATTCCATGTAGGCGTCCCGCCGGGCGTCGTGCACCACGCGCAGCCCGGCGTGCTCGTCGAGGAAGTCGGTCGCGGCGGCGAACGGCTCCACCGGGAACCCGCGCTTGCGGCTCTCCTCGACGACGGCCGTCACGAACGCCGCGGCCGACTCGCCGGCCTGCCGGCCGGGGAACCAGCCGTTCTCGGCGAACCAGGCGTCGACGTCCGCGGGGACGTGGAGATGGGGCATGGGGGCTCCTAACCTGCGTAGGCGTTGATGCCGGTGATGTCGAGTGCGATCGCGCACGAGGGGCACGGCTCTTTGTAGTCGTTGTGCTGGAGGAGGCCGCGCCGGTCCCGCCCGATCTGCACGCTGTACATCTGGGCGCCCGCCATCGCCTCCCGTACCTTGTCGATCGTGGTGAGGGACGTGCCGGACGGGTCGAGCTGGCGGAGCCGGTCCGACAGGAGCATCGCCTCCGCGCACTTGCCGTGGCCCGCGCCGGGCCTGGTGCCCTGGGAGTCGTGGATGGCCTTCACCTCGTCGTAGACCTGCTGGGCGCCGGGATGCAGGTCGGGCTTGTCCTTGCCCTCGTACTGGGTCGCGCTGGTGTGGCTCGTCACGACGCCGTCGTGGAGCAGCCCGCCGGAACAGCTGTTGTCCTTGAGGAGGTGCTCACCGACCGGGAACCGCGTCTTGGCCAGGTCGATCTGGTGCTTGGGGTCGTCCGGGTTGTCGGGGTCGGCCCTGCGTGCCCGGTCCGCCAGGTCGCGGGCCTCCTGGACCAGCGCCTCGCGCTGCTGCTCGGGGGTCAGGTGGCTGACGTCGAGCGGGTCCGTGCGGTGGTGGCGCATCGTGCCGGCGGAGCTGCCGTGCCAGGGCGGGGCGGGGGTGATGCGCTTGCCGCCGGGGTTGTCGCCGGAGCCGCTGCCGTTGCCGCCTCCGCCGGGAGGGTTGCCGTTCCCGCCGCCGCCTCCGCCGCCCTTGCCGCCGTCGTTGTCGTGGTCGCCCTTGCGCTGCCGAGCGAACCGGTCGCGCAGCGCGTCGTCGGTGTTCTTGTGGTCGACCGAGATCTGCTTGACGGCCTTGGGGAGGGTCTGGCCGAGGTGGTCGCCCATGGTCTTCGCGGCCTTGGTCAGCGCTTCGAGCGCCTTGTCGGCGACCGGGTCGATCGCGTCCGCGATCGAGTCGCGCCCGCGCGTCCGCCCGTGCGCCGTCTTCGCCTTCGTCAGCTTGCCGGCCGTCTTGCCGTGGATGTTCACGCTGACGCCGTTGAGCTGCGTGGAGGCGTGGGTGTGCTCGGCGTGCTCGATGTGCAGGTCCTTCAGGCCGCTGCCCTTGCCACCGCCGCCACCGCCACCGCCGCCTCCGGCGGAGGCGAGGTTCATCGCCTCCTTGCCCGACTGGACGCCCTCCTTGAAGCCGTCCTTGCCGGCGTCCTTCGTCCGGTCCAGGTCCACGCCGTCCTGCAGGCCGATCGCCACCGCGCCGAGCTGGACGACGAGGTCGGCGGCCATGCCCTCCAGGGCGGCCACCGCCGGCTCGGTCATGGCCGCCACGATGTAGCCGACGGCCTCCTCCACGCACTCCTTGATCAGCCGCTTGATGACCTCCTGCGTGGCGCGCATCGCCCCGGCGCCGATCAGCGCGGACAGGCCGCCGGTGACCGGGATGAGCGAGAGCGCGATCCCGGCCTCGGCGGCGAGGTAGCCGAGCTGGACGAGCGCGGCGAGCTTCATGCCCTCGATGGCCCCGGCCGCCGTGTCGAGCGCTCCCGCGATGGTGCGCGCGGCACCGGAGATGTCCTTGATGTGCTTGCTCTTGACCTTGGACCAGTGCTCGTTGAGCGCGTCCAGCGACTCGCCCTGGCCCGAGGAGAGCAGCCGCTCGAAGTGGTTGTTCGCGAGCTGGCCGTCGTCCTCCAGGTCCTCCGCGAACTCCCGGAGGGCGACCGCCATCTCGCGGTAGGCGTCCTCATCCACATTCGGCCAGGCGACACCGATCAGATCGAGAAGGGTGTCCGCCCAGTCCGGAACCGTGACCGCCACGTTCCATTCCCCCGTTACGACTGACTGTTTGCAAAGCTGAACAGTCCTACCACACCCGTGCGCAGGTCGGACCGCCCGGGACACCCCGCGAAGGCCCATCGAGCGGAATCGGCCATCGCCTTCCTCGCCGGGCGGTTTTCGGTCATTGTTCGCCGACCGTCTGGCGCGGTACCCGAGGACCACTTGAATGGCCTCACGTGTGTGCAAGGAACAACCGGGGGAGCACATGGATCCGATCACCGCAGTCGCCGCCGCAGGCGTGGCCCTTGTCGTCAAGGGCGCTCTGGAAGCCACCGGCCAGGAGGCCGGCCGCAGCGGCTGGAGCGGCACAGCGCGGCTCGTCGAACGGATCAGGGCCCGGTTCCGCGGGGACTCCGAGGCGGAAGCGGCTCTGGAGCACGTGGCGGACGCCCCGGACGACGAGTCCGGCCGGCAGGAGCTCGAGCGGATGCTCGCGGCGCACATGCTGAGGGACCGCCAGTTCGAGGACGACCTGCGGCGCATGGTCGACGAGGCGGTCGCCGCGGCCGGCGGGCCCGGTGGGCCGCAGGTCAGCGCCGCCCTGATCAAGAACGCCCAGGTGTTCAACGAGAAGGTCGAGATCAAGGGCGACTGGAACGTCTCGTAAGTCCCCGCGGGACCGTTCCCCGAGCAAGTGAGGGGGCCGCCGTCGGCGCGCCCCCTCTTCGTCCGTCCCTCCCGGAAACCCGTGTGCCATGAGCGAGGAAGACACCGCCGCCCCGTCCGGCGCCGCGAGCGCCGAACCCGCTCCGCCGCCCGCCCCCGCCGACCCGCCCGAGGCCGCGCCGGAGAGCGAGCGGCGGGGCACCGGAGCGGACCAGGACGGCCCCGTCAGCTCGACCGACGCGCTGCGTTCGCTCGCCGGGGGCGGCGCGACCGACGACCCGGAACGGTCGGAGGCCCAGCGGGCCGGGGCCATCGCCGACCTCGTCGCGCAGCGGCTCAGCGCCGACGCCTCCGGCACCCGGATCGGCACGCTGGCCCTCTTCAACGACACCGTCAGCTTCGGCGGCGGCTTCCACACGGACGGCGGCGGGCGGCCCCGCGGGCGGGCCGCCACCGGCGAGGGTTCCGTCCTGCCGCTCGACGCCGCCGAACTGGACGACCACACCGCCCGGTTCGTCCGGCCGCCCGGGTACCGCTCCGCGCTCGGCCTCCTCGGCGAGCGGCGGCTGCTCGTCCTGACCGGGCCCTCCGGCAGTGGGCGCGAGGCCACCGCGGTCAACCTGCTCGCCGAGGCGCTCGCGCTGGCCGGTGCCGACGGCGGCGGGATCTGCCACCGGCTCCTCGACCCGGCCGACCTGCTCGCCCCCGGCTGGGAACCGCCCGTGTCCTCCAGCGGATACGTGGCCCACGTCGGGGACGGACCCGACGGGGCGCGCCACTTCCGCGCGCTCCCCCGGCTGCTGCCCGCCGTCGTGGCGGCCCTGCGCGCCCGGGGCTGCCACCTGGTGCTCACCGGCGGCCAGGACCTCGCGGTCGCCGTGCGCGGGGACGGCGGCGCGGCGGTCGCCGTGCACGACCTCGCCCCCGTCGACCCGATGGCCGTCCTCGAACGGCGGGTCCTCGGGCTCGGCGCCGCCCCGGAGGCGTACGCCGAACTGCGGGCCCGCTGCGCCTCCGGCGGGGTCACCGACACCCTGCGGGAGCTGCCCGCCGCCCGGCACGCGGCCCGGCTCGCCGCCGAGATCGCCGCCGGGCGGGACGTGGCCGCCGCTGCCGCCGCGCTGCGCGACCCCAGTGATCAGGTGCGGGCCTGGTTCGACCGCCACCGGCACCCGGAGGCCGTGGCGTTCGCGCTCGCCGCGGCCGTCCTTCAGGAGTGCGGCTACCTGACGGTCGCCGAGGCGGCGGTGAAGCTGCGGGCCGCGCTCACGGAACCCTCACCGGCCCCGCCGGACGTCCGGTTCAGGGACCGGCTGGGCGACGAGCAGCAGTGGATCAGGCTCGACGGCAGCGCGGGCGGGCCGCCGCGCGTCCGCTTCCGCAACGCCCTCGTCGGCCAGGTCGTCCTCCTCTACGCCTGGACGGGGCTCGACGGCTGGCGCGAGGCCCTGCTCTCCTGGCTGCGGCAGCTCCTCGGCCACCACGACCTGGAGGTACGGGCCCGGGCCGCCGTCGCCGCCGGGGTGCTCGCCCGCGCGGACCACCACTACGCCGTGCACCGCTACCTGACCGCCTGGGCCGCCGGGGAGTCCTGGCCGCTCCGCCAGGCCGCCGCCACGGCACTCGGGGTGGCCGGCGGCGACGCCGACTCGACCGACGCCGTGTGGGCGCTGCTGCACGACTGGGCGCGCGGCGGCAGCTCGGCCCGTGAGCGGCGGCTCGCGGGGACGGCGGCCAACACGGCGGGCGGGCTCCTGGGCCGCACCGCGCCCGACCGGGCGGTGGCCGTCCTGCGGGACGCGCTCGACCGGGGCGACGACTGGGGCACGCTGCCGTCCGTGGCGTGGAGCGGGGTGCACCTCGTCCACCAGGGGCAGGCGGGGCCGCTGCTCGCCGCCTACCTGGACTGGTCCGCGCCGCAGGACCTCTCCCCCATGGTGATGAAGTCGCTGTCCGCCTTCGTCTTCGCGACGACCCGGCCGTACGAGGCGTCCGCGGACGGTCCCGTGGACGGGGTGCCGGGCGTGCCGCTGCTGCTGAGCGAACTGCCCGCGCACCGCGCGGCCCTCGCGGAACTGTGGGCCCGGGCCCTGGCACGCCGCCCGGTGCAGGAGAGCGCCCTGCTCGCCCTGCGCGAGTGGATCGACACGTACGCGGACCGGTGGCGCCCGGGGACGCTCGACGCGCTGGCCGGCCTCCTCACCGACGTGGCCCGCAGGCCGGGCTCGCACCGGGAGCGGCTGCTCTGGTGGCTGAACAAGTGGGCGCACGACCGCGAACGGCCCTCGCGCAACGCGGCCGTGCTGCACGCGCGCCTGAGCCGTACGACCTGATCCGCACCGGCACACCGGCCGGCCGTACGACGGGGCCGTACGACTTTGGCCCGACGACCCGCACCACCCGGACCGCGCCGTCCGGTCCCGCACCGCCGACGAGAGGGAGGAACCCGTGGGAGAGCAGACCTACGACCCGGTGCTGTCCTTCGAGGAGCTGCCGAAGTGGCGGCTGACGAAGCCGGTCCGACCGCCGAGGCCCGGGAGCGCGCTCGTCCTGGTCAGGGAGAGCGGCCCGTCGCTGACGATCCGCAGCGGCGAGGAGATCCCGTCCTCCCGCTTCGGCGCGTACCAGGGCGTGTTCACCGTCGACATGACCGAGCACCGGCTGGTCCTCGACATCGCGCTGCTCAGCCGGGACCCCACGTTCTCCTTCCGCAGCCGGGTCGACCTGGTGTGCCGGGTCGCCGATCCGGCCCAGGTCGTGGCGCGCGGCATCCGGGACATGAGCGGGGCGCTCCACGGTTACTTCCGGAAGATGCTCAGGGAGGTGGCGCGGGACTACGACATCGCCGAATTCCACCAGGCCGAGCGGGCCCTGAACGCGACGCTGGCCGGCTTCACCGGGGACGACGCGGTCCGTCTGCGGAACGTCCAGGTCGAACTGCTCGTCGACGAGGACGAGATCGCCACCAGCGGGCGTGAGTTCCGGGACGTGGTGAGGGAGACGCGGCTGTCGGGGATGCGGCGCGGCCGGCACCTGGACATGATCCGCGAGGAGGGCCTCGACGGCCTGATCGCCGAGATCATGGAGAAGGAGGGCCCCCGGGCGGCGCTCGCCTGGATCGAGAAGAACGAGGCCGAGAAGCGCGAGGTGCGGCGCGAGATCATGCGCCTGGTCCTGGACCGCGGGGACGCGGACCGGGAGCCCTTCGAGCAGGCGGAACTGGAACGCACCGTCCTGGAGGAGGTGCTCCGCGACGGCGAGGGCCTGTTCGACGGGGCCGCCCGGCGCGGCCGGCTGCGCGGCTCCCTCGCCCGCGCGGCGGACCCGGCCCCCGCGCTCGGACCGGGGCACGAGGAGGACGAACCGGCCCGCCGGCCGCTGCGCGGCGAGGTCGTGCGGGACGGGGCGCGCGGCGACGACGGCCGGCCGCGCACCGCGGGCCGCGTCTCGGGCACGTACGGCTCCGGCCGCCCGGACGGGCACGGGCCGGCCCGCCGCACCGCCCGCGACGGCGACCGGGACGAGGAGCGGGCCACGGGGCGGGGCGGGCGCCGGGAGGCCGGGCGTTCCGGGCCGCCCGAGGACGAGCCGCTGCCGCCCGCCGGAACCGGGGGGACGGACCGGCCCGCGCCCCGCGCCGCCGCCCCGGAGCCGCGCCCCGCCGGGGAAGCGGCCGCCGACCGTCCCGCGCCCCGGGTGAGCCGGGTGCGGGGCACCACCAGACGGGACGCCCCGAAGCGGGACACGCCCCGGCCCGGATCCGACAGGGAGCGCTGATGGCAGAGCACGAGCACGGGGCGCGGCACGCCGCGCCCGCGCACCGCCAGGACCGGTGGCCACCGCCCCCGCCCGCGCCCCCGGGGCCCGCCGTTCCCCCGGTACCGTCCGCGCCGCCGCCGTCCCCGCAGGCCGTCGCGCCCGGATCCGTACCGGCCCCCGCGCAGGCCCTCGTCACGGGCGCGGGCGGCCCGCCGGTACCCACGGGCGCGCCGCCCGCCGCACCCGCCACCGCGCCCGAAGGAGCCCCCGGAGGCCGGGCCGGAAGCCCTCCGGCGGACCTGCCGGACCCGCCGGCACGGGCGCTGCCCTCCCAGGCGGTCTGGTCGACGCCGGGGGACGTCGAGGGTCTTCAGGCGCTCACCGTGTGGACCGAGCAGGTGCCCGGCCACGGGGAGGACGCCGAGCCGTTCGTCGCCCACCACTGGGGCACCCATCAGGGCATGGTCGCGGTCTTCGACGGTTCGGGCGGCGCGGGCGCGGGCCCCGTGTGGCAGGCCCCGGACGGGACGTGGCACACCGGTGCCTGGGTCGGCTCACGGGTCGCGCGGCTCGCCACGGACTGCTGGTTCCACGAGGTGGCCCGGGAGACCGAGGAGGCGGGACCGGCCTCCCTGCACCAGTACCTGACCTGGTTCCTGGCGAAGGCTCCGCAGCGGCGCAGCAAGATCGGCGGCACCATGCGCCGGCAGCTGCCCACCACGCTCGCCGGCGTGCACTACCGCGTCCTCGACCACGGGGCCGCCGTCGAGCTGCGCCCGCTGTGGGCGGGCGACTCCCGGGCGTACGTGCTCTCGCCCGACTCGGGCCTGCACGTCCTCACCCGGGACCACACCCGGGAGAGCGACGCCCTGGAGCTGCTGCGCACCGACCCGCCGATGACCAACGTGGTCTGCGCGGACCGCGAGTTCGGCGTCGACACGCAGGTCATCGCCTCCTTCCCGATGCCCTGCGTACTGATCGCCGCCACCGACGGCTGGTTCGGCTACGTGCACACCCCGGCCGACTTCGAGTACCTGCTCCTGAGCACCCTGCGACGGGCCCGCACCGAGTACGAGTGGGCCGACCTGCTGCGCCGCGAGGTGCAGGCGTACACCGGGGACGACGCCTCCCTCGCGCTGCTCGCCCTGGGCTACCGGAACCTGGCGCACGTGCGCGAGGGCAGCGAGCGCCGGTACGCGGAGCTGAGGGAGCGCCACCTCAGGGGGCGGCCCAGGGCGCTCGACCGGTCACCGCGCGCCGGGGCCGAGCAGACACCGGCCGGCCCCGAGGACGAGCGGACGGCGGACGCCCGCATCCGCGCCTGGCAGGAACAGAGCTGGCAGACCTACCGCGCGGGATACGAGACCTATCTGCCGCCCGCGCTCGAGGAGTACCGATGAAGAAGGGCGACACGATCGCGGGCTACCGCATCGTCACCGATCCCACCAACGCCAACGGGGGCAAGTGCATCTGGGCGTTCGCCGAGAAGGACGGGGGCCAGTTCTTCGTCAAACGGTTCCTGGAGCCCAAGCGCCCGCGCGACGACGCGGCCGACTCCCCGAGCGTCCGCATCCGGCGCGAGGTGGCCCAGGAGTTCGAGCAACGGCACCGCAAGGTCATGAAGAAGCTGCGCCCCGACTCCGTGGGCGGCGGCAACATCGTGCTGGCCACCGACTTCTTCCACGAGGGCAGCACCTACTACAAGGTGACCGAGCGGATCGACACCACCAGTCTGGACCGGCCGCAGACGCTGGAGCCGAACCAGAAGGCGGTGCTGCTCAAGACGCTCGGATCGAGCCTGCGCATGCTGCACGACCTGGGCATCGTGCACGGTGACCTCAAGCCGCTGAACGTCCTGATCCAGAAGCGGGAGGGAGCCGCCTTCCACGTCGCCAAGCTGATCGACTTCGACGACTCCTACGAGTCCGGCGACCCGCCGAAGCCGGAGGACATCTCGGGCGACTCCGTGTACGGCGCGCCCGAGTGGCGCCGCTACCTCCGGGACGACGGCTCCACCGGGCCCGCCGACCTCACCTGCGCCGTCGACATCTTCGCGCTGGGCCTGATGACCCATCTGTACGTGACGGGCGACCTGCCCTCGTACGACGCGGCGTTCGGCTCCCCGGCCGACGCGGTGAACGCCGGGGAGGAACTGCGCCTGGACCCGCGACTCTCCGACGAACTCCTGTCGCTGCTGCGCCGGATGACGGCCGCCGACCCGCGGGCCCGCCCCGGGATCGAGACGTTCCTGGAGGCGCTCGCCGACCCCGAGGTCTGCGCGCTGCGGCACCGCAGGCCCGGGACCTCGGCGCCGGAGAAGGCGGACGCGGCGCGGCCCGGAGCCCCGGTGGCCGAGCCGGCCCCCGCTCCCTCGCGGATCAGCCGCGTCCGGTCGAGCTTCGGTCCCCGCAAGGAGCGCCCCGCACCGCCCTCTCCCCCGGCCGCCCCGGCGGCTCCGGCGGCTCCGGCCGTCCCCTCGCCCGCGCCGGCCCCCGAGGAGCCGGCGCCCGCGCCCTCCCCGGCTCCGGGCCGGTCCCGTGTCCGCATCAACCTCGGTGGTCGCGGGGGCGGCCGCCGCACCCCCTGACAAGGAGCAGCACACCATGAACGACGCCCGCGGGCAGTACCAGGGCAACCTCCAGTACGCCGTCGACATCGCGCTCTGCATCGACGCGACCGGCAGCATGTCACCCGTCCTCGACACCGTGAAGTCGAGCGCCCTGCAGTTCCACCAGCGGCTCGACGACGTGATGGCCAAGAAGGGCAAGTCCATCAGCCAGCTGCGGCTCAAGGTCATCGCCTTCCGCGACTTCGGCGACGACCCGTCGGACGCCGTCGAGGAGACCGACTTCCTCCACCTGCCCGCGCAGGCCGGGGAGTTCGAGGAATTCGTCGGCGGGATCGACGCGGGGGGCGGCGGTGACATCCCCGAGTCCGGTCTGGAGGCGCTGGCGCTGGCGATCAACTCGCCGTGGGAGACCGGGCTCGACCGCCGCCGGCACGTCATCGTGATGTTCACGGACGCGCCCGCGCACCCCCTCGGCACGGTCGGCGCCGGCGCGGCCACCTACCCCCGCCACATCCCCCGCACCATGGACGAACTCTTCGAGCAGTGGGGGTACGCCCGCAGCCAGACCTCCGTCATGGAGCAGTCCGCCAAGCGGCTGGTCCTGTTCGCCCCGGAGGAGGCGCCGTGGTCGGAGATCGCCGAGGAGTGGGACCTCACCCTCCACTTCGCCTCCAAGGCGGGCGAGGGCCTGGAGGAGTTCGAGATGGACGAGATCATCGAGACGATCGCGAACAGCCTGTGACCCTGGAGTGGAGCGGCTTCCGCCTCTCCCTCGGCCGGGACGGGCTCATGGAGTTCGCCTGGATCGGCGAGGGCGTCTTCGAGACCCGGGTGAGCCGCTGCGTCTCCGCCGTGCTCCACCCGCCCCGGGACGCGCGGGAGGACCACCGGCTGGTCCTCCGGTTCCGCTTCCCGGACGCGGGCGCGCTCGCCCCGCCGGTGGCCGGGGTGGGCGCCGACGGCGCCGAGTCGCTCGTGGTCCGGGTCGACGTGCCGCGCGGCGCGGTGGAGCGGACGCGGAGTTTCCTGCGCCTGCTGTGGGACGACTTCTCGGTGCCGTACGGGGAGGGGGCCGGCCCCGCGGCGGCCGGTGCCGCCCCGCGGGCGGACCCGGTCCCGGTGCCGGGTGCCGCCCCGGCGGGCGGGGCCGCCGGGGCCGTACGCGAGGACGTACGGGCACGGGCGGTGGACCCGGTCGGGAAGGAGCGGCTCCGCGCCCCGGCCTCCCCGGGAGGGGCGCCGGCGAAGGAGGGCGTCCCGCCGGCCGAACCGGAGCTGGAGCGGGTGCCCGAGGATCCCGCGTGGATCGTCAGCCCGGCGGGACCGGGATCGGAGGAACTGTTCCGGGACGTGATGGCGCGCCCGGCGCCGGGCGACCGGTAGGAGGGGACGACACGGGTGGCGGGCTCGGCCAACTGGAAGTGCGCGGACTGCGACAACAACAACGGACCGAAGGACGCGGCCTGCTCGATCTGCGGGTCGACCCGGCGGGCCCCGATGCCGCGGCCCGCCGCCCCGTCACGCCCGGCGGTGAAACGGCCGTCCCCGGCGCGCCCGGCGGGCGACTGGCAGTGCGGGGTCTGCCGGGCCACCAACAGCGCCCGCAGCCTCAGCTGCGTGGGCTGCGGCAAGAGCTGGAAGGCGGGCGCCGGGCCCGGCCGGAAGCCGGCCTCACCCGGACCCGCCACGCCCCGCAGGACGGCCGCCACGCCGAGGACGACGACGTCCAAGGGCGCCTCGGGCGGTGGGTCCGGCGGCGGTTCCGCCGGGGCGAGGAAGGCCGCGCCGCGCAAGGCGGCCCCGCCCCGGGCGGGTGGGACGGGGCGGTCCGGCGGGTCCGTGGGCCGTCCGACGGGTGTCTTCTACCCGCCGCCGAGCGGTACGGGCTACACGCCGACCCCGCCGCGCCGGACGGCGCCCGCCCCGGCCGCCCCGTCCCGTCCGGTGTACACCCCGCCGTACCGGCCGCCGGCGAAGAAGAAGTCCGGCGGATGCCTGGCCGGCTGCCTCACCGTGGTGGGAGCGCTGGTGGTGCTCGGCATCGCGTCGAGCGTCTTCCGCTCGTTCGAGGGGACGGACCCCGACGACTCCGGGCCGACGTCGAGCCGGAGCGCCACCGCCGCCCCGTGCCCCTCCCGGGTCGCGGAGGCGCTCCCGAAGGGCGAGGGCGCGGAGCTGGTCGAGGCCTTCCACACCGAGGACCACCGGATCACGCTCTGCGCGACGGCGTCGGGTCAGCTCTACTACTTCGGCGAGTTCCGCGACGGGCGCGAGCCGGGCATCGCGATGAAGGCGCGGAGGACGAGCGGGGGGTACGAGGCGACGAACAGCCCGTACCGGTACGTGATCCGTGACGGGACGGTCTCGATCTACAAGTCGGGCAGCCGCATCGGGCGCGAGGAGGTCACCCCGGTGCCCTCGCCGGGCTGAGGCGTGGGACGGGTCCGGCCCGGGACCGTACGGCAGGCGTACGGTCCCGGGCCGGGCGCGGTCGCGGGAAGGGGCCGGCGGCGGTCAGCCCTCCTCGGGCTCCAGGCGCAGCGAGATCGAGTTGATGCAGTAGCGCTGGTCCGTCGGGGTGGGGTAGCCCTCGCCCTCGAAGACGTGGCCCAGGTGCGAGCCGCAGCGGGCGCAGCGGACCTCGGTGCGGACCATGCCGTGGGAGCGGTCCTCCAGGAGCTCGACCGCCGCGCTGTCCTTCGGGTCGTAGAAGGACGGCCAGCCGCAGTGGGACTCGAACTTCTCGTTGGAGGTGAACAGTTCCGCGCCGCAGGCCCGGCAGGAGTAGACGCCCTTCGTCCTCGTGTCGGTGTACTCACCGCGGAAGGCGGGCTCGGTACCGGCCTGCCGGAGCACCTGGTACTCGGCGGGCGTCAGCTCGGCGCGCCATTCCTCGTCCGTCTTCTCGACCTCGTACGCCATCGCTCGCTCCTCGGTTCCCTTCGGTTTCCCCTGCCCCCTGCCGGTCAGTTCTCGGCCAGCCGGTCCAGGATCCTCGGGCCCAGGTCCGTCACGTCGCCCGCGCCCATGGTCAGAACGAGGTCGCCGGGCTTCGCCATTCCCGCGATCACGTCCGGGACCGTGTCCTTGTCGTGGACGGGGGTGACGTCGGCGCCGGCGGCGCGGCCGGCGTCGACGATCAGCTCGCTGGTGACGCCGGGGATCGGGTCCTCGCGGGCCGGGTAGATGTCGAGCACCACGGAGCCGTCGGCGAGGGCCAGGGCCGCGCCCATCTCGGTGCCCAGCTCCTGGGTGCGGGAGAAGAGGTGCGGCTGGAAGACGACGAGGAGGCGGGCGTCGCCGGCGGCGGCGCGCATGGCCTCCAGGTCGGCGGTCATCTCGGTGGGGTGGTGGGCGTACGAGTCGATGACCTGGACGCCCCGGGCCTCGCCCTTGAGCTGGAGGCGGCGGCCGACGCCCGTGTAGGCGGTGAGGGCCTGCGCGAGGCCGGCGGGCTCGACGCCCGCGGCGGCGCCGGCGGCGAGGGCGGCGGCGGCGTTGTGCGCGTAGTGGCGGCCGGGGACGGAGACGGTGAAGGTGTGCGGGGTGCCGTCGAGGACGACGGTCACCTCGCTCGTCATGCCGTTCGGGACGATCGCGGTGATCCGGGCGTCGGAGTCCTCGGACTCGCCGACGGTGATCACGCGCAGGTCCTCGCGTCCGGCGACGCGGCGGGCCAGCTCGCGGGCGCCCGCGTGCTCGCCGACGACGAGGGCGCCACCGGGGCGGATCTTGGCGGCGAAGGCCTCGAAGGACTCGTAGATCTCGTCCATCGACGCGTAGTTGGCGTGGTGGTCGAGCTCGACGTTGAGGACGATCGCGACCTCGGGGTCGTACTTCTGGAAGCTGCGGTCGCTCTCGTCGGCCTCGGCGACGAAGACGCGGCCCTCGCCGTGCCGGGCGTTGGTGCCCGGGCCCGCGAGGTCGCCGCCGATGGCGTACGAGGGGTCCTGGCCGAGCGAGGTGAGGGCGACGGCCAGCATGGAGGTGGTGGTGGTCTTGCCGTGCGTGCCGGCGACGGCGATCGCGCTCAGACCGTCCATGAGGGAGGCGAGGGCGTCGGAGCGGTGCACGACGGGGATGCCGAGCTCGGCCGCGCGGGCCAGCTCGGGGTTGTCGGCGCGGATGGCGCTGGAGACGACCACGGCGGAGGCGTCGTCGGCGAGGTGCTCGGCGGCGTGCCCGATGTGCACGGTGACGCCGTGCGCGCGCAGCGCCTCGGCGGTGGCGGAGTCCTTGGCATCGCTGCCCGCGACCTTGGCCCCCCGCTGGGCGAGGATCTTGGCGATGCCCGACATTCCGGCACCGCCGATGCCGATGAAGTGCGGCCGTTCCATGGCGGCAGGGATGGCGGGTGCCATGCGGATCTCTCCCCGGGGTGTGTGGTTCTGGAGCCCCCCAGCCTAGTGCTTCCCGCTTCCCTCTCCGGGGCGCGCCCCGGCGGCGGGCCCGCCGGGGTGGCGGGGCGGGCACGCCACGGACCTCCGGCCGGGCCCGCACTCGGGCGGGCGCGGCGGGGCCGGTGACGCGCGGCCGGGCCGGGCATCCGCGCCCGGCCCGGCCGGGCGCCGTCAGTCGCTGTGCGCGAACAGCTTCAGGACCGGTACGCCGACCTTGTGGCGCGCGCGGGAGGCCCAGTCACGGTGGAAGAACTCCTCCACGTAGTGCGGGGCCGTGAGGACGATCACCTCGTCGGCGTTCACCTCGTCGACGACCGCCTTCATCTTGTCCAGGGGGTGGTTTTCGACCACTTGTCCGACCGCCTCGCAGCCGGCGTCCCTCAGTGCCTGGAGGGAGTGCTCCAGGGCCCGCTCGGCGGGGAGCCGTGCCTCCCGTCCCTCGGGTTCCTCGCCCTCGCGGGCCGCTTCCTTCAGTTCGCCCAGGGCGACGTCGTCGATGGCGCGCAGCAGTACATCGGCCTGGTCACCGCGCGGCTGCATCAGAACGATGAAGGACACGCCCTCGTCGCCGTGCAGCGTGGTGACGAATTCCACGTCGACGGACGACAGGGGCTTCTCGATCATCAGAACGCTTGTGAACAACTCAGGAGCCCTTCTGCGGAAACCATCCTTCCCCGTGCCCACACGGGGTCTGCGTGAGTAGTGTGCCCCGGCGGACGCTAAGCGGAACGGCAAATTCCGCTCATTGTCGGACGTGGCGGTACCGGGTGAAGAGGAACCCGTCCTCCTCCAGCACCGAGACCACCGAGAAGCGGGCCGGAACGGCCACCGGGGGCCCGCCGGCGATGCGCTGGGCGCCCCCCGCCGTCATGGTCGGGGAGACCGTCAGACACAGCTCGTCCAGGACCCCGGCGGCCACGAACTGGCCGAGCAGCCGGGGCCCGCCCTCGGTCAGCAGCCGCCGGTGGCCCCGCTCCGCGAGCACGGCGAGCGCCCGGGCCGGCTCCACGCCCGCTCCGTCGCCCGCGACCAGCACCTCCGCGCCGGCCTGCCGGGCGGCCCGCACCCGGTCGGCGGGGGCCGCCGCCCCGGTGAGGATCAGGGTGGGCACCAGGGGCTCCGTGAACAGCGGCAGGGAGAAGTCGAGGCCGAGGGAGGCGCTGACGACGGCGATCACCGGAGCGGGGCCCTGGCCCGCGGCGGCGCGGCGGGCGGCGAAGGCCTCCCGCGCCCTGGCGGGGCGGTACCCCTCCAGGCGTACCGTTTCCGCACCGACCACCACCACGTCCGCCAGGCCGCGCAGCGTGCCGAAGATCCGCATGTCGGTGTCGGAGGAGAGCGGCTGGGAGCGGCCGTCGTGCTGACCGGCGCCGTCCAGCGAGGAGACCATGTTGGCGCGCAGCCACACACCGTCCCCCTCCGGGTACGCGTAGGCGTCGGCCAGCGCGTCGAGGGTCCACTCACCCGGCCGCCCGGGAGGCGTCCCGGCCTCCGCTCCGGAGGGTGCCTCGTGGGCTGTCATGTCCGTCACAGGGAAGAGGCGTCGCATCCTCGCAGTCTGACACGGCGCTTACAGTGGGGAACTGTGTCGACCCGTGCTCTCACCGAAGCCGCCTCCCCCGGAGCGGCCCCGCTCTCGCTCTGCTCGCGCGAGCCCCATGTCCCCGCCGACCGGCTGGTCGCCGAGATGGTGCCGCCGCCGCGGTTCGACTCCGTACGCTTCGACACCTACCTCCCGGACCCGAACCAGCCGAGCCAGACCGAGGCCGTCAAGGTGCTGAGCGCCTTCGCGGAGGGCCTGGGCGGGGCGCACGCCTCCGGCGCCGGCAAGCGCCGCTGGTTCAGCAGGAAGCCGGCCGCGCCGAGCGGCCCGCGCGGGGTCTACCTGGACGGCGGCTACGGCGTCGGCAAGACCCACCTGCTCGCCTCGCTCTGGCACGCCACCCCGGCCGAGCCCGCGCTGAAGGCCTTCGGCACCTTCGTGGAGCTGACCAACCTGGTGGGCGCGCTCGGCTTCCAGCAGACGGTGAAGACCCTGAGCGGGCACCGCCTCCTGTGCATCGACGAGTTCGAGCTCGACGACCCGGGCGACACCGTCCTCGTCTCCAGCCTGCTCGCCCGGCTGGTCGAGTCGGGCGTCGCGCTCGCCGCGACTTCCAACACTCTGCCGGGCAAATTGGGCGAGGGCCGGTTCGCCGCGGCCGACTTCCTCCGCGAGATCCAGGGCCTCTCCGCGCACTTCCGCCCGCTGCGGATCGACGGCGAGGACTACCGCCACCGGGGCCTGCCCGAGGCTCCCGCCCCCTACTCCGACCAGGTCGTCACCGAGACCGCGTACGCGACGCCCGGCGCCTCCCTGGACGACTTCCCGCACCTCCTGGAACACCTGGCCAGGGTGCATCCGAGCCGGTACGGGGCCCTCACCGACGACCTCACCGCGGTCTGCCTCACCGACGTCCGGCCGGTCCCCGACCAGTCGACGGCGCTGCGGCTCGTGGTGCTGGCCGACCGGCTCTACGACCGGGAGACACCGGTTCTCGCCTCCGGGCTCCCCTTCGACCGGCTGTTCAGCGACGAGATGCTGAACGGCGGGTACCGCAAGAAGTACTTCCGGGCGATCTCCCGGCTCACCGCCCTCGCACGCGACGCGAAGGGCCTTGTGGGGCAGTAGGTTGGGAGCCATACCCAACTGAAAGGGATTCACCATGGCCACCGTGCGTCACGCCCACACCGTCTGGCAGGGCGACCTCCTCAAGGGCTCCGGCGTCGTCACCCTCGACTCCTCCGGTCTCGGTTCGTACGACGTGTCCTGGCCGGCCCGCTCCGAGGAGCCGAACGGCAAGACCAGCCCCGAGGAGCTCATCGCCGCCGCGCACTCCTCCTGCTTCTCGATGGCCTTCTCCAACGGTCTGGCCAAGGCCGGCAACGCGCCGACCCGCCTGGAGACCAAGGCCGACGTCACCTTCCAGCCCGGTGAGGGCATCACGGGCATCCACCTGACCGTGCGCGGCGAGGTTCCCGGCCTGGACGCCGACCAGTTCGCCTCGCTCGCCGAGGAGGCGAAGAAGAACTGCCCGGTCAGCCAGGCGCTCACCGGTACGACCATCACGCTCACCGCCGAGCTGGTCTGACCCTCCGTCCGTTCGCGGACGCGTCCTGAGGCGACGTCGACCCGCATGGTTCACGTGTCACCACGGCACGTGATACACCATGCGGGTCACACGTCACGTGTGCAGCACGTCACACACCTGTCCCTCCCCCTGCCCTTCGGCGCGGGGCGGGTACCGCCACAGGAAGTGAGTTGCCTCATGTCCGCGACACGACGTCAGATCCTCACCCGCACCGGCGCGTCCGCCGCCGGGATCGCCTTCTCCGGGGCCGTCTCGGAGCTGTTCGCCGGGACCGCCGCCGCCGCACCGGGCGGCCACACGGGCCGGGCGGGCTACGGTCCGCTGGTGCGCGACCCGCACGGACTGCTCGACCTTCCCGAGGGCTTCTCCTACAAGGTCCTCTCCCGCCAGGGCGAACGGCTCCGCTCGGGTGAGGGCGCCGTGCCCGGCAACCACGACGGCATGGGGGCCTTCGCCGGCCGCCGCGGCCGGGTCCACCTCGTACGGAACCACGAGAACCGCGCCACCGGCCGCATCGGCGTCCCGACCGTGCCCGGCCTGACGTACGACCCCGCCGCCAAGGGCGGCTGCACCGTCCTGGAGCTCGACGGACGCAACAACGTGCTGGGCGAGCGGGTCGGCGTGGCCGGCACCGCGGTCAACTGCGCGGGCGGGCCCACCCCGTGGAACACCTGGCTGACCTGCGAGGAGACCGAGGACAAGGCCGGCACCAACGGCTACGCCAAGGACCACGGCTTCATCTTCGAGGTCGATCCCGCCGACCCCCACCGCACCGGCGCCGTCCCGCTCACCGCGATGGGCCGTTTCCAGCACGAGGCCGTCGCCGTCGACCCGGCGAGCGGCATCGTGTACGAGACGGAGGACGCCTTCGAGCGGCCCTTCGGCCTCTTCTACCGCTTCCTCCCGCACAAGCCGCTCGGCGGCACCGGGTCGCTCCGCGCGGGCGGCGCCCTGGAGGCCATGCGGGTGCCCGGGGTGCCGGACCTGTCCGTGATCCAGGAGACCGGCGCCCGGTTCGAGGGCGTCGAGTGGGTCCCCGTACCGGACCCGCAGGCGGTGGAGACGCCCATCCGGCTCCAGGACTTCGGGCCGAAGGGCATCACCCACGCGCAGAAGCTGGAGGGCTGCTACTGGGGCGGGCGGGCCGTCTACTTCGTCTCCTCCTTCGCCCGCGTCAGGGACGGTTCCGGGGCCACCCACTTCGGCCAGGTGTGGAAGTACGAGCCGCACCGGCGCCGGCTCACCCTGGTCGTCGTCTTCGGCCCGAGCACCGACATCCAGCTGCCGGGCGAGACCCCGGACAACATCTGCCTCACGCCGACCGGCGGCCTGATGGTCTGCGAGGACGGCGACGGGGCGCAGCACGTGTACGGGCTGAGCCGGAAGGGCGAGGTGTACGCGGTGGCCCGGGGGGCCCAGAACATCGGCACCCCGCAGGAGCCGGAGTGGGGCGAGTTCGCCGGCGTCACCTTCTCCCCCGACGGCACCACCATGTACGTCAACTGCTACTCACCGGGGACGACCTTCGCGGTGACGGGCCCCTGGCGCTGACCGCCGCCTTCCGCACGGGCCTCCCCCGCTGTCCCCGTCCGCCCCGCCGGCAGCCGCCGGCGGGGCGGACGCGTGACGGCGGTGGGAAGGACGAGGGCGTTGGGGTGGGAGTGCGGGGCGGCGCCGTGCCGCTGGCGGAGGACGATCATCTGATCAGTTAGCTTCCGCATGTGACCATTTCCGTACGAAAAGTGACGGTATTGACGCTGCTGGGCTCGCTGGTGGGTTCCGCTCTGGTCGGCTGCGGAGCCGACGGCGGGGGGATGGCCGACGCCACCGCGCCCCGGGCGGCCGTCGGCGGGGGCGGCGGACCGAGCGCGCCGGCCCGGGCCGGCGGCGCGGCGCCCGCGGCGGAGCGGAAGGCCCCCGCCGCTCCCCCGACGCTCGCGCCCCGGCCCGGCGGCCTCACCCCCGTCTACACGCACCGGGCGAAGAGTGCGGAGAAGGTCGTCGCGCTCACCTTCGACGCCGACATGACCGCCGACCAGGGCCCCCGGGCCGCCCGGGGCGAGCGCTTCGACCATCCGGAACTCATCGCCACCCTCCGCCGCCTCCGGGTCGGCGCGACGGTCTTCATGACGGGCCGGTGGGCGGAGGAGTACCCGGACCAGGCCCGTGCGATCGGCCGCGACCCCCTCTTCGAGATCGCCAACCACTCCTACAGCCACTACGCCTTCGCCTCGCCCTGCTACGGGCTGCCGGAGGTCGCCGCGCCGGACATGGCGGCGGACGTCCGGCGGGCCTTCGACTCCTTCCGGGACGCCGGCGCCGTCCATGTCGTGCCGTACTTCCGCTTCCCCGGGGGCTGCTACGACGACACGGCGCTGCGGGCCCTGGCGCCCACCGGGGTCACGGCGGTCCAGTGGGACGTGGTCGGCGGCGACGCCTTCGCCGAGGACGCGGACGCCGTCGCGGAGCAGGTGCTCGCCGGGGTGAAACCCGGTTCGGTCGTCGTCCTGCACTGCACGCGGAGCGCCGCCCCGGTCACCGAGCGGGCCGTCCGCCGGATCGTGCCGGAGCTGCGGGCGCGCGGCTACCGCTTCGTGAAGGTCTCGGAGCTCATGCGGGGCTGAGAAGGCCGGCGGCCCGGCCCGTACCGCCGGTTCAGCCGGAGCAGGCCGTGCGCTCGGCCTCGCGCCATTCGCAGACCGGGCAGAGGGTGATGCCCTTGGTGGACTCGGGGTACTCGGTCGGTTCCTGGCACAGGACGCAGGCGGCGTACGGACCCTCGCTCGCCGGTGCGGGCTTCGGTTCGCTCGCGGGGGCGCAGGTGAAGCCGGATTCCGTGGTCATGCCCTCGAGCGTACTGCGGTCCCGCGCCTCACTCCAGGCGCGCGGTGGCCCGGCGGGAGAGGGCCGCGACGGCCGACGCGAGGACCAGGGCCCCGGCAGCGGAGGGCAGCAGCCCGGTCAGGACGCCGGGGCCGGAACCGGTCGTCAGGACGGTCACCGCGTGCCGGGCGGGCGAACCGGGCGCCATCAGGGCGAGCAGCGCGCCCACGACGAGGGCCGCCAGCGACCAGCCGGTGGCCTTGAGGAACGGGCGGCTCGCGAGGGCGCCGACGGCGGCCCCCACCAGGACGCAGGCCGTGGCGCCGAGCAGCCCGGCCGTGACCGCCGCCGCCGGGCCGACGCCCCGTGTGTCGGTGACCGCGACGACCGTGCCCACGGCGACCGCGCCGGCCAGAGCCGCCCCGCCGGCCCCCGTGAGCAGCGCCGCCAGATGCCCCCGGCCCCGGCCGGCGGCGGCCGCCACGACGGCACGGGCGGCGGGCGGTTCCTGGGTGAGGCAGATCCGTACCGCCCAGGCCGTCACCGGCAGCAGGGCCGCGGCGGTGAGGGCGAGCGCGCCGAGCACCGGCTCGCCCGCGTGGACGCCGATGCCGAGGACGGCGGCGTACAGGACGAGAGGGGCGAGCCAGCGCTGGGAGCGGAGCAGCAGCCCCGCGTGGTAGCGCACCAGCGCGGTCATACCCGTACGTCCCCCTCGTCGTTCCGGTCGGCCTCGGCGGGTGCGAGCCGGTGAATGTGCCAGGAGGCGGCGAGCAGCGCCGCGAGGAGGGCGTCGGAGCGGTCGGCGGGCACGGTGAGGACGGTGGCATCCCCCTGCCCCGGGGCGACGGCCGTCCCGCCCGGCAGGTCCGGGGGCAGCGCCCGCCCACCGGAGGCGACGATCCGCACCCGCCGGCCGGTGGCGGGGCACGGCCGCGCGGGGACGGCCGCGGGCCGTACGCGCCCCTGGGCCACCGCGTACTCCGCGTCGGCCTCGCCCTCCAGCCGGCGCGGGTCGTGGTCGACGAAGACGACCGTGGCGCCCTGCGCGACCCGCTCGCACACCGCGTGGTCGAGAACGGTGCGGGAGACCGTGTCGAGGCCGGTCCAGGCCTCGTCGAGGACGAGGAGGCCGGGGTCGGCCAGCAGCGCCTGGGCGACGGCGACCTTCTGGGCGGTCCCCTTCGACAGCTCGGCGAGCGGGGTACGGGCGTGCCGCGCGGCCCCGAGCCGTTCCAGCCACTCCCCCGCCCGGTCCCGGGCCGCCGCGCCCCGCAGCCCCTGCACCCGCCCGAGGTGGATCAGGTAGTCGAGGGCGGTGAACGGCAGCGCGGCCGGGAAGCGTTCGGGTACGTACGCGGTGCGGGCCGGGCGGCCGGTGACGCGGCCCTCGGCGGGCGCGTCGACGCCCGCGACCAGCCGGAGCAGCGTGGACTTGCCGGAGCCGTTGCCGCCGGTGACGCGGACGAGGCGGGAGGCGGGCAGGTCGAGGTCGACCCCGCGCAGGGCCCACGGCCCGCGCGGGCCGTACCGGCGCCCGACCCCCGTCAGCCTCACCCGGAGGAGTTCTTCTGCGGGGTGAGCTCGCTCGGACGGACGACGACGAAGCCCTCGCCCTCCAGCTTCAGCTGGACGGCCTCCCCCGAGCCGCCGCGGATCATCGAACCGACGGACTGCGAGCGGTGCAGCGAGGTCTGCAGCCGCTCGCTCCAGCCGACGACGGCGTCGGTGTCGACGAAGACCGGGACCTGCGGCGAGACGGGGATGACGATCGGGGTGCCCTCGCAGACCAGGGCGATCTTGCCGTGGCCGGAGAAGACGGAGTTGAAGAGGCCGCCGCCGGTCATGCCGGCGCCCTTCACGGTCCTGATCTCGTACTGGAGGGTGGCGTCGAAGCAGAGCACGTTGCGGCCGTTGACGGTGAGGGCGTCGCCCGGCTCGATCTCCACGAGGAAGCAGTTCTGCGCCTCGTGCGCGAACCACGCCTCCCCCCGGCCGCGCACGGCCATCAGCGGCAGTCCCTCCCCGGTCACGGCCCGCTTGAGCATGCCGCCGATGCCCTGGCCCTTGCGCTCGAACCGGAGATCGCCCCGGAAGGCGATCATGGAGCCCTGACGGGCGTGCATCTCGCCGTCGACCGTGTACTTGACCGCCTTGGCGTTCTGCAGCGTCATGCCCGGGGCACCGGCCGCTCCTGCCAGGTGCTCACCGGCGAAGAGATCGCTTTTCATGACGGGCATCCTGACCCGGAACGTCCTGTTCCCACAAGATCGCCCCGAAGCGGGGGTGGCAGACTTGCCGGGTGAGCAGCAACGACACCCCGCACGCCGACGCCCGCGACGAGAAGCCGCAGTTCGTCCTGCCCCTGGTGGTCCGGATCGAGCGGGACGCGCCGCCGTCCCGCACCGACGCCCTGGAGACCGCCGCCCGCGCCGTCCTGGAGCTGCTCGGCGACGACCGCTCGACCGGCGACGGCGCGTGGGCCCGGGCCGTCGCCGACTGGGAGGACGCCCGCATCCGCAAGGTGGTGCGCCGCGCCCGCGGCGCGGAGTGGCGCCGCGCGGCGGCCCTGCCGGGCCTCACGGTGACCGGCGCGGAGGCGGAGGTACGGGTCTTCCCGCCGGTGCCGCTGGACGGCTGGCCCAAGGAGCTGGCCCGCCTCCAGGTCTCCGGCACGGACCTCGACGACCCGGCCGCCCCCGGGCCGGTCCCCGACGGCGCGGTGACCCTGTGGGTGAACCCGGACCTCACCATGACGGCGGGCAAGGCGATGGCCCAGACGGGTCACGGCGCGCAACTGCTGTGGTGGGCCATGGACGACTCCGACCGCAAGGCCTGGCGCGAGGCCGGCTTCCCCCTCGCCGTCCGCACCGCCTCCCCCGGCCACTGGGCCGCCCTGACGGCGAGCCACCTCCCGGTGGTCCGCGACGCCGGCTTCACCGAGATCGCCCCGGGCCCCACCGTCGTCTCCGAGGGCACCCCCCGCTTCGCCCCTCACCTGCGCCTCGACCGCCCCTGACGCCCCTCCTCCGGCGCCCGGCCCGGATTCCTGAGGCATGGAAGAACGCCACAGGGTCCGGGCCGGGGTTCCGAACGCCCCGGGCCCGCACCCGCGTCTTACCCTTCGCGGCGCTCCTGCCGGTCAAGGAGCGAAACAAGCTCCTGCGCGGTGACCGGCCCGCCGTCGCGAACGGGCTGCCCGATGTCGGACGGCCAGCCGGGCCTGACACGGGCGGCGAAGTCCGCGAAGTCCTTCCGCAGGTACTGCGGGGCGGACGGCTTCAGACGGATCTGCCGGCGGCTGTCCGCCCACCAGACCTCGAAATCGGTGACGGTGCCCTCGGCGGGCCATTGTTCTGCCTCTTCCGGCAGCAGCAGGACGTCGACGAAGCCCCCGACGCCCAGGCCGACATCCACGAAGATCCCTGTCGCCCCCGGGCTCGGCACCTTCACGACGGTGCCCCGCAGCACCTGCCCGAAGCGCAGATTCCCTCGAAGCCGCTTCCATTCCGCATCCGTGATCACACGGCTCATCCTCCCAGCGCCTCCGCACCGAGTCAGCGGCGTCGGCTTCTCGCCGGGCGGGGCGTCCGGCGAGAAGGCGGTACCCCCCCCCGGGGCTCCGACCGCGGCTCCGCCGGCAGGACCCCGGGCCCGCGAACCTCAAATGAAGCTCTGAACGTCCCCCTCCCAGGGTTCGGGCGTTTCCCGGGGGGCCATCACCTCAGGGACCGGGGTCCGACGGAGGGGGACGGGACATGCGGGAACTGGGGATCGGGATCGGCTGGCGGCCGGAGATCGCGGAGGCGGTCGAGGCGCTGCCCGGGGTGGACTGGGTGGAGGTCGTCGCGGAGAACATCTGCGCCGGTCACCTGCCGGACTCCCTGGTCCGGCTGCGGGAGCGCGGGGTGACCGTCGTGCCGCACGGGGTGTCGCTCGGCCTCGGCGGCGCCGACCGCCCCGACCCGGCCCGCCTGGCCGCGCTCGGGGAGAAGGCGACGGCGCTGGGGGCGCCGCTGGTAACGGAGCACATCGCGTTCGTGCGGGCCGGGGGGCCGCTCACCGCGACACCGCTGCTGGAGGCCGGCCATCTGCTGCCGGTGCCCCGCACCCGCGACGCCCTGGACGTGCTGTGCGAGAACGTGCGGATCGCGCAGGACGCCCTGCCGGTGCCGCTCGCCCTGGAGAACATCGCCGCCCTCTTCTCCTGGCCGGACCAGGAGATGACGGAGGGCCGGTTCCTCGCCGAGCTGGTGGAACGCACCGGGGTACGGCTCCTGATCGACGTCGCCAACCTGCACACCAACCACCTCAACCGGGGCGAGGACCCCGCGCGGGCCCTGGCCGAGCTTCCCGTGGAGGCCATCGCTTACGTCCACGTCGCGGGCGGCGTCGAACGCGACGGTGTCTGGCACGACACCCACGCCCACCCCGTACCCGAACCCGTTCTCGGTATTCTCGCGGACCTCTCCTCCCGGGTCAGCCCGCCCGGGGTCCTCCTTGAACGGGACGACCGTTTCCCGCCGACGGAGGAGCTGGCCTCGGAGCTCGCGACGATCCGCGCCACCGTGTCGGCGGCGCGCCCGGTGGACCGGCGCGGGGCGTCCGTGGCCCGCACGGCAGCCGCGGCACGCACCCCGCTGCTCATCGGCGCGGGCGCGCGCGTCTCGGGCGGTCCGATGCTGGCCGCCGCCGCCGCGCCGTCGCCGCCCGCCGTGGAGGTGCCCTCCGTGCGGACCGACGAGGCGCGGCAGCGGGTCGGTGTGGCACAGGCGGCGCTGCTGTCGGCGCTGGTGGCGGGGACGCCGGTGCCGGAGGGGTTCGACCAGCGGCGGCTCGGAGTGCAGGCACGGGCGCTCGCGGCCAAGCGGGCGGGGGTGGTCGCAAAGGTCGCGCCGGAGCTGCCGGAGATCCTGGGCGAGGCGTACCGGTCGGCGTTCCTGGCGTACGCGAGGTCCCGGCCGATGACCGGCGGTTACCGCCGGGACGCGCTGGCCTTCGTCGAGAACCTGCTGGTCGCGGGCCGCCCCGAGGATCCGGTGGTGCGGCGCCGTCTGACGCGCTGGTGGCAGGAGCGGGCCGGGAGCCGGCCGCCCGGCCGGGCCGCCCGGCTGGTCCGGGCCGCCCGCGAGGTCCTGGCGGGGGGTGGTCGCCGGTGAACATCCTCGTCGTCCTCGTGTACGTGGCCGCGGTCGCCGCCGTCACGCTGCTGGTGGTGCGGGTCGTCCGGCCGCCGGGCAGCCCCCGGGCGGCGGGCGGGCCGGTCCACGACCGGTACGAGGCCGCGTTCCTGAACGGCGGCCCGGCCCGGGTCGTGGACACCGCGCTCGCCTCGCTCCACGCCGACGGGCGGCTGGCCGTCGGCGGGCCCGGGATCGTGACCGCGCCGCCGGCCGCCGCCCCGCGTGACCCGGTGGAGCAGGCCGTGCTGGAGGAGATCGCGGCGGCTCCGTACGGGGCCCTGCATCATCTGCGGCTCGCGGTGATGCGGCGCCCGTCCGTCCAGCGGATCGGGCACGGGCTGGCGGCCCGCGGCCTGGTCACGGAGCCTTCCGCACGGAACACGACCCGGGTGCTCTGCCTCGTCCTGGGCATCCTGGCGTTCCTGCTCCTCCCGGTGTCGATCGTGCTGTCCGTGATGGAGGCCGCCGCGAAGGAGGAGCCGGTGGCCCCGTTCGTCCTCAAGGTGCTGCCGGCGCTGATCGGCGTGATCGTCGCGGCCATCGCCTGCTGGGCGGCGTCGGCGGGTGCGGTGACGTCGGCGGGGTGGCGGGCCCTGGGCGCGTACGGCGCGGCTCACGGCCATCTCCGGGACGCCGGGCATCTGGTGGCGCTGCACGGTCTGGGGGCGCTGCCGGATCCGGTGCTGCGGGACCAGCTCGTCGCCGCGGCGCGGATGTACGGGCGGGGCCGGCCGGTTCCTTCCTCGTCCGGCGGTGGTACGTCGGCGGACGAGGGCGCCGTGTGGTGCGCGGGCGGCGGTTACGACGGCGGGGGCGGCTCGGGCGGCGGGGGCGCCTGTTCGGGCGGGAGCTCGTGCGGGGGCGGCTCGGGTGGCAGCTCCTGCGGCGGCGGTTCGGGCGGCGGGAGTTCGTGCGGGGGCGGTGGCGGCTCCAGCAGCTGAGGCCGCGCCCGGGATGTCCGGCGGCTCGGGCCGGGGGGAAGACGCCGGTGCGGCGCGCGTGGGACGCGCGCCGCACCCGGTGCCGGACCCGGTGTCGCTGGAGCGGCGGGCAACGGTCACGCCCGCCGTCTGATCTTCCGGGTCGAGGGGTGGGGGTCCGGCCGGGGGCCGGGCCGCCACCAGGTTCGTACGGCCGTCAGGCCAGGCCCGCCACCAGGTCGCCGACGCTCTTGCGGCGGCCGGTGTAGAACGGGACCTCCTCGCGGACGTGCATGCGGGCCTCGGAGCCGCGCAGGTGACGCATGAGGTCGACGATGCGGTGCAGTTCGTCGGCCTCGAAGGCGAGGAGCCACTCGTAGTCGCCGAGGGAGAAGGAGGCGACGGTGTTGGCGCGGACGTCGGGGAAGCCGCGGGCCATCTTGCCGTGGTCGGCCAGCATGCGGCGGCGGTCCTCGTCCGGCAGCAGGTACCAGTCGTAGGAGCGGACGAAGGGGTAGACCGAGACGTAGTCGCGCGGGGTCTCGTCGGCGAGGAAGGCCGGGATGTGCGACTTGTTGAACTCGGCGGGGCGGTGCAGCGCCATGTTGGACCAGACCGGCTCCAGGGCGCGGCCGAGCTTGGTGCGGCGGAAGAGGTTGTACGCCTCCTGGAGCTCGTCGCTCGTCTCGGCGTGCCACCAGATCATGACGTCGGCGTCGGCGCGGAGACCGGAGAGGTCGTACGTGCCGCGGACGGTGATGTCCTTGGCGGCGAGCTGGTCGAACAGCTCCTGGACCTCGTCGGCGTATCCGGCGCGGTCGGCGGGCAGGACGTCGCGCAGCTTGAACACGGACCACAGGGTGTAGCGGATGACCTCGTTGAGGTCCTTCGCCTTCTTACCGGCGTTCGGGATCTTTTCGGGCGCACTCATACGCCTATTCTCGCCCGTCACGAGGAGTGCCCCGCACCGGGGTGGGGGGTTCGCCGCGTGGCGATGATCTCGTCGGCGGCGCGGTGGGCGGAGGCGATGCAGGCGGGGATGCCGACGCCGTCGTACGCGGCGCCCGCGAGCCGCAGTCCGGGGAGGGCGGCGACGGCCTCGCGGACGCGGGCGACGCGGGCGAGGTGGCCGACGGGGTACTGGGGCAGGCCGCCGGTCCAGCGGGTGACGGTGGTGGCGACGGGGCGGGCGGTGAGGCCGGTGGCGGCGGCGAGGTCCTTGAGGGAGGCGGCGACGAGGTCGGCGTCGTCCCGGTGGAGCTGTTCCTCCTCGCCGTGGCGGCCGACGGAGGTGCGGAGCAGGAAGAGGTCGGGGGCGTGTTCGGAGACCCAGCGCCATTTCCGGCTGGAGAAGGTGGAGGCCTTGATGGTGTGCCCGTCGACGGGCGGCACGAGGAAGCCGGAGCCGGTGAGGGCGGGCATGTCGGCGCGGCGGAAGGCGAGGGTGACGAGGGCCATGGAGGCGTACTCGACGGCGGCGAGGTCGGCGGCGGCGGCCGGGGCGTGGTCGGCGAGGAGGCCGGCGGCGGGTCCGGCGGGGGTGGCGAGGAGGACGGCGTCGGCGTCGAGGACGCGGCCGGGGGTGACGACCTGCCAGCCGGTGGCGCCGGGGCGGCGCAGGGCGGTGACGGGCGTGCCGGTGCGGATCTCGCCGCCGGCGGCGCGGACGGCGGCGGCGACGGCGGCGGGCAGGGTGCCGATGCCGCCGTCGAGGCCGGCGAAGACGGAGCCGCCGAGGCCGGTGGCGGCGCCGGCCGCGTCGGCGGGGACGGCGGCGCCGGCCCGCTGGACGGCGCGGACGGCTTCGGTGAGGGCGGGGTGGCGGCGGGCGGCGTCGAAGAGGGCGGGGACGGCGGCCTTCATGGAGATGCGGTAGGCGTCGCCGGCGTAGACGCCGCCGAGGAGGGGTTCGACGAGCCGGTCGACGACCTCGTGGCCCATGCGGGCGGCGACGTACGCGCCGATGGCGGTGTCGTCGCCGATCTCGGTGGGGGGCAGGTCGCCGTCCTGTCCGATCCGGCGCACGCCTTCCTCGGACAGGAGGTCTTCGACGGCGCGGGCGTCGCCGGGGACGCCCATGACGTGCCCCTTGGGCATGGGCACGAGCCGGCCCCGGGACCAGACGGAGGCGGTGGTGGTGGCGGGGCCCTGGAGCCGTTCGCCGAGCCCGACGTCGCGGGCGAGGGCGACGGCCTCGGGGCGGCGGGCGAGCAGCGACTCGGCGCCGAGGTCCACGGGGGCGCCGGCGATCTCTCCGGAGAGCAGTTTCCCGCCGAGCCGGTCGTCGCCTTCGAGGAGGGTGACGCGCGCGCCCCCGGCGAGCAGCCGGCGCGCGGCGGCGAGCCCGGCGATGCCGCCGCCCGCGACGACGACGTGGGGTCCCGTGGTGTCCGCGTTCATGCCCCCACTCTCTCAAACCGCCTCGGCACCCCACCGCAGGCGGCCCGGCACGCCCGGGGCCGTGAGCCCGGCTCGGGCGCCCGGAGGCGAACCGAGCCCATGAGAATGGCCCCATGACGGAACGACTGGTGGTCATCGGTGGGGACGCGGCGGGGATGTCGGCCGCTTCGCAGGCGCGCAGGCTCAAGGGCGCGGGCGAGTTGGAGATCGTGGCGTTCGAGCGGGGGCGCTTCTCCTCGTATTCGGCGTGCGGGATTCCGTACTGGGTGAGTGGGGACGTGCCGGGGCGGGAGGAGTTGATCGCGCGGGCACCTGAGGAGCATCGGGCGCGGGACATCGATCTGCGGATGCGGACGGAGGTGACGGAGCTCGATGTGCCGGGGCAGCGGGTGCGGTGGCGGGACGTGGAGTCGGGTGCGGAGGGCTGGACGGGGTTCGACCGGCTGGTGATCGCGACGGGGGCGCGGCCGTTGCGTCCGCCGGTGCCGGGGGTGGACGCGCGGGGGGTGTTCGGGGTCCAGACGCTGGAGGACGGGCAGGCGTTGCTGGACGGGCTGTCGGGGGCGCGGGGGCGCCGGGCGGTCGTGGTGGGGGCCGGGTACATCGGGGTGGAGATGGCGGAGGCGCTGTTGAAGCGGGGCTTCGAGGTGACGGTGGTGAACCGGAGCGAGCAGCCGATGTCGACGCTGGATCCGGAGATGGGGCGGCTGGTGCACCGGGCGATGGACGGGCTGGGGATCCGGACGGTGGGGTCCGCCGAGGTGACGGGGTTCGTGGTGGACGGGGACGGCCGGGTGCGGGCGGTGGCGACGGACGCGGCGGAGTATCCGGCGGATGTGGTGGTGCTGGGGGTGGGGGTGGTGCCGGAGACTTCGCTGGCACAGGCCGCGGGGCTGCCGCTGGGGTCGTACGGGGGGTTGCTGACGGATCTGGCGATGCGGGTGCGGGGCCAGGAGAACGTCTGGGCGGGTGGTGACTGTGTGGAGGTGCTGGATCTGGTGTCGGGCCGGGAGCAGTACGTGCCGCTGGGGACGCACGCGAACAAGCAGGGCCAGGTGATCGGCTCGAACGTGGGCGGGGACTACGCGACGTTCCCGGGGGTGGTGGGGACGGCGGTGTCGAAGGTGTGCGATCTGGAGATCGCGCGGACGGGCCTGCGGGAGAGGGACGCCCGGGAGGTGGGGCTGCGGTTCGTGTCGGTGACGGTGGAGTCGACGAGCCGGGCGGGCTACTGCCCGGGGGCGGCGCCGATGACGGTGAAGATGCTGGCGGAGCGGCGGACGGGCCGGCTGCTGGGGGTGCAGATCGTGGGCCGGGAGGGTGCGGCGAAGCGGGTGGACGTGGCGGCGGTGGCGCTGTCGGCGCGGATGTCGGTGGAGGAGGTGGCGGCGCTGGATCTGGGGTACGCGCCGCCGTTCTCGCCGGTGTGGGATCCGGTGCTCGTGGCGGCCCGGAAGGCGGTGGCGGCGGTGCGGGCGGCCGGCTGACGAGCCGGGGGGCCGGTCCTCTCCTTCGGGTCGGCCCGTGACGACGGCGGCGGGGCCGGTCCCGTACCTTCCGTACGGTCCCGGCCCCGCCGTCGTGCTCGGCGCGGGCGGCGTCAGACGGCCGTCCGGGTGTGCACGTACTCGACGAGCCGGGTCAGCGCGTCGGGGTCGGTGGTGGGCAGCACGCCGTGGCCGAGGTTGAAGACGTGTCCTTCGAGGTCCCGGGCGGCGGCGAGGACCTCGTCGGTCTTGGCTTCGACGGCCTCGCGGGAGGAGAAGAGGACGGCGGGGTCGAGGTTGCCCTGGAGGGCCTTGCCGGGGCCGACGCGGCGGGCGGCCTCGTCGAGGGGGACGCGCCAGTCGACGCCGACGACGTCGGCGCCGGCCTCGCCCATGAGGCCGAGCAGTTCGCCGGTGCCGACGCCGAAGTGGATGCGGGGGACGCCGTGGCCGGCGACGGCGTCGAAGACCTTGGTGGAGGCGGGCATCACGGAGCGGCGGTAGTCGGCGGGGGCGAGCGCGCCGACCCAGGAGTCGAACAGCTGGACGGCGGAGACGCCGGCCTCGATCTGGACGGTGAGGAAGGCGGCGGTGATGTCGGCGAGGCGGTCGAGGAGGTCGGCCCAGAGCTGCGGGTCGCCGTACATGAGCGCCTTGGTGTGCTCGTGGTTGCGGGACGGGCCGCCCTCGACGAGGTAGCTCGCGAGGGTGAAGGGCGCGCCGGCGAAGCCGATGAGCGGGGTCTCGCCCAGTTCGGCGGTGAGCATGCCGATGGCCTCGGTGACGTAGTGGACGTCCTCGGGGGTGAGGTCGCGCAGGCGGTCGAGGTCGGCGCGGGTGCGGATGGGCTCGGCGACGACGGGGCCGACGCCGGGCTTGATGTCGAGGTCGATGCCGATGGCCTTGAGGGGGACGACGATGTCGCTGAAGAAGATGGCGGCGTCGACCTTGTGGCGGCGTACGGGCTGGAGGGTGATCTCGGTGACCAGCTCGGGCCGCATGCACGACTCGAGCATGGGGATGCCCTCGCGGACCTTGAGGTACTCGGGGAGGGAGCGCCCGGCCTGTCGCATGAACCAGACGGGGGTGTGGGGTACGGGCTCGCGCCGGCACGCCTTGAGGAACGCGGAGTCGTACGTCCGCGACTGCTGCTTCGTCTGCTGGCCCGTCGGGCTGTCCATGGCACTCACGCCCAAATCTTCGCATGTGGCGGTAAGCCGCTCGTGCGGGGCGGGTGTCCCTCCCTGCGCGGCGGCCCCGTTCCGCCTACTCTTCCCCGCATGGCTGCGGCTCAGGGACATTTTTCCGATCATTCCGAGGGCAATCGAGGGGCGGGCGACACGGCGGGGGGTACGGAGGGGGACGCGGCGCCGCCGGCGTTCCGGCGGGCGGTCGAGGGCTTGCGTGCGGCGCGGCTGCGGCCGGAGATGGAGGTCGATCCGACGCGGCCGCCGCAGCGTCTCGCCCCGTACGCCTACGCGGTGGAGGCGGCGGTGGTGGACGGCGAGGATGATCTGGCGGACGGGCGGCTGGTCCTGTTGCACGATCCGGACGGCCACGAGGCCTGGAAGGGAACGTTCCGGCTGGTGACGCTGGTGCGGGCGGAGCTGGAGCCGGAGATGGCGGCCGATCCTCTGCTGCCGGAGGTGTGCTGGTCGTGGCTGACGGGCGCGCTGGAGGCGCGGGGGCTGGCGTACGGCGAGGCGAGCGGGACCGTGACGATGGCGGGCTCGCACTATTTCGGGGGCCTGGCGGACCGCAGGCCGGCGACGCAGATCGAGATCAGGGCGTCGTGGACGCCGCGCGAGGGGCTGGGCGGGGCGCCGGACACGGGGGCGCACCTGGCGGCGTGGTGCGATCTGCTGTGCCAGATCGCGGGGCTGCCGCCGGTGGCTCCTGAGCCGGGTTCGACGACGGCCGGGGCGGGGGTTGTGTCGCTGCCCCAGCGGCGGGGGCCGCAGGGCGCTTGACGGGGTCCCCCGTGGGGGTGAGCGGCGGGGACGTTCCGGCCGACGCTCGCTCACGCGTCCGAATTGCCCGAATTGTTACTCACTAAATCGTGATCTTTCCCTAAAGGCGGGCGGCCCTGCTGCCGAAGGATTCAGTGACCCCTTCACAGCACGGGTTCGCCCCCGGCTTCTTCCCCGAGCCGGCTCCGTCCCGCACCTTCCCCCCAGGAGGCCTGGTGTCCGTTCTCCTCGAGCAGCCCGCAAGCCTGGTCGCCTACCGCCCGAACAAGCCGACGGCCATGGTCGTCGTGGCCGACCCGCGCGTCCGCTCCACCGTCACCCGCCACCTGTGGGCCCTCGGAGTACGTGACGTGATCGAGGCGTCGTCCATCGCGGAGGCCCGTCCCCGCGTCGGCAACCCGCGCGACATCTGCGTGGCCGACGTCCACCTGCCCGACGGCAGCGGTCTGACCCTGCTGTCCGAGACCCGCGCCGCGGGCTGGCCCAACGGCCTGGCCCTCTCGGCCGCCGACGACATCGGCGCCGTGCGCAACGCCCTCGCCGGCGGCGTCAAGGGCTATGTCGTCACCGGCACCCGTACCAACATCGGGCACCCGACACGCCCGGGTGCCGCGCCGATCGGCGCCGCCGCCGCCCGCCTCGGCCACCGCCGCCCCCCGGGTGCCCCGAGCCACCCGGGCGGCTACCGCGAGCTCTCCGGCCGTGAGGTCGAGGTGCTGCGGCTGGTGGCCGAGGGACAGTCCAACAAGGCGATCGGCGTCTCCATGGGCCTCTCGGCCCTGACCGTCAAGAGCCACCTCGCCCGCATCGCCCGCAAGCTGGGCACCGGCGACCGCGCCGGGATGGTCGCGGTGGCCCTGCGCACCGGAATCATCCACTGAGGCACCACCGGCGCGCCGCGGTCACCTGTCGACGGAACGTTCCGCCCGTTCCTCGGGGGGTGACCGCCGGTGGACGGATACCCTTGACGGGTGACCGACGCCCAAGAGACCGCAGCAGACACAGCACTGCGCACCACCGGGGGCGGCCCCCCGGACGACGATGTCCCTGCGAATGGGCTTCCGATCCCGTTGCTGGAGCCCCGTGAGGGGGTTCCGCCCGTCGTCGCGAGCGAGGAAGCCCTCGCCGAGGTGATCGCCGCCTTCGCGGCCGGCAGCGGCCCCGTCGCCGTGGACGCCGAGCGCGCCTCCGGCTACCGCTACGGCCAGCGCGCCTATCTCGTCCAGCTCCGCCGCGAGGGGGCCGGGACCGCCCTGATCGACCCGGTCGGCTGCCCGGACCTCTCCGGCCTCGGCGAGGCACTCGCCGGGACCGAGTGGATCCTGCACGCCGCCACCCAGGACCTGCCGTGCCTGCGCGACATAGGCATGCTCCCCACCTCCCTCTTCGACACCGAGCTCGCCGGGCGGCTCGCGGGCTTCCCGCGGGTCGGCCTCGGCGCGATGGTCGAGTCCGTCCTCGGGTACGCCCTGGAGAAGGGCCACTCCGCCGTGGACTGGTCCACCCGGCCGCTGCCCGAGCCGTGGCTGCGGTACGCCGCGCTGGACGTGGAGCTCCTGGTCGACCTGCGCGACGCCCTGGAGAAGGAGCTGGACCGGCAGGGCAAGCTGGAGTGGGCCCGCCAGGAGTTCGACGCCATCGCCTCGGCCCCGCCCGCCCCGCCCCGCAAGGACCCCTGGCGCCGCACCTCCGGCATGCACAAGGTCCGCCGGCGCCGCCAGATGGCGGTGGTACGGGAGCTGTGGACGGCCCGGGACCGGATCGCCCAGCGGCGCGACGTCTCCCCCGGCAAGGTGCTGAGCGACGCGGCGATCGTGGAGGCGGCCCTGGCCCTCCCCGCGAACGCGGCCGCGCTCTCCGCGCTGCCGGGCTTCGGCCACCGGATGGGCCGGCGCCAGCTGGAGCAGTGGCAGGCCGCGGTGGACCGGGCCCGGGCGCTCCCCGAGAACGAGCTGCCCCAGCCGGGCCAGCAGGTCACCGGGCCGCCCCCGCCGCGCGCGTGGGCGGACAAGGACCCGGTGGCGGCCGCGCGGCTGTCGGCGGCGCGTACCGCGGTGTCGGCGCTGGCGGAGGAGCTGAACCTCCCGCAGGAGAACCTGATCACCCCCGACACCGTGCGGCGGGTCTGCTGGGAGCCCCCGGCGCCCGCCACGGAGGAGACGGTCGCCGCCGCCCTGACAGCCCACGGCGCGCGCCCCTGGCAGGTCGGCCTGGTCACCCCGCTCCTGGTGACGGCGCTGGCCGCCACCGCCTGAGACGACCGGTCCACGAAGGTCCCCGGCCCGCCCGGGGACCTTCGCGCGTCCCGGGGCTCGGCTCGGGACTCGGAAGAGCCGTACGGGCCGGCCAGTTCCTCACCTCGTCGTCGGACATGTCCTCCCCCTCCGTCGCGCTCCGCGCGGGGACACTCATCACGAGGGCCGCGTTCCGCGCGCCGTCCCCGAGCCGAAGGTGGCCGGAAAGGCGGCCACGGTCGGCGTGATCCGCGGATGTGACCTTCACCGCTTGCCCCTCAGGGGGTGGGCAGCTTGGTTACCCACAAGTAGCATGGGGGAAGCAAGCGCACGCTTAGCCGTGCGCCGCAGCAGTGCCATCCCGCACCCTGGAGGAGAGCCATCGTGCCTCGTACCGTCAGGGACGTCGTCTTCGTCGACGGCGTCCGCACCCCGTTCGGCAAGGCGGGCCCGAAGGGCATCTACCACGAGACCCGCGCCGACGATCTCGTCGTGAAGGCCATCCGGGAGCTGCTGCGCCGCAACCCGGGCCTGGACCCCGCGAAGATCGACGAGGTCGCGATCGCGGCCACCACGCAGATCGGCGACCAGGGTCTGACCCTCGGGCGTACGGCGGGCATCCTGGCCGGGCTGCCGCAGTCGGTGCCGGGTTACTCCATCGACCGTATGTGCGCCGGCGCGCTGACCGCCGTCACCTCGGTGGCCGGTTCGATCGCCTTCGGCGCGTACGACGCCGTCATCGCCGGCGGTGTCGAGCACATGGGCCGCCACCCGATGGGCGAGGGTGTCGACCCGAACCCGCGCTTCGTGTCGGAGAAGCTCGTCGACGAGTCGGCCCTCTTCATGGGCATGACCGCCGAGAACCTGCACGACCGCTACCCGCACATCACCAAGCGCCGTGCCGACGAGTACGCCGTGCGCTCGCAGGAGAAGGCCGCCAAGGCGTACGCCGACGGCAAGATCCAGCAGGACCTGGTGCCGATCTCGGTCCGCCGCACCTCCCCCGAGGCCGGCGAGACCGGCTGGGGCCTGGTCACCGCCGACGAGCCGATGCGCCCGGGCACCACCCTGGAGTCGCTGGCCGGTCTGAAGACGCCGTTCCGCGTCCACGGCAACGTGACCGCGGGCAACGCGGCCGGCCTGAACGACGGCGCCACCGCCTCGATCATCGCCTCCGAGGACTTCGCCCGGGAGAACGGTCTCCCGGTCAAGATGCGCCTGGTCTCCTACGCCTTCGCCGGCGTGGAGCCCGAGGTCATGGGCTACGGCCCGATCCCGGCGACCGAGAAGGCCCTCGCCAAGGCGGGCCTGACGATCGACGACATCAACCTGTTCGAGATCAACGAGGCGTTCGCCGTCCAGGTCCTCGCCTTCCTCGACCACTACGGCATCGCCGACGACGACGCGCGCGTCAACCAGTACGGCGGCGCCATCGCCTTCGGTCACCCGCTCGCCTCCTCCGGCGTCCGTCTGATGACGCAGCTGGCCCGCCAGTTCGAGGAGCAGCCGCAGGTCCGTTACGGCCTCACCACCATGTGCGTCGGCTTCGGCATGGGCGCGACGGTCATCTGGGAGAACCCCCACTGGGAGGGCAAGTGAGCAACACCGCCGAGCTTCTGAAGGGTGCGGCCGAGCTGTTCCCGGACGAGGTCGTCACCAGCGCCCACGTACGTCACTTCGAGCTGCCCGCGGGTGCGGGCCGGTTCGCGCTGATCACGCTGGACAACGGCTTCGACCACACCAAGCCGACCACCTTCGGCCCACAGTCCCTCGCCAACCTGAACACGGCGATCGACCAGGTCGAGGCGGAGGCCGCGAACGGCGAGATCGTCGGCGTCGGCATCACCGGCAAGCCGTTCATCTTCGCCGTCGGCGCCGACCTCAAGGGTGTCGAGCTGCTGAAGCGGCACGAGGACGCGCTCGCCATCGGCAAGGGCGGCCACGACGTCTTCAAGCGGCTGTCCGCGCTCGCCGTGCCGACCTTCGCGTACTACAACGGCGCGGCCATGGGCGGCGGTGTCGAGGTCGGTCTGCACTGCACCTACCGCACCGTGTCGAAGGCCCTGCCGGCCTTCTCGCTGCCCGAGGTCTTCCTCGGCCTCGTGCCCGGCTGGGGCGGCTGCACGATCCTGCCGAACCTGATCGGCGCGGAGAAGGCCGTCCAGGTCATCATCGAGAACTCGCTCAACCAGAACCGCCAGCTCAAGGGCAAGCAGGTCTTCGAGCTCGGCATCGCCGACGCGATCTTCGAGGGCGCCGACTTCCTGGAGCAGTCGCTGATCTGGACCGCGTCCGTCCTCAAGGGCGACGTCACGGTCGAGCGTCCGGAGATCGACCGCGGCGAGGGCTGGGACCAGGCCGTCGCCAAGGGCCGCTTCGTCGCCGACTCCAAGGTGCACGGGGCCGCTCCGGCCGCGTACCGCGCCCTGGACATCATCGAGGCGTCCAAGGACGGCGACCTGCAGAAGGGCTTCGACGCCGAGGACCAGGCCCTCGCCGACCTGATCATGGGCGGCGAGCTGCGTTCCGGCATCTACGCCTTCAACCTCGTGCAGAAGCGCGCCAAGCGCCCGGCCGGCGCGCCGGACAAGTCGCTGGCCCGCCCGGTCACCAAGGTCGGTGTCGTCGGCGCCGGTCTGATGGCCTCGCAGCTGGCCCTGCTGTTCCTGCGCCGCCTGGAGGTGCCGGTCGTCCTGACCGACATCGACCAGGAGCGCGTCGACAAGGGCGTGGGCTACGTCCACGCCGAGATCGACAAGCTGCTCGGCAAGGGCCGGATCAACCAGGACAAGGCCAACCGTCTCAAGGGTCTGGTCTCCGGTGTCCTGGACAAGGCCGAGGGCTTCGCGGACGCGGACTTCATCATCGAGGCCGTGTTCGAGGAGATGAGCGTCAAGCAGAAGGTGTTCGCGGAGGTCGAGGCGGTCGCCCCGGCGCACGCGATCCTCGCCACCAACACCTCCTCGCTGTCGGTCTCCGCGATGGCCTCGAAGCTCCAGCACCCGGAGCGCGTGGTCGGCTTCCACTTCTTCAACCCGGTCGCGATCCTTCCGCTCCTGGAGATCGTCCGCGGCGAGAAGACCGACGACGCCTCGCTGGCCACGGCCTTCGCCGTCGCCAAGAAGCTGAAGAAGACGGGTGTGCTGACGAAGGACGCCCCGGCGTTCGTCGTGAACCGCATCCTGACCCGCTTCATGGGCGAGATCCAGAACATCATCGACGAGGGCACCCCGGTGGCCACGGCGGAGAAGGCGGTCGAGCCGCTGGGCCTGCCGATGTCCCCGCTGGTCCTCCTGGAGCTCGTCGGCCCGGCGATCGGCCTGCACGTCTCCGAGACCCTGAACCGCGCCTTCCCGGAGCGCTTCACGGTCTCCCCCAACCTGAAGGCGGTCGTCGAGGCCGGCAAGCGGGGCTTCTACGTGTACGACTCCGGGAAGCCGGAGCTGGACCCCGAGGTCGCCGCCCTCCTGAAGCAGGGCGACACCGTCCTGACCGAGGAGCAGGCCCGGAGGCGCGTCCTGGACGCGGTGGCGCAGGAGATCGGCCTGATGCTGGAGGAGGGTGTCGTCGCCGAGGCGCAGGACATCGACCTCTGCCTGATCACCGGCGCGGGCTGGCCCTTCCACCTGGGCGGCATCACGCCGTACCTGGACCGTGAGGGCGTCTCCGAGCGCGTCAACGGCAAGCGGTTCCTGGCGCAGGGCGTGGCGAGCGTCCCGGCGTAACGGCAGGACGGCACGTACGGGAACGGCCCCGGCACCTGGGAAGGTGCCGGGGCCGTTCCCCGTGCCGGGGCCCCGTGCGGGGCCGGCGGGTCAGCCGAGGGGGTGCCAGGCTTCCAGGGCCGTCACGTCCGCGCCGGGGCGGCCGCGGGCGGTGAGCAGCGAGCCGTCGGCCAGGGCCAGCGCGGCCAGGCGGCCGTCGGGCCCGGCGCGCAGGGCGGTGGACAGCTCCCCGTACGGCGTGCCGGTGTACGTCCAGGCGGTGCCCGCGTCCTCCTGCTCGCTGGGGTGGGCGCACAGGGCGAGGCGGCCGTCCTCGGCCCGCTGGGCGAGGACGGTGCGGTCGGCGCCGTCGACGACGCAGCGGGTGGCGGTGAGGGGGCCCGGCCCGGCGGCCTCGACGAGGCGGGTGGGGGCGAGGGAGCGGTCCGGGGACCAGGCGCACACGTGGCCCTCCTGGTCGACGTAGAAGGCCGTGGTGTGCCCGGAGGGGCCGGTGACGGCGGTGAGGGTGCCCATGGTCACGGAGGCGGGCAGGAGCTCCTCGCGGACCGGCTTGCCGCCGGACTCGCGCTGCTGGTAGCGGCAGAGGCCCTTGGCGTGGGAGCTGTACAGCTCGACGAAGCCGGAGCCGTTGGTGACCGCGGCGGGCGAGGGGTCGGTCTTGGAGCCGAGGAGGTCCCACCAGGGGTGCCAGCCGCCGGCGTCCTTCTGCGCGCGGACGCTGACGCCGCCGCCCCCGTTGCGGGAGAAGACGTAGGTGCGGCCGATGCCGTCCACGGTGACGGCCGGGGTCCCGGTCCAGGTGTAGGAGGGCCCGTTGGGGTGGGCGAGGGAGCGCCACTCCAGGGCGGGGCGGCCCGTCTGGTACTGGGTGGTGTGCACCAGTTCGACGTGGTCCGGCTCGCCGCCGGCGACCGGTCGCAGCGCGACGAGGTGGACGTAGCCGTCGGCGCCCTGGCCCACCGAGAGGCCGGGGAGGAGCACCCCGCCGCCGCCGAGCGAGACGGGGCCGGTCCAGCGGCCGTCGGCCCCCTCGGTCCAGCGGACCACCTCGCCGTTCCTGGGCAGGTAGGCGCTGAATCTCCCCTCCTTGCCACGGGCCAGCCAGGCGCCGTGGAGTCTGGGGGCGGCGGGGGAACCGGTGGGGCGGGCTGTGGGGGCCTCGGATCGATTCGCCATGGGGGCTGCAGCACTCCGGTCAACGTTGAGGTCGGGTACGAGCCGACCCTATCGGCCCGGGTGAACCCGTCCCTCCGCCGCCCGGAAACCCGTACGCGGCCGCCGCGGGCGCCCCCGTGGACGCCCGCGGCGGGGGCTCAGTAGGTGGCGTCCCGGCCCTCCCGGCCGAGCCGGCTGTGGCCGCGTCCGTACAGGAAGTACACGACGATGCCGATCGCCATCCAGACCGCGAACCGGAACCAGGTCTCGCCGGGCAGGTTCAGCATCAGCCACAGGGAGGCCGCGATGGAGAGGATGGGCAGGGCCGGGACCCACGGGGTGCGGAAGGCGCGGGGCAGGTCGGGGCGGCTGCGGCGCATGACGATGACGCCGGCGGCGACGACGACGAAGGCGAAGAGGGTGCCGATGTTCACCAGCGTCGCCAGCTCGTTGATGCTGGTGAAGCCCGCGACGATCGCGATGAGCACGCCGAGGAGGATCGTCGGCCGGTAGGGGGTCCGGTACTTGGGGTGGGTCACCGAGAAGAACCGGGGCAGCAGGCCGTCGCGGCTCATGGCGAAGAAGACCCGGGTCTGGCCGAGCAGCAGGATCAGACAGACCGTGGTGAGGCCGACGGCGGCGCCGAAGCTGATCACGCCCGCGTAGAAGGGGTGTCCGGCGGCCTTGAAGGCATCGGCGAGGGGGGCGCTGACGGAGAGCTCGGTGTAGTGCTGCATGCCGGTGACGACGAGGGCGACGGCCACGTAGAGCACGGTGCAGATGAAGAGGGAGCCGAGGATGCCGCGGGGCATGTCGCGCTGCGGCAGCTTGGTCTCCTCGGCGGCGGTGGCCACGACGTCGAAGCCGATGAAGGCGAAGAAGACGACGGAGGCGGCGGTGAAGATGCCCATGACGCCGAAGTTGGTCGGCTCGTACCCGAACAGCAGCTGAACCAGCGGCGAGTCCCAGTTGGAGCCGCCGCCCTCGGGGGTGACGGCGGGCGGGATGAAGGGCTTGTAGTTGTCACCGACGACGAAGAACAGGCCCGCGACGATCACGATCATCACCACGGTCACCTTGATGGCGACGACGAGGGCGGTGATGCGCGCGGAGAGCTTCATCCCGAGGACGAGGATGACGGTGAGGACCAGGACGAGGAGGAAGGCCAGGATGTCGAAGGTGCCGCCGGGCGCGTCGGGGCCTTCCAGGGCGGCCGGCAGATGCCAGCCGATGTTGTCCATCAGCGAGCGGACGTACCCCGACCAGCCGACGGCGACCACCGCCGTACCGAGGGCGAACTCCAGGACGAGGTCCCAGCCGATGATCCAGGCGGGCAGCTCGCCGATCGAGGCGTACGCGAAGGTGTACGCCGATCCCGCCACCGGCACCGTCGAGGCGAACTCGGCGTAGCAGAGGGCGGCGAGGGCGCAGACGATGCCGGCGGCGACGAAGGCGAGGGCCGTCGCCGGGCCGGCGTTCTCCTTGGCGACCTTGCCGGTCAGGACGAAGATGCCGGTGCCGATGATGACGCCGACGCCGAAGACCGTGAGGTCCCAGGCCGAGAGGGATTTCCGGAGCGCGTGCTCCGGTTCCTCCGTGTCGCGGATCGACTGCTCGACCGTCTTGGTCCGGAACATGCCGGAGTTGGCGCGTGGCCGTTGGTCCGTACTCACCGTCGTACCTCCCTGCCATGGGGCTGCCCGCTCTCAGGTCAGGATGCACGCGGAAGGGCCGGTCGGCACCTGTAAGGGTGATCCGACCGGCCCAATGGTGACGCCGGGTGACGGGGTGCGTCAGTCGCGGGCGGGCTCCACCGCCTGGCTGCTCTCTTCGAACCGGCCGTCGAGACGGGACACCAGGCCGGTGACCTGGCGCGCGATGTCCGGGGCGGTCAGCCCGATCTCGGCCAGGACCTCGCCCCGGGAGGCGTGGTCGAGGAAGCGCGGCGGGATGCCGAAGTCACGCAGCGGTACGTCCACGCCGGCGTCGCGCAGCGCCTGGGCGACGGCCGAGCCGACGCCGCCGACGCGGCTGTTGTCCTCGACGGTGACGACGACGCGGTGGCGCTCGGCCAGCGGGGCGAGGGCCTCGTCGACCGGCTTGACCCAGCGGGGGTCGACCACGGTGGTGGAGATGCCGTGCCGGTCGAGCAGGCCGGCGATCTCCAGGCACATCGGCGCGAGGGCGCCGACGGAGACCAGCAGCACGTCGGGGCGGTCGGTACCGGGCTCGCGGAGCACGTCCATGCCGCCGACGCGTCCCACGGCGGGGACGGCGGGGCCGACCGCGCCCTTGGAGAAGCGGACCACGGTGGGGGCGTCGGTGACCTCGACGGCCTCGCGGAGCTGGGCGCGGACCTGGTCGGCGTCGCGCGGGGCGGCGAGCCGCAGGCCGGGCACGACCTGGAGGATCGACATGTCCCACATGCCGTTGTGGGAGGCACCGTCGGTGCCGGTGACACCGGCCCGGTCCAGGACGAAGGTGACACCGCACTTGTGCAGGGCCACGTCCATGAGGACCTGGTCGAAGGCCCGGTTGAGGAAGGTGGCGTAGACGGCGAAGACGGGGTGCAGTCCGCCGGTGGCCAGGCCGGCGGCGGAGACCGCGGCGTGCTGTTCGGCGATGCCGACGTCGAAGACGCGGTCGGGGAAGACCTTGGCGAACTTGTCGAGGCCGACGGGCTGGAGCATGGCCGCCGTGATGGCGACGATGTCCTCGCGCTCCTTGCCGAGCGCGACCATCTCGTCGGCGAAGACGCCGGTCCAGTCGGCCCCGGACGTGGAGATCGGCAGGCCGGTGTCGGGGTGGATCTTGCCGACGGCGTGGAAGCGGTCGGCCTCGTCGGCGAGCGCGGGCTCGTAGCCGCGGCCCTTCTGCGTGATGCAGTGGACGATGACGGGGCCGCCGAAGCGCTTGGCGCGGGTGAGGGCCGACTCCAGGGCCTCGAGGTCGTGGCCGTCGATGGGGCCGACGTACTTCAGGCCCAGGTCCTCGAACATGCCCTGCGGGGCGATGAAGTCCTTCAGGCCCTTCTTGGCGCCGTGGAGGGTCTCGTAGAGCGGCTTCCCGACGACGGGGGTGCGCTCCAGGATGTCCTTGCCGCGGGCGAGGAACCGCTCGTACCCGTCGGTGGTGCGCAGGGTGGCCAGGTGGTTGGCGAGGCCGCCGATGGTGGGGGCGTACGAGCGCTCGTTGTCGTTGACGACGATGACGAGCGGGCGGTCCTTGGCGGCGGCGATGTTGTTGAGCGCCTCCCAGGCCATGCCGCCGGTGAGGGCTCCGTCACCGATGACCGCGACGACGTGGTCGTCCTTGCGCAGGATCTCGTTGGCCTTGGCGAGGCCGTCGGCCCAGCCCAGGACCGTGGAGGCGTGCGAGTTCTCGATGACGTCGTGCTCGGACTCGGCCTGCGAGGGGTAGCCGGACAGGCCGCCCTTCATCTTCAGCCGGGAGAAGTCCTGGCGGCCGGTGAGCAGCTTGTGGACGTAGCTCTGGTGGCCGGTGTCCCAGAGGACCTTGTCCTTGGGGGACTCGAAGACGCGGTGCAGGGCGATGGTCAGTTCGACCACGCCGAGGTTGGGGCCGAGGTGTCCGCCGGTCTTGGAGACGGCGTCGACGAGGAAGGTCCGGATCTCCGCGGCCAGCTGCTCCAGCTGTTCCGGGGAGAGCCGGTCCAGGTCGCGCGGTCCCCTGATACGGGTCAGCAGGGCCACCCGTGCCTCCTTGCGTGTGCTGGTCGAGCTTGCCGATTCGGTCGAGTCTAATGTTCCGTCCTGGATCCCGGGCATCGGGCCGGGGGTGAGGCATCACCCGTACGGCCCATGGACCGCTGATCTGTACGGCTCCGTACGCGTGATCCGCACGGAGCCGTCCTCCTGATCCGTCACGGCTCCGCACGCGCGCCCGCACTGCTCCGGACGCACCGGTGCCCGGCGCCGGTTTCGCGGCGCCGGGCGGTGTGGCGAGCGTTACCCGGGCGTCAGGCGCGCCCGGCGGTCTTCTGCGTGCGGCGGGAGACCGAGTCGATCACGACGGCGGCGAGGAGCACCGCGCCGGTGATCATGTTCTGGATGGCGTTGGACATGCCGATCATGTTCAGGCCCTGCTGGATGGACTGGATCACGATCATGCCCAGGAGTGCCGACCAGACCTTGCCCCGGCCGCCGAAGAGGCTGGTGCCGCCGATGACGGCAGCGGCGATGACCAGCATCAGCGTGTTGCCGCCGCCGAGCGACTTGGTGGCGCCGCCGGAGAGGCTGGCGATGAAGAGTCCGCCGAACGCGGCGAGGGTGCCGGCGATGGCGAAGACGCTGATGCGGACCAGGTCGACGTTGATGCCGGCGCGCCGGGCGGCCTCGGCGTTGCCGCCGACGGCGAAGACCTTGCGGCCGAAGACGGTGCGGCGGGCGACGAAGTCGGCGATCACCAGGACGGCCAGGAAGAGGACGAGGGCGAGCGGCAGGCCGCGGGCGCCCTCGGGCTCGTTCATGACGTAGGCGACGGCGAGGACGAGGACCGCGACGACGGCGGTGCGCAGCGCGATCTCGGTGACCGGGCGGGCCGGGAGCTGGGCGGCCTTGCGGCGGCTGCTGTCGCGGAGCAGGGAGACCAGGTAGACGGCGATCGCGAGGACGGCGAGGCCGTAGGCGGCGATCTTGTCGGCGAAGAAGTAGTTGGTGAGGTTTTCCACCACGCTGCCGGAGGGCGTGTTGATGGAGCCCTCGCCGCCCATGAGCCACTCCTGGAGGCCCATCCAGCCGAGGAAGCCGGCGAGGGTCACCACGAAGGCGGGGACGCCGATCTTGGCGAAGAAGAAGCCGTGGAGGGCGCCGATGACGGTGCCGGTGAGGACGGCGAGGACGATGGCGAGCCATTCGTTGGTGCCGTTGCTCACCTGGAGTCCGGCCCAGACGGCGGCGCCGACGCCGGCGACGGAGCCCATCGACAGGTCGATCTCGCCCAGGATGAGGACGAAGACGATGCCGACGGCCATGATGCCGAGGCCGGAGGAGTACACCGCGATGTTGGCGACCGAGCTCGCGGACAGGAAGTTGCTGTTCTGGAGCTGGAAGACGACCGCGATGACGATCAGGCCGAGGACGACCGGCAGGGAGCCGAGCTCGCCGCCGCGGATCTTGCGGGTGAACTCGGTCCAGTAGCCCTTGAGGCCCTCCTCGCGGACGAGGAGGCGCGGGTCGACGGCCGGGACGGGGGCGGCGGAGCCCTCGGCGGCGGCCGGGGCCTGGGTCGTGGTGTCGGTACCGGCGTCCGCCGGGGACTTCGGGGTCTTGGCGAGGTCGCTCACTTGGCGTCCTCCTTCGCGGCCGTACGGGCCTGCCGACGGGTCACGGCGTTGTCCGTGGCACCGGTGATGGCGGCGATGATCGTCTCGTGGGTGGTGTCCGCGACGTCGAAGACGCCGTTGTTGCGGCCGAGCCGGAGCACGGCGACCTTGTCGGCGACGGCGCGCACGTCGGCCATGTTGTGGCTGATGAGGATGACGCCGTGGCCGCGCTCGCGCAGCCGCTCCACGAGGTCGAGCACCTGTGCGGTCTGCTCGACGCCGAGGGCGGCGGTGGGCTCGTCGAGGATGACGATCTTCGGGTCGCCGATCAGCGCGCGGGCGATGGCCACGACCTGGCGCTGTCCGCCGGAGAGGGCGGCGACGGGGATACGGACGCTGGGTATCCGGATGGACAGGGTGTCCAGGAGTTCCCGGGCCCGCTTCTCCATCGCGATCTCGTCGAGGACGGAGGCGGAGGCCAGCTCGCTGCCGAGGAAGAGGTTGGCGACGACGTCGAGGTTGTCGCAGAGCGCGAGGTCCTGGTAGACGGTCGCGACGCCGAGGTTCTGTGCGTCGTGGGGCTTGGTGAGCTGGACCGGGCGGCCCTCCCACTCGATGACGCCCTCGTCGATCGGGTGGACACCCGAGATGGTCTTGACGAGGGTCGACTTGCCGGCGCCGTTGTCGCCCACGAGGGCGACGACCTCTCCGGCATGGATCTCCAGATCGACGTCGGTGAGCACCTGGACGGCGCCGAACCGCTTGGAGACCCCGCGCAACGCCAGCACGGGCGTAGCGGACACGTGAATCATCTCCTTGCCGCCTGACCGGCGGGGATGAGGTGCGGGAGCACAAGGGGGTGCGAAAGCACGAGGGGGGTGGTGAGTCCGGCGTCCCCGCCCCCGCTTGCGGGGCGTCGGACGGGGCGGGGCGCGCCGGACCGGTTCCGGGACGGGCCGGGGGCGTTACTTGACGCCGGCCGCGTCGCAGGCCGCCTTGTACTCGGCGGTGCAGATGTCGGCGGCCTTGTAGACGCCGTCGGCGACGATCGTGGAGGCGATGTTCTCCTTGGTCACGATCTGCGCGTCGTACAGCTTCGCCGGGATGTCCTTGAACTCACCGGTCAGGCTGGTGACCTTGGTGGGGACCAGGTCGTCGATCTTCTCGCCCTTGAGGAGGCGCACCGCGATCTCGGCGGTGGTCTCGGCCTCCGGCTTGATCTGCTTGTAGATGGTGAAGGCCTGGTCGCCCTTGAGGATGCGCTGCAGACCGGCGAGCTCGGCGTCCTGGCCGCCGACCGGGACCTTGACGCCCTGCTTGTTCAGAGCGGTGATGATGCCGCCGGCCATGCCGTCGTTGGCCGAGTAGACGCCCTGGAAGCCGTTCTTGCCCAGGGAGTCGATCGCGGCGCCCATCTTCTTGTTGGCCTCGTCCGGGGACCAGTCCGGGATGTCCTGCTCGTAGACGACCTTCTTCACGCCGGTGTCGAGGACGCTGTGGGCGCCCTTCTTGAACAGCGGGGCGTTGGGGTCGGTCGGCGAGCCGTTGATCATGACAACGTTGGCGTCCGTGGCCTTGGCGCCGAGCGCCTTCACCAGCGCCTCGCCCTGGAGGCGGCCGATCTTCTCGTTGTCGTAGGAGACGTAGGCGGAGATCGGGCCCTCGGCCAGGCGGTCGTACGCGACCACCTTGACGCCCTTCTTCTCGGCCTGCTGCACCCAGGACTTGGTGGCCTTGTAGTCGACCGAGTCCAGGATGATCACCTTCACGCCCTGGGTGACGAGCGCGTCGAACTGCTTCTTCTGGGTCTCGGTGTCCTGCGCGGCGTTGTTGTACTTGACCTCGCAGTCGGAGCACAGGGCCTTGATCTTCGCCTCGATGATCGGGCGGTCGAAGGTCTCGTAACGCGTGGTCTTGTTCTCCGGCAGGAGCAGACCGATGGTCTTGCCGTCACCGCCGCCGTCCGAGCCGCCGTCACCGGCCTTGCCGCAGGCGGCGAGCGAGAGAGCCATCGAGACCGCGGCCGTGCCTATGACGACGCGACGCGTCATTGCGTTCATGTGGGGTTGCCTCCCTGACGAGGCCGCGACGTTGCGGCCGAGGTGGCACGAAGTCAACTCGGCCGCACGATCGACGTCAAGAAGTAAATCCTTAACGAGATGACAACGGTGCCGTTCGTAATCTAAGTGAAGGCAGGCGTGCCCACGGGCGCGGCGGCGGGCAGCGCGCTCCCCGCACTGTGCAGCAGCGTCGAGTCCCCCATCTCGTTGAGCACCAGGGCCAGCGCCCCCAGCACCTCGGCGCGCCCCCCGAGGGCGCCCTGCGCGAGCGAGAGCTGCCGGGCGGCGCTGGGGATCGCGTACCGCGAGACGGAGTCCCTGATGGGCGCGAGGACCAGCTCGCCGGCCTCGGCCAGGTCCCCGCCGAGCACCACCCGGCTGGGGTTGAGCAGGTTGCACAGGTTGGCGATGCCGCTGCCGATGTGCCGGCCCACGTCGGCGACGACCCGGCGGCAGCCCGGGTCGCCCTCGCGGGCCAGCTGGACCACCCGCTCCATGGTGAGGTCCGGGCCGTGGCTGGGCCGGAGCAGCGGCAGGACGTAGCGGGCCGCGGTGAAGGTCTCCAGGCAGCCCCGGTTGCCGCAGCGGCAGACGGGACCGGACTCGTCCAGGGTGATGTGCCCGATCTCGCCGGCGGTGCCGCCGGGGCCCCGGTAGACCCGGCCGTCGATCACCAGACCGGCGCCGACGCCGCTGGCCACCTTGATGTACGCGAGGTCCTTCACGCCCCGGCCGCTGCCCCAGACGAGTTCGCCGAGGGCGCCGAGGTTGGCGTCGTTGTCGACGTGCACGGGGACGCCGAGACGGGCCGAGAGCTCCTCGGCCGGGTTGATGCCGCTCCAGCCCGGCAGGATCGAGGTCGAGCCCAGCGTCCCGGAGGAGACGTCGATGGGGCCCGGCACACCGAGCCCCACGCCGATGACCTTGTCCCGGCCGATGCCGGTGGCCTCGATCAGCCGCGTGACCAGCTGTTCCGCCCGGTCGAAGCCCTCGGCGGCGGAGGCGTCGACGTCGAGCGGCTCGGCCTCCTCGGCGAGGACCTGGTGGGCGAGGTTGCCGACCGCGACCCGGAGGTGGGTGTGGCCGAAGTCGACGCCGATGACGATGCCCGCGTCCCCGGAGAGCGAGACGCTGCGCGCCCGGCGGCCCCCGGCGGAGGTGGGCGTGACCTCGACGGTCCCGCCGTCCTTGAGCTCGCGCACGATGTTGGAGACCGTGGCGGCGGACAGGCCCGTCGCCCGGGCGATCTCCGCCTGGGTGAGCGACCCGGCCATCCGTACCGCCCGGACGACCCGTTCGAGATTGGCCCTGTGCAGAGACGTCTGCGACCCGGGAGTCTCCATCGACTCACTCACTCCTGCCGTTTTCTCCAACATGTGAACTCTAAGGGGACGCTTTCGGCTTGGTCCCCGTCAAGACCTTGAAGAGGCGGGGCGGTGGGTGTCACAGCACGGACGGGGCCCCCCGCGCGCCCGGCGCGCCGGGGGGCCCCGGCCGGGGGGGGCGGGGCCCCCCCCCCCCCCCACCCCCCCCCCGGGGGGGGCCCCCCCCCCCACACCCCGGCCGATTTAGGAACCCCCCCGCCCCCC